>JBMOOF010000050.1:0-69899 GCA_049323695.1 Pseudomonadota bacterium
AAGCGTCAAGAGCGCTGCCCGCCGGCGGCTCCCGGATAACGGACTTCGCGGAGCGGTCGCGTCCTGTCGAAACGGTTGTTCTTCCCATGCTCCGGGCAGGGCCCGGCGCTCCGCAACCCTCCCCGCCGCCGCCCCTCGCGGCGGCCGACGCTGACGCCTGCCCGCCTGTCCCGGCCGGGGCCGCGGGCGGCCGTCCCGGGTCCCGCCCTATTTCACCGGCGTCGGGGCCAGCACGGCGGCCCCGGAGGGGCGGGCCTGCAGGCGGGCGCGGGCCATTTCGTCGAGCAGCGCCGAGGCGCGCGGGTCGCCCATCACCCAGCCGGCGGCGGCGAGAGTGCGCAGGGAGGCGGAATTGACGCCGAACATCTTCTCGAGCGCCTCGAACGGCGAGGCTTCGCCGCCGAAGGTGCGCAGCCGCGCCTCGCCCTCGACGCCGGCCAGGGCCTTGGCCCGGTCGACCGCGTCCCAGAAGCCGCCCAGCCGGTCGACCAGCTGCAGTTGGCGGGCCTGCACGCCGGTCCACACCCGCCCCTTGGCGATCTCGCGCACCCGCTCGGGCGGCAGCTTGCGGCCCTCGCTGACGCGGGTGATGAAGCCGTCGTAGATGTGGTCCATCCAGCGGGCGAAGGCGGCGCGCTGGCCCTGGTCGAAACCGTCGGCCATGCCGAAGGCCCCGGCGTAGTCGCCGCCGACGGCGGAGCCGCGCACGTCGATGCCGAACCGCGACAGGGCCTCGCCGAGCGCGAACTTGCCGCCGTATACGCCGATCGACCCGGTCAGGGTCGTCGGCTGGGCGACGATCTCGTTGGCCTGCGAGCTTATCCAGTAGCCGCCGGAAGCCGCGTACGTGCCCATGCTGACGACCACGGGCTTGCCGGCCTTGCGCGCGGCCTTCACGGCCGCGAGGATCTGTTCGGAGGCCGTGTCCGACCCGCCCGGCGAGGAGACGCGGAAGACGATGGCCTTCACGTCCTTGTCCTCGATGGCGTCGTAGAACGCCTCGGCGACGTCGTCGGACCACACCGTCTCGTCGCTGGAGAAGGGTCCGCCCGACCCGCCGGTCCCGGTCATGATCGGCCCCTCGGCGCCGATCACGGCGATCACCGGCCGACCCTTCAGGGCCCCCGCCGCGCGCCGGGTCCGCTGGGCCTGGCGCATGTAGTCGTCGAAGTCGACGAGCCGGGCCTTGCGGCCGGACCGGGCGATCAGGGCGTCGGCGGCCTCGCGCACCTGGCCCACGCGATCGATCAGGCCCTTGCCGACGGCTTCCTCGGCGGAATAGGGGCCCGCCTCGATGGTGCGCACGAAGGCGACCGGCTCCTTCTTGCGGTCGATCGCCGCGGTCAGCAGGGCGGTGCGGTAGATCGACCCCATCCACGCCGTCTCGGACTCGCGGTGGGCGGGCGTATAGTCGCTGTAGAGGTAGGGGTTGACGGCGTTCTTGTATTCCTGCCGCTGCTCGAACTCGGCGCGGACGCCATAGCGGTCGAAGAAGCGCTTGAAGAACAGGTTCTCGATCGCCAGGCCCGTCACCTGGAACGAGCTGTCGGGCTGCATCCACAGCTGATCGGCCGACGCGCCCAGCATGTAGGTCGAGGTCACCACGCCGGACGGATAGAGTCCCTGGCTGTGGGCCCAGACCGGCTTGCCGCTCTTGCGGAAGTGCAGGAAGGCCTGGCGCAGCTCGTCGGCGGCGGCCGGGGCGAGGCCGCCCTCGGGCAGCCGCACGAACACGGCCTTGACCTTGTCGTCGGTCTCGGCGTGGCGCAGCGCCTCGCTGACCGACAGCACCGACAGGCCGGGGCCGCCGAACAGGGCGAAGGGCGACTTGGGGTCCTGGTCGGTCAGGCCGCCCCGCAGGTCCAGCTGCAGCACCGCCTGGGCCGGGGTGGTGTCCCGCGGCTGGCTCGAGGCGACGATCATCGTCACCAGCACGAACGGAACCACGATGAAGAACAGGACGAGGCCCGCGAAGGCGCCGGCCATGGTCAGGAAGAACTGCTTCATCGAAATCCCCGGAAGAACCGCGCGCTCACGCTATATGGGTGCGCGTTGCGGTCAAATGAACACGCCGCAACACTGCCCGGAAATCGTGCGGCGGGGGGCGGTTCGGCTTCGCGGGGAAAAATGGTCGGAGTGGCAGGATTCGAACCTGCGACCCCCGCGTCCCGAACACGGTGCTCTACCAGACTGAGCTACACTCCGACTTGGGAGCGCGCCTTATAGAGGGGAGTCGGAAGGGCCGCAAGCGACCCATCGAAACCGCGTCACGGCGGCGTTGCATCGACGGTCGCGCTGCGCTATCTGAGCCGCCTCGCACGGCCCCGCCACGGGCTTCGCCGTTCCTGCTGGGGAATGGTGTAATGGTAACACTACGGTTTTTGGTACCGTCATTCTAGGTTCGAGTCCTAGTTCCCCAGCCACGTCCGCCTGATCGGGGGGCGGCAGATCGGATAGTCGGTCGTGAGTCTCAAGCGGGCTCTCCTTCTGCCTGGCGTCCTCATCCTGCTGCTGGCCGGGCTGACGGTGTTCGCCGGCCTGGACACCCTGCGGGCGCTTCGCCAGAGCCAGGTGGACGTCGCCCGCACCCGACAGGTCGCCGCCGCCAGCGAGCGGATCGCGTCCCTCGTGCTCGAGCTTGAAGCCGCCCAGCGCGGCTACCTGCTGATGGGCGACCCCACCTTCCTCGCGCCGCTTCGCCGGGCGAGCGGCGAGTTGCCGGAGGCGGACGCCGAGCTCCGCGCGCTGGTCGCCGACGATCCCGGAAAGGCCCAGCTGGCCGCCGAACTGGGCCAGGCGGCCCGCGAGCGGCTGGCCTTCGCCGAGGCGACCATCGCCGACATGGCCGCCGGCCGGGAGGACGAGGCCCGGGCCTCGATCGCCGGCGGGCGGGGACGGGCGCTGACCGCCCGGGTCCGCGCCCTGCACGGCCAGATCGCCGCCGTCGAGGAGGCGACCCTCGGGGCGCGCCAGGCGGCGTTGCGCGACACCGAGCTGCGGAACCTGATCGCCCTGCTGGTCGCCGCCGCCGCCGCTGTCGCCGGGCTGGCCTGGTCCCTGGCGGCCCTGACCCGCAGCTACGAACGCCTGCGCGAGGCCGTCGCCGCCCAGGACCGTTCCGAAGCCGCCCGCCGCGAGGCCGACCTGCTGGTCCGGGCGGTGTTCGAGAACATCCCCGACTATGTGTTCACCTTCGAGATCGCGCCGGACGGGCGCTACCTGGTCGGCGACTTCAATCCGGCCCTCACCCGGCTGCTCGGACGCGAGACCGGGACCTACGCCGGCCGCGAGGTGAACGAGGTCTTCCCCCGCCTGTCGCCGCGGATGACGGCGCTGTTCGACCGGGCGATCGCCGCCGGCGGGGCGGTCACCACGCGCGAGCCGATCGAGATCCAGGGCCTGGGCAGGGTGGTCTGGGAATCGACGGCGGCGCCGGTGTTCGACGACCAGGGCCGTCCGGTCCGCATCGTCGGCTCGGCGCGCGACGTCACCGAACGCGAGCAGGCCGAGGAACAGCTGCGGCGGGCGCAGCGCATGGAGGCCATCGGCCAGCTCACCGGCGGCGTCGCCCACGACTTCAACAACCTGCTGCAGGTCATCCGCGCCAACCTCGAAATGCTCGAGCGGTCGCTGACCGACGACCGGGCGCGCGCCAGGGCGGCCAACGCCGCCCATGCGGCCGACCGCGCCGCCGACCTCACGCGGCAGCTGTTGGCCTTCGCCCGGCGCCAGGCCCTGGAGCCCCGCGTGATCGCCCCCGGACGCCTGGTCGAGGACATGGCCGAGCTGCTGCGGCGCACCCTGGGCGAAGGCGTCGAGGTCGAGACCGTGATCGCCCGGGGGCTCTGGAACACCGTCGCCGACGCCGCCCAGCTGGAGAGCGCCGTGCTCAACCTGGCCCTCAACGCGCGGGACGCCATGCGGAACGGCGGGCGACTGACGATCGAGCTCTCCAACGCCGCGCTCGACCAGCGCCAGGCCGCGGACGACCGCGAGGTGACGCCGGGCGATTACGTCATGGTGGCGGTGTCGGACACCGGCTGCGGCATGGACCGCGAGACGGTCGTCCGCATCTTCGAGCCGTTCTTCACGACGAAGGCCGACGGCAAGGGAACGGGACTGGGGCTCTCGATGGTCTACGGCTTCGTCAAGCAGTCGAAGGGGCATGTCCGGGTCGACAGCGAGCCCGGCCGGGGAACGACGGTGAGCCTCTACCTGCCCCGCACGCGGCGGGCGCTCGCGACGGCGGACCCGGGCGGGCCGGTCGCCGACGGCGAGGGCCAGACGATCCTGGTGGTGGACGATGACGCGCCGGTGCGGGACGCGGCCTGCGCCATGCTGCACGAGCTCGGCTACCGCTGCCTCGAGGCCGACGGACCGGACGCGGCGCTGGCGATCCTCAAGGGCGACGCCGCCGTGGACCTGCTGTTCACCGACGTCGTCATGCCCGGCGCGATGAAGACGCTCGCCTTCGTCTCCCGGGCGCGCCGGCTTCGCCCGGGCCTGCCCGTGCTCTACACGTCCGGCTACGCCGAGAACGCCCGGGTCCGACGCGGCCGCCGCTCGGAGCGCGCGCCGCTGCTTCCCAAGCCCTACGCCAGCGCCGACCTCGCCGCCAAGGTCGCCGCGGCCCTGGCCGACGGGCGTTGACCTTCAGGCCATCGTCGGCCGCGCGAGGGCCGGCCGGCGATCAGCCTCCGCCGAGCGGCAGGCCGGGCCCGTCGGGAGGAGAGTCCGCGCCCTGGTTCAGCGGCCGCTGCATGATGACGATGTCGATCCAGCGGCCGAACTTGAAGCCCACCGCCGGCATCACCCCCTGGACCTCGAAACCGAAGGCGCGGTGCAGTGCGATCGAGGCGAGGTTCTCCGAGCCGCCGACCACCGCCATCAGCTGGCGCAGGCCCAGGCGCTCGCAGGCGGCGACCACCGGGCCGAGCAGCGCCGCGCCGACGCCCCGGCGCTTGGCCCAGGGCGCGACATAGATGCTGGTCTCGGCGGTGTAGCGATAGCCGGTCCTGGGCCGGAACGGCGAGGCGTAGGCATAGCCGGCGACCCGGCCGTCCAGCTCGGCGACCAGATAGGGCAGGCCCCTGGCGACCACGGCCTCGCGCCGGCGCGCCATCTCCTCGGCGTCGGGCGGACTCTCCTCGAAGGTGCCGACGCCGTGCAGCACGCCGTCGCCGTAGATTTCGGCCAGCGCCGGGGCGTCGTCGGCCGTCGCGGGCCGTATGGTCAGGCCTGCTTCCATCCCTCGTCCACGGCCCAGACGGCGAAGGCCAGGTCGCGGGCGATCTCCTTCAGGTAGTCGAAGCGCCCAGCCGACCCCGCGTGGCCGGCCTCCATATTGACCCACAGCAGCACCGGCTTGCCACTGGTGGTCATGCGGCGCAGGCGCGATGTCCACTTTTCGGGCTCCCAGTAGGTCACCCTGGGGTCGGAAAGCCCCGCATAGGCCAGGACGGCCGGATAGGCCTTGGCCCGCACCTGCTCGTAAGGGGCGTAGCTCTCGATGTAGTCGTAGGCCTGCGGGTCGGTCAGCGGGTTGCCCCACTCGGGCCATTCCGGCGGCGTCAGGGGCAGGCTGGCGTCGCTCATGGTGTTGAGGGCGTCGACGAAGGGCACTCCGGCGATGACGCCGGCGAACAGGTCCGGCCGCATGTTGGTGATCGCGCCCATGAGCAGGCCGCCGGCCGAACGGCCGAAGGCCACCGTGTTGGCGGGCCTGCCGAAGCCGGCGGCATGCAGGTGCTCGGCGCAGGCGATGAAGTCGGTGAAGGTGTTCTTCTTCCTGAACTTGCGGCCGTCCAGGAACCAGCCCCAGCCCTTCTCGGCCCCGCCGCGGACGCAGGCCGTGGCCCAGATCCAGCCGCGGTCGACCAGGCTGAACTGGCGGATGTTGAAGGTCGGCTCGTTCGACGACCCATAGGAACCATAGCCGTAGAGCAGCAGCGGCGCCGAGCCGTCGAGCTTCGTTCCCTTCTTCATCAGGACGAAGACCGGCACCTCCTGGCCGTCGGCGGCCCGGGCGTTCAGCCGCCGGGTGACGTAGTCGGCGGGGTCGTGGCCCGAGGGGATCTCCTGGGTCTTGCGCAGGGTCCGCTCGCGGCTCGCCATGTCGTAGTCGAACCATTGCCGGGGCGTGGTCGGCGACTGGTAGACGAAGCGCATCAGCGGCGTGTCGTACTCGTAGCCGGCCTCGAGCCCGAGGGCGTAGGCCTCCTCCTCGAAGACCAGGCTGTGCTCGGCCATCGCGCCGGCGGCGGTGACGACGATGCGGTTGAGGGCGTCGACCTTTTCCAGACGGACCAGGTGGTTACGATAGGCGCTGACGCCGGAGATCAGCCGGCCCGGCTGGTGAGGCACGAAGTCCTTCCAGTTGGCCGCTCCGGGCGCATCGACCGGCGTCCGGCACAGCTTGAAGTCGACCGCGCCGTCGCGGTTGGTGCGGATGATGAAGTCATCGCCCCAGTGCTCGAGGTCGTAGAGCACCGCCTCGCGGCGAGGCTCGACGACGAAGGGTTCGGCCGTGAGGTCCGAGGCGGGGATCAACCGCACCTCGCTGGTTTCCTGGTTGCCGCACCAGATGGCGACGTAGGCGTTCGACGACAGGGTCGAGACGCCGAGGAAGAAGCCCTCGTCCTCTTCCTCGTAGACCAGCACGTCGCTGCCCGCGCCGCCGCGGGAGGGCCGGCGGTAGATCTTGTCCGGACGGCCGTTCTCGTCGCGGTGGGTCCAGAACAGCCATTTCGAATCCGGCGAGAAGGTGAAGTCGGCGTAGCTGTCCTCGACCGGCCCGGGCAGGACCTCGCCCGTCGCCAGGTCCTTGACGTAGATGCGGAAGACCTCCGAGCCCTGGGCGTCCTCGGCGTAGGCGAACAGGGCGTGGTCGGGGCTGTGATCGGCGGCGCCGATCTGCGAGAAGGCCTTGCCCTTGGCCAGAGCCTCGGCGTCGAGCAGGATCTGCTCCCCGCCCGCCTTTCCGCGCGGCCGGCGGCAGTAGAAGGGGTGCTGCGCGCCGGTCTCGAAGCGCGTGTAGTACTCCCAGGGGCCGTCGGGGGAGGGGACGGAGGAGTCGTCCTCCTTGATGCGCCCCTTCATCTCCCCGAACATCGCCGCCTGCAGCGGCTCGGTGGCGGCCATCATCTGCTTGAAATAGGCGTTCTCGGCTGTCAGGTGCGCCTTGACGTCGGCCTTGATCAGACCCGGATCGTGCAGGACCTTCTGCCAGTTGTCGTCCTTCATCCAGGCGTATTCATCGACCCGTACGCGGCCCAGCTGCTCGATGCGCCTGGGGTCCTGGCGGGCGACGGGGGGCGTGGGCGCGGTCATGGCGGGGCTGGCGGCCTTCGTGGTTGCGGGGATCAGGGCGGCGGCCGCGCCGGCGGCCAGCAAGTCTCGCCTGTTCATGAATCGCCTCTCCGGGTGCGGCAGGACGCCAGCTTGTGCGGCCGACCCGTTCTGGTCAAATGGCGGCGCATCATCGGGACGGGCGACCGTCCCCAGTCAAGTGTATCGGGGGGCATGGGCGCATGGCCTGGGACCTCTCCGTCGACCTGATCCAGGCGACGGTCCAGCTGGAGCAGCCGCTCGGCGACGGCGCCCGCACCGTCGGCACCGGCTTTCTGATCGACGCGCCGACGCCGGACGGCAAGCCGCGCGTGGTGCTTGTGACCGCCGGCCATGTGCTCGACCGGATGCCCGGCGAAATCGCCCGGGTCGGCTTCCGCGCCCGGATGTCGGACGGCGGCTGGCGTTACGACCCGGAGCCGCTGGCGATCCGCCGGGGCGAGCGGCCGCTGTGGACCCGCCACCCGGGCCGCGACGTCGCCGCCATCGTCATCGAGGCCCCGCCGGAGTTCGCCCGCGCCGCCATTCCCCTGGCCTGGCTCGCCCGGGAGGAGACCTTCAGCGACTACGCGCTGGGGCCCGGCGACGAGATGATGGCGCTGGGCTTCCCGCGCGGCCTGGCCGCCAACCAGGCCGGCTTCCCCATCCTGCGGGCCGGGCGCGTGGCGTCGTACCCGCTGGCCCCCTCGACCGCCTTTCCGACCTTCCTGCTCGACTTCAGCGTCTTCCCCGGCAACTCCGGCGGCCCGGTGTTCATGTCCGAGGCGGCGCGGCGCCGGCCGGGCGCCGCCGAGGCCAGGGAGACCCAGTTCATCGCCGGCATGCTGACCCAGCAGGTCGAACTCTCGGGCGAGCGGCTGGAGATCGGCATCGTCACCCACGCCCGCTTCATCCGCGAGACGCTGGCGATGCTGGACGGCGTCAGGCCGCCGACGGAACGACCTTCGGAGCCGCCGCCCGCAGGCTCGCGCGCGGCCTCCGCCGAAAGCGCCGCGGAACCCTGAACCCCTCATTCCGGTTCCCTCACCGGTCGGGGCGACAGGGAGAGGGACCATGTGGGACCGCGTGGAAGGCTCGTGGAAGCAGCTCACCGGCCGGGTGAAGGAGCAGTGGGGAAGGCTGACCGACGATGACCTGACGGCCATCGCCGGCAAGCGCGACCAGCTGATCGGCAAGCTCCAGGAACGCTACGGCTACGCCAAGGATCGCGCGAACAAGGAAATCCGCGAGTTCGAGGCGCGCATCAAGGATGAGCCGCGGAGCTTCGATGCGGGCTAGGTTCGGGAGGGGCGAGATGCGAGGGACGAGGGGGCGACAGCGCCGCTCATCCCGTCCCTCGCCCCTGATCCCTTGATTCTATGCGCCGTAGACGATCGAAATGGTCTCGGCGACGCAGGCGGGACGGTCCTCGCCCTCGATCTCGATCGTGCACTCGTTCTTCATCTGCAGGCCGCCGGCCTTCGGCTCGACGCTGAGCAGCTTCTGACGCATCCGGACGCGCTTGCCGACGCGGACCATGTTGGTGAAGCGCACTTTGTCGGAACCGTAGTTGATGCCCCGGGTGACGCCATTCACCCGCATCAGGCCGGCGCCCAGGAAGGGGATCAGCGATAGGGTCAGGTAGCCGTGGGCGATCGGGCCGCCGATCTCGCGGGTGGCCCGCTCGACGTCGACGTGGATCCACTGGTGGTCGCCGGTGGCCTCGGCGAATTGGTTGACCCGGTCCTGGGTGATCTCGACCCAGTCGGAGACCCCGATCTCCTGGCCCGCCAGGCTCGGCAGGTCCTTGAACTCGACTTCCTTCATCGCGTCCGCTCCCTCAAACGATTGTTCGGTCCCGTTCTGCCCCGCCAGGGCGGCGATGAAAAGCCCGCCCTTGAATTCCGTAGCGGCAAATCCCGATGTCACCTTGCGAAGCCAGGGAGGGGGCATGGACTACGTCTTCGAGGTCGAGGGAAACCGGGCGACGGCGACCCCGTTCGCGGCCGGGCCCTGGGATCCGGGCCTGCAGCACGGCGGCGCGCCCTCGGCCCTGGTCGCCCGGGCGGCGGAGGCGTTTCCGGCGGCCCGGCCGATGCGGGTGGCGCGGCTGACCGTCGACCTGCTGCGTCCGGTCCCCGTCGGGGCGCTGGATATCGAGACCGAGGTCATCCGCGAGGGGCGCAAGATCCAGCTGCTGCAGGTTCGCCTGCTGTCCGAGGGCAGGGAATGCGTCCGCGCCGGCGTGCTGAAGCTGCGCGACGAGAGCCAGGACCTGCCGCCGCACGTGGGAGTCCGGCCGCTGCCCTACGAGCCGCCGGCAGAGGATGCGCCCCCGACGACCGGGTTCGGCCCCACGCGGGGTTTCGGATCGGGCGTCTCGGCGACGATCGTCCGCGGCGAGTGGGGCAGGCCGGGTCCCGCCGCCGTCTGGTTCCGCGCGGAACGGCCGATGGTGCGGGGCGAGGCGACCTCGCCCGTCATGCGCGCCGCCCTCACCGCCGACTTCTGCAACGGCGTCTCCTCGGTTCTGGACTTCCAGCAGTGGACCTACATCAACGGCGACCTGACCGTCAGCCTCGCCCGCGACCCTGTCGGCGCGTGGATCCTGCTGGATGCGGAGACCTGGATCGGCGACAGCGGCGGCGCCCTGGCCTTCGCCCGTCTGGCCGACCGCGACGGCTATTTCGGCCGCGCCGTCCAGAGCGTGCTCGTCGAACGGCGCTAGGTCCGGTGTTGCGCCCGGGGCCTGATCCGGCCCAGCATGGTTCACCGAAATCGAAACGGAAACGAGGCGGAACGACGATGAAGTACAGGCGCCTGGGCCGCACCGGCCTCTATGTCTCCGAGATCTGCCTCGGGGCGATGACCTTCGCCAGCGAGAACAGCGGCATGTGGGGCGCGATCGGGGCCGTCGACCAGCAGGGCGTCGACGACATGATCGCCCGGGCCATGGCCGCCGGGGTCAACTTCATCGACACCGCCGACGTCTATTCCTTCGGCCAGTCCGAGCAGATGGTCGGGGCGGCGATGCGCAACCTCGGCGTCAAGCGCAGCGACCTGGTGATCGCCACGAAATGCTACGGCGAGATGGGTCGGGGGCCCAACGACAGGGGCGCCTCGCGCGGCCACATCATGGATGCGGTCAGGGCCAGTCTCGACCGCATGCAGCTGGACTTCATCGACCTCTACCAGATCCACGCCAGCGATCCGGTGACGCCGGTGGAGGAGACCCTGCGGGCGCTGGACGACCTGGTGAGCCAGGGCCTGGTCCGCTACGTCGGCTGCTCCAACTGGCCGGCGTGGAAGATGATGAAGGCGCATGGCCTCGCCGACGCGCGCGGCTGGGCCCGCTTCGAGACGGTGCAGGCCTACTACTCCATCGCCGGCCGCGATCTGGAACGCGACATCGTGCCGATGATGCAGGACCAGCAGATGGGGCTGATGGTCTGGTCGCCCCTGGCCGGAGGCCTGCTGTCGGGCAAGTTCGGCCGCGACGCCGACGGGCCGGAGGGCGCGCGGCGGGCCAGCTTCGATTTCCCGCCGGTGAACCGCGACCGCGCCTGGGACTGCGTCGACGCCATGCGCAAGGTCGCCGACGCTCGCGGCGTCTCGGTGGCGCGGATCGCGCTCGCCTGGGTGCTGTCGCGCCCGTGGGTGACCTCGGTGATCGTCGGGGCCAAGACCGCGGACCAGCTGGACGATAACCTCGCCGCCGCCGAAATCGAGTTGACCGCCGAGGAGATCGCCGCCCTCGACAAGGCCTCGGCCCTGCCGCCCGAATACCCCGGCTGGATGCTCGACCGCCAGGGCGGCCGGCGGGTTCCGGAGGCGTTCAGGAGAAAAGGATAGGTGCGGGTGCGTTGGATGCCCTGTCCCGGATCGCGGCTGGCGGGGTGTATTGTAAAATGCGCTACAAATTGGTGGGCTTTCCGATATGAGCCGCACCGCCGACCGTAAGGTCGATGCGACTGCCCCAAAGCGGACATAGCCATAATCGACCGCGCGGCCAGCCTGCGCGGTCGGTCACGGACGGAATTCGTCCGCGATGCGGCCGTTCAGGCCGCCGAGGCGGTGGTCCTGGAAAACTCGCCCACCCGGATGAGCCAGGAGGGGTTTGCCGCGTTCATGGCGGAGGTTTCCGGTCCAGCCCGGCCCGTGCCGGCGCTGATCGAGCTTTTCCGACGGCCGCCGCCGCGGGAAGAGGACGCTTAAGGTCTCTGCGGTCGCCGTGCTTTCCGCGCCCGAACCGCTGAACGCCGGTCACGACGTGGCCGACTTCACGTGCGGCGCGCCAGCCCTGGATTCCTGGCTGAAAACCCGGGCGCTTTCCAATCAGGAACGCGGTTTCACCGTCGTCATCGTGATCCACGTCGCCGGCCGGGTTGTCGGCTATTATGGCCTGGCGCCGACCTCGGTTCTCCCGGCCACGCTTCCTCGTTCGATCCGCACAGGACAGCCGCCCGATCCCGTGCCCTGCCTGTTGCTGGGGCAGTTGGCGACCGACAGCTGTTGGGCCGGACGCGGCCTTGGCGCCGGCCTGCTGCGACATGCGCTTGTTCGCTGCGTGGCGGCATCCAGACTGGTGGGCGGTCGTGCGCTGGTCGTCAACGCGATCGATGCAAAGGCTGCGGCATTCTGGGCCAGGCGTGAATTCAAACCATCGAAGGACGACCCGTTGGTGCTGTACCGTTCGATCGCCCCTATCGCCGCCTCGATCGAGGCCGCCGGGAAGAGCTGATGCGGCCCCGCACGGAAGGGCTGCGGCGCCGAAACGCCGTCATGTCCGGGGCGGGGGCCCTTACACCCCGTACCGCGCCCGGAAGGCGGCGATCGCGGCCGTCACCTCCGCCTGGTAGGTCTCGATCACCTCGGCCTCGTTGGGGCCGTTGGTGAAGATGAAGAAGGCGTCGCTCTTCACCTGGTCGACGATGCGCTCGCCGGCGATGTCGGCGGGGAGATTGCGGGCGACGGCCTCGCCCCAGGCGGCGGGGGCCTGGCGCGGGCCGCCGAAATCCGGATGGCGATTGCGGAAGCTGTTCCAGATGTCGCTGGCCACGGGTCCGGGGCAGATCACCGCCGCCGACAGGTTGGTGCCCGCGAAATCGCGCCGGGCGCACAGGGTGTAGCCCATCACCGCGTGCTTGGCGGCGGTGTAGGCCGCCGAGATGCCGCCCTTGACGCTGTCCGGCAGGCCGAGCGCGTGTTCCGAGGCCGTGTTGACGATCCGGCTCGGCAGGCCCGTCTCCAGCATCCGCGGGGCGAAGGTCTTCACGCCGAGGAAGACGCCCTCGGCGTCGACCTTGAACACCCACTCCCATGTCTGGCGGGAGACGCCGTGGACCGTGCCGGCCGCTCCGACGCCGGCGTTGTTGAACAGCAGGGTCGGCGGCTCGTCCCACCGGGACCAGGCGAGATCGGCGAGGTCGGACCAGCTCCGCTCGTCGATGACGTCCAGCCCGGCGCCGGCGGCGGTCAGGCCCTCGGCGACCAGGCGGTCCGCGGTCTCGTGCGCCCGGTCGGCCTCGATGTCGGCGATCAGGACCCGGGCGCCGCGGCGGGCGAGGGCGCGCGCGACGGCCTGGCCGATGCCGGCGGCGCCGCCGGTGACCACCGCGACGGCGCCGGCGAGATTCATCGGCTGTGTCCTTCAAGCCAGCGGCGGTCGGCGCCCGGTATATCCGACCAAGGGAGGGATTGGCCGCAGGGATAGTTGACCGCATAGGCGTCGCCGATGAACCGCCGCCAAACAGGGCGGTCATATGTAGTCAGGAACAGCAAATAGGTCGCCCCTGTATCGACGTAGAAACCGCCGCTGTTGCGCTCCGAGAAATAGGTGATCGTGGCTGGCGGATTACCCTTAAAGGACTGCTCGACCGCGAGGGTGTAGAGCGTGCCCCGTTCGCCGTCGTCGCCCCAGGGCGACAGGTCCCTGGCGGCGAGAACTTTCGCCCGCACGACGACCGGCGAATCCGCGAACTCCTGGCGGACCGTCGTCTTGGCGTACATCTCGCCGTCATACATGCAGAACGAGCCGGCCGGCGTCGCAGCAAGCGCCGAGAAGGCGGCGGCAAGAACGACAGCGCGAGCCGACATGGCGTCTCCATAGCGGGAGGAAACCTCAGCTTGCGCCAATCTCCCGGCCTGTGGAAGGGCCGGGCAGGCTTAGAATCCCAAGGCCTTGGCGTAGCGGTCGCGGTGGTAGCCGGCGCCGCCGAACAGTTGCTCGGCGACCCGGGCGCGCTTGAGGTAGAGGCCGGCGTCGTGCACGTCGGTCATGCCGATGCCGCCGTGCATCTGGACCATCTCGTTGCTGACCAGGTGCGCCAGCTCGCTGGCCTTGGCCTTGGCGAGGGAGGCGGCGGCGCGGTTGTCGGACGCCCCGGCGTCGATCTGCTCGAGCGCCGCCTCGACGCAGGAGCGGGTGGTCTCCAGGTCGGTGAACATCCTGGCCGCCCGGTGCTGCAGGCTCTGGAACGTGCCGATCACCTGGCCGAACTGGGTGCGGGTCTTCAGATACTCCAGCGTGATCTCGAAGGCCTGCAGGGCGCTGCCCAGCATCTCGGCGGCGAGGCCGGCGCGGGCGCGGTCGAGCACCGGCTCAAGGACGGCCCAGCCCTTGTCGACCTCGCCCAGGACTTCGCCCCGGGCGTCCCTGAAGGTGATTTCCGCCGCGCCCCGGCTGTCGGCCAGGGCCAGGTGCGAGCGGGTGACGCCGGGCGCCTCGCCCCTGACCAGGAACAGGGTGATTCCGTCGGTGTCGCCGGGCTTGCCCGAAGTGCGGGCGGCGACGATCAGCAGGTCCGCGGCGTCGCCGTCGACGACGAAGGTCTTCGTTCCGTTCAACGTAAAACCATCCCCGGCTCTGGTCGCCGGCAGGGCGGTCATCTCGGGGGCGTGGTGGGCCTTTTCGTCGACAGCCAGGGCGGTGACGACCGCGCCCTCGGCGATCTTCGGCAGCCACTCGGTCTTCTGCGCCGCGTCGCCGCCCAGGACCAGGGCGCTGGCGCCGATCAGGGCCGTGGACAGCAGCGGCGAGGCGGTCAGGGTGCGGCCGGTCTCCTCCAGGATCAGGCCCAGGCTCAGGCAGCCGAAGGCCGAACCGCCGTGGTCCTCGGGCACGATCACGCCGGCCCAGCCCATCTGCCCCATCTCGGCCCAGGCGGCGGCGTCGAAGCTCGCGCCCGAGCCGCCGTCGCGGAGCGCCCGCAGCTTCGACACCGGCGACGACTCCTGCGCCCAACTCTTCGCCGCATCGCGCAGCATGGTCTGTTCTTCGTTGAGGACGGCCATCTCAGGCGTGCTCCCGTGCGGTGTGATTCTGGGCCCAGGCAAGGGCCTTTTCGAGACGGTCGTTGCCCCAGAAGAGCTCGCCGTCGGCGGTGATGAAGCTGGGCGAGCCGAAGATCCCGCGGCCGCGGGCCTGCTGCACGTGATCCTTCAGCGTCGCCCTGGTCTCGTCGCTGTTGGCCGCCGCGAGGACCTCTGACGGGGAGGCGCCCACCTCGGCGATCAGCGGCTCGAGCACATCGACCTGCGAAATGTCCTGGTCGGCGACGAAGTTGGCCTCGTAGACCCGCCGGCTGAAGGCGGGCGTCCAGCCGTCGGCCAGGCCGACGATCGCGATCCGGGCCGCCAGCAGGCCGTTGCGCGGGAATTGCGATGGATGGTTCAATGGCAAACCTTCCTCCTCGCAGACCCGCTCCATGTCGCGCCACATGTAGCGGCCCTTCACCGGCACGACGTTGAACGGGCTGTCGGTCATGCCCTGGTGCTCATGCAGCAGGGGTCCGAGCAGGAACGGCCGCCAGGCGACCGCCACCCCCGCCTCGGCCGCCAACCGCTCGATGCGCATGGCGGCCGGATAGCTGTAGGTCGAGGCGAACTCGTACCAGAACTCGATCATCGCCCGTCTCCCGCGAGGGAGATGGTGTCGCCCCGGACCTGATCCGGGGCGACGGATGAGGGTTCAGGAACGGAAGAGAGACGGCCGGCGCCTTGATCCCTCGCCCTCCCGTCGCTTCGCGACGGGCCCCGCCCTCTCCCGCTGGGAGAGGGGTTCGTCATTGGTGGTCCAGCAGTCCCAGCACGCGCTTGGCGACGACGTTGAGGTTGATCTCGCTGGTGCCGCCCTCGATGGAGTTGGCCTTGGCCCGCAGCATGGCGCGCAGGGCGCCGATCTCGCCCGGGCTGAACTGCTCGCCCTCCCAGCCCAGGCCCTGCAGGCCGAGCGCCTCGACGGTCAGTTCCGTCCGCTCCTGGTTCAGCTTGGCGGCGGCGTACTTGATGATCGAGGTGGCCGCGCTCGGACCCTTGCTGGCCTTGGCCTCGGCCTCGGCCCGCCGGACGGTGAGCAGGAAAGCGTGCTGGTCCATCTTGTGGGCGGCGATGCGGCTGCGCAGGTCGGCGTCGGCGATCCGGCCCTGCGCGTCCACGCCGACATGCTCCCTGGCCGCGTCGACCACGTCGATGCCGCCGCCGCCGCCGAAGCCGCCCGCCGAGATGTTCTGCCGCTCGTACTGGAGGAGCCGCTTGGCGATCTCCCAGCCGCCGTTCAGCTTGCCGACCAGCTGGTCCTTGGGGACCTTCACGTCGGTGAAGAAGGTCTCGCAGAACGGACTGCTGCCGCTGATCAGCTTGATCGGCCGCGTCTCGACGCCCGGGCTGGCCATGTCGAACAGCACGAAGCTGATGCCTTCGTGCTTCTTCGTCGTGTCGGTCCGCACCAGGCAGAAGATCCAGTCGGCCTGGTCGGCGTAGCTGGTCCAGACCTTCTGGCCGTTGATCAGGAAGTGGTCGCCCTTGTCCTCGCAGCGGGTCTGCAGGCTGGCGAGGTCGGAGCCGGCGCCGGGTTCGCTGTAGCCCTGGCACCAGCGGATCCTGCCCTTCACGATGTCCGGCAGGAAGCGCTGCTTCTGCTCCTCGGTGGCGTACTCGAGGAGCACCGGCCCGAGCATCCAGATGCCGAAGCTCATCAGGGCCGGCCGCGCGCGGATGCGCCGCAGCTCGGCCTCCAGCACCTTGTTCTGCTCGCGGGTCAGACCGCCGCCGCCGTATTCCTTCGGCCACATGGGCGCGGTCCAGCCCTTCTCGGCCATGCGGTCGAGCCAGAGCCGGGCGTCGGGGTTCTTCGGCGCGAACCGCCGGCCGCCCCACGGCGCCTCGGACTCGTCGTCCATCGGCGCGTTCAGGGAAGGGGGATAGTTGGCCGCCAGCCAAGCGCGCACCTCCGCGCGGAAGGCCTCCAGATCACCGCCGCCAAAGTCCGCCATGGCCGTTCCTCCCAGGCTCGTTTGCGCCGCAGCATAGCGGGCGGGTGGTTCGCCGGGCAAGGGCGTTCAAACAGATGTTCGGCTCTCAGGTCGCGCGACGCGCGAGCCCGCCGCGCTATAAGGCCGGCGGAACGGCTCGGGAATCGAATGCGGATCCTTCGCGAAATCAGGCCCGCGCTGCTGGCCGCGGCGCCCGGCCTCGGCGCGGCGGCGGCGCTGGTGGCGGGCGGCATGCTGCTGGTGTCCGGCGCGACGCCGTCGAGCCCCTCGCGGGTGGTCGAGCTGCTCAAGGTCACGCCCGCGTTGCTGATCGAGACCAGCCACTTCCTGTCCTCCATCCTGGGCCTGCTGCTGGTGCTGCTGGCCTTCGGCCTGAAGGCGCGGCTCGACGCGGCCTGGACGGCGACGATGATCGCCCTGCTGGCCGCCGCCCTGCTGGCGCCGTTCAAGGGCTTCAACTGGGAAGAAGCGGCGGTGCTGATCGGCTGCATCCTGATGCTGCTGCCCCTGCATGGCGGCTTTCCCAGGCAGGCGGCGCTGTCGCGCATGGAGGTGACGCCCGGCTGGCTGGTCTCCGCGGCGGCGCTGATGGCGGGCGCGGCCCTGCTCGGCTGGTGGTCGTTCGCCCACGCCGACTACGCCGACCAGCCCGTCTGGCGGGTGTTCGCCGACCAGGACCTGACGCGCGCCATCCGGTCGTCCGGCGGGGCGGCGCTGGCGCTGCTGGTGTTCGGCGTCTGGCGCATGCTGGCGATGCCGGCCATGCCGCCCGTGGCCGGCGAGGACGATCCCGACCTGCACCGCGTGCGGCGCATCCTGCGCACCGCCGAATGGTCGCAGCCGGACTCCAACCTCGCCCTTCTCGGCGACAAGCGGTTCCTGTTCTCGCCGTCGGGCGAGACCTTCCTGATGTTCGGCGTCCGCGGCCGGTCCTGGATCGCGATGGACGGCCCGGTCGGCCGCGCGAACGAGCGGATGGAGCTGCTGTGGCGCTTCCGCGAACTGGCCGACGCCCACGCCGCCCGCCCGGCCCTCTACGGCATCGGTCCGGAGGACCTGCCCGAGGCGGTCGAGCTGGGCTTCTCGATCCAGAAGATCGGCGAGGCCGCGGTCCTGCCCCTTGCCGACTTCTCGCTGGCCGGGCGTCGCCGCGAGGTGTTGCGTCGCAACTGGCGCAAGGCGGGCGAGGCCGGCGCGGTCTTCGAGGTGGTCGCCGCCGACGGCGTGGCGGCGCTGATGGACGACCTGCGGACCGTCTCGGACGAGTGGCTGGCGGGCCAGGCCGGCGGCGAGAAGGGGTTCTCGCTGGGCGGTTTCATTCCCCGCTACGTGGCCGAGTTCCCCGTCGCCGTGGTCCGCATGGACGGGCGCGTCGTCGCCTTCGCCACCCTGTGGCCGACGGCGCAGGGGCGGGCCTTCTCCATGGATCTGATGCGCTATGGCGAGGCGGCGCCCAGGAACGTCATGGACTTCCTCTTCGTCGAGCTTCTCGAATGGGGACGGGCGCAGGGCTACCTGGCCTTCGACTTCGGCGCCGCGCCGCTCGCCGGCCTGGAGGACAGGCCGCTGGCGCCGATCCTCTCGCGGGTCGGCCGGCTGGTCTTCGACCGGGGCGAGGACCTCTACAATTTCCGGGGCGTGCGGCGCTACAAGGACAAGTACGACCCCCTCTGGCAGCCCCGCTACATCGCCGCTCCGCACAAGTGGCAGATCCCGATGCTGCTGGCCGACGTGGGGCTGCTGTCGTCGGGCGGCGTCGCCGGCCTGACCCGTCGGCCGCGCCGCAATTCCGATCAGTAGCCGTCCGTCTTCAGACCCAGCAGGCTGGCGAGGTGGACCAGGGCGACCAGCACGCCGGCCGCCGAGATCATCATGATCGCCCGCCAGGGCGCCATGCGCGGCCCGCGGACCAGGTCGGGCGGGCGCGCCGCGCGCCAGCCCGCGAAGACGCCGACGGCGACCAGGACGGCGGTCAGGACGAGGGTCGCGGTCAGGCTCATCGTCGGCAGATGGCCGGCTCCGGGCCCGGGCGCAAGCTTCGTCCACAGCTAATCGTCGCACCCCCTACATTTAGCGTTAACCCCGCGTTTACACACAAAGTGTGGCTGGGTAGCGTCCGGTAAGAGTGCCGGAGACGCGATTCGGATGACCTCGGGGGCGCCCTGGAGCGTAAAGGGAATCGACCCGAAGACGCGGGAGATCGCCAAGGATCTCGCCCGCCGATCGGGCATGACTCTCGGCGAATGGCTCAATCACATGATCGTCGAGGGCGAGGGGCCCGCCGGAGCGCCGGCCTACGGCGCCGCCCAGTCCGAGGAGCCGGTGGTCATCGCCACGCCGAGGGGCGAGGCCGGGCCGCGCTATGAGGTGGCCGGCCACCCCGCCGACGAGGTCGGCCGCGTGGCCGAGGCCATCGAGCGCCTGACCGCCCGGATCGAGGCCGCCGAGCAGCGCTCGACCCTGGCCATCACCGGCATCGACCAGTCGGTGCGCGGCGCCCTGTCCCGGCTGGAGACCGCCGAGCGCGAACAGATCGCCGTCGCCGCCCGGTTCGAAGGCGCGCTAGACGAGCTCAAGGGGCAGTACGGCGGCGTCGGCGAACGCCTGCGCCGCATCGAGCTTGAAGCGTCCGGTCCGCGTTCGGCCGAGGCCCTGCGCGCCATCGAGGGCATGCTCGGAAAGGTCGCCGGCCAGGTCTACGAGGGCGAGGCCCGCGGCCGCGAGGCGCTGGCGGCCATCGAAGCCCGCGTCGCCGCGGTGGAGAGCGCCGCGCCGGTCGCCCCCGAAGCGGCGCCGGCCGAGGTGCTCGAGGCGGTCGCCGCCCGCATCGGCGAGGCCGAGGCCCGCACCACCGAGGCCCTGCGCGACCTCGGCGCCTCGTTCGTGGCGCTCGACCGCCGCCTGCGGGGCGTCGAGGCGGGCGGCGGCGCGGCGAAGCTGGAGGCCCTGGCCGCCGACCTCACCCGCCGGATGGAGGCCGCCCGCTCTGAAATGGCGGACAACCTGCGCGCCGCCGCCGAGACCCGGTTCGACCGCATGGAGCGCAAGCTCTCCGAGATGGCGACCCACATCCAGACGGCGGAAACCCGCTCGGCCCAGGCCATCGAGCGAATGGGGCGGGAGGTGGTCAGCATGGCCGACGGCCTGAGCCGGCGCGTGCAGGCCGTGGAGAACCGCGGCGCCGACGCCGTGGAGCAGATCGGCGGCGAGGTGGCGCGCATCGCCTCCGTCGTCGAGCAGAAGCTCAACCGCGCCGACACGGTCCAGGCCCAGGCGCTGGAGAAGCTGGGCGGCGAGATCGCCCGCATCACCGAACGGCTGGCCGAGCGGATCGCCAATTCGGAGCGCCGCGGCGCCCTGGCCATCGACGAGGTCGGCGAACAGGTCGCGCGGGTCACCGAGCGCATCAACCAGCGCCAGGAACGGTCGTCCGCCGACCTGGCCGAGCGCATCCGCCAGAGCGAGGAGCGCACCGCCCGCCTGCTCGAGGAGGCGCGCGAGAAGATCGACGCCAGTCTCAGCAACTCGCACCGGCGGCTCGCCGAACAGGTGGCCCAGGGCCCGGCCGCGCCCGCCCCGGCGCCGACCGCCCGCTTCCGCGAGCCGGCGGAGCCTTTCGCCGACCCCTTCGCCGAACCCTTCCCGGCGCCGGGCCGGTCGATCCCGGAGGAGGCGTTCGCCCAGCCCGAGCCGGCGCCGGTCAGCGGTCCGGCGCCGAACCTGGAGGAGCCCGAGCCCTTCCCGATGGCCGAACGCGGCGCGCTCGCCTTCTCGGACGAGGACTTCGAGGCGGCCGACAGCTTCGCCCGGGCGCCGGAGTCGATCGATGTTCCCGAGGCGCCGCTGATCGCGCCCGCCGCCGAGATTCCGCCGCTGGACATCGACGAGGCGCCCCGGCCCCGGTCGACGCGCGAGGTGCTCGAACAGGCCCGCGCCGCCGCCCGCATGGCCGCCGCGCCCGAAGCGCGGCCCGTCGCCGAGAAGCGCGGGCTGTTCGGCGGCGCGGCCAAGGGGACCAAGCGGCCCAAGCGCCGCGCCGGCTCCGCCCTGCAGACGGCGCTGATCGCCGTGGCCGGCGTCGCGACGCTCAGCACCCTCACCGTGGGGGCGGTCCTCTACTACGGCGGCGCCGGCGGCGGCCGGGTCGCCGACAGGGTGGCCGACGCCTCGAAGATCGACCGCGCCGACGCCGCCGGCGAAATCCGCGCCGGCGAGCCCGACACCGCGCCGGACGTTTCGGGCGCCCGCGTGGCCGTGGCCATCGTCCCGCAGACGACCTCGCCCGCCGTCCCGCCGCTGGCCGGCGGGCCGCCGCTCGACGCCGCCGCGCCGGACGGGGCGGCCAACCTCTACGCCGAGGGCGTTCGCCGCATCGAGGCGCGCGATTTCAGCGGCGTCGAGACGCTGAAGCGGTCGGCCAACCTCGGCTACGCCCCCGCCCAGTTCTACCTCGCCAAGCTCTACGAGAACGGCGAAGGCGGGGTGAAGAAGGACCCGGTCGAGGCTCGCCGCTGGACCGAACGCGCGGCCCAGGGCGGCGATCGCAAGGCGATGCACAACCTGGGTCTCTACTATTTCGAGGGCGTCGGCGGTCCCAAGAACACGACGACGGCCGCGCAATGGTTCCGCAAGGCGGCCGACCTGGGCCTTTCCGACAGCCAGTACAACCTCGGCCGCCTCTATGAGGAAGGCTACGGCGTCCAGCAGAACCCGGCCGACGCCTACAAGTGGTTCCTGATCGCCGCCAGGGCCGGCGACGCCGAGGCGCGCGCCAGCGCCGACCGCGTCCGCAGCCAGTTGACGCCCGAGGCGCGCAGCGTCTCCGAACGGGCCGCCGCCGGCTTCCGGCCCGCGGCCGCGCCGGTTCCGCCGTCCGCCCGGACCGGCGGGGGCGCCGCCGCGGCCGGCGTGGCGAACGCCCAGCGCGCGCTCACCACGCTCGGCTACTATCGCGGTCCGCAGGACGGCGTCTTCTCGCAGGGTCTCCGGGGCGCCGTCGCCGCCTTCCAGCGCGACCAGGGCCTGCCGGCCACCGGGGCGCTCGACCCCCAGACCGCCGCCAAGCTGTCGACCTACGCCCGGTGAGGCGCAAACGGGGTTTCGCCCGACGCCCGGGTGGGCGTAGCTAGGACCGTGGATCTGTACCTGCCCATCGCCGAGGTGTCGGTGAACGCGCCGCTTCTGGTGGCGCTGGGGGCGGCGGTCGGCTTCATCTCGGGCCTGTTCGGCATCGGCGGCGGCTTCCTGATGACGCCGGTGCTGGTCTTCCTGGGCATCCCCCCGGCCGTCGCCGTGGCCAGCGAGGCCAACCACGTCGCCGCCTCGTCGGTGTCCAGCGTCACGGCCTACAGTCGCCGCCGGATGGTCGACTTCCGCATGGGCGGGGTGCTGGCCGCCGGCGGAGTCGCGGGCGCCTTCCTCGGCGTCGAGGTCTTCCGCGTCCTGCGCCTGCTCGGCCAGGCGGACCTGGTGGTGTCGGTCTCCTACCTGCTGTTCCTGGGCGTCATCGGCGCCCTGATGCTGTGGGAGTCCCTGGGCGCCGTCCTCCGCCGCCGGCGAGGGGAGCCGCCCAGGCCCCGGCGCGACAAGCGGCCGGTGCTGCTCTACGCCCTGCCCTGGAAGGCGCGGTTTCCCAAGTCCCGCCTCTACATCAGCGTGCTGCCGCCGCTGGCGCTGGGCCTCTTCGTCGGCGTGCTGTCGGCGATCATGGGGGTGGGCGGCGGCTTCATCCTGGTGCCGGCCATGGTCTATCTGCTGCGCATGCCGGCCAATGTCGTGGTCGGCACAAGCCTGTTCCAGATCGTCATCACCACCGCCCTGACCAGCGTGCTGCAGGCCGGACGCAACCAGACCGTCGATGTCGTGCTGGCGACCCTGCTGCTGATCGGCGGCGTGGTCGGCGCCCAGGCCGGGGCCAAGGCCTCCGCCCGATTCCGCGCCGAGGAGCTGCGCGCGCTGCTGGCCCTGATCGTGCTGCTGGTCGGGCTGCGCATGGGGGTGGGGCTGTTCATCCGGCCGGAAGAGCCCTTCGTCCTCGTGGCGGGAGCCGGCTGATGCTCGCCGCCGCGCTTCCGCCCCCGCCCCAGGCGTCCGCCGGACCGCCCGCCGCCGTCTCGGCGACCCTGACCGAGACCGACGTGCGGGTGACCTCCGGCTTTCGCGGGGCGCGGATCAGCGTCTACGGCGCGGTGTTCAACCCCGGCGACCGCCCGAGCGACGTGGTGGTGATCGTGCGCGGACCGACCCAGCCGGTGCGCATCGCCCGCAAGGTGCAGGTGGCGGGGCTGTGGCTGAACAGCCGCCCGGTGGTGTTCGAGGGCGCGCCGGGCTTCTATCGCGCCGCCTCGACCCGGCCCCTGCAGGACATCGCCCGTTTCGGCCAGCTGCGGAAGCTGGGCCTGGGCCTCGACCACCTCGCCATCGCCGCCCCGGCCGAGCGCAGGGTCGAGACCCGCTACGGCGTGCGCGACGTGGTCGTCAGCACCCTGGGCGCCGACTATCACGCCTGGCGGGCGGCTGTGGTCCGGCTGAAACAGGCCGCCGGCCTCTACAGCGCCGACGCCGACGGGGTGACCTTCGTCGATCGGGGCCTGTTCCGCGCCCGGGTCGACCTGCCCGCCGACGCGCCGATCGGCCGCTACACGGCGCGGGTGATCCTGTTCCAGGGCGGCCAGCCGGTGTCGGACCGCACCCTGGCGCTGAAGGTCGAGAAGGTCGGGCTGGAGCGCGCGCTTTATCTCTTCGCGCACGGCCACCCCTGGCTCTATGGTCTGGCGTCGGCGCTCATCGCACTGGGCGCGGGCTGGGCGGCCTCGCGGGCGTTTCGCAGGAGCTGAGGGGGATGAGGCAGGCGACCCCGCGGGTTCCCGCGCCGGCTTGGGTGCTGGGTGTCATCAGTCTTTCGCCCTTCTACGTGTCGGCGGGGGTGTACTGCTACGGCCCGCCGCAGCTGCGAGTCATGGGGCTGGCCGGGCTGATCGGCTGGTCGACGGCGATGCTGGCCTACCTGGGCGGGGTGCGGGCGGGGCTCGAGCTCGGCCGCGACCACCCGCCCCGCTGGTGGAGCCTGGCGCTGTCGCTGCTGACGCCCGCGGCCGGCTTCGCCCTGTTCTTCGGTTCGCTCGGGCGCTTCCCGCCGGCCTGGACGGTGTCCGGCTTCCTGACCGCCTTCCTGCTGGTCTGGCTGTGGGACGTGCGCGACATGGAAGGCCCCGGCTGGCGGCCCCGCTACCGCACCCTGATCACCGCCGGCGCCGCCATCGCCCTGGCCTTCGCGCTGGAGCAGGCGCTGTCGATGTGAACCCGAAATGGAGGGACAGCTTACTTATTTCGTCCATGGCGCAGGCGACGGCGCGGCGGCACAGGAAATGAGTAAGCTGTCCCTCCATTTCCCTCCATTTCCGGGTCAGTCCGCCACCAGCGACCGCCAGCCGATGGGGTGGACCCTGCCGGCGCCGAGGACCGCGGCCAGCGGCGGACCCGCGAACAGGCCGGAGAAGGCCGCATCCCGTACGTTGAGGCCGCCGGCGTAGGCGCCGAAGGCCGGCAGGACCAGCCGCTCGCCGTCGGTGACGAAGCAGCGCCGGCGCACGCGCCCGCCGCGGCCGGCGACCCGGGCGGCGGGGTGCAGGTGGCCGGCGACCTCGCCCGGCCGGCGGCCGGCGCGCGGTTCGTGGCGCAGGACGAGGCCGCCGAGGGCCAGCTCGTCCGCGACCTCGCCCGGCAGGGCGCGCGGGCCGTCGGCGTCGTGGTTGCCGACCACCCAGGCCAGCCGCCGCCCGCTCGCCAGGGCCGCCAGCCGGGCGGCGTCCTCCGCGTCCAGCCGGTCCTCCGCCGCGCCGTCGTGGAAACTGTCGCCCAGGAAGACCAGCAGCGCCGGCGCGGCGTCGGCGATCTCGCGCTCCAGCCGCGACAGGGTCTCGCGGGTGTCGTAGGGCGGCAACAGCTGGCCGCGGGCGGCGTAGGCGCTGCCCTTCTCGAAGTGCAGGTCCGCGACCACGAGGGCCCCGTGCGCCGGCAGCAGCAGCGCGCCGGACGCCCGCAGCACCGCCGCCTCGCCGTTCACCGCCACCGCCAGCCCGCCGCAGGGGCTGAGGCTGAAGCGGGGCGCTTCGTTCAACAGGCGCTCTGGCGAGCGCCGCGCCGATGACCCGCTCATCCGCCCATCGCCTCGGCGATCAGGGCCTCGGCGGCCTCGGCCAGCATCATTTCGCCGGCCCCGCCGGGCGCGCGCTCCCGGCCGAGCTCCATGAACATCGGCGCCGCGAAGGGCGAGACATGCGGCAGGCTTACATGCCGGATGCGGCCCCGGATCCGCGCCAGCATCCGGCCCACCCGCTCGACCTCGACCATGCCGCTCGCCGCGTCGGCCCGGGCGCAGCGCAGCAGCAGGTGGTCCGGCTGGTGACGGCGCAACACGTCGTAGATCAGGTCGGTGGAGAAGCTCACCTGCCGCCCGGATTTCTCGGCCCCGGGCGAGCGGCGCTCGATCAGGCCGCTGATCAGGGCGCAGGTCTTGAACGCCCGCTTCATCATGAAGCTCTCGTCCAGCCAGGCCTCCAGGTCGTCGCCCAGCATGTCTTCCTCGAACAGGGCGTCCAGGTCCAGGCCGTCCATCGGGCGCAAGGACCAGACCGCCATCGAATAGTCGTTGCAGACAAAGCCCAGCGGGCCGACGCCCAGCCGGTCCAGCCGGCGGGTCAGCAGCATGGCCAGGGTCGTATGGGCATGGCGCCCGTCGAAGGGGTAGCAGGTCAGGAAGTGTCGCCGGCCTTCCGGAAAGGTCTCGACCAGCAGCTCGTCGGGGCGGGGCAGGGCGCTGTGCGTGCGCTGCGCCTCGAGCCACTCGCGGACCGCCCCGGGCAGCACATGCCATTCGGAATCGTCGCTCATCATCCGGCGCACCTTGGCGGCCAGGAAGGTGGAGATGGCGAACTTGCTGGATCCCCAGCTCGGCATCCGGGCGTCGGCCTGCGGGGCGGGGCTCACCAGCACGTCGGTCCCGGTCACGGCGTGAAGCCGCCAGACCTGGCCGCCGAACACGAAGGTGTCGCCGGGCGACAGCATCTCGACGAAGCCTTCCTCCATCTCGCCCAGCTTGCGGCCCGGCCGGCCGGCGCGCCCGGCCAGCCGCACCGCCAGCATGGCCGGGGAGACGATAGCCCCGACGTTCATGCGGTAGCGGCGCACCGTGTCGGCGTTGCGCGCCGTCCAGCGGCCGTCGGCGGACTTCACGATGCGGCGGAACCGGTCGTAGGTGCGCAGCGCGTAGCCGCCGGTCGAGACGAAGTCGACGACCGCCTCGAAGTCTTCCCAGGCCAGGTCGCGGTAGGGACCGGCGGTGCGAACCTCGTCATAGAGGGCGGCCAGATCGACCGGCTCGGCGCAGGCGACGCCCATGACGTGCTGGGCCAGCACGTCCAGCGCCCCGGTGCGCGGCGGATCGCCGTCGAGCGCCGACTCGGCGATGGCCTCGATGGCGGCCTGGCACTCCAGCACCTCGAAGCGGTTGGCCGGCACGAAGATCGCCTTCGACGGTTCGTCCAGGCGGTGGTTGGCGCGGCCGATCCGCTGCACCATCCGCGCGGCGCCCTTCGGCGCGGCCAGTTGGATCACCAGGTCGACGTCGCCCCAGTCGATGCCGAGGTCCAGGGTCGAGGTGCAGACCACCGCCTTGAGCGCGCCGCGGGCCATCGCCGCCTCGACCTTGCGCCGCTGCTCGGCGGCCAGGCTGCCGTGGTGCAGGGCGATGGGCAGGCTGTCCTCGTTCAGCTTCCACAGCTCCTGGAAGGCGTATTCCGCCTGGAAGCGGGTGTTGACGAAGACCAGGGTCGTGCGGTGGCGCCGGATGATGTCGTAGACCTCGCCCATGGCGTGGCGGGCCGTGTGGCCGGCCCAGGGAACCTGTCCGTCGGAGATCAGGGTCTCGACCAACGGGGCGGGCCCGGGCGGGCCGCGAACCAGGTCGACATTGGCGCCCAGCCAGGTCCGGATCAGGTCCGGGTCGTCCACCGTCGCCGACAGCCCGACCCGGCGCATCCTCGGCGCGAAGGCCCGCAGCCGGGCGAGGTCCAGCGACAGCAGGTCGCCGCGCTTGGACGGCCAGAGGGTGTGGATCTCGTCGACGATGACGCAGGAAAGGTCCTCGAAGCAGGCGCGCGCCCCGTCCCAGGCGAGCAGGAGCGCGAGTTGTTCGGGCGTGGTCAGCAGCATGTCCGGCGGCTTCACCCGCTGGCGCTGCTTGCGCGCGACGCCGGTGTCGCCCGTGCGGCTCTCGGCGATGATCGGCAGGCCCATCTCCCGGATCGGCGCGGCCAGATTGCGCTCGACGTCGACGGCCAGGGCCTTGAGCGGCGAGATGTAGAGGGTGTGGATGCCGCGCGGCCCGTTGGCGGGCGGCCGCGCGGCCAGTTCGATCAGGCTGGGCAGGAAGCCGGCCAGGGTCTTGCCGCCGCCGGTCGGGGCGATGAGCAGGGCGTCGCGGCCCGCCCGCGCCTTCTCGACCATGGCCAGCTGATGCGGCCGCGGGGCCCAGCCCCGGCTGTCGAACCAGGCGGCGAAACGGGCGGGGAGAAGCTGTGGCGCGGCGCCGTCCATGGTGACGCTATAGCATGTTCTCGTTCTGTTTCGAGCGTGTCCGCGGCGCCCGGAACGGCGGCGAATGGTCCTTGCCCCCGCGCGCGCATCTTGACGCTCGCGCCGGGCCTGCGATCCACTGTCTCCGGGCCGAGAGGGGGGGAGACCGTGTCGATGCGTTGGTTCTTGCCGGCCGCCTGGACGGCGGCCTTGGTGGCCGCTCCGCTCCCGGCGACGGCCGGGCCGGACAATACGGCCAACCAGCCCCGCGGGGACAGGGCCGGCCGCGCGGACGGTCACGCCGCCGGCGACGACATGTCCAACACCCCGCGCGGCGGCGGCCGCTGGGACGCCCGCGACATCGCCAGAATCCGCTCGCGCGCCGACCAGGGCGAGGCGCAGGCGATGTACGACCTCGGCATGGCCTACCGGGAGGGCGAAGGCGTCGAACGCGACCTCGCCCAGGCCGTCGTCTGGCTCCGGAAGGCGGCGCAGCGCGGCCTGCCCGAGGCGATGAACGATCTCGGCTACGCCTACTCGCGCGGCGAAGGCGTGGCCCGGGACTACGCCGAGGCGCTCGCCTGGTATCGCAAGGCGGCCGACAAGGGCGACATCATCGCCATGCTCAACATCGGCGTCGCCTACGATCTCGGCCAGGGCGTGGCGATCGACGATCGCGAGGCGGTGAAATGGTACCGCCGGTCCGCCGAGGGCGGCGACCCGACCGCGGCCTTGTACCTGGCCGGCATGTACGAGGACGCAGAGGGCGTGGCGCGCGACTTCGAAGAGGCCGCCCGCTGGTACGCCCGCGCCGCCGAATCAAACGACCCCGAGGAGCGCCAGGAAGCCCTCGACGGCCTCGACCGCGTCGGCGAGGGCCGCCTGCCCATGCCGGTCCCGGCCGCGCCGACGGACCTGATCGTGACCTGACCGGGACGCGGGGCGCCGTCGACGACGACCTGGCGATTCCGGCCTGGACACGGACTCAAGGTCTCGCTCATCGTCGCGACCGTTCCGCTTTCGTTCGCGCGCCGGATCGGCTAGGCAGGCAGAGTGAACGCCGTCTCGCCCGCCCTCGATCTGGCGCCCGCCCTGGTGGTCCTTCCCGGACCCCGGGCGGCGATCGCCGACGGCGGAGACGCGCGCGATCTTCGCCCGCCCTACGCCCGCGAGCTGTTCGAACAGGGACCGGTCCTGGTCGCCCACGCGGCCATGACGGCGCGGCGCCTGGGGCTGAATGCGCCGCCGCGGTCGCGACGGATCCTCGATGCGCTGGAGCTGTTCGCCTTCGTCCGCCCGGCGAAGTTCGCCGCGCCCTCCGCGGCCGGCCTGGCGCTGGCCGTCGGCATGGCCGAGCCGCGCGGCGCGGCGGACCAGGCCCAGGCCCTGCGCGGCGTCTGCGCCCTGCTGCTGGCCGAACTCGCCGCCGAGCCCTGGCCCTCGCGGGAGGAGGCGCTGGCGCTGGCCGAGACCCTGGAGCGGGCCGGCTGGGCCTGGGGGGCGGCCTGCATCGCCGCCCTGCGCGAGGGCGGCCCGATCCGGCGTCCCCACCGGGGGTCGGGCCTGGAGATCTGGAGCCGGGTTCCCGAATGGGAGGACCAGGGCCCCGTGGGCGAACCGGGCAGCCGCGCCATCGATCCCGCCGAGGCCGCCCGCCGCCTCGACGGCCTGTTGCAACAGGCCGGCCTGGACGAGGCCCGCGCCTCGCAGAAGGTGTTCGCCGCCGAGACGGCCTTCGCCTTCCAGCCGCGCGAGCGGGAGGGCGAGCCGCGGATGATGCTGGCCGAGGCCGGCACCGGCGTGGGCAAGACCCTCGGCTACCTGGCGCCCGCCTCGCTGTGGGCGGAGGCCAACGGCCCGGCCGTCTGGGTCTCGACCTACACCCGCGCCCTGCAGCGCCAGATCGCGCGGGAGAGCGCCGCCCTGTTCCCCGATCCCGCCGTGCGCGCCCGCAAGGCCGTCGTCCGCAAAGGGCGCGAAAACTACCTCTGCCTGCTGAACCTGCAGGAGCAGGTCCAGGCGGCCCAGCTGGGGAACGGCGACCTGATCGGGCTGGGCCTCGCCGCCCGCTGGGCGCGGGCCACCGGCGACGGCGACATGACCGGCGGCGACTTCCCCGCCTGGCTGCCGACCCTGTTCGCCGTCTCGGCCGCCGCCCAGGCGAGCGCCGCCAACCTGGTCGACCGGCGGGGCGAGTGCATGCACGCCGGCTGCCCGCACTATCGCGCCTGCTTCATCGAGAAGGCGGTGCGGGCCAGCAAGCGGGCCGACATCGTCATCGCCAACCACGCCCTGGTGATGACCCAGGCCGCCTATGACGGCGCCCGCACGGCCCGGGGATTGAAGCCCGACAACGAGACGGCCGCCCTGCGCCGCATCGTCTTCGACGAGGGCCACCACCTGTTCGACGCCGCCGACAGCGCCTTTTCCGCGGCGCTGTCGGGGGCCGAGGCGGCCGAGCTGCGCCGCTGGATCCGGGGGCCGGAAGGCCGCGGACGGCGGGGTCGCGGCCTGGAGGCCCGGCTGATCGACGTGCTCGGCGAGCGCGAGGAGGCCCGCGAGGCCCTGCGGGACGCCGTCCGCGCCGCCGCCGCGCTGCCCGGCGAAGGCTGGTCCGGCCGCGTCGCCCCGCCCGACGGCCAGGCCAACCCGCTGGGGCCGGTCGAGGCCTTCCTGGTGGCGGTGCTGGAGCAGCTGCGCGCCCGGGCCGGCCCCTCGGACGTGGGCATGGAGTGCGCCGCCCGGCCGGCCGCCGACCTGGTGCGCGAGACCGCGCTCGCCGCCGCCGCGGCCCTCGCCCGCATCGAGGCCCCGCTGACGGCCCTCGCCCGCTACCTGGCCGACATCCTCGACGAGGAGACCGACACGCTCTCCACCGCCGAACGCGCGCGCATCGAAGGCGCCCTGCGCGGCCTCGACCGCCGCGCCCGCATGCATCTGCCGGCCTGGCGCGCCATGCTCAAGGCCATCGAGGAGGACGCCGGGGACGACCCCGATTTCGTCGACTGGTTCGACGCGACCTTCCTCTACGGCCGGGTGGTCGACGCCGCCTGCCGCCGTCACTGGATCGATCCGACCGAGCCGCTGACCGCCGCCGTCATCGCCCCCGCCCACGGGGTGCTGGTGACCAGCGCCACCCTGGCGGACTCGACCCTGGACGACCCCTTCGCCCTGGCCGAGATGCGCACCGGCGCCGCCCGCCTGCCGGACCGTCCCGAGACCCTGCGCCTGGCCTCGCCCTTCGACTACGCCGCCAACAGCCGGGTGTTCGTGGTCACCGACGTGGGCCGCGACGATCCGCGGCAGGTGGCGGCGGCCATGCGCGAGCTGTTCCTGGCCGCCGGGGGCGGGGGCCTTGGCCTCTTCACCGCCATCCGCCGGCTGCGCGCGGTGCACGAGCGGATCGCCGCCCCGCTGGCCGACAGGGGGCTCGCCCTCTACGCCCAGCACGTGGACCCGCTCGAGGCGGGGGCGCTGGTCGACATCTTCCGGGCCGAGGAGGACGCCTGCCTGCTCGGCACCGACGCCGTGCGCGACGGCATCGACGTGCCGGGCCGCGCCCTGCGCCTGCTGGTCTTCGACCGCATCCCCTGGCCGCGCCCGGACCTGCTGCACAAGGCCCGCCGCGCCTGCTTCGGCGGCAAGGGCTATGACGACGCCATCGCCCGGGCCCGCATCGCCCAGGCCTTCGGCCGCCTGATCCGGAGGGCCGACGACAGGGGCGTCTTCGTCATGCTCGACGCGGCGGCGCCGACGCGCCTCTTCAGCGGATTGCCGGAGGGCGTGGACCTGCAGCGGGTGGGCCTGGTCGAGGCGATCGAGGGGGTGGCGGCGTTTCTGGCGAAAGCCCCCTAGTCTGGCGCGCCCGCCCCGCCCCGGAACGGACTCACTCCCGTCGCATTGCCGTTACGCCGGGTCGCTAGAAGCCGCCTCAGGGCCAGTCAGTACGGAGGCGCACGATGTCGACAGATTCCCTCGGAGAGCCCCGGTCCTTCCGGCCCGCCACGCCTTCGGCCGCGACCCTGGCGCGCAAGGCGCGCTGGCATACGGGGCTGTCGCAGGAGGCCTTCGCCCTGACCTTCCGGATCGATCCGGAGCGCCTCGGCCGCATCGAGCGAGGCGAGGTGGAGCCCGACCCGGTGCTGGGCGCCTACCTGCGGGTCATCGACCGCGACCCGGGCCTTGTCCTGATGGCCCTGACCGAGCGCCGCTAGCGAGGGACGACGGTCGTTCCGGCGCCGCCGGAAGAGATGCGCAAGACGGCTGTCATGGACCTGTGACGCGAATGTCGCAGTCGCGCGCCACACAGCCGCTGTCCGGACAGAGCGCCGCTCGGCCCGGCTTCTGCAGGGACCCGCGGAGGGGGGACGGCGATGTTCCGAAATCGAACCCTGTTGGCGGGCGTCGCGCTCGCCCTGACCATCACGACGGCCGGCGCGACGCGGGCGGGCCCCTTGCCGCGCGAGGCGGTGGCGGCGCTGGGCGCCGGCCAGCCCTGGGCCGAGGTGACCCTCGACCCGGCGGGTGACGCGGCCCTGATCCGCGCCGCCATCGACATCTCCGCGCCGCCGGACCGCATCTGGCGCGCCATGACCGACTGCGGCTCGACCCTCCGCATGGTCACCAGCATCGTCCAGTGCCGCGTCGTGCGCGCCGGCCCCGGCTGGGACATCCGCGAGCATGTGACGAAGAGCGGCCCGCTGCTGCCCAGCTTCCGCTACCTGGTCCGGTCCGACTACGAGCAGTTGCGCCGCATCCGCTTCCGCCGCCTCGAGGGCGATGTGAAGCGGCTCGACGGCGAATGGGAGCTGATCAGCCTGAGCGGCGGCCGCACCCGGGTGATCTACGAGAACCACCTCTCCGCCCCGATCCTCGCCCCGGCCTTCATGGTGCGGGCGAAACTCCGGCGCGATACGCCCAAGGTGCTGGAGAACCTGCGGAGGCTGGCCGCGGGCGGCTGATCCCGACGTCGTCAGTGTTTCCCGCGATCCCGTCCGAAGTTCGGCTCGGCGCTTTCCTGGCCCAGCGCGATGACGCCCCGGCGGATGGCGCGGGTGCGGGTGAACAGCTCGTGCAGCTTGTCGGCCTCGCCCCAGCGGATGGCCCGCTGCAGCGCCGACAGGTCCTCGGTGAACCGCCCCAGCACCTCCAGCACCGCGTCTTTGTTGGCCACGAAGATGTCGCGCCACATGGTCGGATCGCTGGCGGCGATGCGGGTGAAGTCGCGGAAGCCGCCGGCCGAGTATTTCATCACCTCGCCCTCGGTGACGCCTTCCAGATCCGAGGCGGTGCCGACGATGTTGTAGGCGATGAGGTGGGGAAGGTGGCTGGTGATGGCCAGCACCAGGTCGTGGTGGCGCACGTCCATCACCTCGACCTGGGCTCCGCAGCGGCGCCAGAAGGCGGCCAGGCGGGCCACCGCCTCGGCGTAGGCGGCGTCCTCGCGCGGCTGCGGCGTCAGGATGGTCCAGCGGCCGTCGAACAGCTCGGCGAAGCCGGCGTCGGGGCCGGAATGCTCCGTGCCGGCGATGGGGTGGCCAGGGATCACGAAGACGCCCTCGGGGGCGTCGGCGGCCATCGCCTCGGCGGCGCTGCCCTTCACCGAACCGACGTCGGTCACGGTGGCGCCGGGTTTCAGCTTCGGCGCGGCGGCGGCCATGGCCTCGCCGATGGCCAGCACCGGAACGGCCAGCACCACCAGGTCGGCCCCGTCGACCGCCGCGCCGATGTCGCCGGTCACGAGGTCGGCCAGGCCCAGGGCCTCGATGCGCCCGCGGTGCGCCTCGGAGGCGTCGGCGACGACGATCTCGCCGACCACGCCCGTCTCGCGGGCGATCCGGGCCAGCGACGAGCCGATCAGGCCGCAGCCGACGATGGCCAGGCGTTCGTAGAGGCGTCCGGTCATGGGCGCGTTCTCATCGTCCCATGAACCCGGCGAGGGTCTCGACCAGGGCGCGGTTGTGGGCCTCCAGGCCGATGGTGACGCGCAGGTGGTCGGGAAGGCCGTAGTTGGCGACCGCGCGCACCAGCAGGCCCCGGCTCGCGAGGAAGGCCTCGGCCTCGGCGGCGGTGCGGCCCGGCGCCTTCGGGAAGCCGACCAGCACGAAGTTGGCCGCGCTGGGCACGACGTCGAGGCCCAGGCCGCTGAGCTGCTGGGTCAGCCAGGGCCGCCAGACCTCGACCAGGTCGATCGAGCGGCGCTGGAATTCTTCATCGGAAAGCGCCGCCACGGCGGCCAGTTGCGCCGGAATATTCACGTTGAACGGCAGGCGGATGCGATCCACCGCCTCGGCCATCTCGGCGGGCATGTAGCCCCAGCCGACCCGTAGGGCGGCCAGGCCGTGCAGCTTCGAGAAGGTGCGGGTGACGACCACGTTCAGTTCGTGGCGGGCGAGCGCGATCCCGTCGCTGTAGGCCGCGTCGGTCTGGAACTCGGCGTAGGCGCCGTCCAGCACCAGCACCACCGACGGCGGCAGGCCGGCGTGCAGGCGGCGGATCTCGCTCTCCGGCAGCCAGGTGCCGGTCGGATTGGCGGGGTTGGCGATGAACACCAGCCGCGTCCGGGCGTCGACCCGATCGAGGATGGCGTCGACGTCGATGCGGTAGTCCTTCTCCGGGGCGAAGCGCACCTCGCCGCCGCAGGCGCGGGCGCCGATGGCGTAGGCCCCGAAGCCGTGCTCGCCCTGGATCATGTTGTCGCCGGGCTCGAGGAAGGTCTGGTTGAGCAGCTGGAAGATCTCGTCCGAGCCGCAGCCGAACAGCAGCCGCTCGGGCTCCAGGCCGTACTTCTCCGCCACCGCCGCGCGGACGATGTTTGCCCGGCCCTCGGGATAGAGGTTCAGCATGGCCGCGGCCCCGGCGTAGGCCTCGCGCGCCCTGTCGGAACAGCCGAGGATGTTCTCGTTGGCCGACAGCTTGACCGGGTGCTCGATCCCCTCGGCCTTCGACTTGCCCGGCTTGTAGGGGGCGATGTCGAGGATGCCCGGCTTGGGCGTGGGGCGATCGGCGGAGAAGCGGTCTGGCATCACGGTCATCTGCGGAGGTCCGGTGGCGAGACCGGCCTCATACAGGAGGACCGGTCAAAGGTCGAAGGGTTCGGGGGCCGCGCCGATGACGCCATGCAGCCGCCCCGGCGCGCGGGCCAGCCTGGCGTCATCGGGCTGGTAATAGCCCGCCAGGGCGTAGAGGGTCAGGCCGCCGTGTCGGACCAGGGGCGCGGCGGCGACGCCGTCGCGGCTGAGGGCGTCGACCACAGGGCCGGCGTCGGCGGCGTCGGTGACCCACAGCGTCTGGTCGGCGCCCGTGGGCCCGACCTCGACCCTGGCCACGGCCACGGCGGCGGTGGGGCCCCAGGCGGCGAGGCAGGGCAGGGTGGCGAACACCTTCAGCGAGGGCTCGGCCAGCAGCCGGCCCCACCAGCTGGAATCGGGCGCCAGCGCCAGCACGGCGACCCCGCCGGGCGTGCGGGCGGCGGCCAGGGCGTCCTCGGGCCGGGCGACCGTCGTCAGGGCCGGGGCGGCGCCGAAGCGCAGGCGGGCCAGTTCGACCGCCCGGGTCTCCAGCTTGCCGCCCCATACCGACAGGTGGAAGGGGCCCTGCTGGCTCAGGCTGTCGCCGATGATCTCGCGCCAGATGCGCACCACCAGGGCGTTGCTGGCGGCGGGGTCCTTGTCCCTCAGCAGGCGGCGCACGATCTGCGCCTCGCGGGCCGGGCGCAGGCCGAAGCGGTCGGCCTCGCCGGCGGCGCGCTTGGCCTCGGCGACGGCGCGGGCCAGCGCCGCGCGTTCGCCGACAAGCGCCAGCAGCTCCGCGTCGACCGCGTCGATGCGGGCCCGGACGGCGTCCAGAGTCGGCGGCGTTGCGGGCGTGTCCTTGCCCATTTTCCTCCCCGAAACAGAGACGGCGGACCTAGGTCATTGCGGCCGTCAGGGCAATAGGGCTCTTCCGTTGGAAGAAAATTCCCCATAGTTCGCCAGGGCCCGATCCCGGATCGGGTCCGGGGCGGGCCATGACGTTGGGGCGGGTCAATAGACCCGCGGCGAGGGTCCGACCTCGAAGGGCCCCAGTTTCGCGCGGCCGTCGCGCATCTCGATGGTCCCGCCAAGGACGGTCTGGCCGCTGTCCGCGTCCTTCAGCTCCGCGTCCAGCGCGCCGGAAAGCCGGCCGTCCTCGCCGACGGTCAGCGGGCCGCCGCGGCCGGCCAGCACGGCGTCGCCGCCGCGGATCTCCGCCCGCCGGACGGTCACCGAGCCGCCCGCGTCCCGCCACCGCCGCACGGCCAGCGGCCAGTCGGGGCCGCGGAAGGCGCTCATGGTCGACAGCGTCAGGTCCCAGGTCACCGTCACCGGCCGGCCCTGGGCGACCCGCGCGGGCAGGCCCTCGAGGCGCAGCTTCGCGCCCTCGACGCGGAACAGCACTCCGCCCTGGTCGTCGGGGCCCGGGCGCAGGTGCAGGGCCAGGCGCCCGGCGCGCTCGATGGGGTAGGGGGCCGCCCCCGCCGCCGGCTCGAACCTGACCTCCACCCCCTCGACCGACAGCCTGGGCGGCCTGGCCCCGAGGCCGGCCAGGCTGGCGCGCAGTGCCTGGGCCCGCACCGCCACGGGCCCGCCGTCCGGCCGCGTCAAGGTGACTCCGGCCGGCGCCGCCAGCACCCAGTGGTCGGGGCGGTAGATCCAGGCCTCGGCCTTCATCGTCGGCGCCGCCAGGGCCCAGCCGGACGGCTCGGCCAGCCGAAGGCCGCTGACCGTGACGTCGAGGCGGAAGGGAAAGCCGCCGATCGCGCGCTCCGACCAGGCCACCTGGTAGCCGCTCGCCCGCAGCCGCTCGACGCCGGCGTCGAGCCGGGCCACCGCCTGGTCCCTGAGCACGAACCAGCCCACGCTCCAGCCGCCGGCCAGCAGAAGAAACAGAAGCCAGGGCAGGAAAAGTCCCATCCGGCGGGGTTTGCGGGCGGCGGGTCGATCGGGCAGGCTCATCGGGGGCGATCTGACGGGAGCGGAAATGGACGGCGCGGGAGAGGACCGCTGGGTGTTCGGATATGGATCGCTCATGTGGCGGCCCGGGTTCCCGTTCATAGACCGCCGCCGCGCCGTCCTCCATGGCCGGCGAAGGGCTTTCTGCATCTATTCGGTGCACCATCGGGGCGCCCCGGAGCGGCCGGGGCTGGTGCTGGGCCTCGCCCCCGGCGGCTCGACCAGGGGCGTCGCCTACCGCGTGGCCGCCGACGCCTGGGGCGAGACCTACGCCTACCTGCGCGACCGCGAACAACCGACCGAGACCTATGTCGAGGCTTGGCGCGAGATTCGCCTGGATGCCGCGCAGGCCCGGGCGAGCGCCCTGGTCTTCCTCTCGGATCCGGCCCATCCGCAGTGGGCCGGCGACCTGACCCTGGAGCGGCAGGCCGACCTCATCGACGGAGCCACAGGCCTCTCCGGCCGCAACATCGACTACCTCCGCGACCTCGTCCTGCACCTGCGCGAGGAGGGCGTCGCCGACCACGGCATGGAGCGCCTCCTGGCGCTCGTGGAGGCGCGGGAGGGACAGAGACGCGGCGAAATCGGGTGGCGCGCTGACCCGCGAGCAGACTAGCGCGGGTCCCTGTTTGAGCGATTGTCCCGGAGAAGCGCGGGCGTCTCCAGGATCAGACCCCCGCCGCCTCCAGCGCGTTGCAGGCGGTCTCGATCCGGCTTTCCAGCTCTCGCATGAATTCGCCGCGCTTGAGGCCGGGGGGGATGGCGGGGAGGAACTCGAAGACGATGGTCCCCGGGTAGCGCTTGAAGCCGTGCGCCGGCCAGTGGACGCCGGTGTTGAGGGCCAACGGGATCACCGGCATGTCGAGCTCGCGGTAGAGGGCGGCGATGCCGGGCTTGTAGTCGGGCGCGTCGCCGGGCGCCTTGCGCGTGCCCTCCGGGAAGATGACCAGCTGCCGGGCGTGGGCGAAGCGGTCCCGGGCGTCCTTGACCAGCTTGCGCAGGGCCGTGGCGTGACCCTCGCGGTCGACGACGATCATGCCGCCCTTGGAGGCGTACCAGCCGAAGAAGGGGATGACCATCAGCTCCTTCTTGAGCACGAAACAGGCGTCCGGCAGGAAGGCGAAGCTGCCGAAGATGTCGAACATGCACTCGTGCTTGGCGGCGATCAGGGCCGCGCCCGCCGGCAGGTGCTGGCGGCCGCGCACCTCCACGCGGATGCCGCAGATCCCGCGCAGGCCCAGGGTCACCGCCCGGCCCCAGACCGTCAGCATGGCCGTCGTCCAGTGGCGCGGCGCCAGGAACAGCGGCGTCATCGCGATCGCGACGACGGTGGACAGCAGATAGAAATAGAGGCTGAAGACGAGCGACCGGATCCAGATCAATTGGTCTTCCCCACCACGCCCGCGGCCTCCGCCGGCCGGGCCCGCGACGTCACGAACGGCGAACCGGCCAGCACCGCCAGATACTTGCAGTACTCGATGACGAGGCGGCGCGCATCGCCCTCGTCGCGCCACCAGCGGCGGGCGTCGACCAGGTCGGTGGCCACCGGATAGGGGGTCAGCGTCGCCTCCGGCATCGCCGCGTGTAGCAGCAGCAGGGTGCGCGGCATGTGATAGTCGGAGGTGACGACGATCAGGCGGCCATAGCCCTTGCCGTGGGCCCAGTCGGCGATTTCGCGGGCGTTGCCGATGGTGTCGGCGGCGGTGAAGCCCAGGTCCACGCAGCAGTCGTAGATCGGCTTGGCGGCGCGGGTCACGGCCAGGATGTCGGCGCGGCTGGCCTCGCGGTTGACGCCGCTGATCAGCAGCCGCCGGCCCTTGCCGCGCTCGAGCAGCCGAACCGCCGCCTCCAGCCGCAGGTCGGAGGCGCCGGTGAGGGCGACGACGGCGTCCGCCACCGGCGGCTCGACGGCCGGGGTGAGCCGCTCGATGCGCTGGGCGAAGGCGACCAGCCCCGCGGCCCAGATCGCGGCGATGACGACAACGGCGGCCAGCAGGCGTTTCAACCCATCCCTCCGATCAGTCCCTGGGCCGCGAGACGGGCGGCGACGGCCGCGACCAGGGCCGCCAGCAGCGGCGTCGGCGCGACGGCCAGGAGGTCGATCCAGGCCACGGGCAGGACCGGCGTCAGTCCCTCCCCGCCGCCGGCCAGCCGGGCCAGCGCCCCGATGATGGCCGCCCCGGCCGCGCCGAACAAGCCCGCCAGGGCGGCCGCCCGCGCGAACCGGACCTGGAACAGGCGGATGGTGAAGCCGGGCTGGGCGCCGGCGAGATGCAGCACCTCGATGGTCTCATGGTGGGCGGCCATGGCCGCGCGGGTGGCGAAGGCGATCACCGCCCCCGCCGCCGAGGCGATCAGCAGGAAGACGGCCAGGGCCGCCCAGCGGGCGACGCCGGCGGCGCGCTCGATGTCGGCGATCCACAGGCTGTGGTCGTCGACCGTGGCGTCGAGGCCCGCCGCCTTCAGCGCCGCGTCGAGGGCGGCCGGACTCGCCGGCCGCTTCTCGTCCAGGTCGACGGCGACCAGCCGGGGGATCGGCAGGTCGTCGAGCAGCGCCTCCCGCCCCAGCCAGGGTTCCAGCAGGGCTTCGGCCCGCGCCTTTTCCAGGGCCCGCGCCTCGGCGACGCCGGCGACCCCGGCGAGGGCTTCGGCCGCACGGCCCGCGGCGGCGTCGGGGGTGTCGGCCCCCTGCGCCCGCACGACCACCGTGGCCGAGCCGGTCAGCTGGCTGCTCCAGCCCCGCGCCGCCCGGTCAGCCGCCAGGGCGCCGATGGCGGTCAGGCAGGCGAGGAAGCAGAGCACCGCCACCACGAAGACCAGCGCCCCGTCGCGCGGATCGCGCCTGGGCAGCAGCGGCGCCGGCTTCCAGCGCCCGGGATCGAACATCTCGCTCATCCGGCCGCCCCCCGCACGGCGCGGCCGAAGGCGCGAAGGCGGCCCTTGTCGAGGTGCAGCACCGGCTGGCCGCTGCGCGCGACGAGATCCTCGTCATGGCTGGCGATCAGCACCGTGGTCCCCAGGCGGTTGAGTTCGACGAACAGCTTGAGGATGCGGATGGCGTGGGCGTCGTCGACGTTCCCCGTCGGCTCGTCGGCCAGCAGGATGTCGGGTCGATTGACCACCGCCCGAGCGATGGCCAGCCGCTGCTTCTCGCCGCCCGACAGGGTCGGGGGCAGGGCGTGCATGCGGCTCTTCAGTCCCACCCAGGCCAGCAGCTCGGCGATGTCGGCGCGGTAGTCGTCCGGCTTGCCGCCGGCGATGCGCAGGGGCAGGGCGACATTGTCGAAGGCCGAAAGGTGATCGAGCAGGCGGAATTCCTGGAACACCACGCCGATGCGGCGGCGCAGGAAGGGCCGGTCGGCCGGCGCCACGGCCTCCACGTCGCGGCCGAACAGTTCTATGGTCCCGCGGGAAGGCCGTTCGGCCAGGTAAATCAGCTTCAGCAGGCTGCTCTTTCCCGCCCCGGACGGTCCCGTGAGGAAGTGGAACGAGCCCGGCGCCAGGGCGAAGCCGACATCCCGGAGCACTTCGGGCGATCGGCCATAGCGCATGCCGACGCCGTCGAAGCGAAGGATGGGACCGGCAAGGGGCTCGCCGATCGATGCGGCGTCGCGGTTTCTGGACATGGGGGCCGAAATCGGCGACCTCAGTGGAGGAGCGGGAGCGTCCGATTCGCCGGCATGATACTGACCTGTCCCGAGTGCGCCACCCGCTATTTCGTGCCCGACGGAGCGGTCGGGTCCGCGGGGCGGACGGTGAAATGCAGCGCCTGCGGCGCTCGCTGGACCGCGCACGCCGAACCTGATCTGGAACTGTTCGTCGACGCCGAGGAAGGCGCCCTGGCGCGCGAGGCGCTCGAGCCGGCCGCGGTCGAACAGCCCGTCAGCGCCCTGCCGGGCGAGGTGCTGCCCAAGGTGTTCCGCGAGAAGGCCGACACCGAGCGCAGGGTGCGCGAGGCGATGACCACCGGCATCGTCTGGGCCAGCATGGCCGTCGCCTTGATGGCCCTGATCGGCACGGCGGTGATCTTCCGCGTCAATGTGGTCAAGCTCTGGCCGGCCAGCGCGGCGGCCTACGCCGGCGTCGGCCTGCCGGTGAACCCTCTGGGTCTGACCATCGAGGAGCTCCGGGCCGATCCGGCCCTGCAGGACAGCCACGCCGCGCTGGCCGTGTCGGGAGTCATCCGCAACATCGAGGCGAGGCCCGCCGTGGCGCCGCCGCTCCGGGTCGTGCTGAAGAACAAGGCCGGCAAGATCGTCGCCGTGAAGGTCGCCAGGCCCGCCGATCCGGACATCCCGGCCGGCGGCGTGCGCCATTTCGTGGTCACCCTGCTCGATCCGCCGACCACGGCCTCGGAGCTGGAGGTCGGCTTCGAGCCCGACGCGGACGGCGAGGCGGCGCCGCCGGCGCCGGCGGCGGAGGGCGGCGGCCACGCCCCGGCGCCGAAGACGCTGGCGCTGCGCGGCGCGGCGGAGAAGCCGCACGGACCCGTCCCCGCCGCCCCGGCGACGGCCGAGGCCCACCCCCTGCCGGAATCGTCCCCCTACGCCCTGCCCAAGGAAGGCCATTGATGAGCGACCAGCCCGCCGTGCTGCTGCCCGAGGACGAGGTGGCCGCGCGGGTCGCCGCCGTGGCCGCCCGGATCGCGCCGAGGATCGACGATGAGACGGTGATGGTCTGCCTGTTGACCGGCGGCATCTGGTTCGCCGCCGATCTGACCCGGGCGCTGGCGCGGCTCGGCCGACACGTGCATTTCGATGCGCTCTGGCTGTCGTCCTACAAGGACGAGCGTCACAGCTACGGCCGCTGCGAGGTGCGGGCCGACCTGCAGCGGCCGGTGCTGAACCGCAAGGCGCTGATCGTCGACGACGTGTTCGACACCGGCCTGTCGCTGAGCGAGGCCGCGCGGCTGGTGAAGGACGCCGGCGCGTCCGAGGTGCTGACCGCCGTCTTCGCCCGCAAGCCCTGGCCCACAGAGCGGGCGCTCACCCCCGATTTCGTCGCCTGGGAGGCGCCGGGCCGCTTCCTCGTCGGCTACGGCATGGACGTGGCCGGCGCCCTGCGCGGCCTGCCGTTCATCGGGGCGATGGATTAGGGGCGGAGCCAGTTCTCGATCGGCAGGTTCGGCACGCGCCGGAACTCGCGCTCGTTGTTCGTCACCAGAACGAGGCTCTCGGCCAAGGCGTGAGCCGCGATCAAGTAGTCGTTTGCCCCGAGAGGCGAGCCGGCCTGCTCAAGCGCGCTGCGCAGGTCAGCGTAGGCTTCATCGGCCGGTGGCTCGAGGGCGAGCACAGGAATGCTCTCAAGGACGGCGTCGATCTTGGCTGCAAGGCCAGGGAGGTTCTTTTTCGCGGCGCCGAAGCGAAGTTCAGCCGCCACCACGATGCTTGTGCAGACCTGGTCTTCGCCGACGAGCGCCAGACGTTGCGCTGCCAGGCCCGAGGCGTCGCGGACCATGTCGGATATGATGTTGGTGTCGAGCAGATAGCGCACTACAGGTCTACCGGATCGGCCGGCAGATCGTCATCGAAGTCGAGTTCCTCGGCTATCGGTTCAAAGGTCGCCAGCAGGGCCAGCAGCGACTTGCGGCGAACCGGCTCAAGCACCAGCCGGTCGCCTTCCTTCCGCATCACGGCTTCATCGCCTGGCAGTTCGAACTCCCGCGGAATTCGCACGGCTTGATTTCGGCCATTGCGAAAGAGGCTGACTTTGCGTTCGGCGCCCATAAAATAACTATAGCATATGCCTTGGCATATGTCACGCGCGGCGAGGCCTCACCCCTCCCACTGGAACACCTCCTCGACGCCCACCCCGAATACGCGGGCGATCTTGAAAGCGGCCACGAGCGAGGGGGCGTACTTGCCCTGTTCGATGGCGACAATGGTCTGGCGGGTCATGCCGATGGCGTCGGCGAGGGCCTGCTGGGTCATTTCGCCGTGGTCGAAGCGCAGCCGGCGGATGGCGTTGCGGATGGGGGGCGGGGCGGCCATCAGGCCCCCCGGCGGTAGGCGGCGATCACCGACGCGCAGCGGACCAGTTCGGCCAGGGCCAGGGCGGCGATGACGCCGTTGGCCATGTCCACGACGTCGGCGCCGATGTGCAGGCTGGCGGCCGCCAGCAGAGCGCCCGTGGCCATGGCGTAGGACGACCAGCGGGTGGCCTTCAGGGAGATCAGCTGGTCGCGCTCGTCGGCCGGCGACTGGGCGTCCCTGGGCGCCTGAACGGCGGCGACGATGTGCAGCACGACCTGGAACACCACGGTCACGATCACCGCGCCGATGAACAGGGGCATCGCCAGCCGCCCGGCCCCGTCGCCGGGCCAGACGTAGACGTGGAAGACGTAGCCGCCCCAGACCACCAGGGTGACGAAGAACGAGATCCAGGCGCTTTTTTCGCGGAACGACATGTCCAGGTCCTTTGCCAAGGTGTCCAGAGTAGGCGACTTAATGTAAAACAGAACATACATCTTGTCAATTGTCGCCGACGTTAACGGGCTTCACGGCCGGGAACCCCCGGCGCCGACAGGGATTCCTTCGCGAGCAGGAGGCCAGGCGCCATGCCCCATCGCGAACTGATCGATACCGGAACTGACAAGCGCTTCGTCCGCCGCGACGACCAGGGGCGGTTCAAGGAGTCGGACGACGTCGGCAAATCGCTCGCCGCCGATCGGCGGACGAAGGCTAAGACGGTCGCCAAGAAGGGCCAGGGCGACCGCGGCGACCAGAAGCGCGACTGAGGGCGCCGAGGGGTTCCCCGGCGGGGTCCCGCTACAGCCACGCCCCCGGCGCTTCCGCCGCCAGCATCTCGTCGTAGGTCGGGCGTCTGCGGATCACCCGGAAGCGGTCGCCGTCGACCAGCACCTCGGGGACCAGCGGGCGGCTGTTGTACTCGCTGGCCATCGCCGCCCCGTAGGCGCCGGCGCTCATGAAGGCCACCAGGTCCCCCGCGGCCAGCGGCGGCAGCAGGCGCTCGCGGGTGAAGGTGTCGCCCGTCTCGCAGACCGGACCGACGACGTCGCAGAGCGCCGGCGGCGCGTCCGTGGCCTTCACCGGCCGGATATCGTGGAAGGCCTCGTACATGGCGGGGCGGATCAGGTCGTTCATGGCCGCGTCCAGCACCAGGAACCGCCGCCCCTCCGGACGCTCGTGCAGATGCACCACGCTCGCCAGCAGCACCCCGGCGTTGGCGGCGATCACACGGCCCGGCTCGAAGGCGAAGCGGACGCCCTCCAGACCCTTCATCACCCGCGCGACCATCGCCGCGTAGTCGGCGGGCGCGGGCGGATCGGCCTGGTTGAAATAGGACACGCCCAGCCCGCCGCCGAGGTCGAGCCGCTCGACGCTCATGCCTTCGGCGCGCAGGCTCTCGACCAGCGACCGCATCCGGGTGAAGGCCGCCTCGAACGGAGCCAGGTCGGTGATCTGGCTGCCGATGTGGCAGGCGACGCCCAGCGGGTTCAGGTGCGGATGGTTGGCGGCGTTGGCGTAGAGCCTCGCGGCCTCGGCGAAGGAGACGCCGAACTTGTTCTCGGCCTTGCCGGTGGCGATCTTGGCGTGGCCGCCGGCGGCGACGTCGGGGTTGACCCGGAACACCACCGGGGCCCGCAGACCAAGTCCGGCGGCGACCTCGGCGACCAGCTTCAGCTCGGGTTCGGACTCGACATTGATCTCGGAAACGCCGGCCTCCAGCGCGAAGGCGATCTCGCGCCGGGTCTTTCCGACGCCCGAGAAGACGATGCGCTCGCTGGGAACGCCCGCCGCCAGCGCCCGGCGGATCTCGCCCTCGGAGACGGTGTCGGCCCCGGCGCCGAGGTCGCTGAGCAACTTCAGGACCGAGACGTTGCCGTTGGCCTTGACGGCATAGGCGACCAGCGGGTCGCCCAGGCCCGCCTCGACCAGCGCCTGGCGGAACACCTGGTAGTGCCGCTCCAGCGTGGCGCGGGAATAGACGTAGACCGGCGTTCCCACCGCCGCGGCGATGCGGGCGAGGGGCGTCGCCTCGCAATGGAGTTCGCCGTCCCGGATCTCGAAATGGTTCAACGGCGGCCCGTTCTACTGCGGGCCGGGCGGCGGCCCGAAGGGATCGGGATTGGTTCCGGCGATCGGCGCTTCCGGGGGGGTGCGCTTGCTGGTCGCCGGATCGACGACCTCCTCGTTACGCCGGGTTGAGTCGGCCGAGGGGCCCGGGGCTTCCAGTTCGCCCAGCCGGCCGCAACCGGCCAGCGCCGCGCCGGCGAGCGCGAGGCCGACCACGAGGATCCTGGCTTTCATCCGAGTCTGTCCTTCCAGCGCTTGATCTGGGCCCGGACCTGGTCCGGCGCCGTTCCGCCGTAGCTTACGCGGCTCGCCGACGAGGCGGCAGGGGTCAACACCTGAAAAACGTCCTCGCCGATGCCCTGGTTCAGGGCCTGCAGCTCGGAAAGCGGCAGATCGGCGAGGTCGACGCCCAGCTGCTCGGCCCGCTTCACCGCCGCGCCGGTGACATGGTGCGCCTCGCGGAACGGCAGATCGAGCGTGCGGACCAGCCAGTCGGCCAGGTCCGTCGCCGTGGAGAAGCCCGCGCCGGCCGCCGCCGCCATCCGCGGCTCGTTCGGCGTCAGGTCGGCGACCATGCCGGTCATCGCCAGCAGGCTGAGCTCCAGGGCGTCGAAGGCCTCGAAGGTCGGGACCTTGTCCTCCTGCATGTCCTTCGAATAGGCCAGCGGCAGGCCCTTCATCACCACCGTCAGGCTGGTCAGCGACCCCAGGATCCGGCCGACCTTGGCCCGGATCAGTTCGGCGGCGTCGGGATTCTTCTTCTGCGGCATGATCGAGCTGCCGGTGGTGAAGGCGTCGCTGAGGGCGACGAAGCCGAACTGCGGCGTCGACCAGACGACGATCTCCTCGGCCAGGCGAGACAGGTGGGTGGCGCAGATGCTGGCCGCCGCCAGGGCCTCCAGGGCGAAGTCGCGGGCCGAGACGCTGTCGAGCGAATTGGCCGTCGGCCGGTCGAAACCCAGCGCCGTCGCCGTCATCTCCCGGTCGATGGGGAAGGGCGAGCCGGCCAGGGCCGCGGCGCCCAGCGGGCACTCGTTCATCCGCGCCCGGGCGTCGCGGAACCGCGAGGCGTCGCGGCCGAACATCTCCACGTAGGCCATCAGGTGGTGGCCGAAGGTCACCGGCTGGGCGGGCTGCAGGTGGGTGAAGCCGGGCATCAGCGTCCCGGCGTGGCGGGCGGCCTTCTCCACCAGGGCCCGCTGCAGGCCCTCGAGCTGCGCGGCCGTGCGGTCGCAGGCCTCGCGCACCCAGAGCCGGAAGTCGAGCGCCACCTGGTCGTTACGCGACCGCGCCGTGTGCAGCCGGCCCGCCGCCGGCCCGATCAGCTCGCGCAGCCGGGCCTCGACGTTCATGTGGATGTCCTCGAACTCCTCCCGGAAGGGGAAGGTCCCCGCCTCCATTTCCGACTGGATCGCCGCAAGCCCGCGCTGGATTTCGGCCTCGTCCTCGCTAGATATGACCCCGGCCCTGGCCAGCATGGCGGCGTGGGCCCGCGATCCGGCCAGGTCCTGGGCCGCCAGGCGACGGTCGAAGCCGATCGAGACGTTGATCGCCTGCATCAGTTCGTTGGGGCTCGCCGAGAACCGGCCGCCCCACATCTTCTGCCCCTCGCCGGGCCTGTTTGGGGGTTTGTCTGTCATATGAGCGAAGTCCAGCCGCGGAAGACGAAGCCCGACCTCCTGCAGTGGGCGATCCGGGGCGCCGCCCTGATCGGCGTCGCGGCGGTTCTATACGTCATCGTTCAGGCGACCATCAAACCCGATGCGGAGGCGGACCTGCGCGGCCTGCGCCGGGGCGCGATGGCCAGGCTGGTCGTGCCGCCGGCGCCGAAGCCGGGTCCCGACGTCGGCTTCACCGACGGGGCGGGCGCGCCGCTGACGGTCGCCGACTTCAAGGGCCGCGTCGTGGTGGTGAACCTGTGGGCGACCTGGTGCGGCCCCTGCAAGACCGAGATGCCGACCCTCGCCGCCCTGCAGGCCGCCTACCAGACCCAGCCGGTGTCGGTGCTGCCGCTCAGCGCCGACCGCGATTCCGAGCTCGCCCTGGCCGGCGCCTTCATCGGCCGCCATCCGCCGCTCAAGCTCTATCGCGACAAGGGCTTCCGGTTCGCCTACGGCCTGGATCCCCGGGTCGAGGGCTTCCCGACCACCATCATCTTCGACCGCCAGGGCCGCGAGCGCGCCCGCTTCAGCGGCGACGCCGACTGGAACAGCAAGGACGCCCGGGCGGTGATCGAGGCGCTGCTCAGGGAGTAGGCGGCGATCGTCGCGCTCGCGCGATCTCCCGCGGCGACCTGTCAGCGCCCCTTCCAGACCGGCTCCCGCTTCTCGAGGAAGGCGTCGATGCCTTCGGCGACATCGGCGGCCATCATGTTGCGGGCCATCACCTCGCCGGCGAAGGCGTAGGCCTCCTCCAGCGGCAGGGCGGCCTGGCGGGCGAACATGGCCTTGCCGGCGCGGACGGCGACCGGGCTCTTGCCGGCGATCCCGGCGGCCAGGGCGTCGACGGCGGCGTCCAGTCCCGCGTCCGGCGCGACCCGGCTGACCAGTCCGCTCGCCAGCGCCTCGGCGGCGGTCAGGAAGCGGCCGGTGAACAGCATGTCGAGCGCCGCCTTCGGCCCGATGGCGCGCGACAGGGGCACCGCCGGCGTCGAGCAGAACAGGCCGACGTTGATCCCGGACACCGCGAACCGCGCGGCCTCGCCCGCCACGGCCAGGTCGCAGGCCGCGACCAGCTGGCAGCCCGCCGCCGTCGCCACCCCGTGGACCCTGGCGATCACCGGAACCGGAAAGCGGGCGATCGCCAGCATGACCGCGGCGCAGTCGGCGAACAGCCGCTCGCACCAGGCCTGGTCGGTCCTGCCGCGCATCTGGCGCAGGTCGTGGCCGGCGCAGAACGCCCGCCCGGCCCCGGCGATCACCAGGCAGCGCAGGGCCTCGTCGCCCGCCAGCCCGTCCAGCGCGGCCTGCAGCGCCGCCAGCATCTCTTCCGACAGGGCGTTGAACTGGTCGGGCCGGTTCAGCGTCAGGGTGACGACATCGCCCGCGCGCGACTGCAGAACCGGGGGCGCGCTCATGGCCCCACCTTCCGGATCGGCCGCGCGCCGTCCCAGTCGACCGCCGCTTGCCGCACGCGCTCGAAGAAGGCCGCCTTGCCGCCGCTGACGTCGGAGAGCTCGACCACCGTGCCGCCGTGCCGCACGTCGGTGTCGAAATAGGCGAACCGCCCCTGCGGCCCGCCGATCTGGCCCTCGTGGCCGACCGTCAGCCCCCGCGCCAGACAGGCGTCGTAGTCCGATTGGTAGTCGGCGGACCACCAGCTCATGTGCTGCAGCCCCTCGCCGTGGCGGTCCAGGAATTCGCGATACATCGAGGGGGCCGCGTTGCGCTGCTGGATCAGTTCGATCTGCAGGTCGCCGCTGTTGGCCAGCGCGATCGAGACCTCCGGCGCGCTGTCGACGCCGCGATGGCGGAACCAGTCCATCCGCACCTGTTCGATGTAGTACCAGGGCCCGACCCCCAGCACCTCCAGCCAGTGCGCCATGGCGGCTTCGATGTCGCGCACGACGTAGCCGTTCTGGCAGACCTTCCCGAGAAACCGGCTCATCGTCGCGCCTCCTTGCCCGCCCCCGACTCACGCGGTTTTCGGTTGACCGTCCAGAGGCGAAATGCACACCCTTCGCGCGCAATCCGACCTTTGGGCCTGCAGACGTACTGAACGCCTCGACTCCCAGACGACTGAGATTGTTGCCGGGCCGGCTCGCACGAGGCGGTCCAACACCGGAACGGCTGTCAGGGAGACAGACAGAATGGCCAGCGGTACGGTCAAGTGGTTCAACACCACCAAGGGCTACGGCTTCATCCAGCCGGACGACGGCGGCAAGGATGTCTTCGTCCACATCAGCGCGGTCGAACGGGCGGGCCTGCGCGGCCTGAACGAGGGCCAGAAGGTCGGCTACGAACTCAAGGACGAACGCGGTAAGACCGCGGCCGTCGACCTCAAGGCGCTCTGAAGAGCGGACCTGGGGACGATCGCGGGCGTCGGTTCGGGGGGACCGGCGCCCGTTTTCGCTTGAAGGCTCAGGCGCCGGCGGGCCGTCGTACGGCGACAAGGTCCAGCCCGATCCGCGCCTCGCGCGCCGGAAGTCGGTCGACGACGCGCCAGCTGACCGGAAGGGCGGCGAGCTCAGGATCGGCGGCGAAGATTCCGGCGGCCTCGGCGCGGTCGGCCTCCGACGTGGTGATCACCCTGATCTGAATGAGCGTGGCCCACCCGGCGTTCGCGTCCGCGGCCATCGCCTTGGCCCGAACGATCGCGGCGGCGAGCTCGTCGGCAAGGGAGGCGTAGCGGGCGCCCTCAGGCGACCCGATGGTGGTGAACCGGACCAGATCGGGCTTGAGGGCGAACACCCTGGCGCTGTCCACGTCGAGCTGGTCGAGGACGGAGCCCTCCTCTCCGGCGCCCGCCGGACCGGCGAGCGTCGCGGCGCCCAGAAGGGCGGCAATTCCAATCGCGCGAACCATGGCATACCTCCAGTTGATGGCTCACGCTCAGGTGGCGTGGTTAACAGGGCGTTTCCGGCGCGCGGCGCTGGCGGAGGAGCCGTGAGCGGGGAACTGGACATCGTCGCGCTGGAGGAGGTGTCGGCGAGGGCCTGGCCGTCGCTGCACGCCGCGCGCCTGGGCGGCTGGCGGCTCTACGCCTCGACGGGACACACCGGGCGGGCCAACACCTGCTGGGCGCTCGAGCCGCCCGACCGGCCGGTCGCCGAGGCGCTGGCCGCCGTCGAGGCCTGGTACGGCGGCCATGGCCTGCCGCCGCGGTTCAAGACGGCCGACGGGGCGACGGCGCCGGATGACCTTCCCCGGCGCCTGGTCGAGCGGGGCTATGCGCCGAACACCGAGACCTGCGTCATGGTCGGGCCGGTCGGCGGCGAGACCGCGGGCGTCACCCTGCTTACAGCCCCCGACGACGCCTTCAAGACCGTGATGTTCGAGGCGCTGTACCGCGACACGGCCGACGCCGTGGAGCGGCTGGAAACCCTGGCCCGCATCCCGCCGCCCCTGGTCTTCGCCCGCATCGAGTCCGAGGGCGAGCCGGCGGCCATCGGCGCCTGCGCGGTCGGCGGCGGCTGGGGCGGCGTCTCGGTCATGCGCACCGCCGAGCGCCACCGCCGCAAGGGCTTGGCCAGCCGCATCGTCGGGGCCCTGCTGGGCGCGGCGCAGGACGCGGGAGCCACGCGCAGCTACCTGCAGGTCGAGGCCGCCAACACCGCCGCCATCGCCCTCTACCGCTCGCTCGGCTTTCGCGAGGCCTACCGCTACCGCTACTGGGCGCGCTGAACCGGGGCCCGCTGGGCGATGACGACGCCGAGCAGGGTCAGCAGGCCGCCCAGCATTTGGAGGGGCGTCAGCGCCTCGGCGAACAGGATCCAGCCCGCCACCGCGGCGACCACCGGCTGGGCCAGCACGACCACCGAGGCGATCGAGGCCGGCAGCCGCCCCAGCGCCCAGGCGATCGAGCCCTGTCCCGCCACATGCACGACCGCCAGGCCGAGGCAGGCCAGCCAGCCGGCGGCCGAGGCGGGCATGATCCGCTCACCGAAACCGACCGCCACCGCCAGCAGGATCGGCGTGCTGGCGGCCGTCGACCAGAACATCGCCCGCGACGCCCCCGCCGCCTGACGCGCCTGGCGCATGGCGATGAAGTAGAAGGCGTACCAGACCGCCGTCGCCACCGAGAGCAGGTCTCCGAGCATCGGGGCGATGGCCTGGCCCTTGTCGGCCGCCGCGGCCATTGTCCAGGCGCCGCCGATGGCCAGCGCCAGCCCGGCCAGGAAAATCCGCCCCGGCCTTTCGCGGAAGGCGAACCAGGCGACGGCGGTGACCACCACGGGCGAGAGGTTGGTCAGCACCGTGGCGTTGGCCACGGACGTCAGCTTGACGCCGTAATGCCAGAACGACAGGTCCAGCGCGAAGAACAGGCCCGCCAACAACATCGCCCGCGAGGGCGGGCTCCGCGCGCCCTCGCCGTCCCGCAGGGCCATGGCCGCCAGGATCGGCAGGGCCAGGAACAGGCGCCAGAAGCCCGCCGCCGCCGGCCCGGTCTCGGTCAGCCGCACGAAGATCGGCGCGAAGCCGATGGCGCAGGCCCCGAACACCAGGGCGAGGAGCGGCAGGGCGCGGGCGGAGCGGCTCACCAGCCGAACCCCAGCCGGCTCCGCAGCTCCGCGCCGGTCACGCCCGCGGCCCGCAGGTCGCCCAGGGTCTCGCCGCCGCGACGCTTGGCCAACCGCTCGCCGTCCGCGTCCAGGATCAGCCGGTGGTGCCGGTAGACCGGCGTCGGCAGGCCGAGCAGCGCCTGCAGCAGCCTCTGGATGTGCGGCGCGTCCCCGAGATCCTCGCCGCGGATCACGTGAGTCACAGCCTGCAGACCGTCGTCGAGGACGCTGGCCAGGTGATAGGCGACGCCGACATCCTTGCGGGCGACCACGATGTCGCCGATCCGTTCGGGCTCGGCCCGGATCGCGCCTTCGCCCTCCACCTCGAAGATCAGGCTGTCGAAACCGCCCAACTCCCGCCGCGCCCGGTCCAGCGACAGCCGCCAGCAGTGCGGCCGGCCGGCGGCCAGCCTTTCGGCCTCCTCGCCCGGCGGCAGGGCTTCGCCCCGAAACGGCGTCTCCGGTCCGTGCGGCGCGGCGAGCGCGGCCTCGGCGATCTCCCGGCGGGTCCTGAAGCAGCGATAAAGCAGGTCGCGATCGCGCAGGGTCGCCAGCGCCGCCTCGTACAGGCGGCTGTGTTCCGATTGTCGGCGGACCGGCTCCTCCCACGCCAGGCCCAGCCAGGCCAGGTCCTCGTAGATCGCCGCCTCGTACTCGGGCCGGCAGCGCGCGGCGTCGGTGTCCTCGATGCGCAGCAGGAATCGCCCGCCGGCCTCGCGCGCCGCGGTGAAGGCGGTCAGGGCCGAGAACGCATGGCCGCGATGCAGCCGGCCGGTCGGCGAGGGGGCGAAGCGGGTGATCACCCCGCCGGTCTAGCCTGTCCGGCCGTCAGATCAACGCTTCACGCCGGAATGGAACATGCCCAGGTGGCTGAGCACGGCGCGCAGGAAGGCCTCCTCGCCGCCGAGGGCGGTCTTGAGAGGGTCGAACTGCCGGAAGCCGTTCATCTCGGCGAGACCGTGGGCGGCGCACCAGGCGGCGATGGTCGCCAGTTCGATGTCGCTGTCCTCGACGCCGGGGCCGGCCACCTTGCGAAAGGTGTCGCGGACCATGCAGTAGGCGCTGTCCTCGTTGTCCTGCATGCCTTCCGGCAACATCTCCTTGTCGCGCGAGGCATCGTACATGACGCGGTACAGGGCCGGGTGCTGCTGGGCGAACTCGACGTAGGCGACGCCGATTTCGGTCATCAGGGTGCTGATGTCGTTGGCGCGCGCCCGCGCCCCGACCATGCCTTCGCCCAGCTTGTCCCAGCCCACATGCGCGACCGCGTCGAGCAGTTCGCCCTTGTCCTTGAAGTGGTGATAGGGCGCGGCCGGACTGACCCCGGCTTCGCGCGCGACGGCGCGCAGCGACAGGGCGCTCGGACCCTCGTTCTCGAGGATCCGGCAGGCGGCCTCCACCAGCGCGCGTCGCAGATCGCCGTGGTGATAGGGCCGGGTTTCGGCGGTTGCAGTTTCTCTCATCGCGGCCACGATAAAACTCTATCCGAACGGTGTAAAGATTTATCTTGACGCCGTTCAGATCGACGTTATCTTAGCAACGTCCAGATCGGACGGCCCCCGCTCCCCACGGGGGTCAAACTGGGGGGCCTCGACAGGGGCCCAAACTGAAGGATGTGTGTCATGACCCTCTCCAAGATCGTCGCGTTCGAGCGCTTCTTCGACCGCTCGACCGTCGTCTACCTGCTGGTTCTCGGCGCGGCCGTGGCCGGCGCGGGCCTCTTCATCGGCCTCTGACGGCGGAAGCCCATCAGGTCGCGCCCGCCCCGCTCCCTCGAGGCGGGCGGCGGCCTGAACGCCGGAAGACGGGCCGCTTCGGCGGCCCTTTTTCTTTGCCCGGGCGGCGCCGGTCGCCCCTGTCGGCTTGGAGCCTCGGCGGTTCGCGCCTATGCTTCGAGTCGCGCTCGGGGATGAATGGCGATCCCTGTCGAGGCGCGGGAAGCGAGGTCGGTCTTCAGGTCGGTCGCGTATCTGATCGCTGAATGTCGCCGGGAGGCGTCCGATGCAGGTGCTTAAGGCGCCCCCGTCGGGCTGGCCCGCGCTGGTCCTGAACGCCGACTTCCGGCCGCTCAGCTACTATCCGTTGTCGCTCTGGCCCTGGCAGGAAGTGATCAAGGCGGTCTTCCTCGACCGCGTCGACGTCATCTCGACCTACGACAAGGTGGTCCACAGCCCCTCGTTCCAGATGCGGCTGCCGAGCGTCGTCTCCCTCAAGGCCTACGTGGCCCAGGACCGTCCGCCGGCCTTCACCCGGTTCAACCTGTTCCTGCGCGACAGCTTCAGCTGCCAGTACTGCGGGGCGCACGGCGAACTGACCTTTGACCACGTCATTCCCCGCTCCAGAGGCGGCCGTACGACCTGGGAGAACATCGTCACCGCCTGCGCCCGCTGCAACCTGACCAAGGGCGGGCGGACGCCGCGCGAGGCGCACATGCATCCGCATCGCCATCCCCGCCGCCCCTCGATGCACGAGCTGCAGGACCGCGGCCGCCGCTTTCCGCCCGGCTATCTGCACGAAAGCTGGCTGGACTACCTGTACTGGGACATCGAGCTGGAAGCCTGAGGGATTTTCGGGAAACAACCCCTCGTCAACGAACACCGGTTTACCATCGCCGGATGTCCACCGTTTCCGCCAAGCCCCTCGAACGTCGCCGCGCCATGCGCCAGCGGGCCCTGCTCGCCGGCAAGCTCGCCAATGAAGGCGCGACGACGACCATCGACTGCACGATCCGCAATCTCAGCGCCGACGGGGCGATGGTCGAGACGACCTCGCCGCATCTGATCCCCAACCAGCTGCACCTGGTGCAGGTGAACAACGGAGTCGCCTGGGACGTCGAGGTGATCTGGCGCCGGGGCAACCGGATCGGTCTGACGCTGAAGGACCGGCACGACCTGCGCGAGACCACGGACAGGCAGCTGCGGGCCCTGCGCGCCATCTGGAGCCACATGACGTCCCGCTGAGGCCCGGTTCAGGCGACCGTCGGCGGCAGCTCGGGATCGGTGGGCGGGGCGATCTGCGGCTCCGTCGGCAGGTCCGGGTCGATGGACGGCGGCACGGGATCGTACGGCGGCGCCGGGTCCGGTTCGAAGGGCCGGTCGGGCTCGACGGGCGGCGGCGCCGGGTCGGGCGGCGGTGCGGGGTCTGGAACCTGTTCCGGATCGGGCATGGCGAGCGAACCGATCAGACGGCCCGGAGTTCCGTCACACCTTCTCGCTGATCCGGATCGCGGCCTTGCAGCCGGCCCGGATCACGGCCGCCAGCAGGGGATAGGCCGGCGCCTCCCGCGCGCCCTCCTCGACCGCCAGGTCGCGGTGGGCGAGCTCCTCGTCACGGAACCGGGCCAGCTCGGCCGCCAACTCCGGTTCGCGATCGGCGAGTTCGGCGACCTGGCCGGCGTAGTGGGCCTCGATCACCGTCTCCACCGCCTCGGTGCAGGCGTGGGCCGCCTTGTCGCCCAGCAAGGCCGTCCCGGCGCCGAGCGCGAAGCCCGCCGCGCGCCACAGCGGCGCCATCAACGTCGGCCGCACCCGCCGCTCGTTCAGCAGGGCGTCGAAGCGCGCCAGATGAACCGCCTCGTGGCCCTCCATCTCCTCCAGCTGGGCTGCGACGCGCTCGTGGCCGCGGGCGCGGCCGAGCACGGCGCGCTGGCCGCGGTAGATGTGCACGGCGCCCAGTTCGCCGGCGTGATCGACGCGCAGGATCTCGGCCAGGCGGCGGCTGACCGCGCCCTGTCCGGGCCGGGGCGGGGTGCGGCCGGCGCTCACGCCGGCCTCCTGAGGGCGGCCAGCGCGCTCGCCGCCGCGAGCGCCAGCGAAATCACCGCGTTCCAGCCCGCCATCGACAGGCCGAGAAACACCCACGCCGCCTCGTCGCAGCGGGGCATGCGGATCGCCTCGCCCCTGAGCAGGGCGTCGAGGCTGTCGACCTGGACCGCGCCGCCGGTCGCGCATACCGCCGGGCCGGGCCAGAACTTCCACTCCGCGCCGGCGTGGTAGACGGCCACGCCGACCCCGACCATGAACAGCAGGGCGAGCAGGCCGTCGGCGATCCGCGTCAGCCGCGGGTCCTTCCGCCACAGGTCGAGGGCGACGGCGACGGCGCCGACGGTCAGCGCGGCCCAATAGACCTCGCGCTGCCTCAGGCAGAGCAGGCAGGGGGCGAGGCCGCCGAAGGTCTCGAACGCGTGGGCGATGGCCAGCATCGCCGCCGACGCCAGGGCGGCCGCGAGCGGCCAGCGCGCGAGTATTCCGTCGAAGAGCCTGGCGATCATCAGCAAGCGCCCGTTCCCGATCCGCCGATATAGTGGCTGGCCACAAGACCCAGCACGATCACGGCGATTAGAAGGCCGGCGAACAGGGCGAGGCGCCGCTCGATGACCGGCAGCATGGCCGGGCCGAACTTCCGGACCACCGCCGCGACCAGGAAGAACCGGGCGCCCCGGGTGACCACCGAGGCCGCGATGAACATCGGCAGGCTGAACTGGGCCAGGCCCGAGGCGATGGTCACCAGCTTGTAGGGAATGGGGGTCAGGCCCTTGATCAGGATCACCCACACGCCCCACTGCGCGTACCAGCACCTGAACTGGTCGAGTCCGCCGGCGTTGCCGCTGAGCGACATCAGCCAGACGGCGAACTCCTGCAGGAAAAAGCCGATGGCGTAGCCGAGCATGCCGCCCAGCACCGAGGCGGCCGTGCACAGCGCCGCATAGCGCCAGGCCCTGTCCGGCCGCGCCAGCACCATCGGCGCCAGCATGACGTCCGGCGGCACGGGAAAGAAGGAGCTCTCGGCGAAGGAGACCGCGAACAGGGCGGAGGGGGCGTGTCGCGAGCCGGCGAGGCCCATCACCCAGTCGTAAAGTCGGCGCAGCATCGGGCTGTGCTAACAGGGCGGCGCAAGCTTGTCTCGCGTCTGCACCGAAAAGGGATGCCGGCATGACGATCCGGACCGCGACCTGCGCCTGCGGCGGGCTGACCGCGACCTGCGAAGGCGAGCCGGACTACGTCTCCCTGTGCAGCTGCCGCGACTGCCAGCGCCGCACCGGCTCGGCCTTCGGTCTGGTGGCCGTCTATCCGCGAGCGGCGGTGACCATCGGCGGCGAGGCGAAGCGGTATTCCCGCGTCGCCGACAGCGGAAACATCACCGCCATGAGCTTCTGCCCGACCTGCGGCTCCACCGTGTACTGGGACCGCGCGGGCCGGGACGACATCATCTGCGTCGCCGTGGGCGCCTTCGCCGACCCGACCATGCCCGCGCCGATCCGCACGGTCTACGACGAGCACCGCCATCCCTGGATCGGCTTCGAGGCGGCGACTCGACTTTAGTTTCATTCGATACTATCTCCCCGGCGACGCGAAGGAGACCGGAATGAACGCCCAACCCAAGTCCGACCTGTTCGACAACCCCCTGGGCACCGACGGCTTCGAGTTCGTCGAGTTCACCTCGCCCGAGCCCGAACGGCTCAAGGCCCTGTTCGAGCAGATGGGCTTCACCGCCATCGCCCGCCACCGCTCGAAGAACGTGCTCCGGTTCCGCCAGGGCGACATCAACTTCATCCTCAACATGGAGCCCGAGGGCCAGCCGGCCGAGTTCCGGGCCGCCCACGGCCCGTCGGCCAACGCCATGGCCTTCCGTGTTCGCGACGCCGCCCGCGCCCTGAGGATGGCCGTCGAGCGCGGCGCCAAGGCCGTCGAGGGCAAGGTCGGGCCGATGGAGTTGAACATCCCGGCGATCGAGGGGATCGGCGGAACCAATCTCTACCTGGTCGACCGCTACGGCGCGCAGGAGATCTACGACGTCGACTTCACGCCCATCCCGGGCGCGCTGGAGGCCGAGAAGGCCGGCGGCGTCGGCCTGACCTACCTGGACCACCTGACCCACAACGTCTTCCGCGGCAACATGGCCCGGTGGGCGGAATTCTACGAGCGGGTCTTCAATTTCCGCGAGATTCGCTACTTCGACATCGAGGGCAAGGTCACCGGCCTGTTCTCGAAGGCGATGACCAGCCCCGACGGCAAGATCCGCATCCCGCTGAACGAGAGCCAGGACGACCAGAGCCAGATCGAGGAGTTCCTGCGCGACTACCACGGCGAGGGCATCCAGCACCTGGCCTTCGGCACGGACGACATCTTCCGCACGGTCGAGACGCTGCGCGAGCGCGGGGTGAAGTTCCAGTCGACGCCCGACAGCTACTATGAACTGCTCGACGGCCGCGTGAAGGACCACGGCGAGGACACCGACCGGCTGCACAGGCTGAACATCCTGCTGGACGGCGCCCCGACCGAGGGCCAGGGCCTGCTGTTGCAGATCTTCACCGAGAACCAGGTCGGCCCGATCTTCTTCGAGATCATCCAGCGCAAGGGCAACGAGGGCTTCGGCGAGGGCAACTTCAAGGCCCTGTTCGAATCCATCGAACTCGACCAGATCCGCCGCGGCGTGGTGAAGGAAGCCTAGACCTCGATCAGATTGAGGCGGCGCTCGATGCGTTCCATACGGAAATCGAAAGAGTCCATCCTTCCGTTCAGCGCCGCGAAGCCCGCCTCGACCGACATCGTCCGCACTTTGATGTTGTGCAGGTCTTCCTTCACGTCGCCCATATCCGCCTGAAGCTGGCGCAGGATCGGCATGACGAGGTCGGTCACCTCGGACATGGCGCGAACACAGGACGAACAGGTTGATCAAGCAATACGGAAAACTCGCGCTGGTGGTATTTGGCCTGATCGCACTCTCGGCCACCCCCGCCGCCGCGAAGCCAGGCTGGGCCATCGTGATCCATGGCGGGGCAGGGGTCATCGAGCGCAAGGACATGTCGCCCGAGACGGAGGCGGCCTACCGGGCGGCGATGGACCGGGCGGTGGCGACCGGCTCGGCCGTGCTCGACCGGGGCGGCTCGGCCATGGACGCCGTCGAGGCCGTGATCCGCGACCTGGAGGACGACCCGCTGTTCAACGCCGGCCGGGGCGCGGTCTTCACCGCCGAGGGCCGCAACGAGCTGGACGCCGCCGTCATGGACGGGGCGACCCTGAAGGCCGGCTCCGTCGCCGGCGTCACCCGCACCCGCCATCCCGTCAGCCTCGCCCGGGCGGTGATGGAGAGGTCCAGGCACGTGATGATGTTCGGGGCCGGCGCCGACGCCTTCGCCGCCTCGATCGGCCTGGAACAGGTTGATCCGGCCTTCTTCTTCACCGAGCGCCGCTGGCAGGGACTGATCAGGGAGCTGCAGCGCCTGGGCCTGCCCATCCCGGCCCGTCCGGCCGGCGCTCCCGCGTCCGCCGCCGCCCTGACCCACCCGGACGACAGCGACCGCAAGTTCGGCACCGTCGGCGTGGTGGCGCTGGACCGCAAAGGCGACGTGGCGGCCGGCACCTCCACCGGCGGCACCACGGCCAAGCGCTGGGGCCGGGTGGGCGATGCGCCGATCATCGGCGCCGGCACCTACGCCTCGAACCAGTCCTGCGCCGTCTCGGCGACGGGCACGGGCGAGTTCTTCATCCGCCTGACCGTGGCCCGCGAGATCTGCGCCCTGGTCCAGTACCGGGGCATGCCGCTGCAGCAGGCCGCCGACACGGTGATCCAGGAGCGGCTGACGGCCCTTGGCGGCGACGGCGGGGCCATCGCCCTGGCCCCCGACGGCCAGCTGGCCTGGAGCTTCAACACCTCGGGCATGTACCGGGCCCGCGCCGCCGAGGGCCAGGCGCCGGTCGTGTCGATCTACAAGGACGAGCCCTGATCATGGCAAATCGCAACTGGATCCCCGTCCGCGGCGCCCAGGGGCTGCACAGTCGCCAGGCCCACGCCGACCTGCCCGAGGGCACCTATGAGCGCGAGGTGTCGAAGGAGGGATTCTTCGGCCCGGCCGCCTTCCTCTACCACCGCCGCCCGCCGACGGGCTGGACGTCCTTCGAGGGCCCGCTGCGCCCGCGCGCCTTCGACCTCAACGGCCTCAACGAGGCCGCGCCCTCGCCGTGGGACGCGCCGGTCGTGCTGCACAACGGCGCCTGCGAGATGCGCTTCTGGAAGCTGTCGTCCGCCATGCCGGCCCTGGCGCGCAACGCCGACGGCGATCAGCTGCTGTTCGTCCACGCCGGGACCGGCGATCTCTTCTGCGACTTTGGCCGGCTGGCCTTCGAGGCCGGCGACTACCTCTACCTGCCGCGCGGGACGATGTGGCGGCTTGCGCCCGAGCGGCCGACCGCGATCCTGACCATCCAGGCGACCAACGGCCACTTCACCCTGCCGGACAAGGGCCTGCTTGGCCCGCACGCGCTGTTCGACCCGGCGATGCTGGCGACGCCGGCAATGGACGAGGCCTTCCGGGCCCACCAGGCGCAGGACGGCGAGACGGCGGTTCAGATCAAGAAGCGCGGCCAGGTCTCGGTGGCGACCTATCCCTGGAACCCGCTGGACGCCGTCGGCTGGCACGGCGAGCTGGCGCCCGTGCGGATCAACGTGCGCGACTTCCGGCCGCTGAACAGCCACCGCTACCACCTGCCGCCCAGCGTCCACACGACGTTCCTGGCCGACCGCTTCGTCGTCTGCACCTTCGCGCCCCGGCCGTTCGAGACCGATCCCGGCGCCATCAAGATCCCGTTCTTCCACAACAACGAGGACTATGACGAGGTCCTCTTCTACCACGCCGGCGACTTCTTCAGCCGCGACCACATCGAGGCCGGGATGATGACCTTCCACCCCTCCGGCTTCACCCACGGCCCGCACCCCAAGGCCCTGAAGAACATGCTCGTCCAGCCCAAGCCGGCCACGGACGAGTACGCGGTGATGATCGACACGCGCGATCCGCTGGAGGTCGGCGAGGGCGCCGCCGCGGTCGAGAACGCCGCCTACGTCGACAGCTGGAAAAGCCGGGAATGAGCGACGCCCCCGTCGACCCCGACTACCTGGCCATGGCCGAGGACGAACTGGCCCGCGCGGTCACGCTCAGCTGGCGCGACCTCGCCAGGGTCACCCCATGGGGCGACACCTTCGAGGGAATTTCGCCCCAGGGGAGAAATGTCGAGGTCGAACGAAACTATCTGTGGGCGAGCGAGCCGGGAGGGGACATTCTGGTCGAGATTGCGGTGTTCGGCGGCCCCTCGCGCTACGATGCGGCGGCGAGGGTCAGCCGGTTGATCCCGAAGCGCGCGTAGGCGCCGTCTTGGTCGAGGGGGTGTGGCGATGGTGGACCACAGCGAGTTTCCCTATGGGGTGGAGTACGAGCCCGGCCTGTTGACGCCGCTGGGCCTGGTCGGCTGGGCGGTGGCCTCGGCCCTGCTGCTGCTGCTCATCCTGCGGGCGCGGGACGGCGGCCGCGCGCGCGGCGGGGACGCGGTGCTGCAGGACATCCACAAGATCGTGCTGGCCGCCGCCCGTTATGCGCTCAAGCAGGACGAATTCGGCGTCCTCAAGGGCGCCGACGTCCTCATGCGGGTCGTCCGGGTCTATCTCGGCGGGGTCCTGATGGCGGGTTCGGCGCTCGGCAAGCAGGTCAAGGCCCTCGAGACCGCGATGGGCAAGGAAGACGACAAAGACAAGAAGAAGGACGACAAGCACGGCCACGGCGGCCACGGGGGACACGACGACCACGGCCACGGCGGCCAGGGCGGCCACGCCGCGCCTCACGCCGGTCCCGGCGCCGCCGCCCATACCGTCCAGGGCCACAGCATCACCGTCAACGTCGGCGGCGACTCCAACGGCCACGGCGACCACGACGCCCACGGCGACGAGGACAAGCCCAAGACGATGGAGGAACAGCTGGCCGCCCTGCGCAAGGCGGTCCGCGAGTTCGAGGCCTGGTGGAGCGACAAGCCCGCCCGGATGGCCGAGCTGCGCGCCGCCCAGGATGACCTGACCCGCAAGAAGCCCGTCGACGCCACGCTGATGGCCCTGTTCGAAGAGAAGAAATGAAGCTTGCGTCCCTCAAGGGCGGCCGTGACGGCCGCCTCGTCGTGGTCTCCAGCGACCTGGCCTGGTGCACATCGGCGGAGGCCATCGCCCCGACCCTGCAGGCCGCCCTCGACGACTGGGCGCGCTGCGAGCCGCTGTTGCGCGGCCTCGCCGAGAGCCTGGAGCACGGCTCGGTGCCCCGCGACCGCTTCCACGAGCACGCCGCCGCCTCGCCCCTGCCGCGCGCCTACCAGTGGGCCGACGGCAGCGCCTATGTGAACCATGTGGCGCTCGTGCGCCGGGCCCGCGCCGCCGACATGCCCGAAAGCTTCTGGACCGACCCCCTGATGTACCAGGGCGGCTCTGACGGCTTCCTGGGTCCCCGCGATCCCATCCCGCTGAGGGACGAGGCCTGGGGCTGCGACCTCGAGGGCGAGGTGGCGGTGATCGTGGGCGACGTTCCCATGGGCGTCTCGCGCGAGGCGGCGCTCGAGGCCGTCCGCCTGGTCATGCTGGTCAACGACGTTTCCTTGCGCAACCTGATCCCGGGCGAGCTGGCCAAGAGCTTCGGCTTCTTCCAGTCCAAGCCGGCCAGCGCCTTTTCGCCGGTCGCGGTGACCCCCGACGCCCTGGGCGACCGCTGGCGGGACGGCAAGCTGCACGGCGCGCTCGACGTCGAGCTGAACGGCAGGCCCTTCGGCCAGGCGGACGCCGGGGTCGACATGACCTTCGACTTCGGAACCCTGATCGCCCACGCGGCCAGGACCCGCGACCTCTCCGCCGGGACCATCATCGGCTCGGGCACGGTCTCCAACCGCGACGCCGACGGCGGTCCGGGCAGGCCCATCGATCAGGGCGGCCTCGGCTACAGCTGCATCGCCGAAGTGCGCACGGTGGAGACCCTGCTCGCCGGGGAGGCGAAAACGCCGTTCCTGCGCCATGGCGACACGGTCCGCATCGAAATGCGCGACGAGAAGCGCCATTCCATCTTCGGGGCCATCGAGCAGACCGTGGCGGTCCCGGGAAAGTGACGGGCAAAGGGAGCCGAGAGATGGGCGCCACCGCGCCGGCGAAGGCGAAGCCCGACACCCTCGCGCTCGATCGCTACCTGCCCTACCGCCTGTCGGTCGCCTCGAACGGAGTCTCTGGCCTGATCGCGCGCGCCTATCAGGACCGCTTCGGCCTGACGATCCCCCAGTGGCGCCTGCTGGCCGTGCTGGCCGAGGGGGCGCTGAGCCAGCAGGCGCTCGTCTCCCGCACGGTGATGGACAAGGTCACGGTCAGCCGCGCCGCCCAAGCGCTGGTCGCCCGTCGCCTGGTCTCGCGAACCGCCAGCGAATCCGACGGCCGCTCCCACACCCTGGCCCTCACCGACACTGGCCGTCGCCTCCACGCCGAGATCGCTCCCTTGGCCCTGTCCTACGAAGCGGCCCTGCTGGCAGGGTTCTCCCCCGACGACGTCGTCACCCTGAAACGCCTGTTGGTCCGCCTCGAGGCCGCCGCCGCCAGGCTCTCCGGCGAGGCCGCGGGCTGATCCGCTCACCCCGCCCGCGCCCGCCGGAAGGCGTGCGCGGGATCGCGTTGACCGCCGCCGACCCGTCTCTAGAGTGAGCGTCCGGGCGGTATCGGGGGCAGGCGTTGGCTGGTTTTCGCGGGATTCTGAGGGCGGTTGCGTTCGCCCTCGCGCTGGGCGCCGCGGGGCTCGCCGCGGCGCAGACTCCGACCAGCGCTTCGGCGACGGTCCGCCGCGTGGCCGACCTGTCGGTCGACGAGCTGCTCAAGGCGGTCGAGCAGGAGCATCCGGTTGCGATGTTCGTGCTGGCCAGGCGCCTTCTCGACGTCGGCCGCAACGACGAGGCGGTGTTCTGGTTCTACGAGGGCCAGCTACGCTGGCGCGCCTACCTCTTCGAGCACCCCGAACTCGGCGGCTCGGGCGGCGTGCTCAGCGAGACCGAGGGCGACCAGTTCGCCCGCTGGTTCAACGCCCTGCGCGAGCCGCTGAACGCCTGGGCGGTCGGCGACTTCGAGGGAATGCTCGCCACCTACCAGGCCGTGCTGGACTGGGACAGCGGCCATCCTGACCCGTTGACCCCGGCGGGCGAGGCGAAGGATCGCAGCCGCGAGGGACTGAAGGAACTCGCCGCCTGGGCCAGGGAGAACCGCGCGCGGCTTGTCGGCGATACGCCCCAGCGCAGGGCCGGCGCCGCCCCGCCCGCTGATCCCTACACCGGCGACGGGGGCGCCTTCGGCGGCACGCCCGGCGAATTGCTGAAGCCCTACGATCCGGCCCGCTTCGGCTTCCGGAAGGGCGTCACGACCAAGGCCGATGTGGTCGCCGCCCTGGGCGCTCCCGAGTCCTGGCGCACCGAGAACGGCAGGACCACGCTCGACTTCGCCTTCAAGAGGGACATGGGCTTCATCGGCATGGTCCAGATCGTCCATACCTCCCTCACCTTCGACAAGGACGGCAGGCTGGTGGAGATCGACCTGCCCGGGGATCGCTGATGACTCCGCTCCACGACCTCTGCGCCGGCCTCGAGACGCGGTCCGCCTCCTTCGAGAATCCGACCGGCCAGAAGGGCGGAGGCGGCCGGGCGGCCAGCCCCCTGGGCGTGGGGCGCAAGGGCGATCCGGCGCGGGTGATCGCGCCGGGCGAGGAAGTGGTCCTCGCCGACATCGCCGGCCGGGGAACCATTCGCCACATCTGGTTGACCGGCCCGAGGGGCCCCAGGGCGTTCCGCGGCCTGATCATGCGCGCCTGGTGGGACGGCCAGCCGCATCCGAGCATCGAATGCCCGCTGGGCGACCTGTTCGGTTTCGCTCACGGGTTCACGCCGGCCTTCGAGAGCGACGTCCACTCGGTCGGGGCCCGATATGGCCTGAACCTGTGGCTGCCGATGCCGTTCGTGCGCGGCGCGCGGCTGACCCTGACCAATGAGCTCGGCCGGCCGACCACCTTGTTCTACCAGGTCGACTACACCCTGGGCGACGACCACCCGGAAGACGTCGGGCGCCTGCATGTCGCCTTCCGCCGCGAGAATCCGACGACGCCGGGCGCCGACTTCGAGATCCTGCCGCGCCGCCAGGGCCGGGGTCGCTACCTCGGCGCCGTCATCGGCGTGCGCCCCCTGTCGCCGGGCTGGTGGGGGGAGGGCGAGGTGAAGGTCTTCCTCGACGGCGACACGGATTTCCCGACGGTCTGCGGCACCGGTTCGGAGGACTATGTCGGTCTCTCCTTCGGAATCCAGGCCCACGCCTTCCGCCACCACGGCGCCAACTGGCGCGAGCGCGACGCCGACACCGACACGGGACGGGTCTCGATGTACCGCTGGCACGTCCCCGACCCGGTGGTCTGGGCCCGCGACATCCGGGTGACGATCCAGCAACTCGGACTCGCGCCGGGGCCGACGCCGACCTCGATCGACGACTACAAGGCCCGCCTGGTCGAGCGGGCCGACGACTGGTCGGCCGCCGCCTTCTGGTACGAGCCGGCGCCCAGCGCGCCCCTGGCCCCGCTTCCCGACCTTCCCGCCCGCCTCGCCGACCTGCCCGACGCCTGACCCGCGTTGACCGCCGGGCCGCCCCCGCTATGGTGCGCGGCTCCCGCTGGGCCCCAGTGGCGAAATGGTAGACGCGGCAGACTCAAAATCGTACCCGATCTAAAAAACGATCAAAAAACACCAATAAAAACAAATAGATTGCAGAAATAGCGCCGTTCTTGTACCCTTACACATGTCTTACACATTTTCCCGCGAGGGACGAGCACAGACATGGAGTACGAGAAACACACGCTTATGGATGGCAAGCTCCACGTCTATCGACGGGAGAACAGCCGCTATTGGCAGTGCTCAACCTATCTCGGTGGCCGCAACCATCGTGAGACCACCAAGGAAGAGACCCTCGTTCTCGCGAAGGAGTTCGCTACCGATTGGTACATGGAGCGCTACGCCGACGAACGGCGGCGGCGTCGCGAACGCGCCCTTGGAGTTGTTCCCTCAGCAAGTGAGATTGTCGTTCCAGCCGACATAGCGCTTGGGGAACGTGTCGATCGACGCCGGCGGCCGGTTGCGGAGGGACCGACCTTCAAGCAGGCAGCCGCGGCGTTCCTGGCGGAGTACCCGGTGATCGTTGAGGGAGAGCGCAACGCCGACTATGTCGCGCAGAAGGACATGGTGACCCGCGTCCACCTCATGCCCTTCTTCGGCGGCAAGGCGTTGTCCGAAATCACCGCCGGTCTGATCCAGGATTATCGGGTTCACCGAGCGACCTCGCGGAAGGACAAGAACGGGAAGGTGCTCCGCCCTTCGCGCAGCACCCTTCACAAGGAGATCGTCACCCTTCGGCAAATTCTGAAGACAGCCAATCGGAAGGGCTGGATCGCCGCGCTCCCCGATATGAGCGCGCCCTACAAGTCATCGGGCAAGATCAGCCACCGGGCCTGGTTCTCGCCCGAGGAGTACAAGCTTCTCTACCAAGCTACGCGAGACCGAGCCGCCAACCCCAAGAAGGAGCGGTGGCGTAGCGCGTGCGAGACGTTGCACGACTATGTGCTCTTCATGGTCAACACCGGGCTACGTCCGGACGAGGCCTCTCGCCTGGAGTATCGCGACGTTTCCATCGTCACGGATCGCGACAGTGGTGAACGCATCCTGGAGATCGAGGTGCGTGGGAAGCGGGGTGTCGGCTATTGCAAGAGCATGGCCGGCGCCGTGGTGCCGTTCCAACGGATGCAGAAGCGCGACAAAGGTCAGCCCACCGATCCCATTTTCGGGAAGGTCCAGCGCGAGCTTCTGAACACGATCCTCGACGAGCTGGGATTGAAACACGATCGGGAAGGAAACGTCCGAACCGCTTACAGCCTTCGACACACCTATATCTGCTTGCGCCTCATGGAAGGCGCGGACATCTATCAGCTTGCGAAGAACTGCCGGACCAGTGTGGAAATGATCGAGAAGTTTTACGCAGCCCACATCAAGAATATGCTCGATGCATCCGCAATCAATGTGCGAAAATATAAACAACCACGCGCGAAGCGCTCCGCCAAGAAAGCTTAGAATCAATTTCTGTGCTGCAAGCGGTTTCTCCGATTGCGAAAACTGCTCCAACGACTATAACCGCCCCCTCATGCCCCTGTGGTGAAACTGGTAGACGCGCCGGATTCAAAATCCGGTTCCGCAAGGAGTGTCGGTTCGAGCCCGACCGGGGGCACCACCACCATCGACGTAGAATTTCCGCGCTGCACAGCGCCGGCTAGTCGATGCCGCGAAGTGCCGATCCGCACGGTGAGGCACGGTGGCCCAGGCGTCACGGACGTGACGCAGCCATCGCGCAATTTGCTGAACAAGCCTCTGAACGGCTGGTGGGCCACATGCAAATGTTGTCCTATGTCGCACTAAACGCTAACGTTTATCCGCTCACGAAGCAGAGCATGGGGGGCTTATGCGTATTGAGAAGGTCAGAGTTGAAGGGTTTCGGTTGCTTGAAGACCTCGAAATCATGCTCGAGCCTGCTGCGACCGTCATTGTAGGTCGGAACAATAGCGGTAAGACCTCCCTGACAGATGTCTTTGATCGCTTCGCCGGCGAAGGTGGCCCTAAGTTTCGCCTCGAAGATTTTTCAGCCGGAATTCGAACCAAGTTCGTCGATGCCAAGAGCCTGCGCGATGCCGGCGGCAGCGCCGAAGACGTCTTGGCAGCCCTTCCCAAGATCGCAATCACTCTCACGTTCGCCTACGAAAAAGCGGCGACGGACCTGGGCCCGTTGTCGCCGTTCGTGATCGATCTGGATGCGACCTGTACGACTGCAATTGTTCGAATTGAGTACGCGGCAAGCCTGGCGAAGCTCGACCAATTGTTCGAAGCGCCGCCGCCAGACAAGGACGAGAATAAGGTCCGGCATTTCTACCGATTTCTACGAGACGCGCTCCCAGCCGCCTACAGTACGCAAGTCACTGCCATTGACCCGACAGACCCTTCCAATCAGCGTCAGTTCGACGGAACAGCCGCCGTGGCGGCACTGGTCCAGTGCGGGTTTGTGCGGGCGCAACGGACGCTGGATCACGCCAAGCAGGGCGACACAGACGTTATCGGCAAGCTCCTTGGCACGCTCTTTAAGACGGCCTCTTCATCGACCGCTGCGGCCGCCGATCAGGACTTGGCCGCCAAGCTGAAGGTCTCGGTCGATTCCATCGAGCAAGGGATCCAGGCTGGCTTCGACGAGATGCTCAAGGGTCTGTTGCCAGCGCTCTCCGTGTTCGGATTTCCCAGCTTGAACGATACGGAGCTTCATCCGGAAACCTCTCTAAACGTCGAAGGTCTCCTCTCCGACCATACGAAGATCGTCTACGAAAGCGCCGACGGCGTTCACCTGCCGGAGGGATATAACGGCCTGGGAACGCGCAACCTCATCTACATGCTGTTGCAGTTGGAGAGCTTTCATAAAGCCTACCGCGCCAAGCCAGCTCGTCCTGGAACCCACTTGGTCTTCATCGAAGAGCCTGAGGCCCATCTGCATCCGCAAATGCAGGAAGTCTTCATCAACCAGCTCTCCGAGGCCGTTTCCAAGCTATCGGAAAAGTACCCCAACGAGCCGGCCTGGAACGTCCAGTTCGTGGTTTCAACGCACTCGTCGCACGTCGCCAACGCGGCCCCGTTTGACGCTGTCCGCTACTTCTTGAGTTCACCGACTGCCGCCGCCGGCATTCGTCGAACCAAGGTGAAGGACTTCAAGAAAGGCGCGACGACGATTCCGGCGGAGGATCGGGAATTCCTCCACCAGTACATGACCCTCACAAAGTGCGATCTATATTTCGCCGACAAGGCCATCCTTGTCGAAGGCACAACGGAACGCATTCTGATGCCTCGCTTCTGCGAGATCGTGGACCGTGGCCTGGTGGGAGATGCGAAGCTAGCGCGCCAGTATGTGACGACCGTCGAAGTAGGCGGCGCGTATGCGCATCGCTTCTACCCGCTACTCGACTTCCTCGAATTGAAGACGCTCATCATCACGGACTTGGATTCGGTCGAGCCCGAAGAGAGGCCGACTAAGAAAGGCGGGACCAAAACGGTTTGGGTGAAATGCCCCTTGGCCCGCGGTCAGCGGACCTCGAATGCAGCCATCACGGCGTGGTTCGCTCCTCCTGCCAAGAAGAAGGAAACGCAAGCGGGCGATGGCGTCGAACAGGAAAAGGTCGAAAAGAAGACAGTCCTGACCTTAGCCGAAATCGTCGCCAAGAAGGATGGCGAAAAGATCAGTGGCTACCGCCGAATTGCCTACCAGGTGCCTGAGGTCCAAGGATCTAAGGTTTGTGCACGCAGCTATGAGGATGCCCTGGTCCTAGCGAACCCAGATCGATTTCCCTTGCCGAAGGAGGAAGACGAAGCAACGGAGGCGTGGGAGATCGCGAAAGATTTCTCCAAGGCCGATACGGCGCTGCAATTCGCGATCGTTGAGAAGGATTGGATCGTCCCGCGATATATCCGCGAGGGTCTGATCTGGCTCTCCGAGCCACCTCCGCCGCCGGCCGAAGCTCCCCCCATCGAGCCTGAGGCGCCTGGGCCAGCCGCCCCGGATGCAGTTGCAGCATGAGTGACGAGCCAGTCAGCCCGGCCGTCATCGCGGCCAACGAGGCCCAGGCCCGCGTTGAAGCTTGCATAGATACAAACCGCAATTTTCGGCTCGAAGCGGGCGCCGGCGCCGGGAAGACTTACTCGCTCGTGGAAGCGCTAAAGCGTCTTATCGCCGAGCGCGGAACATCGCTCATTCAGGCCGGCCAAAAGGTAGCTTGCATTACCTTCACCGAAGTCGCGCGGGATGAGATTGCCAAGGAGATCGAGCAGCATCCCGCCATCATGGTCGACACCATCCACGCATTCTCCTGGGCCTTCCTGTCTCAGTTCCAGAAGGCGCTTCGCGGTCTCGTCGATGCCATGGAGGACCGAAAGGAGAAGATCGAAGCAGGCGGCGGCGTTGGCGCGAAGCCGGTTGAATACAACCTCGGCTTCTTTGGAGTGGAAGAGACCAAGATCACGTTGAGCCATGACGACGTGCCGCTCTTCATGGCGCAGCTATTAAGCCAGGAGAAATTTCGAAGGCTCCTAGCGCATCAGTTTCCCGTCATCTTCATCGATGAGTACCAGGACACCGACCAGCACTTCATGGCGGCCATTTCTGAACACTTCTTCCAGAAGGGCGAAGGCCCGCTAATCGGCCTTTTCGGGGATCACTGGCAGACTATCTATCGCGGTGATTTCGACCTGGCCGATTTCTCCGTCGAGGCCATCGATAAAGGCTCCAATTTCCGATCCGCGCCGGCCGTGGTGAACATGCTGAATCAACTGCGGCCCGAGCTTCCGCAGGAGGTCAGCGATCCCAAAGCGGAAGGAGAGGCGCGCTTCTTCCACGCCAACTCCTATAACGGTGAACGCACGGCGACAGCTCATTCAAAGGGTGACCTACCCGACGATGTCGCGCGGGCATTCAGGCAGGGCCTGTTGAAGCGGCTGGAAGCCGAGGGATGGGATCTCGCACGCGAGAAGACCAAGGTCCTGATGCTCACCCACAACGCGCTGGCGGCCGAACAGGGCTACCCTTCGATCACCCGGATTTTCAAACGAAGCGAGGCTTTCGCGAAGAAGGAAGACCCGACAATCGAGTTCTTCGCTGAAACGCTGGAGCCCATGTGCGCCGCCTACGGCCAGGGACGCTACGGTGAGATGTTTAAAGTGCTAGGCGGTGTGCCAGCGATCCGTGCCCACGCCGATAAGCTGTCCTGGCGCGCCAGCATGGATCAGCTCAACAAGCTTCGAACCAATGGAACGGTCGGCGAAGTGCTGGACCATCTGAAGCAGACGCAGCGGCCGCACCTATCAGACCGCGTGATGCGTAGGGAGGAAGAGCTTGCTCGGCTGGCCGGCGAACCTATCCCCGAAGAATCGACATCGCTCGCGCGCCACAACGAACTGCGGTCGGTGCGGTACTCAGAGGTCATCGAACTCGTGAAGTTCGTTGAGGGGAGCACGCCATTCGCGACGCAGCACAGTGTGAAGGGTGCGGAGTTCGAGAATGTCCTAGTGGTGCTGGGCGGTGGCTGGAACCACTACAACTGGCCGCAGCTGCTGGAGCTGTTGGAAACCCAGGCCATCACGGACAAGAACACGAAGGGCTATCATCGAGCGCGCAACCTTTTCTACGTTTCGGTGTCGCGCCCCAAAAAGCGGTTGGCCGTACTCGCCACCCAGACATTGAGCCCCAAAGCCCTGGCTGCCGCTTCACGCCTCTTCGGTTCGGAAAACGTAGAGGGTTTAGTCGGCATGGCCGCCGACTAGCGAGGCCACCTGGCCAGAAATTCCAGGATGGAAGCGATCAGCCGCGCGGCCGCGGCGAGGATTAGCAAGTTGTCGATGGTGTTCATAAGGCCTCCTTTCGTGGTGCGCTTCGAGCGCGTGAACGAGGTCCTCTGGCCTGGCTCCAAGGGCCGGCTTGCAAGGTCTCAGTGTAAGCGCGGCTTTGGCCCCACCTTCCCAGGGCTGATCTGATCGCGGAGTCTCCCGGCCGACGTGTCGAGGTGGCTTGGTGTGCTGATGATGCCTGGTGATGATGTGCTGATGATGCCTGCGGCGCG
>JBMOOF010000051.1:0-65559 GCA_049323695.1 Pseudomonadota bacterium
CCGGTCAGCCAGCGGGCGAGCGGCGCCCGGCGGCGCGGCGGCGGCGCGGCCTCGAGCACGCGACGGCGCAGGGCGGCGGACGGCGCCGGGACCTCGGCCGCGTCCAGCGCCGCGTCGAGGTCGCGGGCCTCGGCGAGGATGGCGTCCGCCTCGGCCGGATCCCGCATCAGGAAGGCGAAGGCGGCGTCCTGGGTCTCGGCCGGCCAGCGGGCGATCGACCCTCCGTAGGCCTCCGCCAGGTCGCGGAAACGATCTGCGTTCATCGTCCTACTCCTTCAGGTCCGCCAGGGCCCCGCGCAGGGTCCGGCGTCCCCGCGCCAGCAGACTCTCGAGGGCCTCGACGGACACGCCCATCAGGGCCGCGGCCTCGATGTTGCTCAGGTCCTGGTAGTGGCACAGCACGACCGCCTCCCGCTGGCGCTCGGGCAGGCCGGCCAGCGCCGCTCCGACCCGGGTCGCCACATCCACGGCCAGCAGACCCCGGTCGGGGGCCGGGCCCAGGTCGACCTGCTCGGGCGGGTCGGCCATGGGCGTCTCGCGCCGCCGCCGCAGGCGGTCGTAGCACAGGTTCAGCGCCACCCGGTGCAGCCAGGTGTCGAACCGGGCGGCGCCGGGCATCCAGCTGGGCGCCTGCCGCCAGGCCCGCAGGAAGACCTCCTGGGCCACGTCCTCGGCCTCGGCCGCGTCGTTCAGCATGCGCTGGGCGAGCTGCAGCATGCGCGGCAGCTTGCGGGCGACCAGCGCCTGCACGGCCGCCGCCTCGCCGCGCCCCACCCGCGCGACCAGCTCCTGGTCCGGATCGCCCGCGCCTGTCGCCAAGCTCTCCCTCACTCCGCCGGCGGCCCGTCCGACCCGCCGCCTGGCGAGCCTGGAGATCAAGAACCGCCGCCACCCGCGCCGCCCATCGGACCGGGCCGCGCCGCCTGCATCTCGGCGTCGCTCAGCGACCCGTCGCCGTTGACGTCGAGCCGCCGGAAGCGACGCTCGATCATAGTCTCGATTTCCGGCCGGGTCAGGAAGCCGTCCTTGTTGGCGTCCATCATGGTGAACATCATGCCCGGGCCGCGACCGCCGCCGGGGGCCTCGCGTCCGCGCGCCGCCGCGGCCTCGCGCATCCGCGCCGCGCCGGCCTCCAGTTCGGCCTTGGTCAGCTTGCCGTCCTTGTTGGCGTCGCCGCGCATCATCATGCCCACCCGGGCGGCCTTGAACTCGGCCAGGCTCACCTTGCCGTCGCCGTTGGCGTCGGCGCGGGGACCGGCGGGCTGGGCGAGGACGGGGCCCGCGGACAGGGCCAGCGCGACGGCGGCCAGGGATATGATTCTCATCGGCGAAAACTCCTTCATGCGCCCCGCTGCTTGAACGCCGCGCGGCCGGCGTTCCGTCGCCTCCAAAGGGCTCTCAGGCGCGGACGATCGCCTCGAACGCCCTGCGCGAATTGTCGCGGGCCGCGGCCAGGGTCCGGCGCAGGCTTCTGAGGTCGCGCGCGCCGCCGGCCCGGGCCAGCAGGGTCTGGAGTCCGCGCGGCTCGGCCTCGGGATCGGCCCGCTCGTCCAGCGCCAGCTTGAGGAGCTGCGAGAGGTTCTGCTGCAGCCGCCAGGCCCCGGCCAGATGCGCCAGCGCGGCGCCGTCGCCGAGGCCGGCCGCCGACAGCCGGGCCAGGGCCTCGCCGGTGTTCTGGGCCAGCGGTCCGCCGCCGGCGGCGTGGACGATCTGCAGGTGCTGGGCGGCGAACTCGACGTCGACCAGGCCTCCGGGCGCCAGCTTGACGTCCCAGGGCCCCCTGGGCGGGCGCTCCCGCTCCATCAGGGCCCGCATCTCGAGCACGTCGGCGGCGGTGCGGACCGGGTCCCTGGGGCGGCGCAAGGCGCGCTCGATCGCCGCCGCCGCCTCGGCCGCGAAGTCCTCGCCGGTGGCCCAGACCACCCGGGCCCGGGTCAGGGCGAGCATCTCCCAGGTCTCGGCCTCGCGGTCGTAGTAGCTGTCGAACGCGGCCAGGCTGACCGCCACCGGCCCCTTCGATCCGGTCGGCCGCAGCTGCATGTCGACCTCGTAGAGACCGCCCTCCCCCGTCGGCGCCGACAGGGCGGCGATCAGCCGCTGGGTGAACCGGGCGTAGAAGACGTCGGCGCTCCAGCCCCGGGCCGCGCTCATCCCGGCCGGGTCGGCGGCGCGGTAGAGAGTCATCAGGTCGAGGTCCGAGCGGGCGGTCATCTCGCGGCCGCCGCACTTGCCGAGCGCCACCACCGCCACCTGGCCGTCGAACGCCCCGCCCTGCCGGACGGTCTCGTCCATGGCCGCCTCGGCGAGGCCGCCGATGCACAGGTCGGCCAGGTCGGCGAAGGCGCCGCCCGCCTGCTCGGCGCTGGCCGCCCCGCTCATCACCTGCACGCCGATGCGGAAGGCCTGCTCGCGGTGCATCCGCCGGGCGGCGTCCATGGCCCCCTCGAAGTCCCCGGCCCGGCGCAGCGCCGCGCGACCGGCCGCCTGGCCCTGCCCCGCCTCGAACGGGTCGAAGAACGAGGGATCGAGCAGGGCGTCCAGCGCCGCCGGCCGGCGGGCGAGGGTGCGCGCCAGCTCGGGCGCATAGGCCATCACCTCGACGACCAGGCCGAACAGCTTCGGCTGGGCGAGGAACAGCGACTGCACCTGGACGCCCGAACTGAGGCCGCCGAAGAAGTCGGCGAAGCGGTTGAAGGCGACGTCGCTGGCGCCGGTGGCCTGGACCGCGTCGAGCAGACGCGGCGCCAGGCGGGTGAACAGTTCGCGCCCGCGCTCGGTGCGGGTGGCGGCGATCCGGCCGTGATGCCAGCCGCGGATGGTCTGCGACACCTGGGCCGGGCTCGAAAAGCCCATCCGCTTCAGCGTCGCCAGGGTCTCGGGATCATCCTCGACGCCGGTGAAGATCAGGCTGCCGAAGCGCGACGACAGCGCCTCCTCGCCCTTGAACAGCTCGCCGTAGATGGCGTTGACGCCCTTCAGCAGCCGGCCGACGCCGGCGTCGAAGGCGCGCAGGTTGTCCTGTCCCCGCAGCGCCGCCACCCGCCGGCGGTCGGCGTCGGACTCGGGCAGGCGGTGGGTCTGTTCGTCGGCCAGCATCTGCCCCCTGTGCTCCAGGGCCCGGAGCTCGCGATAGGCGCCGGCCAGCTCGGCCGCCGCCTCGGGCGCCACGTGCCCGGCCGCCGCCAGCGCTGCCAGCCCTTCGAGGGTGCGGTTGGAGCGCAGGTCGGGATGGCGGCCGCCGAGGATCAGCTGCTGGGTCTGGACGTAGAACTCGATCTCGCGGATGCCGCCGCGGCCGAGCTTGAGATCGGCGCCCCTGGCCGTCAGCCGGTCGTCGACCTTGAAGCTGTGGATCTGCCGCTTGATCGAGTGGATGTCGGCGATGGCGGCGAAGTCGAGGTTCTTGCGCCAGACGAAGGGCGCCAGTTCGGCCAGGAACGCCTGCCCCGCCGGGATGTCGCCGCCCGCCGCCCGGGCCTTGATGAAGGCCGCCCGCTCCCAGTTCTGGCCGACGCTCTCGTAGTAGGTGAAGGCCGCCGGCGCGGGCACGGCGGGCGGGGTCGAGGCCGGGTCCGGCCGCAGCCTCAGGTCGACGCGGAAGACATAGCCGTCCTCGGTCCGCTCCTGCAGGGCCCGGGCGACGCCGTGGGCCAGCCGCACGGCGACATCGCCCGGCTCGGCCCCCGGGGCCAGGGGCAGCCGCTCGGGCTCGTAGAAGAAGGTGATGTCGATGTCGCTGGAGTAGTTCAGCTCGAACGCGCCGTGCTTGCCCATGGCGATGATCATCAGCCCGGGGACCGGCCCGGCCGGCCCGGGAGGCGCGGGGACCAGGCGGCCGCGCTCGATCTCGCCGCGGGCGGCCAGCGCCAGGGCGGCGTGCAGGGCCGCGTCGGCGAAGCGGGCCAGGGCGTCGGTCACCGGGTCCAGGTCCCAGACCCCGCCGAGGTCGGCCAGCGCGGTCAGCAGGTGCAGGTCGCCCTTCAGTTCGCGCAGGACCCGGCGGGCGGCGTCCTCGTCGGTTTCGTCGGCCTGGGCCCGGGCCCTTTCGAGCAGGGTCGCCAGCCGCGCGTCGGGATCGGCCTCGAGCGTCTCCAGCAATGCCGCCGGACGCCGCCTCGCCAGGCCGGCGAGGTAGGGCGAGGCCCCGAACACCGGCGCCAGGGCCGGCCAGGCCGCCGTCAGCGCCGCGCCGCCGATCCGCGCCGCCAGCAGCTCCCGCGTCCGCTCGGCGGCCTTGCCGTCGAGCACGGGCCCGCACGGAGAGAGACGATCGGCCAGGCGAGACTTGGCTTCGCTAGTCATCGTCATCAAGCGCGTCCCTGATGCCGGGCATCGCGACTTCGAGTGCTTCGAGAATCTCCTCGATCAGGTCGCCATAGATTGCGACACCATTGCGGTCCTTCTGGACGATCAATCTCGGTTCGGCGCCAGAGTTGTTGTAGATCTCCGCCAGATCAGCATGCGCAATGAACCAGCCCAGCTGTTCGAACGAGCGCTTGCGCCGGTCGCGAATCCTGGCCTCGGGAACGTCGTGGCCGCCCTTCGCGACGCGGTTGCGGACGCGCTCGACGTTCAAATCGGCGCTCTTGAGAACGACGTAGATGAACCGGACACGGAAGCCGTGCTCGTGGGCGCACCCCACGAGTTTGCGGTACTTGTCGGTGGACAGCACCGTTTCCACGCCGACGGTCTGGTGAGCGCGAACCGAGGCGTAGAGCCAGCTCTCGATGCGCTTGACCGCTTCCAGGTTTGCGTCGGGCGTGAGCGGCAGCGCCTCTTGCTCGGCGATCCGTTTCGCCAACACGTCGGGATTGATGATCCAGACCGAGCCCTGAGGCGCCTCGATCGCCGCCTTGTCGTAAGCGCTGCTTTTTCCAGATCCGTTGGCCCCGGCGATGATCCAGAGCGAGGGGGGGTCAGGAGGCTCGCTTGGCACCCGAAGTCGAGCCTAGACGCGCCTTGTTCTCCTTGCGGGCCTGACGCACGTTGTGCGTGAAGACATACAGGAAATCATCTCCGAATGAGGCGCTGTTCGCATTGAGGGACAGCACGCGCACCTTCTCTCCGCTGTCCGTGCGAACGACCTTCACAGACACCGAATCCGGCCGCGACGAAGCCCGCTTGGGCTTGGGTTCCTTCCGCACTTCAAACTTCGACATCTGACACGCTCCTCGATTCAATATCGGGCGCTTCCCTGCCAATGGCAATCGCCTGAGCGTTCACACCATAGCCGGTGCGAGGTTAACCGCGCCTCGCCGGAAACCCGGCGTAGATATCTCCGATCACCTTCACCGCCGCCTCCGCCTCGCCTCGATCGGGCGTCTCGTCCTCGTCGCCGTAACCCCACATGTCCGAGAGTCCGGTGTACTGGACGACCATGCCGTCCGGTCGCGGCACGACGGAGACGTGGCGGTAGTAGAGTTCGTAGTCGACCTCTTCCTGCGGGATCAGCCAGGCGATCTGGCCGCGCACCGGGATGATGGTCTCATCCTTCCACAGCGCCCTGGCCCCATAGCCCGTGCAGTTGACGATCACCTTCTGGCGCAAGCCGGCCAGCTCGGCGGGGGTGTTGAAGGACCGCGTCTCGATCCTGCCGCCGGACAGCAGAAGGTCCGTGGCCAGCAGGCGCGCGTAGGCGGCGATGTTGAACTGCAGCTGGGCGCCGCGCGAGACCCCTTCCACCGGGAACGGAGGCTGCCTTCCGCCAGAGGCTTCGACCGGCCCTGCAGATCGCGGAGGCGGCTGGACAGACGGGCGAACTGAATCTCGTCCATCACCGGCACGGTCCGCGAGGGTGTGAACTCCGGCGCCTTGCCTTCCGGGTCATACAGCGCGTAGCGGTCGGCCCATTCCACCGGCGCGCCGGCGAGGCCCAGGTAGGTGTGGAACTTGCGCCAGGACGTCCGCGCCATGGCTTCCCACTGCTCGGGAAAGCCCGCAGGCATGGCGTCGGCGGCGGCGATCCGGGAGTCCGGCGACCAGACGCCCGTGGCCCGGGCGGAGCGGGCCTCGAACATCCGCTCCCTGGCGTAGATGGTGACATGGGCCCCGGCCTGCTGCAGCACCGTGGCCGTCGTCAGACCCAGGGCGCCGCAGCCGATCACGGCGATGTCCCGCTCGCCGGTCTCAAGCGCCAGCCGCGTCGCGATCTCACCCGCACCCCAGGACAGCGACCAGCCGCTGCCGCCGTGGCCGTAGTTGTGCACCACCCGCTTGTCGCCGACGGACTCGACCTCCAGCCGCGGTCCGGCCTTGCGGAACGGGCGCAGGCAGACGGTGATGCGGGTGATCCGCTCGATCTCGGCCCGGATGGGAGCCAGCCTCAGCCCGGTGTAGGCGGACGCGCCGACGGTCGGCGCGGGACTTGTCGTCGCGCAGCCGGCGAGGCCCAGGCCCCCGGCCGCCGCCGCCCCGGCGATCAGCCGGCGTCGATCGACGCTCATCCCTCCACCCTCGGCAGCACCAGCGCCACGCGCAGGCCGGGGCCGAAGCCGTCGTACACCCCCGGCCCCTCGTCAAGCTCGAGCCGTCCGCCATGGGCCTCGGCCACGGCGGCGACCAGCGACAGGCCCAGGCCCGAGCCCGGCTCGTTGCGGCTGTTTTCCAGGCGCACGAAGCGCTGCACGACCCTGGCGCGGTCCTCCTCGGGCACGCCCGGTCCGTTGTCGGTGACCGAGAACTCGATCTCCCCGGACGAGCGGCGGCGCACGCGCAGCATCACCGCCCCGCCGTCGGGCGTGTACTTGATGGCGTTGTCGAGCACGTTGGCCAGGGCCTGGGCCAGGATCGGCCGCGCCGCCTTGACGCTCAGCTGCGGGGTCAGTTCGGCCTTGAAGTCGATGGCCTTGTCCTCGCACAGCGGCGCGTAGAGCTCGGCCATGTCGGCGGCCAGCCGGCCGGGGTCGAACACGGACTGGTCGGGCGCGCTGCCGGCGGCCTGCAGCCGGGCGATGGCTAGCACGGCGTTGAACGTCGCCAGCACCCCGTCGGCGTCGGCCAGCGCCTGGACCAGCGCCTGTTTGGGATCGCCCTTGCCGGCCTCGACCTCGATCAGCGCCGCCTCCATGCGGGCGCGCAGGCGGGTCAGGGGCGAGCGCAGGTCGTGGGCGATGGCGTCGCCGGCGTGGCGCAGCCCGCCCATCGACCGCTCGAGGCGGTCGAGCATCTCGTTCAGGCCCTCGGCCAGTTCGTCGTACTCGTCGCGGGCGCCCCGCACCCTGGCCCGGGCCTTCAGGTCGCCGGCCCGCACGGCGGCGATGGCGTCATTGAGCCCGGCCATGTGGCGGCTGACGTTGCGGCTGACCATGACGCCGCCGGCCAGTCCCAGCAGGATGACCAGCGCCCCCGCCCCCCACAGGGCCCGCACGATGCCGGTGACGAAGCCCTCGGACTCGCCGACGTCGGCCCCGACGAAAAGGGTCTCGCCGCCGTCGAGCCGCTCCTGCACGCCCCGCGCCGGCCGCCGGATCGAGCCGCCGTCCATGTCGGTCTCGGTGACCTGGAAGGTGGTCCAGGTTTCGCCCGGGCCGGTCGCCTCGACGGGCGAGGTCTCGATCGAGCCGGTGATCCGTCGGCCGTCCCGGTCGCGCAGCAGGTAGAGGAAGGGCCGCTCGCCGACGCCGCGCTCGATCAGGGCCTGGTTGAGGGCCGTCACCCCGCCCCGGCGGTAGATGGCCTCCAGCGAGTTCATCTCGCGGGTGATGTCGGCGTCGGCGCGGCGCGTCACCTCGCCGGCGGTGGCCAGGTAGGCGTAGGCCAGGAAGGCGGCCGCGGCGGCCGCGAACATGGCCAGGAACAGCAGCGTCAGCCGGAACGGCGTGGTGCGGAAGATGCGGGGCAGGCGCACGGGTTCAGCGCCGGCGCGTCACGGCTCGAGCCGGTAGCCCGCGCCGCGGACGGTCTGCAGCATCTGCCGCTCGAACCCCTTGTCGATCTTGGAGCGCAGGCGCGAGATGTGGACGTCGATGACGTTGGTCTGCGGGTCGAAATGGTACTCCCAGACCTTCTCCAGCAACATGGTGCGGGTCACCGACTGGCCGGCGTGACGCATCATGAACTCGAGCAGCTGGAACTCGCGCGGCTGAAGGTCGATCTCGGTGGCGCCCCGGTGCACGGTGCGGGCGATGAGGTTCATCTCGAGATCGCCGACCTTCAGGGTGGTCGCCACCGCGCCGGTCTCGCGCCGCCGCGACAGGGCCTCGACCCGGGCGATCAGCTCGGGGAAGGCGTAGGGCTTGACCAGGTAGTCGTCGGCCCCGGCCTTCAGGCCGTCGACGCGGTCGCCGACCTCGCCCAGGGCCGAGAGGAACAGCACGGGGGTGGCGTCGCCCTCGCGGCGCAGGGTCTCGACCACCTGCACGCCGTCCATCCTGGGCATCATGCGGTCGACGATCAGGACGTCGAAGCCCCGCTTCTGGGCCTCGCCCAGGCCGGCCGCTCCGTCGGCGGCGTGGACGCAGTCGTAGCCGGCCTCGGTCAGGCCGCGGATCATCGCCTCGGCCGCCTCGACATCGTCCTCGATGATCAGGATTCGCATGTCATCCACGTCGTGAGTGAAGGCCGGCGGACGATCGGGTCCCCGGAATGGTCATGGCTATCCGAGCCGCCCCGCCGGCGCAACGACCAACGGCGGGGGGCCGGGTCAGTCGACCTTCACGGGGATCGACGCCGACTGCCCCTGCAGCGTCACCGACAGCAGCACGGTCGGACGGCCGGCCCGCCGGGCCGCCTCCACGGCGGCCTGGATGTCGGCGGGCGTGCGCACCGGCTTCATGTTGACCGAGGTGATCACCGCGCCGGACGACAGGCCGCGCTCGGCGGCGTCGGAGTCGCCGCGGACGGTCTCGATCAGCACGCCCTGGAGGTCGGCGGGCAGGCTGTAGCGTCGGCGCGCGGCGGTGTCGAGCGGGGTCAGGCCCATGCCCAGCACCTGCACCCGGCTCGCCGACGGGCCCGAGGGCGACTTGGGCGCCAGCTCGTCCGGCCGGTCGGCGCCGGTCGAGGCGGCCAGCTCCTGGCGGGACGGACGCACGCCCGAGCGGACGTCGATGAACCGCTTGCGGCCGTCGCGGATGATCTCCAGCCGCAGCACCTCGCCGGCCCGGCCGCGGGCGACCTCGCGGGTCAGGGCGGTGGAGGATTCCACCTTCACCCCGTTCACCGACAGCACGATGTCGTCGACCATCAGCCCGGCCTTGGCCGCCGGTCCGCCGGGCGTCACCACCTTGACGACGGCGGCCTTGAAGTCGCCCAGGCCCAGCGCCTGCCCCATTTCCGGGGTGAAGTTCTGGATCTGCGCCCCGATGTAGCCGCGCACCACCTTGCCGCCGCTGATCAGCTGCTTGGTGACGCTGTCGGCGACGTCGGCGGGAATGGCGAAGCCGATGCCCACCGAGCCGCCGGTCGGCGAGAAGATGGCGCTGTTGACCCCGATCACCCGGCCGTAGACGTCGAACGTCGGCCCGCCCGAGTTGCCCCGGTTGATCGGGGCGTCGATCTGCACGTAGTCGACGTAGGTCGAGGACTCGTCATTCAGGTTGCGGCCGTAGGCCGAGACGATGCCGACGGTGGCCGTGCCGCCCAGGCCGAAGGGGTTGCCCACGGCGATGACCCAGTCGCCCACGCGGGGCTTGGCCCCCTGCTCGAAGGTCACATAGGTGTAGCCGGCGCCCTGGACCTTGATCACCGCCAGGTCGGTGTCCTCGTCGCGGCCGACCAGGTCGGCCTTCAGTTCGCGGCCGTCCTTGAGGGTGACGGTGATCTGGTCGGCGCCCTCGACGACATGGTTGTTGGTGACGATGTAGCCGTCGGCGGAGATGAAGAAGCCCGAGCCGGACGATTGCTGGCGCGGCCCGCCGCCGTCCTCTTCGTTCTGGCCCGGCCCCTCCTGGCCGCGCTTGCCGTTGCCGCCGAACGGCAGGTTCGGCAGGCGCAGCGCGCCGGCGTTGACGCGGGCGCTGACGTCGATGGAGACCACCGCCGGCGACACCTGCTCGAAGATGTCGGCGAAGGACATCGGCGCGCCGGGCGGCGGGGCGAAGATGGTCGGGCCGGCCGTGCGGGTCAGGCCCGGCGGCGGGGCGGCGTCCGCGGCCTGGGCCGGGGCCATGCGCAGACCCACGCCCGCCAGGGCCGCTGCGGCCACGCCGGCGCCGGCGACGGCGCCCACAAGAAATCCGGTCTTCTTCGCGACCATGTCCTTACCGATCCTGTCCCGCGCGCGCGGGTCCGACTGATGCTCGATGCCAAAGAGGGCGCGGGCCCTCAAGTTATCTTTCCGTCATCGACCGTGCGCTTCTTTGGGCGCGATCGCGGCGCAATCGTGTCACGACGCCTCGTCGTCGAGCAAGGCCGACAGGCGCGCCTCCTCCGCCTCGCTCAGCGGCGGCGCGGCGGCCTCGCGCCGTCGCCAGCGCGCCGCCAGCAGCGCCAGCCCGGCGAGTCCGGCCAGGAACGGCGCCAGCCACAGGGCGGCGTTGCCGGCGCTGAACGGGGGCCGCAGCAGCACGTACTGGCCGTAGCGCGCGGTGAGGAAGGCCTTGACCTCGGCCTCGGAGCGGCCGGCCGCCACCTGTTCGCGCACCACCTTGCGCAGGTCGCCGGCGAGGTCGGCGTCGGAATCGTCGATCGACTCGTTCTGGCACACGAGGCATCGCACCTCGCGGAAGATCGCCCGCGCCCGCGCCTCCTGGGCCGGGTCGGCGAGCCGCTCGGACGGGTCCGAGGCCGCCGCGAGACACAGAGTCGCGCCCAGGATCGCGGCCAGCCGCCTCATCGCCTGGCTCCCGCCGCCAGCCGCAGCCGCCGGTCGCTGAGCGACAGCAGGCCGCCCGCCGCCATGATCAGCGGCCCCAGGAAGATCAGCTGAAGCCAGGGATTGTAGTAGGCCCGCACGAGCCAGGCGGGCCCGCCGTCGGCGCCGGCCCGCCGCTCGCCCAGCACCAGGTAGATCTGGTCCAGACCGCGGTTGCACAGCGCCACCTCCGAGGTGGGCTGGCGGCTGGCCGGATAGAAGCGCCGCTCGGGTTCGCCGGCGCAAACCGGGCGGCCGTCGCGCGTCACCACGATCCGGCCGCGCTCGGCGACGTAGTTGGGGCCCTCGAACGCGCCGACGGTCTCGAGCGTCGCCTCGTAGGCGCCCAGCCGCAGCCGCCCGCCCTCGCCGACCACCTCGGCCGCCTCGACCTTCCAGCCGGTTTCGAACACGGCCCCCAGCACGAAGACGCCCAGCCCCAGGTGCGCCAGGGTCATGCCCCAGGCTCCGCGCGGCAGACCGGTCAGCCGCCGCCGCGCCTCGGCCCAGGGAACCCGGAACAGGCGCGTGCGCTCGACGACCTCCGCGGCGGCCCCGGCGACCAGCCAGGCGCCGAGGGCGGCGGCGGGCAGCGCGCGGTGCGGGGCCATCGCCGCCAGCACCGCCAGCCCGGCGGCCGCGGCGACCACGGCCGCCAGCCTCAGGCGCAGGGCCGCGGCCCCCAGATCGCCGCGCTTCCAGGCCATCAGCGGGCCCACCGGCAGGATCACCAGGGCGAGGCCGGCCAGTCCGCCGAACACCAGGTTGAAATAGGGCGCGCCGACCGTGGTCTGCACGCCGAACGCCTCGGTGATCAGCGGATAGAGCGTCCCCAGCAGCACGGCGGCGGTGGCGGCGGTCAGCAGGATGTTGTTGAGCACCATCAGGCTTTCGCGGCTGGCCGGGGCGAAGACGCCGCCCGGCGCCAGCGCCGGGGCCCGCCAGGCGAACAGGGCGAACCCGCCGCCCGTGGCCACGCCCAGGATGGAAAGCAGCAGCACGCCCCGCGTCGGGTCTACGGCGAAGGCGTGGACGCTGGTCAGCACCCCCGACCGCACCAGGAAGGCGCCCATCATCGAGAAGGTGAAGGCGGTCAGGGCCAGGAAGACGGTCCAGCCGGCCAGGGCGCCGCGCTTCTCGGTGACGATGGCCGAGTGCAGCAGCGCCGCCCCGACCAGCCAGGGCATGAACGAGGCGTTCTCCACCGGGTCCCAGGCCCACCAGCCGCCCCAGCCGAGCTCGTAGTAGGCCCAGAAGGCGCCGAGGGTGATGCCGAGGGTCAGGAAGCTCCAGGCGGCCAGGGTCCAGGGGCGCACCCATCGCGCCCAGGCGGCGTCGACCCGTCCCTCGATCAGCGCCGCCACGGCGAAGGCGAACACCACCGAGAAGCCGACATAGCCCAGGTAGAGGAACGGCGGATGGGCGGCGAGCGCGGGATCCTGCAGCAGCGGATTGAGCGAGCGCCCCTCCACCGGCGGCTGCGCCAGCCGGGCCAGCGGATTGGAGGCGAAGGTCGTATAGGCCAGGAACAGCACGCCCAGCAGGCCCTGCACCCCGACCACCCGGCTCTTCAGCCGGGCCGGCAGGTCCCGCCCGGACAGCACGACGGCCGCGCCGAAGCCGGTCAGGGCCAGGCACCAGAGCAGCATCGAGCCCTCGTGATTGCCCCAGGCGCCGGCCACCTTGTACAGCATCGGCTTGGCGGTGTGGGAGTTGGCCGCGACGGCGGCGACCGAGAAGTCCGACGAGGCGAAGGCCGCGATCAGGGCGGCGAAGGCCAGGGCGACGCCGGCGAAGGCCCCGACGGCGGCGCCTTCCGCGGCCCCGGCCAGGACCGGTCTGCGCGCGCCCGCCAGGCCGAGCGTCGCCTGCGCCAGCGACAGGGCCAGCGCCAGGACCAGCGCGAAGGCGCCGAGTTCGACGATCATCGGCGGCCGTCGGCGGGGGTCTCGTCCCCGCCCCGCCATTCGCCCTGGGCCTTGAGCGCCTTCTCGACCTCGCGCGGCATGTACTTCTCGTCGTGCTTGGCCAGCACGCGGCTGGCCTGGAAGACGCCCCCGGCGTCGAACGTCCCCTGGGCCACCACGCCCTGCCCCTCGCGGAACAGGTCGGGCAGGTCGCCCCGGAACATCACCGGCGCGCTGGCCTGACGGTCGGAGACGATGAAGCTCGTGCGCCCGTCGGGGTGTTTGACGACGCTGCCGGGCTGCACGAAGCCGCCCAGCTGCACGGCCTGGCCGGGCTTCACCTGCGCGGCCCTGGCCTGGGCGGGCGTGTAGAACAGCGAAATCGAGTCGGAGAGGCCCCACAGGGTCAGCCCCGCCGCCAGCGCCAGCACCGGGGCGACGGCCAGGACCAGGGTCAGCCGCCGCCGGGCGGTCCGGGACTTGGGCCAGAACTTCATCGCGCCGCCTCCTCGAGCGCCTGCACCACCTCGGGCCGGTCCGCGAACAGCGCCCGGGCCCGCTTCAGCGCCGCGTCACGCCGGGCGGTCTCGCCGAGCACCGACCAGGCGCGCACCAGCCGGACCCAGCCCTGCGGGTCGTCGGGCTGGGCCTGGAGCCGCGCGGCCAGCCGCTCGACCATGCCCCGGATGGCGGCCTGGTCGGGTTCGGCGGCCGCGGCCGGCGCGCCGGGCAGGCCCCCGGTCCTCTCGACCGAGGCGATCTCGCCCGCCAGCGCCGCCCGCGAGGGGTCGTCCGCGGGCAGGCTCGCCAGCAGCGCCCGCCAGCCGGCCAGGCCCTGGGCCACGCGACCGTCGGCGATGTCGCCCCGGGCCAGGAAATAGCGCGCGCTCAGCGAGGCCGGATCGCGCTTCAGGGCCTCGCCGAAGGCCATTCGCGCGTCGACGCCGACGACGCCATCGCCCTCGGCGACGAAGGCCTCGCCCAGGGCGGCCCACAGGTCGGCCCGGCCCGGCGCCAGGAGCACGGCGCGGCGCAGGGCCGACGAGGCGGCCATTGCGTCTCCGGCCAGCATCTCGGCCATGGCCAGGTGCCGGAAGACCTCGGGATCGTCCGGCCGCTCGGCCGCCTTGTCGCGCAGCAGGGCGGCGATACGGGCCGGGTCCAGCGTGGCCGGGTCGGCGGCCCGCCAGTCGGCCAGCCGCCGGGTGAAGGGCTGGTCGGCCAGCCCGGGCGCCCCGACCGCGATGTAGAGGGCTATCGCCAGCACCGGCGCGGCGGCCGCCAGGACCAGCACGATCCGCCGCCCCTCTCCGGTCGGCGACGGCGCGGCCGACGCATCCGCCGCGGCCAGCAGCCGCCGGCCCGCCTCGGCCCGGGCGGCGCGACGCTCGTCCTCGGCCAGCAGCCCCCGGGCGGCCAGGTCGTCGAGCTCGGCCAGCTGCCGGCGATGGACGGCCAGGGCCGGATCCTCGCCGCCCACGCGCTGTCCCGCCGCGCGCGCGCCGCGCAGCATCAGCCAGCCGGCCGCTGCTGAAAGGGCCGCCGCGGCGATCCAGAATGCGATCATGGCGCGCTGCTTACCGGATCGCGCGCCGCCGCGCGAGAGGTCGGCGACCATAAGCCGCCGGCGACCGCCGGTCGGACCGGCCGCGCCCTACGCCGCCGCCGCCCTCCGACGGACGATGGAGCCGCTCTGTTCGTCGCGGGCCAGGGTCAGCATGTCGGCGGCGATGGCCAGGAACTCGCGCGCCCGGTCCTCGAGGCCGTCCTCGATGTCCCCGAGCCTCAGCTGCTCGAGCATGTCCTCGACATACTGGTCGATGCGCTTGCTGAGATTGTCGAGGACCTTGCTGCGCACGGAGCCGAACCCGCCGTCGGTGGCGCAGGTCCGGATGGCCTCGGCGAAGGCGAGCAGCCCCAGGGCCCAGCCCACGGCCTGTTCGTTGGGCGGATCGGAGATCTTGGGCGCGGTCCGGGTCAGCTTGGCGGAATATCGCAGCTTCTGGGTCGGCAGGGCGTGCTGGGACGCCTCGTCGATGTCGCGCAGCCGCGATTCGACGACGCCGGCGATGCCCTGCTTGAGTTTCGACAGCCGCTGCCCCCAGGGACCGTCCTTGGACAGCTGGACGGCCTGCTCCAGCTCGCTGATGCGCTCGATGGCCCTCTGGACGGCGACGCCCGCCTCACGGCCGGATTCGACGCTGGCGCCGGGCTTCATCGCCCTCAGCTGGGTCAGCTGGGCCTCGACCTCGGTCAGGACGCGTTCGCCGAACCGGGCCAGCTCCGAGCCGGCCAGGTACCGCTCGGCTGGATGGTCCATGACCGCCGAGATCACCCGCAAGACCAGCGCCGGCGGGTTCAGATGGCCGGCGAGCATCTCGAAGAACATCGGCCCGCCGCCTTCGCCCAGGGCGGTGGCGTCGCGATAGGCCAGGCGCGCGGTCACCCGGCGCTCGTCGGTCATCCGCTGGATCCAGTCGCCGAGGCGCAGGATGGGCGGCCGCGCGACGGGGGCCAGCCTCAGGCAGAACTCCAGCTCGGCGGCGCCGCCGGCGCGGTCGGCCTCGCAGGCGGCGGCGGCGGCGGCGAATTCGGGCGTCTCCCGCGAGGCGAGACCGTCGGCCGCGCGCGCGCAGAGCAGGTCGAACACCTCCGGGCTGGCCGCGTCGGGCTCGATGTAGTGAAAGGCGCTCGCGGCCTCGCGGACCAGTTCGGGCGCCTCGGCCTTCAGGCCCTGCCAGATGGCGCCCAGCGCGACGCGCGGGAACCGCGGCCGGCCGTCGTCGACGGCGGGGCCGAAGAGCACGGCGACGGGCGCCAGCACGGCGAAGCGGACAGCCCGGTCGGCGGCCTCGGCCTCGATCAGGGCGCCGACGGCGGCGAGCGGACCGGTGGCGGTCTCGGAGCAGAGCGCCTGTTCGAGCCCGCGAACGAGCTCGTCCGGCGAGGCGGACACCAGCCTCTTGAGCAGCGCGACCTTGTGAGGGGAGAGTTCGGCCATGGTTCCCCGTTCGGGTTCCCCCAGGGGACCCGCGGCAACATTTGACCGCATTGGGTTAACGGTTCGCGAAACCGGCGTTTCGGGCGCCTGCGTCAAGTCTCCGCGCGCGGCAGGACGATCTCGACCTTCAGGCCGCCCATCGCCGAGTCGCCGAGGGTGAGCGAACCGCCGTAGGCGCGGGCCAGCTCGTCGACGATGGCCAGGCCGAGGCCCGACCCCGGCGCGCTTTCGTCCAGCCGGGCGCCGCGCTTGAGCACCTCCTCGCGGCGATCGGCGGGCAGGCCCGGGCCATCGTCCTCGACGGTCAGCAGCAGCCGCTCGGGCGAGGCCGCGATGGCCGTCGCCCGCACCCGGCCGCGACACCATTTGGCGGCGTTCTCCAGGATGTTGCCGGCCAGTTCCTGCAGGTCCTGGCGCTCGCCGCGGAAACAGAGGTCGTCGGGGCTGCGCCAGTCGATCTCGACGCCCTTGTCGCGGAAGATGCGCTCCAGGGTCACGGCCAGTTCGTCGATCACGGGCTCGACCAGGGTCCGCTCGCCGTGGCTCTGCGACCGGGCGGCGGCGCGGGCGCGGCGCAGATGGTGTTCGACATGTTCGCGCATCAGGTCGGCCTGGCGGGCGACGACCTCGGCCAGCTCGCCGCCCTGCTGTTCGGCCTCGGCAAGCATCACCGACAGCGGCGTCTTCAGGGCGTGCGCCAGGTTGCCGACATGGGTGCGCTGCCGCTCGACGACGTCCTGGTTGTGCGCCACCAGGGCGTTGAGCTCGCTGGCCAGCGGTTCGAGCTCCGAGGGATAGGTCCCGGCGATGCGCTCGGTCTTGCCCTTGCGGACGTCGGCCACCTCGCCGCGCAGGCGGAACAGCGGCTGCAGGCCGACCCGCACCTGGATGAAGACGGCGGCCAGGATGCCCGCGCCCAGGATCACCAGCGCCCCGGCGGTCAGGGCGGCGAACCGCCGCGCCTCGCGGTCGACGGGCGAGCGGTCCTCGGCGGCCATCAGGATCACCGGGTTCTGGCGGCCCGACAGCTTCACCAGCTTGGCGGTGGCCCGCAGCGGCTGGTCGAGGGGGCCGTCGGCCTCGTAGAACACCTGGGTGGCCGGCGCGGCGACGATGCGGGCGACGACGGCCCTGGGGATCTTCAGGTCCTGGTCGAACAGCGAGCGCGAACGGACGATCAGCCCGATGCTGTAGTCGGGGCCGGGCTCGGCGATCTGCCAGTAGCGGCCGGAATAGACCCGCAGCGCCCTGGTGTCGGTCAGGGCGGGCGCGAACACCTTGCCGTCCTCGACGCTGACGCCGGCGTTGAGGCCGTCGATCAGCTCCACCAGGCCCAGGTCGAAACGCCGCAGGGCGGCCTGCTGGAAGAAGGCGGTGAGGGCGACGCCGGTGACGACCAGCACCGCCAGGCTCCACCCGGCGGCCAGCAGCACCAGCCGTCCGACCAGCGAGCGGCGCCGCAGGTCGGGCAACCTCACTCCGTCGGCTCGCCGGGCAGCGGGGCCAGCCGGTAGCCCAGACCCCGCACGGTCTCGATGCGGTCGGGTCCGATCTTCTTGCGCAGCCGCCCGATGAACACCTCGATGGTGTTGGAGTCGCGGTCGAAGTCCTGGTCGTACAGGTGCTCGACCAGCTCGGTGCGGCTGATCACCCGGCCCTGGTGCATCATCATGTAATGCAGCAGCCGGTACTCCAGTGACGTCAGCCGCAGGGGCTCGCCGTTGACGCTGGCCCGGGCCGAGCGCGGGTCGAGCCGCAGGCCCCCGCAGGCCAGGTTGGGCGTCGCGTGCCCCGCCGACCGCCGCAGCAGCGCCCGCAGCCGGGCCAGCAGCTCCTCGGTGTGGAACGGCTTGGTCAGGTAGTCGTCGGCCCCGGCGTCGAAGCCGGCGACCTTCTGGCTCCAGTTGTCGCGGGCGGTCAGGATCAGCACCGGCGTGGCGATGTTCTCGCGCCGCCAGCGCTCCAGCACCGACACCCCGTCGATCTTGGGCAGGCCCAGGTCGAGGATCACCGCGTCGTAGGGCTCGGCCTCGCCCAGATAGTGGGCCTCCTCGCCGTCGGCGGCGTGGTCGACCGCGTAGCCGGCGTCGCCCAGGGCCAGCTTCAGCTGCCGCGACAGGTCCGGATCGTCCTCGACCAGCAGGATGCGCATGGGTCCCTCGCGATGGGTCTAGTAGCGGCCGATGATCTGGCCGGTGCGGGCGTCCACGATGAAGTCGATACGCCGTCCGTCGGCCGCTTGCCAGCGCACGCGATAGACCGGCCGGTCGCCGCCCTCGAGGCCGGCGTCGAGCAGGTGGCCGGGCGTGGTGCGGGCGATGTTGCGGATCACGGTCTCGAGCGGCACCAGACGCCCGCCCCTGACACCGTCGCGGGCGTCGTCCTCGCGCGGCTGCCAGCTGTCGCCCAGCGAATTGCCGCCGCGCCGGTCGCCGGGCGCGACGCGCTCGGCGCGTTCGGCGTCGCGGCAGGCCTTGCCCGCCGGCCCCTTCGGACAGCCCTGCGCCTGCGCCGCCGCGGGGAGGGCGGCGCCGATCAGGAGCGTGGCGAACAGGACGGTCAGACGCTTCATGCCTCGCCTTCTACGGGCGTCCCGCTGAACGCGGGCTGAATGGGCCGGTTATGTCGGCGGCGCGGCCTGCTGTCATCGCAAATCCCCCGCCGGGTGTCCGCCCCGCGCCCGGGGGCCGGCCGCCGCCCTTCGTCTGCTACCGCCGCCGGGGGGCGTACGGCCGTTCCTTGCGCCACTGCTCGGCCATCTTCTCGAGCGCGGGATCGACGACGTCGGGCAAGGTGACGATCAGCCGGGCGAACAGGTCGCCGCGCTGGCCCCTGGCGTTGACGAAGCCCCGGCCCTTGAGCCGCAACTGCGCGCCGCTGTTGGAGTGCCTGGGCACGGTCAGGGTCACGGGCCCGTCGGGGGTGGACGCCTCGACCTTGCCGCCCAGGATCGCGTCGGGCGCCGACACCGGCAGGTCCATGTGCAGGTCCGCCCCGTCCCGCCGGTATAGCGGGTGAGGCTTCAACCCGATCTCGATCAGCGCGTCGCCGGGCCCGGCGCGGCCGGGCGCCCCCTGCCCCTTCAGCCGCAGGGTCTGGCCGTCCTGGGCGCCCTTGGGGATGTTCACGTCCAGGGTGCGGCCGTCGGAAAAGGCGATGCGCTTGCGGCCGCCGCGGATGGCCTCCTCGAGGTCGATGTCGAGATGCGCCCGCAGGTCGCCGCCCCGCCCGCCGCCGAAGCCGAAGCCCGCGCGGCCGCCCGGGCCGCCCCGCTGGCCGAACACCTCGCCCAGGATGTCGTTGATGTCGACGCCCTCGAAGCCCGGGCTGCCGGGGCCGGGACGATAGCGCCCGCCGCTGGCGCCGCCGGGGCCCCAGGGTCCGCCCTGGAAGCCGGGATGCTGTTCGCGGCCCTCGGCGTCGATCTCGCCGCGGTCGAACTTCCGCCGCTTCTCCTCGTCGCCGATGACGTCGAAGGCGGCGGACACGCGCTTGAAGGTCTCCTCGGCGGCCTTGTTGCCGGGATTGGCGTCGGGATGGTGCTGCTTGGCCAGCTTGCGGAAAGCCTTGCGGATTTCCTCGGCGCTGGCCGTCCGCGGCACCCCGAGCTCCAGATACGGATCGCGCGCCACCGGGCCCCTCGCGAGTCAATGCCAGGAGGCACCAGATAGAGCCTCGCGCCGTTCAGCGCTACAGGCGCCGGCGCGTCGTCGCGCCCCAGCCGAACACGGCCGAGCCCTGGGCCACCCGCACGGCGGCGCCGGCGGGAACGCCGCCCGGGAAGTCGGCGGCCTGCATGGCGGCGGTCCAGACGAACGTCGGCGCGTCGGTCTCGGTCGTCCGCACCACCGTCTCGCCGTCGAGGATCTCGACGCGCCAGGTCTCGGCCTCTTCCGACAGCGGCGGCTCGCCGTCCCAGGCGTCGCCGCCCAGCCGCGCCCGCCGGATCCAGCCGATGCGCCGGTCGCCGCCCTCGGCGGTCACCCGCAGGTGCGCCGGGCTCCACGGCCTCAGGGCCAGCGCCCGCCAGGTGAACGCCGCCTCGGTGGTCGCCGTCCCCCCCGGGGCCCCGCCGGCCGGAGTCGCCCGCCAGATCAGCGGCAGGCCCCGTTCCGCCTGGGCGGCCTCGGCCCGCGCCGGCCCGTCGTCGAGCACGACCGCCGCCGCGCCCGCCGGCGTGAGGCCGGCCATCGCCGGATCGCTGCCGGCCTGGCCGCGCAGCAGCCCGGACAGGGTCCAGGTCTCCTCCCCGACGATCTCGGCGTCCAGGAACTGAACCAGCTCCCAGTCGCCGCCGGCGCCGCGGACGGCCAGGGTGTTGGCCCCGGCCAGCACGGCGGCGAGCGGCCGGCTCGCCAGCGCGCCGCCCTCGATCCGCACGGTCAGCCGCCCGGTCCGGTCCAGCCGGTGCAGGGGACCGGCCGCCAGGTCGCTCAGCGTCTCGCCCATGGCCGCCGGCCGGGTCAGGCGCCCGCGCGGACTCATCGCCTCGACCGTCGCGCCCGCGTGCAGGTCGAGGTCGCGCCAGGGATCCAGTCCGGCCGCCACCGTCGGCCGGGGATCGCCCTCGGCGCCGGGCATCGGCGGCAGGTCGAGCAGGAACAGGGCCGGCGGGCCGGCCGGTTCGTTCGCCGCGGCCGGCGTCCAGTCCGGCGTCGTTGCGCTGGCCGGAAGCGCGGCCTCGACCGCCTCGAGGGTCGCCCTCGGACGTTCGTCCAGGTCCAGCCCGACCACGCGCCAGGCGCCGGCCTCGCCGACGAATCCGACCCGGTCGCCGACCTCCAGCGACGCCGCCGTCAATTGCGACAGATGCGCCGTCCGCGACTCGCGCGCCGCCGTCGCCCGCGCCAGGACCCGCCGCCCGACGGCCTCGGCCGTCGCCGCGGTCATGGCCAGCGGCAGGTCGAGGCTGTCGCTCCCGCCGCCGTCGGCCGGATCGCGCCGCACGGTCAGCGCGCCGATCCTGTAGTCGCCGGTCTCGTCGATGAAGCGCAGGCGCAGCCCGTCCGGCGGGGTCGCCAGCGTCCGCGTCCGCGCGCCGGCCGCCCCGGTCTCGGGCAGGGCCAGATCGTCCTCGTCCAGGGTGGCGGCGATCGGCCCGTCGCGGGGGACCAGTCTCGCCCGCCCGTCCCGCTCGGCGGCGTCGAAGGCGAACGCCTCGGCCAGCGGCGCCAGGGCGTCGCGCAGCCGCATCGGCGCGTCGACGACATAGCCGGTCGCCACGCCCGCCACCTCGTCGACGTCCAGCTCGACGCCGGCGCGGGCGGCCAGGGCGGCGGCGAGCGCGCCCAGGCCGGCCGCCCCCAGCCGGCCGTTCAGCCAGTGGCCGAGCGACCAGTTGGGCCCGTCGGCCCACACCCCGGCCCGGGCCGGGAAGTCGGGGAACGGCCGGGCGTCCCAGCACCAGGCCGACAGTCCCTCGACCATCGGCCCGCCATAGACCTCCGAGATCGGGTTGTTCGCCGGCGCGTCGAAATGGGCCAGCACCGCCTCCAGCGCCCGCCGCTGCTCCAGATCGTCCCGCGCGCCGGTCGAGAACGGCGGCAGGCCGCTCTCGCTGCTCTTGGGATCGACGAACAGGTTGGGCGCGTTGGCCCCCCGGTCGACGGCCGGGCAGCCGAACTCGACCAGCCGGATCGGCTTCATCCGCGGCGTCCAGGCGGTCGGCGTCGCGGCCCGCGCGCCGCCGGGCCGGTCGTGGTGGGCGTTCGACCACCAGCCGACCAGGTCCTTGACGCGAAACACCCAGTGTTCGCCGTGCGCGGCGTCGACGATTGGCGTCCGGGTCCCCGCCGTCCGGTCTTCGGGCGAGGCGTAGTACCAGTCGAAGCCCTCCCCGGACGCGATGGCGAAGTCGCCCGCGGCCTCGTCCGGGCGCCGGTCGGAGAGCGGCGGGTAGAAGTCGACGCCGACGAAGTCGATCGCCGGGTCGGCCCACAGCGGATCGAGGTGGAAGAAGACGTCGCCGGAGCCGTCCCCGGCGCGGACGCCGGCGTACTCGCTCCAGTCGGCGGCGTAGCCGATGGCGGTCCCGGACCCGAGCACGGCGCGGCAGTCGCCGGCCAGGGCCCTCAGGGCCTCGACCGCCGGGAACGCCGCGCCGTCGCGGATCGTCGTCAGGCCGCGCAGCTCCGACCCGATCAGGAAGCCGTCGACGCCGCCCGCCAGCTGCGCCAGCCGGGCGTAGTGCAGCACGAACCGGCGCCACCCCCAGTCGGCGGGCCCGGCGTAGTCCACATGGTTCGCGGCGGCGGTGAAGTCTCCAGGCGAGGCTGAGCCGAAAAAGCTCGCCACATCGGCGGCTTCTCCGGAAATCCTGCCACGCCAAGGATAGCCCTCGCAGTCCATCAGCAGGAAGGGGTAGAGCGTCACCTTCAGGCCGCGCGCCTTCAGCTCGGCGATGGCCTGCAGCACGGCCCGGTCGGCCGGCGTCCCGCCATAGGCCGGTCCGCCCGCGTGCCGCGAGATCACATGCGCCCCGCCGCGGCCGACGCCGCCGGCCCGCCAGGACCAGGGGAGGGTCGCCTTGGCCGCCTGCTCGACCCCGGGCCTCATCTCGCAGACTCCGGCGTCCAGGCTGGTCCCGAACCAGGCGACGACCAGCGTCACCGCCTCCAGGTTCGGCAACTGCGCCGACAGCTGGTCGAGCGACACCAGCAGGTCGGCCCGCCCCTCGCCGTTGTTGACGTTCTCGGCCCGGATCCGCGTCAGACCGTCGCGCCGCTGCACGATCTCGGCGGCGTAGACGAACTCGCCGGCGCCGGGGATCAGACACACGCCCTTCAGCCGCTCCTCCAGCGCGCCCTCGTCGGGCGGGCGGCGGAACACCTCGAACCACAGCTGCGGTGGGCGGTCGCCGAAGGCCTCCAGCGCCAGGTCCTCGAAGACGACGTAGGCGCAACCGCGATAGGCCGGCGCCGCGCCCTCGATGGCTTCGATCAGGGCGTCCGGGGTCTGGTCCTCGGTCCCGCGGTGCAGGCGCATGGCGACCCCGGCCAGGTCCATGGGCTTGCCGTCGGCCCAGACGCGGCCCACGCCGTCGATCGGACCTTCTCCCAGGGCGACGGCGAAGCTCAGGCTGTAGCGGTAGTCGACCACCCGCGGTCCGCCCTTGCCGCCGCCGGCCTGCCGCTCGATCCGCCGCTCGCGGAACCGGGCCGCCCAGATCACCTGGCCGGCGACGCGGGCGCGGCCGAAGACGACGGCCATCGGCGCCCCTTCGCCGGCGGACATCAACGGCAGCGACTTCAGCCGCGGCCCCAGCGGACGCGGCGGCGTCAGCGCGGCCACGACGCCCCGGTCGATGGCGGCGCCGGCGGCGGCGCCGAGGATCGCCCCGAGCGTCCCGCCCAGGGCCGCGCCGACGCCGCTGAGGATCACCTGGGCCATGTCAGTCGCTCGCGAAGGGAAAGGAAAAGGCGTGCGTCAGCCGCCGGCGCCACCAGGGACCCAGCCAGCTCTCGACGACCGCCCGTCCCCAATAGGCGTGGATCACCCGCGGCTCGGGATCGGCCGCCTCGACGGCGGAGACGATGGCGCAGTGCTTGACGCAGGCCTCGGGGCTCATCCGGAACAGCAGCACGTCGCCCGGCCGGAACGCGGCGGCGGGAACCTCGACCAGACGCCGCCGCGCGGCCTCCAGCAGGGTCTCGCGCCCGCCGGTCTCGGCCCAGTCCGGCCGGTAGGGAGGCGCCGCCTCTGGTTCTTCGCCGGCCAGCTCCCGCCACACGCCGCGCACCAGGCCCAGGCAGTCGCACCCCGCCCCTTTGGCCGACGCCTGGTGCCGGTAGGGCGTGCCGATCCAGGATCGCGCCGCCGCGACGATGTCGGCTCGCGACACGGCCGGCCGCCTATCCACGTCGCGCCTTCCCGTCGTTCCGGTCGCCGCGGGCGGGGACCAGGGTCAGGAAATCGTCGCCGGGGATCGTCGGAAATCCTCGGAAATTCAAACCGTTGCTAAATCGGCCTGAACAGGTGGCGAAGCGCTTGTCGCAACCCTCGCCGAACGCCGGATGCGCCGTGTCGACGCCGCACCGGCCGTCGCCCAGATTGGCGTCGCACAGCCGCCCGTAGGTGCGGCCCGCCACCCGCTCCAGCGCCGCCAGCGGCCCCTCGATCTCGGCGATAAAGGCCTCGCCCTCGCGCTTCAGCCTCGCGATGGTCCCGCTCCACAGGGGAACGAACAGGTCCGGCTGGCTCCAGTCGACCCGCCGGCAGGCGACGGCGCAGCCGTCGTAGAGCCCGGCGTCGATGTCGGCCTCGGCCAGCGCCTCGCCGTCCAGCCCCCCGGCCGCGGCGGCGGCGCCGGCGGAAAAGCCGAGGCCGGCGTCGGCCGCCCCGGCCGTCCAGCCGCTGCCGGCCCGGCACGGGACGCCGTCATGCGCCAGGTCGCGGTCGTGGTCGGTGAAGCCCAGCCGCGCGCCGTCCCGCCGCGTCAGCAGCCAGACATGCGCCAGCGTCGCCGCCCCGGATTCGATCCGGGCGGCCAGGGCCGCGGGAACGGTCTTCATGATTCAGATCCTGACTTCGACCAGCGGGACGGCGACCACCCGCCCGGCCCCGAAGCTCTCCAGCGTCACCTCGATGCGGTCGGCGTCGAAGCGGACCGGCGTGTCGAAGGCGAAGCCGGCGGTCAGCACGGCCCCGGCCGCCGGCGGGGCGGCGAAGGTCACCGTCCCGACGGCCGCGTCCAGGACGACATCGCCCGTCTCGACGCCGTCGACGGCGACCCGCACGGTCCCGGCCACGGGCTTGCGGATCGGCCGGACGACGTCGCCATAGGCCTTGCCGAGCGGAAAGGTCGTCGCCGCGCCGTCGCCGACGCCCAGCGCCTGGTCGGTCGGGGCGATGGCGGCCGAGGGCGCGCAGGACTTGAAGTCGGCGAAGTCCCGGAACCGGAATCCGTGCAGCCGCCCCCGCCGGGCCTCGAAGAAGGCGACCAGCGCCGCCGCGTCGTCCAGCGACCGCAGGCCGGCTCCGATCAGGTAGCGACGCCGCCCATGCGCCCAGGGCGTCGAGCGGCGCTCGAACCCGGAGGCCAGGGTGACGATCTCCGTCCGCCGCTCGACGCCGCCGCTGGACCCGAACGCCAGCCGCGCCGGCAGGCGCACCTCGTGGAAGGACATGGAACCTCGCGCTTTCGGTTGCGGACGCCGCCCGCGGCGGCGGCGCGGCGAGCCACTACCGGTTCGCCGAACGTCGGTTTAGGGTCCCCGGAATAGGCTGGGAGACTCACGTCATGGACTGGAAGACCCTCTTCTTCTCCGCGGAGGGCCGCATCGGCCGCTCCGCATTCTGGATCGGCTGGCTGGTGCTGCTGGGCGTCAACGTGGTGGCCGGTTTCATCCCTCTGTTCGGCCTGCTGATCAGCCTGGCGGCGATCTACTGTTCGGTCTGCGTCTTCGCCAAACGCCTGCACGACATGGGCAAGAGCGGCTGGCTGCAGATCTGGCCGATCCTCATCAGCATCGCCCTGGTCGTCGGCGGCGTGTTCATGGCCGGCGGCCCGGCCATCATGGCGGCCCTCTCGCACGCCGACGACGCGGCCGTCGGCATGGCCGCGCTCGCCGGCATGGGCGGCATGATGCTGGCCTTTCTCGGCGCCTTCGTGATCAGCTTCGGCTTCCTGCTCTGGGTCGGCCTCTCGTCCGGACAGGCGGGCGAGAACCGGTACGGCCCGGCGCCGGCGGAGCCCGCGGTGGCCTGACCTGAAGCACGGCGCGGTCAGGCGGAATCGTCTGGCCGTTGAATCGTGCCTTGGAGTCAGAAGTTCAGGGCCTGATTCAGGGTTCAGATCGTTCGCTGAATCAGGCTCTAGAGTCGCCGCGCGCCCAGGCTGACGGCCCGGGCCAGGGCCTGGGCGATCTGCGCCTCGGAGCGGACGAGGCCCTCGGCCGCGCCGCCCTGCACGGTCACATGCACGGTCAGTCCGCCGCCGCCGGCGGGCTCGATCGTGCCGGCGGCGGCGGGACGGAACACCTCCGGCCCCCGCTCGCCGACCAGATAGGCGCCGCCGCCGGCGACGGACCCGCCGTCGGCCCGCGCGCCGCCGAACACGCCCGCCAGCACCGCGGTCAGGGCCTCGCCCAGGCCGCCGCCGCCCGCGCCGGCGCCGGCGTTGACGGCCGCGATCACGGCCCGCGCCAGCTCGGCGAGGCTGATCTCGCCGTCGGCCGCCGCCCGGGCGAGGGAGCGGGCGAGGCTGGCCGCGGCCTGGCCGAAGGCGTCCTCGATGGCCCTCGCCGCCGCCTCCCCGGGCCCCTTCAGCGCCTCCAGGGCCGCCGCGGCCTCGGCCGCCCGCCGCGGGATCGCCTCCAGGCCGTCGTCATCGAAACCGGTCATCTCGCCTCGTCCGGATGGTCCATGGCCATCGCCTCGAAAGCCGCCCGGCCCATCGGCCGGAGACCGCCCTCGCATTCGGTCAGCGCCCGCCACTCGACCAGCGACAGCCGCCAGAAGTCGGCGGGGCCCAGCCCCAGGGCCGCGGCCCGCCGCAGCAGGGCCCTCCAGGGCGTCCTCACGCCGCCGCCGCCGCGAACGCCGCCGCCACGGCGGTCGCGGCCTCCCGGAAGTCGACGCCGGAAAGGTCGCCGGGCGTCTCGCCGCCGCCCCGCAGCAGCGCCGCCAGCACCACCGCCAGGTCGCGCGCCGACACCGACCGCAGCCGGGCGGCCAGCGCCTCCCAGTCCTCGCTGCCGAACGCGGTCTCCAGTTCGGCCAGCGCCCCCAGCGTCAGGCACAGCCGCCGCTCGCGCCCGGCCAGCATGACCACCGCCTCGCCCCGCGCGCCGTTGGCGGCCATCACAGGGCCTCGAACGCGATTTCCCCGGCCGAGGCCAGGGTCAGGGCGAAGCTGGCCTCGCCCTCGTGTTCGCCGGCGTATTCCAGGGCGGCGACCAGGAACGGCCCCTCGAGCGTCCCGAAGTCGGGCACGATCAGCCGCCAGCGGCGCGTCGCCTGGCTGAAGAAGACCTCCCGGATCATGGCGTCGCTGGCGGCGTCGCGGAACACGCCGGCCCCGCTGACGCTGGCCTGCCGCACGCCGGCCCCGGCCAGCAGCTCGCGCCAGCGCCCGGCGCTGTCGCCGTCGGTGACGTCGACGCCCCGGGCGTTCAGCGACAGCGTCCGCGCCCGCAGGCCCGCCACCGTGGTGAAGGACTCGGGATCGCCCCCGTCGCCGATCTTGATGAGGATGTCCTTTCCGCGCTGGGCGGCCATAGTGGTCTCCTTGATGGGAGGGAATCGCGTGGATCCGGCGGTTTACGAGGCCTGGCGGCGGGACGCCTTCCAGGCCCTGATCGATCTCAACGAGAAGGCCAACGCCACCTTCGGCATCACGGCCTGGGACAGCTTCAGCTACGACCTGGGGGCCGGGACCCTGACCTTCAGCCACAAGGGCCGGCCGCGCGTCGAGGCCCGCGTCCAGCTGGTCGGGGCGGTCGACGCGAACTGGCTCTGGGGCTGGGCCAACGCCGGCTGGTGGCCGGAGTCGGTGCTCGAGGACGCCCGCAAGGTCCGGGCCTTCGGCGAGGCCCAGGGCATACCGGAGCTGACCGCCCCCCGCCTCGTAGCCCCGGACTACACCGACCTCGGCTGGACCCTGACCGCCGTCGCCGCCCGCATCACCGGCGCGCTGGGCGCCTACCGCCCGGTCGACGGCCCGCGCTCGATGTTCCTGCTCTACCGGTCGCTGAAGCTGCTGGACTAGGCGCCTGCCGCACGGCGGCCGTCGGAATACACGCGCAAGTCCAGGGGCCTAGAGGGGTTCGGTCACGGCCCTCAGCCGCACCACCCCCTGTACGGCCCGCCCGGCGGCGGCGCGGAAGACGTCGGCGTAGGTCGCCCGCAGGTTCACCAGCCGCCAGCCATCGACCGCCGGCGCGGCGTTGTGAAGACAGGCCCGCAGGGCGGCGACGATGGCCCTGGCCTCCTCGGCGCCCTCGAAGCGGGAGTGGCAGGTCAGCGTCACGGCGTGCTCGACGCCCTCGCCGTCCAGCCCGCCCCACGGCCGGCTCTCGGCCCGGCCGAACAGCACATAGGGCCAGTCGGGCTCGTCCGGCGGCGCGTCCCAGATCCGGCCGCCGACGAGGGCGGCCACCGCCGGGTCGGCGCGCAGGTGCTCCAGCAGCGCCTTGTGCAGCGCCAGGTCCGGGCTCACGGCCAGCTCCTTTCCAGGTCGAGCGTCATCCGCCCGCGCGTGCGCGACGGCCGCGCGGCGACGATGCGCCAGGCTTCGCCCCCGGCCTTCAGCCGGCAGCCCCGCGCGGCCCCGGCGAGGGGGCGCGCCTCGGCCTCGGCGGTCTCGACCAGCTGTCGGCGACCGCCCTCGGTGAACTCGCGGTGGCCGCGCGGCCGCAGGTCGATCCACAGGGCGGCGACCTGCGTCCAGCCGCGCGTGCGCCCGCCGAACACGGTCTCGGCCTCGGACGGCGCCTCGAGCACGGCCAGGGTTCGCAGGGCGGCGATCACAGCCGCGCGGTCCGGTACGGAGCCAGCCACGGCTCGACCAGGCCCAGCGGCGGCTCGGCCGACTCGCGGTGCTCGAAGCCGTGCGCAGCCAGCATCAGCACGGCCAGCCGCAACGGCGCGGGCGATGCCTCGTCCAGCGCCGCGCCGACCGCCGCCGCCACCCGCGCGGCGGCGGCGTCGACGAGCAGCTGGATCGTCGCGTCCTCCGCCGCCTCGGTGACGCGCAGAAACGCCTTGGCCTCGGCCAGGGTTATGGGGGGCATGGGAACCTCCGGACTGGGATCGGCGCCGCGGGCGTTCGTCGCCTTGGGTGTTCGTGAAGAGGGGCGAGAGACCGGGGGCGAGGGGCGAGGATGGGAGCCGCACCGCGTCTTCCGCCCCTTGCTCCGCTCTCCCCTCGCCCCTCGCCCCTTCCCTTACGAAGCCGCGAACTTCATCAACTTGACCGCATCGAAGTTCTGCACCCCGCCGCCGACCCGCTTGGTGGTGTAGAACAGCACGAAGGGCTTGGCGCTGTAGGGGTCGCGCAGCACCCGCACCCCGGCCCGGTCGACGATCAGGTAGCCCTTGGCGAAGTCGCCGAAGGCCAGCACGAAGCTGTTCGCCGCGACGTCCGGCATGGTCTCGATCTCGACCGCCGGATAGCCCAGCAGGGTCGCCGGCGCCCCGGGCGCCGTGGCGGGCGACCAGATGTAGTTGCCGTCGGCGTCCTTGAACTTGCGGATCTTCGCCGCCGTGCGCCGGTTCATCACGAACCGCCCGTTCGCCCGGTAGCGGGCCTTGGGCGCGTAGATCAGGTCGATGATCCGGTCGACCGGATCGGCCGCGGCGAAGTCGCCGGCCGCCCCGGAGAGGATGTAGCCGATCTCGCCCCAGGCCTGGGCCGCGTCGGCGACCTTGGCGTAGCTGAGGAACCCCTTGGGCTTGTTGATCCCGTCGCCGTTGACGAAGGCCTCGGTCTCCTGGCCGGCGAAGGCGTCCTCGCACTCGGCCGCCAGCCATTCGTCGAGGTTGACGAAGGCGTCGTCGAGCAGGGCCTGGGTCGCCGCCGGGCTGGCGTAGAGGTCGGCCGCCGGGAACTCGAGCAGCGCCAGCACCGGCGCGTCGGTCTCCGGCCGGGCGTCGGTCTCGGCCACCCAGCCGCTCTCGATCCCCGCGGTCGACACCGGCTTGCGGAAGACGCCCGCCCCGATCGTCCGTACGGTGGCGATGTCGCGCATGGGCGAGCTCATCTGCAGCCGCCGTTCGATCAGCCGCTCGGTCTCCGGCGGCGCGACATAGCCGCCGGCGGTGGGCACGCCCTCGCTCAGCCCCTTGGCCTCCAGCGCCAGCATCGCGGCGGCGCCGGTCTTCAGATAGCCGTCCCAGGCCGCCTTGCGCTCGTCGGGGACGATCGACCGGCCCTCGGAGGCCGCCAGCGCCGGCCGCCGCCCCTCGGCCAGGGCCCGGTCCAGCCGCCCCTGCGCCGCCTGCAGGCCGGCGTCGATGCGCGCCACCTTCTCCTCCAGCAGCATGTCTCCGCCCCGACGCTCCAGCGCCGCCAGCCGCTCGTCGTTGGCCGCCTTGAAGGCCTCGAACGCGGCCATCACCTCATGCATGGCGGCGCGCGCGGCCGGCTCCGCCGCCGCGTGTTTGGTCTCTTTCATTCAATTTGCTCCTGAGCTTCTCCCTTCCCCCTGGAGGGGGGAAGGGTCGGGGATGGGGGTGGCGTGGGTCGATGGCCGGCTCGGCGTTCGCCGGTCAGGCCGCCACCCCCACCCCTGCCCCTCCCCCCTCGAGGGGGAGGGAATTCACTGAACGGATCCGCGCCCCGGGCAGCATGGGGAAGGTCACCACCGACACCTCCCAAAGCTCCACCTCGGTCAGCACCCGCAGCCGTCCGGTCGCGTCGGGCCGCGCCTTCGTCGCCCGGAATCCTATGGACAGCCCGTCCATCGCCCCGGCCCGCACGAGGGCGGCGCACATCCGCGCCTGGGGCGTCGCCTCGATGATCCGCCCCCGGACGAACAGCCCGCGGCCGTCCTCGGCGATCTCGTCCCAGACGCCCACCGGCCAGGCGCCCTCGTGCTGGCACAGCATCTTCACCCGGCCCGCGCCGCGCTTGGCCAACGAGGCGCCGAACGCCCCGGCCGCGGTGACGTCGTCATTGAGGTCCCGCGTCCAGAACAGCGAGGCGTAGCCGGCGATCTGCGTTTCTCTCATTTCAATTCCGATCATCCCGGCGAAGGCCGGGACCCCAGCTGAATCCAGCGCCGTGGCTCAGAGCTCCCCCGTCTCGAGCCGCCGCTCCAGCCGCTCGAGCGTCACGTGGGTGGCCTCGGCCTGGGCCTCCAGCCGGGCCAGCCGCTCGGCCACCTCGCCCTGGGCCTCCACCCGCCGCGACAGCTCGTCGATCCGCGCCGAGGCCCGTCCGGCCCACATCAGCCCGCCGCCGGCCTGGATCGCCACGGTGATGATCACGGCGAGGGTGACCTGGCTGTGCGGTTTCAGGGTTCGCATCTGGGTCATTGCTCCAGCCCCGCCAGCCGCCGACGCTCCTGCGGCGTGAGAAAGGTCGCCGCCTCCAGGCGGGCCCACAGGGCGTCGCGCTCGGCCGACAGCGCCGGCGCGGCGTCCAGGTCGCAGGCGATCCGCGTCCCGGGATGCCGCGCCCCCAGCCAGCCGGTCAGGGCCCGCGCGGCCCGCTCGGCCAGCGGGATCACCGTGTGCCGCCAGAAGGCCCCGTTGGCCTCCTTCAGGTTGGCGTAGGTGTTGTCGCCGGGGATGCCCAGCAGCTGCGGGGGCACGCCGAAGGCCAGGGCGATATCCCGCGCGGCGGCGTGCTTGCCCTCGATGAAGTCCATGTCGTGCGGGGTCAGCGACATCGGCCGCCAGTCCAGCCCGCCCTCCAGCAGCAGCGGCCGCCCGGCCGCCGCCGGCCCGGCCCGCGCCTCCAGCTCGGCCTTCAGGGTCTCGAACTGGGCCTCGCTCAGCCGGTCGCCGGCCTCGGGATTGGAATAGACCAGCGCCCCGCTCGGCCGGGCCGAGTTGTCCAGCAGCGCCTTGTTCCAGGCTCCGCTGGCGTTGTGCACGTCGATGGCGAAGGCCGCGGCCTCCAGCGGACTGGCGCCGTAGTGGTCGTCGGCCGGATTGAACAGTTTCAGGTGCAGCACGGGCAGCCAGCCGTCGGCCTCGCGCCCGATCCGCACGCTGCGGCCGGCCACGGTGTATTCGTAGGCCTGCGGCCAGCCCTGCCGCCCGGGCGCGACCTTCATCCGGTCGGGCCGCAGGGCGTAGAGTTCGTCGGGCCCCTCGCCGGCCGCCTCCAGGTAGCCGTTGCCGGAGACCTGCAGCATGCCGAAAAAGGCCTCCATCAGGTCGGGCCCGCCCTGCTCCGGATTGGGCCTGGCCAGCAGCCGGGCCAGGGGATGGTCGTCCGCCCGCCGCCCGCCGGCGAACACGGTCAGCGGGATCGAGGCCGCGGCCTCGGCGATCATCCGCACGCAGCGATAGGCGACGGGGTTCTTCGCGAACCCCTCCCGCGCCAGGCTCTCGTAGTCCCGGGGCGTCCACACCGGCCGCCCGCCCGAGGTCATCGCCACCAGCCGCGCCGCCCGCGAGTCCTTCACCTCGGGCGCGGCGGCGCGCGGCCGCCTGCGTTGGAACATCCGCATATCGCCCTCTTCGATTGGTCGGTTTCACAAGGGCCCGTCACCCTGGTGAGCGGGCCGAGGAACTGCGGCGCGCGGGACGCGCGGCCCTACACCAGCCGCACCCGCGGCTGCTTCGTCGCCTTCCCCAGCATCAGGTCGGTCAGCGCCCAGACCAGAGCGTCGGCGCGGTCGGGACTGGGGCCGCCGTCGTCGCAGCCGAGCGCCATCAGCTCCTCCTCCAGGGCCGGGAACGATCCGCAGTGGACGATGCGGCCCTGTTCGTAGAGCGCCGCCACCGGCTCGGCCCGCGAGCGCTTGCCGACCCTGGCGTGAACCAGCCGCACGGCGCAGGCCGCCCCGGCGGAGCGCAGGGTCTGGCGCACCATCTCCCCGCCCTGGTTGGCCTCGGCGACGATGGCGGCGGCGCCGAAGGTCTCGGCCGCCTTCGCCGCCCGTCTCGCCCAGCCCAGCGGCGTCAGCCGCCGCACCGTCTGGTCGGCCAGCACGAAGGCGCGGTCCGCCAGGCGTCCGGCGACGACGATGCCGCAGGCGTCGCCCTCGACGCCGGCGGGCGGGTCGACGGCCACCACCACCCGGTCCAGGGCCGGCGGCCGCGCGCCCCGGCAGCGCGCCAGGTCCTCGGCCCGCCACAGCGCGCCCTCGCCCTCGACCACCTGGCCCTCCAGTTCCTGCAGCGCCAGCCGCGTGCCGCCATAGAGCCGGGTCAGGCTCTCGACGAAGGCCGGGGCGAGGTTCTCGGCATTGCCGGCCGTCGGCAGATGGGTGCGCGCCAGGCCTGGCTCGGCCATCAGCGTCCGCAGCGACCGGATCGGCCGAGGCGTGGTGGTCACCACCAGCCGCGGGTCCTCGCCCAGCCTGAGGCCGAAGCGCAGCATGGCCAGGGTGTCGCCGGGCCGGGGCCAGGCGCAGAACTCGTCGGCCCAGGCGGCGCTGAACTGCGGTCCGCGCAGACTGTCCATGTCCTCGGCGGAAAAGACGTGCGCCTCGGCTCCGTTGCCCCAGACGATCCGCCGCCGGCTGGCCTCGTAGCGCGGCCGGAACGTCGGGGGGCAGCGCGCGCGAATGCCGCTCGGCCCCTCGATCATCACCTCGCGCACGTCGTGCAGGCTGGGCCCGACCAGGGCCAGCCGGCCGCCGTTGAAATACGCCTGTTCGACCAGCCAGCCGGCCCCGACCCAGGTCTTGCCCGACCCGCGCCCGCCCAGCAGCAGCCAGGTCCGCCAGTCGCCCTCGGGCTCATGCTGCGCGTCGTTCGCATGCAGGCGCCAGCTGGCGGCGATCATCTCCCTCAGGTCGCTGGGCAGCTCTTTCAGCCGCTCGACGCTCCATCCTTTCGCCGTATCGATCCAGAAGCGCGCGCAGTGCGGCGCATTTCCGCTCCAGAACTTCAGCGTCTCCGGCGTCGTCGGCGTCATGCATGTCGTCTTCGTCCCTGGGCCCGTCCGGGCGGTTGTCGTGATCCTCGGCCTTGCGGATCGCCAGCATGGAACGGGCGATCACGCCGCAGGTGCGGGCGCGCCGCTCGATCTCGATGTCGGAGGTCGGCCTGGGCGCGGCCTCGAGCGCGGCCAGGCTCTCCACGAGCAGCCCGGCCAGCCGCTCGGCGACCCCGCCCAGCATCGCCGCCGCCCGTCCGGGTTTTCTCGTCATGCCCCAAGACTACGGGACCACCGGGCGCCGCGGCTCATTCCGTTGAAAAAACACGCAAGCCTTTGAATTCGCGAACCTTCGTCCGCGATAATCGGCGGCGCCGGGCCGGCCGGCGCCGCATATCCCGCCGGCTAGTAGGGGATCGGCTCGGCCGGCGCCTGGGGGGTCTGCGGCCGGGCGGGCTCCTGCGGCGAGGCCGGCTCGGTCTCGGGCTCCAGGGCGTCGGCGGCCCGGGCGAAGTCGGAGGCCAGCTCCCCGTAGAACGGGTTCCGCGGATCGGCCTCCTCCTCCACCTCGGGGTCGGGCAGCAGCCAGTCGAAGTCCCGGGCCGGCAGCCCCTGGTGGGCGACGATCATGAACCGCCGCCAGATCGCCGCCGGCAGGCCGCCGCCGGCCACCTTCTCCATCGGCCGGTCGTCGTCGTTGCCGATCCACACGCCGGCGGTCAGGTCGGGGGTGAAGCCGACGAACCAGGCGTCGCGCCAGTTCTGGCTGGTGCCGGTCTTGCCGGCCGCCGGCCGGCCGAAGGCGGCCCGCGTGCCGGTGCCCCGCTCGATCACGGCCTTCATCATCCGCACCATCATCGAGGCGTTCTGGATGTCGTACACGGGCACGCCCGCGGCGCTGGGCTGGCGCGCATAGATCGGCTCGCCGCCGACGGTGGCGATGCTCTCGATGATGTAGGGCGTCCGTCGCTGGCCGCCCTGCTGGAACACCTGGAAGGCGCCGACCAGCTGGATCAGCGACACCTCGTAGGACCCCAGCGCCACCGAAAGGTCGGGCGAGGCCGGAATGGTGGTCAGGCCGAACCGCCGCGCCAGCTCGCCCATGGCCGCGCCGCCGACCTCCTGGCCGACCTTGGCGGCGATAGTGTTCACCGACTTGGCCAGGGCGGTCTCGATGGTCATCCGGCCGGCGTAGCCGCCGCCGTAGTTCTCGGGCGCCCAGTCGCCGAATTTCACCGGGGCGTCGTCGCGCTCGTCGGTGGGCAGCACCCCCTTCTCGAGGGCGGCGGCGTAGACGAACGGCTTGAAGGTCGAACCGGGCTGGCGCCGGGCCTGGACGGCGCGGTTGAACGGGGTCTCGTCAAAGTCGGTGCCGCCGATCATGACCCGGATGGCGCCGTCGTTGCCGATCGCCAGCAGCGCCCCCTGCTTCGCCCCGGCCCTGGCGCCGTCGCCCTTCAGCACCTCGCGGACGATCCTGGCCCCGGCGGTCTGCAGGCGGCTGTCGATGGTCAGCTTGACGACCAGGTCGGGCGAATTGGCGCCGGCGATCCGCACCGCCTCGGCGGTGGCGTAGTCGAGCACATAGCCGAGGTCGCCCTCGTCCTGGACGGCGCCGGGGGCCAGCTTCGGCGTGTCGGCCAGCGCCGCCTCGTACTCGGCCTCGGTGATCCAGCGCTCCTTGCGCATGTTGTTCAGGATCAGCCTCTGGCGTTGCAGCGCTCCGGCCATGTTCTTGGTCAGCGCCAGCCGCGAGGGCGCCTTGGGCAGCGACGCCAGCAGCGCCGCCTCGGCGATGGTCATCTGCGCGGCGGGCTTGCCGAAGTAGGCCCGGCTGGCGCCGTCGACGCCGTAGGTGTTGGCCCCGAAGAAGATCCGGTTGAGGTACAGCTCCAGGATCTCGTCCCGGCTCAGCACACGGTACAGCCGCCGGGCCATGACCGCCTCCTGCAGCTTGCGCTTCAGGGTCTGGTCGGGGGTCAGGAACAGGCCCTTGGCCAGCTGCTGGGTGATGGTCGAGCCGCCCTGCACGACCCCGCCGGCCCGCCAGTTGATCCAGGCGGCCCTGGCGATGCCCCGCAGGTCCAGGGCGCCGTGCTTGTAGAACCGCCGGTCCTCGGCGGCCAGGAAGGCCTCGGGCACGTAGTCGGGCAGCTGGCCCAGCGTCACCCGTTCGCCGTAGCGGGGCCCGCGTACGGCGATCGGCTGGCCGGTCCGGTCCTGGAAGCGGATGCCGGGCGCCCGGTTCACCGCGAACAGCGCCTCGCGGCCCGGCAGCGCCGGCACGTCGGTGAGATACTTGCGCCAGACGTAGACGCCCAGCCCGCCGGCCACGAGGGCGCCGGTCAGGACCAGGGTCAGCAGGGTCGCCCAGACCCAGCGCAGCTTCGGCGACCGCAGCCAGGCCAGCACCTCGCCGGAGGTGAAGAACCGGTCGTCGGCGTCCCGGGCCGGCTTCGGGGGCCTGGCCGGCTTCGGCGGCCGCGCGCGCCGGGGCCTGGGCGCTTTCGCTTCCGGAGCCGGCTCAGGCGCGCCTTCGGGCTCCGGCGGGTCCTGCGACCCCTGGTCGAAACGGTACGGCGGAAGGGACCAGTCGTCGCTCAACTTGGATCAGTCACGCTTGGGTTACGGCCTTCGCCGGTTTAGGACGCAAGGGTCATGCCGCGCAAACCCTTCTGGGAAACGAAGACCCTGGCCGAGATGAACCCGGCCGAGTGGGAGAGTCTATGCGACGGATGCGGCCTGTGCTGCCTGGTTCGCTTCGAGGATGAAGAAACCGGCGAGGTCATCCCGACCCGCGTGCATTGCCGCCTGTTCGATCCGGACCTCTGCCGGTGCACGGACTATGCGAATCGCAAGCGCCACGTGCCGGACTGCATCAAGCTGACCCCCGGCAACATCGAAGACCTGCAATGGATGCCGGCCAGCTGCGCCTACCGCCGGCTGTTCGAGGGCAAGTCCCTGCCCGCCTGGCACCCGCTTGTCACCGGCGACCCCGACAGCGTGCACAGGGCCGGCGTCTCGGTCCGCGGCCAGACGATCAGCGAGGCCGCCTTCGCCGACCCCGAGGACGCCCTCGACTTCGCCGCCTGGGACCTGACGACCGACAAGGGCGACGAACCCTATCAACCTTGATCCTCCCCGGAGCGCAGCGAGGGGGAGGGGGACCGGCGAAGCCGGTGGAAGGGTCGGAACCGCTCCCTCCGGCTCAACCCCTCCACCGCGCATGCGCGGTCTCCCTCCCCGACTTCGTCAGGGAGGATTGGCCGAACGAGAAAAAGGGAGGATAGACGCCTCCCCGTCACCCGCTCCGCAGCAACACTCGCCCCATGGCCGCCCCCATCCTCGCGCTCAAGGACGTTCGCCTCGCCGATGGCGCCGCGATGCTGTTCGAGGGGGTCGACCTGGCCGTCGAGCCGGGGGTCAAGGCGGCCCTCGTCGGCCGCAACGGGGCCGGCAAGTCGACCCTGATGAGGATGCTGGCCGGCCAGGTTCAGCCGGACGCCGGAGACCGCTTCGCCAGTCCCGGCGCCCGCATCGTCTTCGTGCCGCAGGAGCCGGCGATCACGGGCCCGACCCTGCTCGACCACGCCACGGCGGGCGGGGCGGCGGCCCACGAGGCGGAGGCGGCCCTGGCGGCCTTCGGCCTCGACCCCGCCAGCCCCGCCGCCAACCGCTCGGGCGGCGAGATCCGCCGCGCGGCCCTCGCCCGCGCCTTCGCCGAGAAGCCCGACGTGCTGCTGCTCGACGAGCCGACCAACCACCTCGACATCTTCGCCATCCAGACCCTGGAGGCGACCCTGGCGGCGGCCCGCTGCGCGGCTCTCGTCGTCAGCCACGACCGCGCCTTCCTGGAACGGGTCACCCGCCGCTGCTTCTGGCTGGAGAGCCGCCGCGTCCGCCGGCTGGACAAGGGGTTTTCCGCCTTCGACGACTGGGCCGACGCCCAGCTGGCGGCCGAGGCGGACGCCCTGCGGCGCCTGGGCAAGGCCATCGAGCGCGAGGAGCACTGGCTGGCCCGGGGCGTCACCGGACGCCGGGCCCGCAACGAGGGCCGCCGCCGCCGGCTGATGGACATGCGCCGCCAGAAGACCCTGGCCCTCAAGGAGCAGCGCGGCCAGCTGACCATGGCCATCTCGGCCGGCGATGCGTCGGGCAAGCGCGTGGCCGAGGCCCGGGGCCTGTCCAAGGCCTTCGGCGACAAGGTGATCGTCAAGGGCTTCTCGACCCGCATCCAGCGCGGCGACCGGGTCGCCCTGGTCGGTCCCAACGGCGCGGGCAAGACCACCCTGGTCAGGCTGCTGCTCGGCGAGCTGGCGCCCGACGCCGGCGAGGTGGTCCTTGGGACCGGCCTGCAGGTGGCCTACGTCGACCAGGCCCGCGCCGAACTGAAGCCCGGCCTCACCCTCTGGGACGCCCTGGCCGACGGCGCCGACCAGGCCATGGTCCGCGGCCAGCCGCGTCACGTCGCCGCCTACGCCCGCGATTTCCTGTTCCAGGACAAGCAGCTGCGCCAGCCGGTGACCAGCCTCTCGGGGGGCGAGCGCAACCGCCTGCTGCTGGCCCGGGCGCTGGCCCGGCCGGCCAACCTGCTGGTGCTGGACGAACCGACCAACGACCTCGACATGGAGACCCTCGACCTGCTCGAGGACCTGCTGGCGGCCTTCGAGGGCACCCTGGTCCTGGTCAGCCACGACCGCGACTTCATCGATCGCCTGGCCACTTCGACCATCGCCCTGGACGGCCGCGGCCGGGTGGTCGAGACTCCCGGCGGCTGGACCGACTTCCTGACCCAGAATCCGGGCTTCCTAGACGCCGTCCCGGACCGGCCGGCCGCGCCGAAATCGCCGGCGAGGCCGGGACCGCCCAAGGCCGCCACCAAGCTCTCCTACCGGGACCAGCGCCGCCTGGAGGAGCTGGAAGTCCTCCTCGAACGCCTCCCCGCCGAGATCGCCCGGCACGACGCCGCCCTTGCCGACCCCGACCTCTACGCCCGCGACCCGGCCGGCTTCGACCGCATCATGAAGGCCGGCGAAAAGGCCCGCGCCGACCTCACTTCGGCCGAGGAGGAGTGGATGGTCTTGGCGGAGAAACGCGAGGGCCTTTCGGCCTAGAAAGCCGGGGGACCAGCAGCCCGCCCAGCAGTCCGAAGGACAGCATGGCGTGGTCCATCTTGGATATCTTCATGTCGGCATCTCCTTGTCGACGGGAAGCGCTCCAGGAAAAGGGTGAGCGGTTTTCCGTCCGGAGCGCTCTCCGCCAGGAGAGACGCGCATTCCGGGCGGTCGACCGCGCAACCTCGACCTGAATGCGCGTTGCCAAAGAGACGCGGCGGCCTTCAGGGTGTTCTGTTCGGGATGCCCTCGTGGTCGTCGATGCGTCGCGACGGAGCCTGCGCCCCGCGATTCGCATGCCGCAAGAGGATTAATCCGGTTCCGGATCACCTCCGTATGCGGACGAGCCGCCGTTTCCCTTGCCATACAAGGGATCGCGCCGATCTTGCCCCTTGCACGCGGGCGCGTTTTTCGGGTCCCGGGCCGGTCGTTCCGGACGCCCGGCAGGTCGCCCAGCGCTCAACGAGAAGGGCGAGACCCTTCCGGATCCCGCCCTCCCCGGTCAGTCAGGCCGGGCTCCAGGCGATTGGGGACGCGCAAAGAAGTGCATGTCCCCGGCGCCCTTACGCCGCCTGGCCGAAGCTGAGGCCTTCGTAGCGGCGCAGGTGGTGGTCGACGGAGCCGAAGAGGCCCTCGATCAGGGTCGCCCGCTTGAAGTAGTGGCCGATGGCCAGCTCGTCGGTCATGCCCATGCCGCCGTGGATCTGGATGGCGTTCTGGCCGACGAACTTGCAGGCCTTGCCGACCTGCACCTTGGCGGCGCTGACGGCCTTGGCCCGTTCGGCGTCGTCGGAGAGCTTGATGGTGGCCATGTAGGTCATCGACACCGACTGCTCGAGCGCCATGAACATGTCGACCATGCGGTGCTGCAGCACCTGGAAACTGGCGATCGGCACGCCGAACTGCTTGCGCTGCTTGGCGTACTCCAGCGTGCCCGCGTGCAGCTGGCGCATGGCGCCGACGGCCTCGGCGCAGACGGCGGCGACAGCCTCGTCGATCACCGTCTCGACCAGCGGCAGGCCCGCGCCCTCCTCGCCGATCAGGGCCCCGGCGGGCAGGGCGACGTTCTCGAAATAGACCTCGCTGGCCCGGCCGCCGTCGACGGTCGGGTAGTCGCGGGTCACGACGCCCTTGGCGCCCTTCTCGACGATGAACACCGAGACGCCCTGGGCGTCGCGCTGGCCCCCGCCGGTGCGGGCGGTGACGATCAGGTGGGTGGCCCAGGGCGCGCCCGCGACCACCGCCTTGTGGCCGTTCAGCACCCAGCCGGCGCCGTCCCTGCGGGCCGTGGTCTTCAGGTCCGCCCAGTTGTAGCGGCCCTGCGGCTCGGCGTGGGCGAAGGCGATCAGGGTCTCGCCGCCGATGATCCCGCCGATCAGCTCGGCGGCCTCGGCACCGCCGGCGCGCTTCAGGAAACCGCCGCCGATCACCACGGTCCCGAGGTAGGGTTCGACGACCAGGGCTTTGCCGAACTCCTCCATGACGATCATGTTCTCGATGGCGCCGCCGCCCAGGCCCCCCAGCTCTTCCGGGAACGGCGCGCCCAGGATGCCGAGTTCATTGGCGAAGGCCGACCAGACCGCCGGATCGCGGCCGGCCTCGCCGGAGATCATCTTCCGGCGGCGGTCGAAGTCGTAGTTGTCCCGCAGGTAGCTGGCGACCGTGTCGCGCAGCATCGACTGCTCTTCGGTGAAGTTGAAATCCATGGCGCGTCCTCAATATGACTCCCCTCCCCCTTGCGGGGAGGGGTTGGGGGTGGGGGTGTCGACGCCGAGCGCGGCGATTATCCGCTCAAGGGCCGTCACAGAGTCGAACAGCGCTTCCTCGTTGGAGATCCGCAAGACGGTGTAGCCGCGGCCGACTAGCCAAGCGTCTCTCACCTCGTCCTTCGCCCGAACCTCCTCCTGGGCGTGCACTGCGCCGTCCACTTCGACCACCAACCTACTGCGATGGCAGACGAAGTCGACGACATATGACCCAAAGGGCGCCTGGCGGCGGAAGTGCGCTCCCTCGATGCTTCGGAGCAACTTCCAGAGGTGTTGTTCGGCTCGGGTCGGATCTCGACGCAGCCTTCGCGCGGCTCGATCCGCGCGATCGGTCTTGATCAAGGCTCCTGGCGTCCGTTCCGGCACCCCCACCCCCTGCCCCCTCCCCGCAAGGGGGAGGGGAATTCCGGTTAAAGGCCCAGCACCATCTTGGCGATGATGTTGCGCTGGATCTCGTTGGAGCCGCCGTAGATCGAGGTCTTGCGGGTGTTGAAGTAGGCGCCCGCGCGGCCGACGGCGTGGTCCGGCCCGATCCGGGCGTTGCCGCCCAGGTCGCGCAGATAGGGGGCGCCGTAGTGGCCGGACGCCTCCAGCGCCAGCTCGGTCAGCCGCTGCTGGATCTCGGTGCCCTTGATCTTGAGCAGCGAGGATTCCGGACCGGGGCCCTTGCCGGCGCTCTCGCTGGCCAGGGTGCGCAGTTCGGTGAACTCCAGCGCCGTCAGGTCGATCTCGAGCTCGGCGACCTTGCGCTTGAAGGCCGGGTCCTGGAGCAGCGGCGCGCCGTCGTCGCCCAGTTCGACGGAAGCCATCTGGCGCACCCGCTCGACGCCGCGCTTGGAGCGCGCCACCCCGGCGATCCCGGATCGCTCGTGGGCGAGCAGGAACTTCGCGCAGGTCCAGCCCTTGTTCTCCTCGAACACGCGGTTCTCGACCGGCACCTTGACGTTGTCGAGGAAGACGTCGTTGACCTCGTGGCCGCCTTCCAGGGTGGTGATCCGGCGCACCTCGATGCCCGGGGTCTTCATGTCGATCAGCAGGAAGGAGATGCCTTCCTGGATCTTCGCGGCCGGGTCGGTGCGGACCAGGAAGAAGCCCCAGTCGGCGTGCTGGGCGAGCGTGGTCCAGGTCTTCTGACCGTTGACCAGGTAGTATTCCTTGCCGTCGTCGCCGGTGATGCGCTCGGCCTTGGTCTTGAGGCTGGCCAGGTCGGAGCCCGAGCCGGGCTCGGAGTAGCCTTGGCACCACCATTCCTCGCCGTTGTAGATCTTCGGCAGGAAGCGTTCCTTCTGGGCCTGGGTGCCGAAGGTGTAGATCACCGGCGCCACCATGGCGACGCCGAACGGCAGCACCGGCAGGGCGTCGGCCCGGGCCAGCTCCTCGGAGAAGATGTACTTCTGGGTCGCCGTCCAGCCGCAGCCGCCCCATTCCTTCGGCCAGGAGGGCGCCACCCAGCCCTGCCGGGCCAGCACCTTGTGCCAGGACAGGTAATCCTCCTTGGCCAGGTCGTCGCCCTCGTCCTGCTTGCCGCGCAGGCGCTCGGGATAGTGGGCGGCGATGAAGGCGCGGACCTCGTCGCGGAAGGCGAGATCTTCGGCGGAGAATTCGAGGTTCATTCAAGGGCTCCCGGCGCGGCCTCTCGATGGGCCGTTGAAACGCGCGGCGACCATATCCGTCGAACGATTGTTTGGAAAGATGACGCTCGCGTCAACGTAAGGTTTTCACGGGCAGGCCGCCGCCGGCGCTCAGTCTGGCAGGAAAGCCTTTTCACAGCGGGCATCCTGGTCGGTGCGGTCCAGCGACTTCGGAGCCTTGGCGGCGGCGGCGTCGAGGCGCTTGTCGCGCGCCTCCTTCGACATCCGCTCGAACTTCATCAGCTTGTTGGCGAAGTAGCGAGCCCATTGGGCGCCGCGGGCGGACTCGGTGTCCGCCGGATCGGCCTTGGCCCGCGCCGAGAACCGGCTGAGGCAGGCAAGGGACTCGGTCAGGCTAGGCAGGTTCGGCGAGGCCGCCCCGCCCGTGTTGAAGTTGACCGGCACCGTCACCGAAAGGTCCGCAATCGGCTTGCCGTCGAGGGTCCCGGGCTTGATCCGCATAACCTTGGACAGCCTCAGGGCCGCCGCGCCGAAGCCCTCCCCTTCCGGCTCTTCCTTGGTGACCCTACAGTTCTCCAGCATGCTCTCAAGCGAGACGGTGCAGGTGATCTCCACCTTCCCCTCGATACCGAGCAGACCCTGTTTCAGCGGATAGACGTTCAACGTCTCCATCTCGGTCGGCCGCCGAACCCAGTCGGGCGGCGCAAAGACGCCTTCGGCGGGCGCCGGAGCTTCGGCGGCCAGGGTCATTGCAGCGAACAAGGACGCGATCATCCGTATCCCCCCGGCTCCAGTCGCCACCCTAACGCAGAGCCGCGCCCAAACAAAAAGGGCGCCCCGCCCCGGGGGAGGGGGCGAGGCGCCAAGGTAGGTCCAGGGTGCTCGACTGGACGAAGCGTCAGCGGACGAAGGCGGCGCAGACGGCGGCCTGGTCGCGGGCGACCTCGGCCTTCTGGCCGGCGCCGCGGGCCTTGCGCACCTGGCGCTCGGCCTTGCGGCGGGCGACATCGGCCTGCTGGACGGCGACGCCGACCCGGCCGGCGCGATTGGCTTCCAGCACCGCCTCGATGGCGGCCGCGTCGCCGGTGGTCAGGCCGCGGCAGCGGGCGGCGGCGATGTACTGGCTGTCGCTGAGTCGGGTTTCGGCCTGGGCGGCGCCGGAGACGGCGGTCGCGGCGGCGAGGATGACGATGGCGGCGATGGTGCGCATGGCGGGGTCTCCTGATCCCTCGTGGAAGGCGCTGAACAGATGTCCCCGTTTCAGGACCGAAACAAATTAAATAGACTCCATGTCTAGCGCATGTCGAATATTTAATATTTCGAGATTAAATTGCATTCATCTGCATCCAAATACATCCCTCATCGCCTCGTCGCATGCCGAAGGGCGAAAAAAGAGGCGCCCTGCCGGGGGAGACAGGGCGCCTGGAGGTCGGGCGTCCGTGGGCGCCCGGCGGGATCAGCCGCCGAGGCCGGCGCAGTCGGCGGCGAACGCGGCCTGGGCGGCGTCGGCGTCGACGCGGGCCAGGCGCTCGCCCTCGTAGCGGGCGTTGGCGGCGCGCTCGAGAACATGGTCGGAGCGGCCGCGCTTCTGGCTGCGGACCAGCTTGCCGATGGCCTCGCCGGCGCTTTCCGGGGCGAGGCCCTGGCAGCGGGCGGCGCGGACGAAATCGGCGTCGCTGAGGCGGTCTGCGGCGAGGGCCGGAGCCGCGCTCGCGGCGACGGCGGCGATGATCGCGGCGGCTGTGAGAACACGCATCGGGCTGACTCCATCTCCCTGTCTGGATCGGCCGGCACGATGCTGAACGAACACTGTCATCGCAAATTAAATACAGGACAGATTATAAACATTACGCAGAATTCATGTCTTACATGACAGTAATGTATGTGACGAAAACATGTCGACACTGTCACAGCTTGCCAACAGCCGGGCGGGCGGCGAAGCTGCGGCGATGACCGCCGCCTCCCCGCCCGCCGGCCTGCGCATGGACGCGGCGGCCCTCAACGCCTTCCTGGGTCGCGCCTTTCCCGAGACGCCCGCCGACCGCATGGTTCGCGTGGTCGAGGTCGAGCCGGGCCGCGTGCGGATGGCCGCGCCGACGGGGGGCGCCAACCTGCGGCCCGGCGGGACGATCTCGGGCCCGACCCTGATGAGCCTCGCCGATTCCGCCGCCTACGCCCTGGTCCTGGCCCACATCGGCGAGGTTCCGATGGCGGTGACCACCTCGTTGAACATCCACTTCCTGCGGCCCTGCAAGCCCGGAGAGCTGGTCGCCGAGGGCCGGTTGCTGCGCCTCGGCCGCCGGATCGCCACCTGCGACGTGATGCTGTGGACGGAGGGGCCGGACCGCCCCGCCGCCCAGGCCACCGTCGCCTACGCCCTGCCGGACGGAGCCGCCGCGTGACCGCCGGGCCGCCCAGGGCGATCGCCACCCCCTGCGTCCAGGTCTGCATCGTCGACCCCGAGAGCGGCCTGTGCCTGGGCTGCTTCCGGACCCTGACCGAGATCGCCGGCTGGGCCCGGCTCCCCGAGGCCGTCCGCGCCGCCCTGATGTCCGACCTGCCGGCGCGCCGGTCGCGGATCCGGCCGGAGAAGCTGGGCCTGGTCGCCGGCGGCTAGCTACATCGCGTGGCACACCGTCGAGAGCGTCGCGGCGACCTGCCCCAGAACGAAGATCCGATCCCGTTCGTCGGGAACATCGAGCTGGTTGCGATGCAGCGTCAGGCCGAGGCTGGAACGGATCTCGCCGCCTGAGCGATCGACGCCGGACCGGATCGGACCGGACAGCACCAGCGCGGAGTCGTCGCCCCTGGAAACGACTGTCTCCATCCAGTTGATGAGGAAGGAATAGGTCCCCCCGTCCTTGTCGAAGACGAGCTGGGTGACGCAAGGATCGTCGGGGGCCGCCGCCACGGTGTGGCCGCCGACGAGGCCATCGCCGAAACTGTTGACGAACAGGTCCTTGGCGTTCGCGGCGAAGGCGTCCTGGGCGTCGAGCGCGCGCGCCGCCGCCTGCGCGAACGGCAGACCGCCCGCGGCCGCCGCCCGGATCCACCGGGCGCCCTCCCGCGCGTCGCGCCCCGGCAGCGATCGATCGAACAGCAGGGTGCCGTACAGCATCTTAACTTCGGCGTCGTCTCCGCCCTCGGCCGCCATTCGCGCGTACTGGAAAGCCAGGGGAAGATCCCGGGGTGCGGCGTCGCCCTTGAAGTTCTGCCGGGCGAACTCGCCCGCGGCCAGCATCGATCCCGCATCGGCCGCCTTGCGGAGCAGCGCCATGTATCGCCCGTAGTCGATCGCCACGCCCGTGCCGTAGTAATAGTCGAGCGCCAGGACGTGCAGCCCGAGGGGATGGCCGGTGGCGGCGGCGCGCTGCGCCCAGCCGAACGCCTCCCACGGATCTCTCGGCACGCCCGATCCGGTCGCGTAGGCGCCGGAAATCAGCGCCATGGCCTGGGCGTCGCCGGCGCGCGCGGCCTCGAGCACGCGCGGCGCGGCGGACGGGAAGCCGGCCAGCCTCCGGAGTTCAGGCATGCCCAGGGTCACCCACTGGCGCCGGGTTACGCCCCAGCCGTCGGTCGCGGCCGCGGCCGGCGCGGCCGTCTGCGCCCGGGCCGCGGGCGCCGGCGTCGACGCCGCCAGCACCGCCAGCACCGCCGCCGCCATCGCGGCGCCAATCCTTGCACGTCGCGTCATCGCTTCTTCTCCTCGCGCCGCCAGCCGTTCCTAGCTTTCGATCGAGATGCGAGCCGAGGGCTGCACTTCCGTGGCGCCTGTTCCCCGGCAGGCGAAGTCGGAGGGGAACACGTATTCGCCCCCCGGCCGGACCAGCGCCCGCTCGCCGGGGGAGGAGGTCGTGCCGACGCCCACCCCGTTGCGACGGCAGAAGTAGTATTTGGAATCGCCGGCGCCGATCGAGCAGGCCTTCGCCTCGCCGGTGGTGTTCACGCACTTCCAGGCGACCCGCAGTTCGTCGCTGTTGACCTTCACGGCGTAGTAGACTTCGACGCCATCGCTTTCACCGTGGTAGTACCAGCTCGAATATCCCGACTGGGCCAGGCTGGATGCGGGAAGCATCAGGCCGCAGGCCGCGGCCAGCGCCGCGGCGATCGTCGTCTTGTTCATGTCGTCCTCCAATGTCCGCGCGGCGGCGCCATTTCACCGGCGCGCGGCTTGTTCCTTTGAATGTCGTCGACGGGTCCGGCGCGCATGCGGATCGCGCCCTTCAATCCCGGTCCGCCGTGAAGACGGTCCAGCCGTCCAGGCGGTTCAGCCGCGCCTTCAGGGCGCGGTCGTTCGCCGCCTCGCGCGCGGTTTCGAAAGGCCCCAGGCAGTTGACGATGCCGACGTCCCACACGCCGTCGCGGCCGAGCTCGCGCCGGAACGCCTCCGCCGGCCGCCCCGAATCCGGGAACTCGCCGTCCGCCAGCTGCTGGCGGTATATCCGCGACTGGTAGGCGGCCATCTCCGCGCCGGCGGGCAGGGCGTTGCACCAGTAGAAGACGACCGACGGGTCCGGCGCCCACGCCGGGTTCGCCGTCGCCGTCGTCGCGAAGAGCGGACCGAAGGCCGCCAGGGCCACAGCCCACGACCGTCCCCGCATCCCCTTCATCCACCGACCACCGTACTCAAGCGCCCGCGTCACTGCGGGGTCGTCGCGGACTCTGGCGGCCGGACCGGCGGGCGCATATCCCAATTTGTGGGGTGGTCGCGTGCGTCAGGACGGCGCCGCTCAGGCGATGGCCTCCAGCGCGCGCACGACCAGTTCGGGTCGGGTCATGGCGAGGAAGCGGCCGGCGCCCTTCACCTCGACGCATTCGGCCCGCGGCAGGATTCGCCGCCAGTAGGCGCGGACGTCGGCGGGATCGTGCAGCACGTCGTGCTCTCCGACCAGGATCGTCCAGCGCCGGTGCTGAGGCCGCGGCTCCGGTGCGGAGAGCGTGGCCAGGGCGATCTGTTCGTTGACGTAGCCGGCGATCCGTCCGGCCGCGAACAGTCTCACCGCCCGGTAATAGTCGGCCAGGGTCCGGGGGTCGCGCATCGCCTCCACGTCCGGCGGACTGCCGGCGAACGAGCGCTCCATGATGCGCGCCATGCGCTCCGGGGTAAGGTGCGCGGCGATCAGGCGAGCCATGACGGCGACCAGGCGCGGATTGCGGAAATAGGCTTCCTTGAACGCGCCCAGCGGTCCCTGGCGGCGGCCCTGCTCCTGCGTGTGCGGGTCGGGATTGACCAGGACCACCCGGTCGACCAGGTCGGGCGCAAGGTCGGCGATGGCCAGCACGTGCTGGGCCCCGCCGCGGGCGACGATGTCGAGCGAGGCGATCTTGAGCTTGCCGCAAAGCATGACGACGTCCCGGGCCGCGACCTCGAACGGATCGTGGCGGCCCGGCTCGGCCCCCGCGACGGGGTCCGACATGCCAAATCCCGGCCGGTCGATGGCGATTGGCCGATAGCCCGCCGCCTGCAGGGCCGACACGAGCCCCCGACCCGCCGGGCGCGAGGTCATGCTGCTGTGGACGACGAGAACCGGCCTGCCCGACGCGGGGCCGTAGTCGCTCCAGGCGACGACCGTGCCATCGTCGCGGGGCGTCATGCGCAAGGGCTCCGCCTGGTCGTGGATCGGGGGAGCGTCGCCCCGGGTCGCGGCGGTGGTCCAGGACAGGGCCTGCGCCTCGACGACGACCCGCGCCAGCGCCGCCGCGCTGGCGACGCCGAGGGAGGCGTAGATGCGATCAAGCTCCTTCTTGGCCGTGGCCCGCGAAACGCCCAGCCGCGCCGCCGCCGCATCCCGCGAAAGGCCCTCGGCGATCAGCAGGGCCAGCGACGCTTGGCGGCCCGAAAGGCCCCAGATGTCCTCGAGCAGCCCCGCGGCGCCCGCCGCATCCGGCAGCACGCCGAAGGCCAGCGACGCGAGAACCCCGACCAGTCCCGGCATCCGCCTGGCGCCGACGCGCCGCATCGCCTCCGACAGGGCCTGGCGCGCCGTGTCGTAGGCGATCCCAAGCTCGGCCGCGGCGTCCATGATGGAGCCGCGGCGGATCGTGGCCATCGCCACGCGCGTCTGCAGGCCGGTTAGGCCGAAGGTCTCGCAGGCCGCCCTGAGCGGGGTCGCGCGCGGGCTGGTCACCGCCGCGATCACCACCACGTGCCCGCCGGCCAGTTCGGCCCGGTCCCTGATCTCGACCGGCAGGATCCAGCGCGCCGCCTGAACGCCCGCGCCGTAGGCCAGCATGAGGCAGTCCTGGCCGCCGGCCTCCCCCTCGGCCGAGGCGGGGACGACCCTTGTCTGGCCGGTGCGCAGGACCTCGCCGACGATCGCGGCGTCGACATGCCGCTCCGCCCTCTCGGCCGCGAAGACCGCGCTGGCGGCGACGATGCGGCCGTCCGGACCGACGATGGCCGCCGCGAGACTCTCGGCCCTGAGCAGGGGATAGGCCCGGACCGCGTCGGGCGTGAGATCGCGCAGGAGGTCTTCTTCGATCCCCTCCGCCGCGACCTGGGCGACGCGGGTCATGTCTTCCGGGCTGTCCAGCCACGGCCTCAACGCGTCGTGGAAACCCGCCGCGGATGCACTGTCGACCAACGCGAACGCCCCTGCACTGTTCGCCGGATGTCCGTCGACGGGCGGCCGAACGACGCGACGCACTTCCAGGCGGCGTCGACTATTCCAAGCCGTTCCGGTTTGGGCAAGGCCGCGCGCCCCTTCACGCATTGCAAACCCGTCGCGCGTAGGGTGGCGGCGAACGGGGCGAGAAACGGCCCCGGCGAAGCCAGCAGGGCGGGGTGTCGGATGATCAGGTTCGTGGCGATCGCGGCGATCGGCGCCCTGTCTGCGGTCGGCGCCGCGCGGGCGGTGGTCAGCCTCGACCCGGCCCACCAGGTCGAGGTCCTGCGGCCGGCGGCCCGGCCCGCCCCCGAACCGGCTTCCGGCCCCGTCGGCCAGATCGCCAAGGCCGCCGACGGCCACTACTGGGCCGAGGGCGATGTCGGCGGCCGCGCCGTCCGCTTCCTCGTCGACACCGGCGCCACCGCCGTCGCCCTGACCGTCGAGGACGCCCGCCGGCTGGGCTATGACCCGGCCCGGCTCGACTACCGCTACGAGATCATGACCGCCGACGGCCGCGCCCGCGCCGCCGCCGTGCGCCTGGCCCGGGTCACCGTCGCCGGGGCCAGCGTCGAGAACGTCGAGGCCCTGGTCATCGAAAAGGGCCTGCACACCTCGCTGCTCGGCATGAGCTACCTGGGCCGCCTCACCGCCTTCGAGGCCACGCGCACGGCGCTGATCCTCAAGCCCTGACTTGAGCGGCGGGCCGAGACGGCCTTCTATGCGCCGATGTCGGATTCCCTCGAGAGCCTCCTCGGCCGGGCCGCCCGGCTGCGCCGGGCGGGCCGGACGGACGAGGCGCTGGCGGCCTATGAGCAGCTGCTGGCGCGCTGGCCCGACCTGCCGGACAGCTGGTTCAATCTCGCCCTGCTGCAGCGCCGGGCCGGGCGGCCGGACGCGGCGCTGGCCTCCTATCGCCAGGCGCTCGACCGGGGCGTCGAGGGGCCCGAGGAGGTCCGCCTCAACCGCGCCGTGATCCTCACCGACGACCTCGGCCGCCACGCCGAGGCCGAGGCCGAGCTGGCCGCGGCCCTGGCGATCAACCCCCGCTACGTCCCCGCCCTGCTCAACCTCGGCAACCTCCGCGAGGACCTCGGCCGGCGCGAGGCGGCGCGGGAGGCCTACGACCGGATCCTGGCCCTGGAGCCCGGCCACGCGCTGGCGCTGGCGCGGCTGGCCGGGCTGATCGCGCCGCGGGGGCCGGACGACCCGATGATCGACCGGCTGCGATCGGCGCTGGCCGCGCCGGCCCCGCCGGCGGACCGGGCGGCGCTGGGCTTCGCCCTCGCCCGGATGCTCGACGCCGCCGGCGACTTCGACGGCGCCTTCGAGGCCGCCGCCGCCGCCAACGCCGCCAGCCGCGCCGCCGCGCCGCCGGGCACCGGCCGCTACGACCGTTCCGCCCAGGAGGCGCTCGTCGAGGCCCTGATCGCGGCCTTCCCCGAACCCGCGCCCCGCCCCGCCGCCGACGCCGCGCCCGGCCCCGCTCCGGTGTTCGTCTGCGGCATGTTCCGGTCGGGCTCGACCCTGGTCGAGCAGGTGCTGGCCGGCCACCCGCGGGTCGCCGCCGGCGGCGAGCTGGACCTGCTGCCCGCCCTGGCGCGCGAGGCCCTGCCCCGCTGGCCGCTCGGCCTGGCCGAGGCCCCGGCGGAGTCCCTGGCGGCGCGCTACCGCGAGGGCCTCCTCGCCCGCTTTCCGGGCGCCGGCCTCGTCACCGACAAGCGGCCCGACAACATCCTGCACGTGGGGCTGATCAAGCGGATGTTCCCGGCGGCGAAGATCGTCCACACCGTCCGCGCGCCCGTGGACAACGCCCTGTCGGTGTTCTTCCTGCACCTGGACCCCGGCATGGCCTACGCCCTCGACCTGATGGACGCCGGCCATTTCCTGGCCCAGGAGCGGCGGCTGGCGGCGCACTGGCGGACGCTCTATCCGGACGACGTGCTCGATTTCGACTACGACGCCTTCGTCGCCGACCCGGCCCCGGCGCTGGCGCGGCTGACCGCCTTCCTGGGGCTGGCGCCGGACGCGGGGATGCTCGACGCGCACCGCCGGGCGGGCGCGGTGAAGACCGCCAGCGTCTGGCAGGTGCGCGAGCCCCTGCACCGCCGCGCCTCGGGCCGGGCCGACCGCTACGCGCGCCAGACCGCCGCGCTGCGCGCCTGGTTCAGGGAGGCGGGCCTGTGACCGCCGCGAGACGGGCCATCGAGGCGCTGGCCGCGCTGTCGCCCGGCGGCTGGGGCGAGACCGCCGTCAGGATGGGTCCGCCGGCGCTGGCGACGCCCTTCTACGGCGAGGCGGCGGCGGCGGCGGCCCTGGCGGCCGGGGCGGCCGAGGCGGGCGCGATCTGGCGGACGCGGACCGGCGTCTCCCAGGCGGCGGCGGTCGACACCCGCGAGGCGGCCGCCTCGCTGATCAGCTTCCTGTTCCAGCGGTTCGAGGATCCGGCCCTCGCCCCCGCCCGCGATCTGCCGACGACGGCGGCCAACGGCTTCCTGCCCTGCGGCGACGGCCGGTTCGTCTACCTGCACCCCAGCTTCGACGACAGCCGGGGGCATCTGGCCCTGCTCGGCTGCGAGGACAGGCCCGAGGCCGTGCGCGCGGCCCTGGCCGGCTGGCGGGCGGCGGACCTGGAGGCCGCGGCCGCGAAGGCCGGGCTCTGCGCGGCCATGGTCCGCTCGCCGGGCGAATGGGACCGGAGCGATCAGGGCCGGCGCCTGGCCGCCACACCGCTGGTCGAGGTGACCCGGATCGGCGAGGGGCCGCCGGTCCCCTTCCCCGCCGAGGGCGACGGGCCGCTGTCGGGGGTCAGGGTTCTGGACCTGACCCGCGTGCTGGCCGGGCCGGCCTGCGCCCGCACCCTGGCGGCGCACGGGGCCGAGGTGCTGCACATCTCGGGCCCGGGCCTGCCCAGCGTCCCGCCCTTCGTCGCCGACACCGGCCATGGCAAGCGCTGCGCGGTCCTGGACCTGAAGACCCTGGCCGGACGCGAGCGGCTGTGGGCGCTGGCGGCGGAGGCCGACGTCTTCTCGCAGGGCTACCGTTCGGGGGCGCTGGACCGGCTGGGCTTTTCGGCCGAGGCGATGGCGGCGCGGCGGCCCGGGATCGTCCACGTCTCGATCAACTGCTACGGCCACGACGGCGACTGGGCGGAGCGGCCGGGCTGGGAGCAGCTGGCCCAGACCGTCAGCGGCATGGCCCATGTCCAGGGCGGCGCCCCGGACGGGGGCGGCGAGCCGGCGCTGCTGCCCGCGGCGGTCAATGACTATACGACGGGCTACCTAGCCGCCTTCGGGACGATGGTCGCCCTGCGCCGGCGCGCCCAGGACGGCGGCAGCTGGCGGGTGCGCGTCTCCCTGACCCGGACGGCGATGTGGGTGCGGAGCCTGGGCCTGCACGCGGACGCGGCGAGCCCGTTCACGCCCGGCGAGCTGGCCGGCTGGTCGCTGCGCGAGACGGCGGGGTTCGGTCCGGTGAGCTTCCTGCGCTTCCCCGCGACCATGGCCGCCACCCCGCCCCGCTGGCGACGCCCCAGCGAGCCGCTGGGGACCCACGACGCGGCCTGGTGAGCGACGCCGGCCGGCCAGAGCCCCCCGCCCGACTATGCGGCCAGGTCCCCGGACACCGCGGCCAGGGCGGCGTCGACGACCTCCAGGCCGGCGCCGGGCTTGACCCCCTCCACCGTCAGGATGCGCCGCCAGGCCCGGGCGCCCGGGCGGCCGTGGAAGAGGCCCAGCATGTGGCGGGTCATCCCGGCCAGGTGGAAGCCGGCGGCCAGGCGCCGGGCCATATAGGGCCGGTAGCGTTCGACCGCCTCGAACGGATCCACCGTCCGGCCTTCGCCGAAGACGCGGGCGTCGACCTCGCCCAGGATCGCCGGCGTGTGATAGGCGGCGCGCCCCAGCATCACCCCGTCGACCCGGTCCAGGTGGCCCAGCGCCGCGTCCAGCGAATCGATCCCGCCGTTGAGGACGACGGTCAGGTCGGACCGCTCGCGCTTCAGCCGGTGGACCAGGGCGTGGTCGAGCGGGGGGATCTCGCGGTTCTCCTTCGGTGACAGGCCTTCGAGCCAGGCCATGCGGGCGTGGACGATGAAGGTCCGCACCCCCGCCGCCGCGCAGAGGTCGACCAGGGTGAAGAGGCTTTCGGCCGGGTCCTGGTCGTCGACGCCGATGCGGCACTTCACCGTCGCCGGCGCGCGCACCGCCGCGCCGATGGCCGCCATGCAGTCGGCGACCAGCGCCGGCTCGCGCATCAGGCAGGCGCCGAAGCGGCCGCTGCGCACCCGGTCGGAGGGGCAGCCGACGTTGAGGTTGATCTCGTCGTAGCCCAGGTCCTCGCCGATGCGCGCGGCGGCGGCCAACTCCGCCGGCGTCGACCCGCCCAGCTGCAGCGCCACCGGATGCTCCGAGGGATCGTAGCCCAGCAGCCGCTCCCGGTCGCCGTGCAGCACGGCCCCGGTGGTCACCATCTCCGTATACAGCAACGCCCGCCGCGTCAGCCCCCGATGGAACACGCGACAGTTGCGGTCGGTCCAGTCCATCATGGGGGCCACGGACAGGCGATGGGCGGGCGGCTGGGTCACGGCGGTCTGATAGTCGAATGCGGCGCTCGGGGCCACGACTCGTCGCCGTCGAGGGCGGGACGACGAAGCGGCGCCACGGACCTGGCGTGAAAGACGGCTTTCGTCACCGGAGCGGGGCCGGCCTCGCCGCGAGGCCGGCCCAGGCCGTCGTCTGGCCCTGCGCCGCGATGTCGGGACGCGGTTCGCCAGGAAGAGAGCCGGCTTCGACCCCTTCCACGGCCGCTCGCCCCTCCGTTAGGGTCCGGACTCAATAGGGTTCCAGCAAATTCAATGGCTTGCCCCTACCATCCGCTCATCCCGGCGAATGCCGGGATCCAGATCTCATAGCGCCGACGCTGAAGGGATGGCCTCGGCGCCTGTAGAACCCGCGCCTGCGCCATTCCATCTGGGCCCCGGCATTCGCCGGGATGAGCGGTATTGAGTCCGGACCCTAGGACGGCGGCGGGGTCAGCGGCCCTGTCCGCGCGGCCGGCAGGTTGCCGGCGCCGGGAATGTGGACAGCCTCGATGCGGATGCCGTCGGGGTCCTCGAACAGCACCGAATAGTAGCCGGACGCCCAGGGGCCCTCCTCCGGCGCGCGGACGATGCGGGCGCCCAGGTCGACCAGCACGGCGTGCAGGGCGTCGATGTCCTCTCGCGAGCGCAGTCGGAAACAGAAGTGATGCAGGCCGACGCGGCCCTGGTCGAAGGCGGTGTCCGCATGCTCCGGCGGCGCCGGCCGGATGACGATGCCGGTGCGGCCGCCGATGCAGTAGTAGACCTGGCCGGGGATGTCGTACTGCACGGCCATGCCGAAGGTCTCGTGCAGCAGCCGGTGGTAGAAGGGCCGGCTGGCGGCGACGTCGCGCACGGTCAGCTGGATGTGGGCGATGCCGTTCGGATCGATCATGGCCGCCCTCCCGCTGCGGCCGGTCCGGCCAGCGGGGCGAGCTTAGGGCCCGGCGGCGGCGATTCAAGCCGCCGGCGCCGGGTCGGTGCGGGGGGCGCGGCCGAGGCGCAGGCGGATCATCCAGAACGCCAGGGCGGCGAGGGCCGCCAGCGGCGGGATCGCCAGGTGGCCGCCGCGCAGCGCCCGGGGGATCTCGTCGGCCTGGCCGAGGAAGAAGGCGGCGGCGGCGATGGCGAGGGCCAGGCACATGCGCCACAGGTGCCGCGAGAGGCGCGCGACGCCGGCCAGCCCGCCCCGGCGGATCACCCGCAGGTCCAGCGCCCCCGCCAGCGCCGCCACGGCGACGAAGGCCGCGGCCGCCGGCCAGGGGACGCCGTCCGCCGCGCCGGTGGGACTGGCGGCGATCAGCAAGGTCGCCGCGCCGCCGGCGGCGACGAAGACGGCGATGAAGGCCGCCAGCAGGCGTTCGGCGAGGCCGACGGAGGCTTGCGGCCGCTTCACCGCCAGCCAGGCGGTGGCGACCAGGTAGGTGGTGAAGCTCCCCGCGACGACGTTGATCGTCTGGCCGCGGACGGCGCCGACGACGGCGCCCAGGCCCGCCATGACCAGCATGGCGACGAAGAAGGCCGTTCCCGCCGCGCGGTGAACCGGCGCGCCCTTGCGGGCCACGAGGGCGAGCGCGCCGGACGCCAGGCCGACGGTCCCGCCGGCGACGTGGGCGAGGACCAGTCCATCGAGGAGGCTCATGCCGGTCGCCCGCTCGCTTCGAGGGAGGCGTTTTCGGCGCGGGGAGATGGAACGCGGTTCAAGCTTGCACCCATGGGACGACGCGGACAGGGTCAGGCTGAAGGAGGCCGCGCGCCGCGACCATGACGCCCGGAAGCAGAGACTTGACCGCCGGTTTCACGGAACGGCCCGCCCATGGCTGAAGCGACGGTTTCGGCCGGCCTGGCCCGCGGCCTGTTCCTGACCGCCTTGCGGCGCGGGGCGGCGGAGTGGGCGCTGGCCGAACGGTCGGGGATCGCCCTGGCCGACCTCGAGGACCAGGACGCCCGGATCCCGTTCGGCCGCTATGTCGCCCTGATGGCCGCGGGCAAGGCCCTGACCGGCGACACCGCCCTGGCGCTGCACTGCGCCGAGGAGATCGCCATGTCGGAGTTCTCGGTGGTGGGGCTGATCGCCGACGCGGCCGAGACCATGCTGCACGCCTTCGCCCAGCTGAACCGCTACGGCCAGCTGGTGGTCGAGGTCGACGGCCTGGTCGACGGCGACCGGTTCACCCTGCATCCCGAGGCGGAGGGGCTGTGGCTGGTCGACAACCGCGCCGACTCCGACGCCTTCCCCGAACTGACCGAGTCGACCTTCGCCCGCATGGCCCTGGGGGCCCGGCCCTATGCCGACGGCCGGCCATTCATCACGCGCCTGGAGGTGACCCACGCCGAGCCGCCGCACCGGGCCGAGTACGACCGCATCTTCGAGGTTCCGGTGGCGTTCGGCGCCGCGCGCAACGCCGCCCTGCTGGCGCCGCACTGGCTGGCCCAGCGCCTGCGGCCGACGCCGCGCTACGCCTTCGGCATCCTGAGCGAACGCGCCGAGGCCCTGCTGACGAGCCTCCAGAGCAGCCGCACCGTGCGCGGACGGGTGGAGAGCCTGCTGATGCCGGTGCTGCACACGGGCGAGATCGGGGTCGAGTCCATCGCCGCCCGGCTGGGCATGAGCCGGGCGACCCTGTTCCGCCGGCTGAAGGCCGAGGGGACGACCTTCGCCGGGGTGCTCGACGACCTGCGCCGGCGGCTGGCGCTGCACTACCTGGCCGGGCGGCGGGTGTCGGTCAACGAGACCGCCTATCTCGTCGGCTTCTCCGACCCGGCCGCCTTTTCGCGGGCGTTCAAGCGCTGGACCGGGGCGAGCCCGCGGACGGTGCGCCGGGCTGAGCCCTGAGGCCGCCGGCGAGGACGAGCGCGACCGCCCCGGCCGAGACGATCAGGGCCGTGGCCCTCGGGTCGTAGTGCGAGCCCAGGTTCGGGAACATCATCCAGCTGAGGTTGCTGGCGGCGTGGAACACGGCCACGACGAAGACGCTGCGTCCGCCCCGCTGGTGGAGCCAGACCATGACCACGCGGGCGGCCACGGTCTTGAGCATCTGCCAGGCGATCCAGTCGGCCGCCCGGCCCGCCTGCAGGAAGGGAACGAGGTGCCAGACGGCCCAGACGGCGCCGATCAGCAGCGCCGCGCCCAGGGCGCCCAGGCGTGCGCGAAGGGGGTCGAGCACGAAGCCCGTCCAGCCCAGCTCCTCGCCCAGGGCGGCGGCGAGAAAGGCGAGGAACAGCAGCGGCGCGAGGGCCCAGGGAAGGTCCGGCGGGGGCAGCGGGTCCCCGGCCGCCGTCTTCCACAGCCAGGCGAGCAGCGCCACGGCGGGCATGGCGACGAGCGCGAAGGCCAGCCAGCCAGCGCCGGCGGCCCTGGCGTCGACGAGGCGGGCGAGCAGGGCGCGGGCGGTCCCTTCGCGCCGGGCGAGGACGAGGGCGGCCAGCGCCGGGCAGAAGGCCATCAGCCCGCTCACCGGCAGGCCCGGCAGCAGCCGCGCCCCGGTGGCCGAGCCCAGCCACCACAGCGGCAGGGACAGCGCCGCGGTCAGGGCGAAGAAGGCCGCGACCGCCCAGGGGCCGCGGGCCGGGGTCCCCGATGTCGTCTCGCCCGCCATGGCGCCAGCGGGCCACGGTCCGCCCTCGCGCGAATTGATCCGGATCAATCGCGCGCCTCGCCCTGCGCGGGCGTCTGGCCTCACGGGTTCGTGCGAGACGCGAAACCGGCCGGGATGCTAGAGGGATCGCGCCCGGGCGCCCTTTCCCCCGGCGACGATCCGTGCTGAATACCGCCCCGTATTTAATACGGATCGGTATCGGATTTTGCATGGCCGGCAGGAAGGGCGTTCCCAAGGGCGACAAGCGCCAGCGCACGCGCCGGGCCGTGGTCGAGGCGGCCGCCGCCCTGATCGCCGAGAAGGGTTTCGACCGCACCTCGCTGGACGAGGTCGCCGCCCGCGCCGGCATGACCCGCGGCGCCATTCACGGCAATTTCGCCAGCCGCGAGGACCTGCTGCTCGAGGTGGTCGAGAGCCAGCTGGTCCCCATCGAGGCCGAGTTCGAGCCCGGCGCCCCGCTGCGCGTCCAGATGCGCATCCTGGGCGAGGCCGTGGCCGCCCAGGCCCGGCGTCGGCGGCCCATGGCGGCAGCCTCCGCCTCGTTCCTCCTCTATCTGCTCACCCACGAGGACCTGCGGGCGAAGGTGGCGGCCCAGACCGCCGAGACCTGTCGCCAGATGGCCCGCGGCTTCGCCCAGATCCTGCCGGCCGACCAGCTGCCCATGCCCGTGGAGCAGTTCGCCCGGGTGGTCGACGCCATGATCACCGCCCTGGTCTTCGCCCATTTCCAGGCCCCGGAGGTGTTCGGCGAGGCCGACATCGTCGCCGCCTTCGAAGCCCTCGCCGGCCCCGCCCCGCAGGCCGCCGCCGGATCCTGGGCGCGCCGGGCCTGGTAGGACGAAGAAGCGGGCGCCGCCCGTTCCCGCCCCTCGGCGGCCGGGCGAGACCGCGCGCCTGTCGTCAGGCCGCCAGCAGGGCGCGGATCATCCGTTCCAGGTCGCGCAGGCTGGCGTCGGCCTCGACGTCGGGTTCCTCCCTGGCGACGGCGATGATGACCTGGTTCATCGCGCCCATGACCAGCACCGCCAGGCCGCGGGCCCTGGCCATGGACAGGCGGTCAGACCCGGCGATGCCGCGCAGGCCGCGGGCCACCGCGTCGAGGCCGACGCCCGCGTCCGGGCCGCGCCAGCCGGCGTCGCCCAGGACGGTGGGCCCCTCGATCATGACGATGCGCTTGAAGTCGGGCCGGACGCACAGGTCGAGCGCCGCCCGGGCCCCGGCCAGGAAGGCGGCCATCGGCTCGCCCGCGCGCGCGGCGGCGCGGGCGTGCGCGGCCAGCTCCGCCTCCAGCGCCAGGAAGACCTGGCGGAACAGGTCCCTCTTGTTCCTGAAGTGGTAGTAGAGCGCCCCTTCGGTGACCCCCGCCCGGCGGGCGATGGCGGTCGTCGCCGCGCCGGCGAAGCCCAGCTCCGCGAACGCCGCCCGGGCGGCCTGCAGGATACGCTTGCGGGTAATCGCCGCCTGGTCCGCGGAACGACGCGGCATCGATACTCTCCGGCGATCACGCTGGACACAAAACCTTCGGGACCGTTAGTTACATAGCGTCGCTATGTAAACGGCGACCCGGGCGGGGCGGGAATGACACGGGTCCAGAAGCAGTTGTGCCTGTTTTACGGGCTGGCGGCGCTCGCGGCCCTGGCCGCGACCTGGAGCCAGAACCTCGCCTATTTCGGGGGCGTGCGGGACCTCGGCGGCCTGGTCGGCGCCGGCGTCGACTTCGTGATCGAGACGCGGACGACGCCGGCCGGCCGCTCGATCACCGTCGACTTGCTGGCGCTGTTCCTGGCCGCGTCGGCCTTCATGATCCACGAGGCGCGGCGCCTCGGGATCAGCCACGTCTGGGCCTACATCCTGCTGGGCTTCCTGGTGGCGATCAGCGTCACCTTCCCGCTGTTCATGATCGCCCGCGAGCGCGCCCTGGCCTGGACCGGCGAGGCGCCGCCGGACCGGCCCGCGCCCTGGGCCGACCGGCTGGGCCTGACGCTCATGACGGCGCTGATCCTGGCGCTGGGCGCCGTCATCCTGCGGGGCGGCTGAGCGCGCGCCGGCGGCGGAGGCTCCGCCCCCGCCGCTTCTTCCACCAGACCACCACGCCGGTGACGCTGAGCAGCGCCACCACAAGGCCGGTCGCGGACATCAGGATGCGGCCGGGAAGGCCCAGGATGCGGCCCGAGTGAAGCGGGAACTGGGCCTGGACGAAGAGGTCGGCGGCCGTGCCCTTCCACGGCAGGCGGTCGCCCAGGTAGCGGCCGTCGAGGCCGTCGTAATAGAGCCAGGGCGGGCCGACGCCGGCCGCGCCGTGGTCGCCGCCGGGTTCGTAGAAACCGACGCCGTACACGCCGAACCCGGGAGAATAGAAGGCGCCGCCCGCCGGCGCCGTCCAGCCGCGCCGGGCCGCCTCGACCCGGGCCGTCGCGACGATCTCGGCGTAGGTCCTGCGCGGCACGACCGGCGCGTGCAGCGGCGCCGGGCTGCGCAGTTCGAAGGGTCCGGGCGTCACCGTCGAGACCCGGGACAGCAGGGGATAGAAGACCTCGGCGTAGAGGTTCAGCGAGAAGGCGGTGAAGGCCACGGTGAACAGCACGCCCCACAGCCACAGGCCGAAGGCGCGGTGGAGGTCGAGGTTCAGGCGGTAGGCGCTGGCGCCGCGCTTGATCGTCCAGGCCGGCTTCCAGCGCCGCCAGAAGCCGGCCGCCGCCGCCGGATCGCGCGGCCGGGGCGGCAGGGTCAGCCAGAAGCCGACGAGGCAGTCGACCGTCCACAGCATCGCCACGCCGCCCAGCAGCCAGACCCCCCAGCGGTCGATCCCCCACATCTCCGGCAGGTGCAGGCTGTAGTGCAGCACATAGAGGAAGGAGACGAAGGTCTCGCCGGTGATCGGCCAGACCGCGCCCCATTCGCGCCGGCCCTGCTCGTCGCCCGTGGCCGGATCGACGAAGACCTGGTTGTAGCCGGGCTCGAACAGCCGGCCGGTGGCCGGGTCGCGGCGCGGCTCGACGCCGAACTCCAGCGTGGCGCCCGGCTCGGGCGCCAGGGCAACCCAGGTGACCATCACCCGGGGATCGCGCGCCTCAATGGCGCGGGCGAGGTCGAGGGAGGCCCTGGCCGCCCCCTCTCCCGACCGCGCCGCCATCAGGTGCGGGTTGAGCAGGTCGTCCAGCTCGTGGTCCCAGGAGATCACCGCCCCGGTGAGGCCCGAGACGAACAGGAATCCCGCCGTGGCCAGGCCGACCCAGCGGTGGGCGAAGGTCAGCACCGGCCGCACGGCCCGCCGGGCGGCGTCGAGGCGCGCCACGGCCGCTAGAACCGCCAGTCCAGGCGCACGCTCGCCGCGCGCGGCGAGGCGTACCAGGACTGGTTCCACATCAGGCTGGTCAGGTAGGTCTCGTCGAGGAGGTTCCGGACGTTGACCGTCGCCCGGACAGAGGGCGTCAGGTCGAAGCCGCCCATGACGTCGACCACCGCGTAGGGCGCCTGGCGGATGAGGACGAGGTCCTGCAGGGTCGTCTCGTCCTGCCAGCGGACCGCGGCGCCGAGCTTGAGGCCGCGCGCCTCCGGAACCGTCCAGGTCGTGGTCAGCTTCAGCGATCGGCGGGGCAGGAAGGTGCGGGTGTCGGCGCCGGCGGCGTCCTCCACCGACAGCTGCGTCCAGCCGCCGGCCAGCGTCCAGCGATCGCCGATGGCCCCGGCGACCTCCAGCTCGTAGCCCTCGGCGGTCGTGTCGACGCCGCGGTGGTAGCTCTGGCCGCCGGGGAAGGTCCCGGCCCATTCGGCGAGGTTCGACTGCTCGGCCCTGAACACCGCCGCCGAGGCGTAGAGCCGGCCGCCGAACCACTCGCTCTTGATGCCCGCCTCCCAGCTCCTGCCCTGGGCGGCGTCGAGGCGGCGATGCGTGACGTCGACCTCGGACTGCGGGTTGAAGATGTCCGAATAGCTGGCGTAGAGCGACAGCCGCGCGTCGAGGTCGAAGACCACCCCGGCATAGGGGCTGACCTTGGTCTCCGAACGGGCCTGGTCGGCGCCGTAGGAGAAGCCGGAAGACTCCAGGTCGATGGCGTTGAAGCCGACCACCGCCTTCAGCCGATCGGAGAGGCTCAGCCGCGCCGCGCCGTAGAGGCGGTTCAGGCGGTCGGCGGTGTCCGCCGCGAGATAGGCGCCGGGATAGGCCGGCTCGGCGACCTGCAGCCGGCCCCAGTCCTGGACCGCCGGATAGGCCGGGAAGACGGCGGCGAAGTCCTCGTGCTCGCGGCCGTCGCCCTCGGCGGCGGTGACGCCCAGCACCACCTCGTGCTCGCGGCCGAAGAGGGTCAGCGGCCCGGACGCCTCGGCGGCGAACAGGTCCTGCTCGTAGCGCGAGGGATAGCGGCCGCTCATGCCCGCGACGCCGAGGCCCGTCGCCGGATCCGGATAGCCGAAGGCGTAGAGCAGCTTCGCGTTCTCGTCGAAGACCCGGCGGGTGTAGCTGGCCCGGGCGCTCCAGCCGCCGGCGAGGGCGTAGCGCGCCTCCACAAAGCCGCTCTGGTCGCGGGTGTCCCAGTAGGTCCAGTCGGCCGAGGTCGAGGCCGAGCGGTCGTACCGGATCCGCGTCCCGTCCGACCAGGTCAGCGGCAGCGAGCCCCACAGCACCCCGTCGGAGAGGTTCTCCTGCCAGGAATAGCCGGCCGTCAGGGTGAGGTCGCGCGAGACCTCCCAGGTCGCCACCCCATAGAGGACGTTGCGGTTGACGTGGTAGTAGTCGAGCCAGGAGTCCCCGTCGGTGTTGGTGTAGACGAGGCGGCCGGCCAGGGTCCCGGCGCTGTCGAGCGGGCCGGAGATGTCCAGCTCCAGCCGGCGCTGGTCCCAGGCGCCGTAGGACGCCGACAGCCGGCCCCGGGCTTCCGGCGTCGGGCGCTTGCGAACGTAGTTGACCGTGGCCGAGGGATTGCCGACCCCGGCCGCCATGCCGTTGGCGCCGCGGATCACCTCCACCCGCTCGAAGATCGCCGTGTCCAGCGCCCCGAACTGGATGCCCCAGATCAGCGGCAGGCCGACGCCGTCGACCTGGAAGCTGGCGATGTCGAAACCGCGCGAATTGAAATAGGTCCGGTCGGTCTCCACCGCCTCGACATTGACCCCGACCACGCCCGACAGCAGGACGTTGACGTCGGTCAGGGCGAAATCCTCGATCCGCTCGGCGTCGATCCGGGTCACCGACTGGGGCGTCTCGCGCAGGGTGAGGGAGAGGCCGGTGGCGCCGGCCGTGGCCTGGGCCCGCTCGCCCTCGACGGTGAGGGCGCCGACCGTGGTTCCCCCGTCGTCCTCCCGGGCATGGGCGAGGCCGCCCAGCGGCAGGGCGACGAGCAGGCTGGAGGCGAGAAGGAGGGCGCGAGGCGACATGACGAATTCCACCGACGTTGCGAACGATTATCAATCGCGTCTCTAAGGAGGCGACGCGGCGGCGGTCAAGTGGCGATGCGACCGATTCGCATTCTTAATGGAAAGCGCCCGGACTCTCGCTTCCCCGCGAGGAAATGGCGGTTTCTCCGGCCCATTCGGAAGTCAGGGCGCGTCAGGCGGGTCCAGCGCGGCGATCAGGGGATCCTCGCCAGCGGCGGCCAGGGCTTCCAGCCGCCGAACGGTCGGGCGGCGGAGCTGGGCCTTGACCAGGGAGAAGCCGGGCTGGGCGGCCAGGACGCGGACCTGGTCCGCCGCCGCGGCGACGCCCTCCCCCGCCGGCGCCAGGCGGTCGACGACGCCCAGGGCGTGCAGCGCGGCCGAGCCGACGGCGACGCTGGTCAGGGTGAGGCGGCGCAGCAGCTCGGGCGACAGCTCGGCGCGGATCACTTCCAGCGGCCCGGCGGGGAACGGGATGCCGGCCTGGGCTTCCTGCAGGCCGAAGCGGGCCGCAGGATCGTCGGTGGCGATGCGCACGTCGCCGGTCAGCATCAGCACGAAGCCGCCGCCCATGGCATGGCCGTTGACGGCGGCGACCACCGGAAACGGCAGGGCGTAGAGCTTCCCGACCACGCGGGTGATGGCGAGAATCATCGCCGCCCGCCCGGCGGAGTCGCAGGCGGCGAAGGCGCGGGTGTCGACCCCGGCGGAGAAGGCCCGGCCCTCGCCGGTCAGCACCAGGCCCCGGGGCCGCGAGCGGGCGAGGTCGGCCACCGCCGGCTCGAGCGCGGCCACGAGCGCCGGATCCAGCGCGTTGACGGGCGGCCGGTCGAGGGCGAGGACGGCGACGTCTCCCTCTGCGGAGAGCCGGAAGCTCATGCGAGCGGTCGTGCCCCCGCTGACGATGGGGGAGTCAAGGGGCCCAGGAAGGGGGCGGCCGCGGCGGCGCGCGCCCCTGCCCGGCGTCAGGCGCCGAGGAGGGCGGCCCTCACCGCCGCCACGCCCTCGGCCGCGCGGCTGTCGTCGGGGGCGCCGCCCTGGGCGAAGTCGGGCTTGCCGCCGGCCCCCTGGCCGCCCATGGCGAGGACGGCGGCGCGGGCCAGCTCGGCGGCGTTGAACCGGGCCGTCAGGTCGGGGGCGACGGCGACGGCCACGGCGGCCTTGCCCTCGCTGGCGCCGACCAGGACGACGACGCCGGCCTGCTTGCGGAACTCCTCGATCAGGCCGCGCAGGTCCTTGCCGCCGACGCCGTCCATGACCCGGCCGATGAAGGCGGTTCCGCCGACATCCTCGGGGCCCGCCGCCCCGACGCCGCCGCCGCCGAGGGCCAGGGCCTTCTTCGCCTCGGCCAGGTCCTTCTCCAGCCGGCGGCGCTGGGCGTCGAGGGCGTCGACGCGGGCCGCCACCTCGGCCACGGGGACCTTGAAGCGCTCGGCCAGGGCCTGGGCGACGCCGGCCTGGGCGTCCAGCCAGCGGCGGGCGGCCTCGCCCGTGAAGGCCTCGATGCGGCGCACGCCGGCGGCGACGCCCTGCTCGGCGACGATCTTGAACAGTCCGATGTCGCCGGTGCGGGCGACGTGGGTGCCGCCGCACAGCTCGACCGAATAGGCGCCCTCCCCGGCCAGGGCCTCGCCGAGGGTCAGCACGCGGACCTCCTCGCCGTACTTCTCGCCGAACAGGGCCATGGCGCCGGCCTCGATGGCCTGCTGCGGGGCCATCATCCGCGTTTCGGCGGCGCGGTTCTGCAGGATGACGGCGTTCACCTCGTCCTCGATGCGCGCCAGCTCGTCGGCCGTCACCGGACCGCCGTGGCTGAAATCGAAGCGGATGCGCTCGCCGTCGACCATCTGGCCCTTCTGGGTGACGTGCTCGCCCAGCACGTTGCGCAGGGCCGCGTGCAGGAGGTGCGTCGCCGAGTGGTTGGCGCGGGTCGTCCTGCGCAGCTGGGGATCGACCATCAGGGTCGCCTTCGCGCCGACGGTCAGCGCGCCGCGGGTCACCTCCAGGTCATGGACGTGGAGATCGCCGGCCTGCTTCTGGACGTCGAGCACCCGCGCCGAGCCGCCGGGCCATTCGATCAGGCCGACGTCGCCCGCCTGGCCGCCGCTCTCGGCGTAGAAGGGGGTGCGGTCGAAGAGGGCCTGGACGCGGTCGCCGGCCGAGGCGGTGGCGATCTCGCCGCCCTCCCGGACCAGGGCCAGCAGCTCGCCCGCGCCGTCGACGGCGTCGTAGCCGGTGAAGACCGTCGGCCCCAGGCGGTCGCGGATGGCGAACCATTCCGCCGCCGCGAACTGCTGGCCGGTGCCCTTGAGCCCCTCGGAACGGCCGCGCTGCTCGTCCATGAGACGGTCGAACGCCTCGGTGTCGACGGTGAGCTCCCTGCCCCGCACGGCGTCCTGGGTGAGGTCGAGCGGGAAGCCGTAGGTGTCGTGCAGCTTGAAGGCCACCTCGCCGGAGAGGACGCCGCCGGGGGCCAGGCCCTCGGTCGCCTCGTCGAGCAGGATCATCCCGCGGCCGAGGGTGCGGCGGAACCGCTCCTCTTCCTGGCGCAGGGTCTCGACGATGGCGGCCTGGGCGCGGCGAAGCTCGGGATAGGCCTCGCCCATCTCGCTGATCAGGGTGGGGGCGAGGCGGTGCATCAGCGGCTCGGCGGCGCCCAGCAGGTGGGCGTGGCGCATGGCCCGGCGCATGATCCGGCGCAGGACGTAGCCGCGGCCCTCGTTGGACGGGCCGACGCCGTCGGCGATCAGGAAGGCCGAGGTGCGCAGGTGGTCGGCGATGACCCGGTGCGAGGGCGCGCGTTCGCCCTGCGCCCTGACGCCGGTCGCCTCTTCGCTGGCGGCGATCAGGGTGCGGAACAGGTCGACGTCGTAGTTGTCGTGCCGGCCCTGCAGCACGGCGGCGATCCGCTCCAGGCCCATGCCGGTGTCGATCGAGGGCTTGGGCAGGTCGGTGCGGGAGCCGTCGGCATGCTGCTCGAACTGCATGAACACCAGGTTCCAGATCTCGATGAACCGGTCGCCGTCCTGGTCCGGGCTTCCCGGCGGCCCGCCGGCGATGCCCGGGCCATGGTCGTAGAAGATCTCCGAACAGGGGCCGCAGGGACCGGTGTCGCCCATCGACCAGAAGTTGTCGCTGGTCGGGATGCGGATGATGCGCTCGTCCGTGAGGCCGGCGATCTTGCGCCACAGCGCCGCCGCCTCGTCGTCGGTGTGGTAGACGGTGACCAGCAGCTTGTCCTTCGGCAGGGCGAAGTCGCCGGTCAGCAGCGTCCAGGCGTGGCGGATCGCCTCCGCCTTGAAGTAGTCGCCGAACGAGAAGTTGCCCAGCATCTCGAAGAAGGTGTGGTGGCGGGCGGTGTAGCCGACGTTGTCCAGGTCGTTGTGCTTGCCGCCGGCGCGGACGCACTTCTGCGAGGAGGCCGCGCGCGGCGCCGGCGGCGTCTCGGCGCCGGTGAAGACGTTCTTGAACGGCACCATGCCGGCGTTGACGAACAGCAGGGTCGGATCGTTCTGCGGCACCAGCGGCGCCGAGGGCGTCACGAGGTGATCGTTGGCCCCGAAATAGTCGAGGAACGCGCTGCGGATCTGGCTGAGGCTCTTCATCGGTCGGTCACTGCTCGGGCGGCCCCCGCGAGATGGGAGGGCGTGCGCTGCATAGCCAAGGCGGCGGCCGGGCTCAAAGGAAAAGGGCGAGGGGTGCGGGGAGAGGGGCGAGGGGCGAGGGGCGAGGGA
>JBMOOF010000052.1:0-62158 GCA_049323695.1 Pseudomonadota bacterium
ACCCTGGCCCTGGCCCTGACCTTGGCCCTGACCCTGACCGCGCGGGCCGCGGGGCGCCTCGCCGCGCGGGGCCGGCCTGGGGGGCGCCTGGGTGACGGGGTCTTCGTCGCCGCGCGGCTGGCCGCGCCAGCCCGGTCCGGACTGAGCCAGGGCGCTGGTCCCGGTGCTGGCGGCCAGCACGAGGGCCAGCGCCGTCGAGAGGGTCTTCTTCATGGTCTGCTCCGTGGGACCGGCCCTGACCGCGCCCCGAAATTTGTCCCTTCACCCTGACGGATGCGCGCGGCAACCTGAACCGGACTTGAACGAGCGGAGGCCTCACGATGAGCGCATCGCCCGCCGACGTGATCGGCTTCTGGCGCGCCGCCGGACCCCAGAAGTGGTTCCGCAAGGACGCCCGCTTCGACGACGCGATCCGCCTGCGGTTCGAACCGACCCACCACGCCGCGGCGCGCGGCGAGTACGACGCCTGGATGGGCTCGCCCGAGGGCTGCCTGGCGCTGCTGATCCTGCTCGACCAGTTCCCGCGCAACCTCTGGCGCGGATCGCCGCACGCCTTCGCCACCGACGCCCTGGCCCGGCGGATCGCCCGCCACGCCGTGCAGCAGGACTTCGACCAGGAGGTCGAGCCGGCCCTGCGCCCGTTCATGTATCTGCCCTTCGAGCATTCCGAGGACCCGGCCGACCAGGACCTGTCGGTGAGGCTGTGCGAGGCCCTGCGCGACGCCGCCGGCGACGCCGAGACCCTGAAGTGGGCCGAGCACCACCGCGACATCATCGCCCGCTTCGGCCGCTTCCCGCACCGCAACCGCGCCCTGGGCCGCGAGACCACCGAGGAGGAGCAGGCCTTCCTGGATGACGGCGGCTTCGCCGGCTGAGGCGGCCGCGACGATCGGCGCCTGTGGATCACGGGGACGAACCTAGGTTGTGACTTGGCGGCGGGCCGAATCAGCGTGACGCTCGACCGGGCCATGACCGCCCTCGCCCCCGTCATCGCCGCCGCCGGCCAGGCCGCTCCGGACCATCCCGAGCGCCAGTACCTGGGCCTGCTGGCCGACATCATGACCAACGGCGTGGAACGCGGCGACCGCACCGGCGTGGGCACCCTGGGAGTTTTCGGCCGCCAGATGCGCTTCGACCTGGCGCGCGGCTTTCCCCTGCTGACGACCAAGAAGCTGCACCTGAAGTCGATCATCCTCGAGCTGCTCTGGTTCCTGCGCGGCGACACCAACGTGCGCTGGCTGCAGGAACGGGGCGTCAGCATCTGGAATGAATGGGCCGACGAGAACGGCGACCTGGGCCCCGTCTACGGCTCGCAGTGGCGCTCCTGGGCGGCGCCGGACGGGCGGGTGATCGACCAGATCGCCGGCGTGGTCGAGAGCCTGAAGGCCAACCCCAACAGCCGCCGCCACATCGTCAGCGCCTGGAACCCGGCCGAGGTCGAGGACATGGCCCTGCCGCCCTGCCACTGCCTGTTCCAGTTCTTCGTGGCAAACGGGAAGCTGAGCTGCCAGCTCTACCAGCGCAGCGCCGACGTCTTTCTGGGCGTGCCGTTCAATATCGCCAGCTACGCCCTGCTGACCCTGATGGTGGCCCAGGTGACGGGCCTGAAGCCGGGCGAATTCGTGCACAGCCTGGGCGACGCCCACCTCTATCTGAACCACCTCGACCAGGCGAAGGAGCAGCTGCGCCGCGAGCCCTGGCCGTTCCCGACCATGCGCCTGGCGCCGCGGACCGACCTGTTCGCCTTCGCCTACGAGGACTTCTCGCTGGAGGGCTATCAGGCCCACCCCGGCATCAAGGCGCCGATCGCGGTTTAGTTGAGACTCAAACACACTTGAAAGTTGCGTATGGGTATGGTTCGCTTGGATATGGCCGACGAGCTTCCCAAGCTGCTGCGTGACCTGCGCCACCTCGATCCGGAAGTCCGCAAGGAACGCGTGAAAGTGGCCGCCAATGCGGCTAGTGCGATTGGCTTGGCGCTCCTCATCGGTTCGCTCGTCGCTCCCATTGTCGACGCCACAAGGCCTCTCCAACCCGGCCGCGCCAGCTTCGGCCTGGCCGCCGGAGTCTTCTGCCTGATCGCCGCCGCATTCATTCTGCGCTATATCAAGGCCAAGGAGACTTCGTGATGAACGATCCCTTCATCGCCACGGCGCTGTTCATGTTCGCCGGCGCCGCGCTTCTCGTGCCGGCGGGTCTGTGGCTGCTTCCCAAGCTCGACCGCGCGGCGGGTCGCCTCTCCGACTACCTCGATGCCCGAAAGCCTCGCTGAAGCCGCGCGGTCAGCGATCGCCTGGCTGCCCGGTGGCGACCGTCTCGACCGAGACGTTGTAGAAGCCCAGGATCGACTCGCCGTTCTCGCGGCCTTGACGCCATTGCTTGGCCACCTTGCCGAACGGGAAGGCCCAACTGCCGTTGGCGAACCGCACGCCCAGCTGGCCCTCGGCGGTCAGGGCCCATTCGCCACCGGCCGCCATCAGGCTCAGGGTAAGTAGGACCGCCCGGGGCCACGCAGCACTCCACGCCATCATCGTCACCGGGCGACCATGGTCGTAACGCCGTCCTCGGGGTAGTGATGCGCTCTCCGCGGAGTCGTCATGCGTTCCATTCTGTTTGCCTGTCTCCTTCTCGCCGCCGGCCCGGCGGCCGCCCAGAGCCAGACGGCCGACGCCTTCGCCTGGCGGTCGTTCGAGGCCTGCAACGCCGTGTTCATGGGCCAGCCGAAGGAGGCGGCGGCGCGGGAAGCCGGCTACCGGTACGACAACGGCGAATGGAAGGCCGAGGTCGACGGCCACAGCTTCCTGTTCGCCTCGGGGCCGATCCCACGGCTGGAGGGCGCCCAGATCTGCACCGTCACGGTCGTAGCGCCAATGTCGCCGACCGGCCCGCTGGCCGGCCAGCTGCGCGACTGGGCCAGGCGAGAGGGTTTTTCGGTCATGAAGCCGTCGACGTCGGCGGCGGGCGGCGACCTGATCGGCTATGAGGAACGGGCCGGCGAAGGCCGCCGGGCGGGTCTGGCGCAATACCCTGAAGGCAATCCCGAGCAACCGGCCCGCACGACCCTCTTCATGAACTGGCCGCCGCGGCGGCTCCGATGATCCCCATCGCCGTCGGTCCCGTCGCCCGCGCCCGCAACGGCGTCATCGGCCGCGCGGGCGGCCTGCCCTGGCGGCTGAAGTCGGACCTGGCGATCTTCAAGCAGATCACCCTGTTCAAGCCGGTGATCATGGGCCGCAAGACCTGGGACAGCCTGCCCCGCAAGCCCCTGCCCGGCCGGCTGAACGTGGTGCTCTCCAGGGACGGCTCGTTCCGGCCCGCCGGCGCCGTCGTCTGCGAGACCTTCGAGGAGGCCCTCGACATCGCCCGCGAGCAGGCGGCCGAGGACGGCGCCGAGGAGGTCTGCGTGATCGGCGGATCGGCGCTGTTCGCCCTTGCCCTGCCCCGCGCCCGCCGCATCTACCTCACCGAAGTCGACGCCGAGCCCGAGGGCGACGTGGTCATGCCCCCCTTCGACGAGCGGGGCTGGACGGAGGTCCGCCGCGAGGCGCATCCCGCCGGCGAGGGCGACGACCACGCCTTCGTCTTCCGCGTCCTGGAGCGGCGCTGAACGCGGCCTTGCGCTGACGCGGCGTGAAGCGGTTCAATGCCCGCCGGACGGGAGGACGCCGCATGGACATCGAACTGGTCGCCGAGGGCCTGAGGTTTCCCGAGGGGCCCATCGCCATGAACGACGGTTCGGTGATCCTCACCGAGATCGCCGCCGGCCGCCTGACGCGGGTGACGCCGGACGGGACCCGGGAAACCTGGGCCGAGATCGGCGGCGGGCCGAACGGGGCCGCCATCGGGCCCGACGGCGCCGTGTGGGTGACCAACAACGGCGGCAGTTTCGACTTCCAGGAGGTCGGCGGCCTGCTGATCCCCGGCCCCACGCCGCCGAGCCACGTCGGCGGCGCCCTGCAGCGCATCGACCCGGCCACGCGAAAGGTCGAGACCGTGTACGAGGCCTGCGACGGCCAGCGGTTGAACGGCCCCAACGACCTGGTCTTCGACCGCCAGGGCGGGGTGTGGTTCACCGACCACGGCTGCACGACGCCGGAGGGCCGCAAGTGGGGCGCGCTGTACTACGCCAGGACCGACGGCTCGAAGATCGTCCGCGCCCGCGAGCACCTGATCAGTCCCAACGGCGTCGGCCTCTCGCCCGACGAGACGGTGGTCTACGCCGCCGACACCATGCTCGGGCGCCTGTGGGCCTTCGACATCGCCCAGCCGGGCGTGCTGGCCGAGCCGCCGCCGTTCCAGCCGGGCCGCGTCGTCTGCAACCTGCCGGGCTACCAGTTGCTCGACAGCCTGGCCGTGGAAGCCGGCGGCAAGGTCTGCGTGGCGACCATCATCAACGGCGGCGTCACCGCCTTCGATCCGGACGGGACGACCGAGCACTATCCGTTCCCGGACATTCTCTGCACCAACATCTGCTTCGGCGGCCCGGACATGACCACCGCCTGGATCACGGCCTCCGGCACGGGAAAGCTGTACCGGGCGAAATGGCCCCGGCCGGGGCTGAAGCTGAACTTCAACGCCTGACCGAACCCGGGTAGTCTCTCCGCGGACCCGGCCCCCAGGCCGGCCTGGAGGGCCTGTTCCCGTCGTGCTCGACCGCGTCGAAGTTTCGGTCGCCGATGAACTGCGCGCGCGGCTGGCCGAGGGCCGGCCCGCGCAGGCCGTGCTGGACAGCTACCATGCCATGGAGGCGTCGGCGATCCGCGAGCCCGAGGCGCTGGCCGCGGCGCTCGAGGAGGCCGCCCGGCTCGATCATTCCGCGGCGCTGTCGACGCTGATCCCCGCGCGGGCGCTGGGCGTCGCCGTCGTCACGGCGAGGGGCGCGCTGCTCTGGCGCGACGACGCCTTCGCCGCCTGGTTCGGGGAAGACGCGGCCGGCCCGGCGTTCACCCGCCTGTTGCGGCTGGCCGCGCGCGGCGGACCGGCGTCGGGGCTCGTCGAGGCGGTCGACGGCGCGGCGGTGGCCGCCTGCGCCGGCGGCGCCGAGGCCGCGCGCCGCTGGCCGCTGCCGGCCAAGGCAGCGCGGGTGCTGGCCGGCGGACCGGTCCGTTTCGCCCTGCTGGGCTTCGCCCCCTCGCGGGTCGGCGTCCTCGCGGCCCGCGCCGCCGAGGCGTTCGGCCTGACGCCGCTGGAATCGCGCCTGGCCGAGGCCTTGCTCCACGCCCCGACGCTCGGGATCGCGGCCGACCGCGTCGGCGTCGGCCGCGAGACCGCCCGGGACGCCGTGCGGTCGGCCCAGCGCAAGGCCGGCGTGCGCCGCTCGTCCGAACTCGTGCGGCGCATGCTCGACATGATGTGCGGCGACCAGCCGGAGCCTCGGGACCTGGCGCCGGTGTTCGCGCGCGCGTTCGGGGCGACGCCGGCGGAAGCCCGGATCGCCGCCGCGCTCGCCCGGGGCCTGACGGCCCGCGAGGCGGCGGCCGAGTTCGGCGTCACCGAGCACACCGTGCGCGGACAGGTGAAGGCGCTCTACGCCAAGTCCGGGGTCTGCAGCATTCGCGACCTGGCGCGCCTGGCCGTCGAGGCGGCGACCGTGGACGCCATGACCCGGGTCGGCGAGACCGCCGTCCAGCTCGACGACGCGGCGGGGCGTCTCCGCCTGGCGCTGGCGCCCGACGGCCGGCGGATCGCCGCCTGGGACTACGGGCCCGCCAGCGGCGCGCCGGTGCTGGTGGGGCACGGCACGATCAGCGGGCGCACCCTGCCGCCGGCGTTCGTGGCGGCGCTGCACGCCCGGGGATTTCGACCCATCGTGCCGCAGCGCCCGGGCTTTGGCCTGACCGATCCGGCGACGGGCGACTATCTGGCGTCGGCGGCCGGCGACATGGCCGCCCTGCTCGACGCCCTTCGCCTCCGCTCGTCGCATCTGCTGTTCCGCGACGACGGCGCGGCCGCGGCGCTGGCCTTCGCCGCCGGCCACCCCGGGCGCGTCAGGACCGGCATGCTGGTCAACCCGCGCTGGCCGGGCTTCCGGGTGCGCAGCCCCGGCAGCATCATGGGATCGGTCACCCGCGCCTTCCTGGCCTGGCCGGAGATCGTCGCCCGGTTCGGCGAGATGCTGCGCCGCCAGACCCGCTCGGACCTGCTCGCCGAGATGGTGCGCCGCGCGGCCGGCCACGTCGCCGCCGATCGCGCCGTCCTGGCCCGGCCCGGCGTTCTGGCCGGGCTCGTGCGCGACATCCAGGCCATGGCGGCGCGGTCCAGCGACGGCTTCGCCCGCGAACAGGGCCTCTACGCCCGCGGCTGGTCGCCCCCGGCCGTGGAGGGCCCGGCCCCCTGGCTGGTCGTGGAGTGCGCGCCGCTGGCCCTTCCAGGCATCGAGACGGCCTTCGCCCTGCCGGACGCGCGATTCGTCGAGCTCGCCGACGCAGGACTGCTGTTCAACCACTCCCATCCGGAGCAGATTGCGGCGCTGTTCGCCGATCACGCTCGCCAGGAGAGCCGTCGATGATCCTCGCCCGCGCCGCCTTGCTCGCCGGAGCCCTGCTGTTGCTGGCCGCCTGCGCCACGCCCCGTCCGATGCCCTGCGGCTGCCTGCCGCCGCCGGCGGAGGAACCGGCGAAGGGTTGAGGCCCGCGCGGCCCGCGTCGGGTCCCGGGGGGACGCCCCGCGGCGTGGTCAGGGTCGAGAGCCGGCCGACGGGATCGTAGCCGAGGCTCACCGCCGTCGCCCCGCGCACCGCCATCGTCAGGCGGTTCTCGACGTCGTGGAGATAGCCGCCGGTCCCGTCGCTGGTCAGGGCGCCCCGCGCATCGTAGCCGCCGGCGACGACGATGGCCGCGTCGCGACCCCGCCCGTCATAGGCGCCGGCCGTCGTCCCCGGCGTCGGGGTCGCCCATTTGTAGGCGGCGTTGGAGGCGGTGCGGGTCAACAGCTGGCTGGCCGGGCTCCAGCCGAAGCCGTAGGTCTGGTCGAAGCTCGTGCCGGAGACGTTCTGCACGATCGCCGTCGGACGGTCGGCGGCGCTCGCCGGGCCGTTCGTTCATCTACCTGAAAAGCACGCGCCCCCATTCCTGGTGCGTTCCTGGTTCCAAGAATTTCGGATCGGACGTTATTTCAATTATCCGAACTATGGTACTTCGATGTAAGATATGTAGATGCCCTTTGCCTGCTCAATTCGGTTAAACGAATTAGCATTCGAGTACGTGACAACGGCAACATCCTTATACCACGACAAACTAACGTTAGGTCCATCAAATACAGCCACTCGATCGGTTTCAAAGTCAAAATTTCTATTTGCTCTTGCTAGTAGTACCCAAGTCGCATCCGCTGTGGTCGCCCCGCACTGGACGGTGTCGATGGCGATTTTAAACTTCCTATCAGGAGACAAAATAGACTCACCGACTTCATGTTCACACTGGAAGAGTGCTGCGCGAGAGCAGCTACATTCTGAAACCGCGACTAGGAAGAACAGTAAGGGTAGGAATGTGGCGGGCCATCTACCGGTCATGATAATTGATCCCCTGCTGAATCCAGTACTGATCCGCGGGGTCGTCGCCGAATGAGCCCTTGCCTGTTCCAGGCAATAAGGGCGCGCCAGGATTTCCCCATTCCGGCCGCGATGTGCCGGCAGCTTTCTGTGCTCGCCCGGCTTCCTGTAGTAGAATGCCTGAAGAGAATCCCACCTCACGTCCAGTGGCGCCGTAGTTGAAATTGCCGAACGCTTCATAATCTCCGCTTTTGTCCTGCTTATAATCCCAAGGGCCATTATTTTTTACTTTGTCTCTAAACGCGAATGGGGACATGCCTCGCGCGGATCTCATGTTCGCGGCGACACTGGCCCCCTGTGGACCTGCAGGAATGATTGTGGGTCCAGCCAACGCCGCCGACCGCCCGTTCGTGTAGCCCTTGCTGAAGGCGACAGTAATGGTTCCCTTCGCACCGACCGTAATGGTGGCACCGTCCGTCTTGATGACGTCTCCCTTCCTTAGGTCCGCCACCTTAATCTGCTTAGGGCACGAAGACGAGCTGCCTCTGCAGTCATAGGTTTCCAGTCCAGTCGGATCCGTCTTCCCAATCGGATCCGCGCCCACATACGCATAGAGGTTCAGGTCGTCCTCATACCCGATCGGGTCGGTCTGCAGGAACCGTCCGGAGGCGGGATCGTAGACGCGGGCCTTGTAGTAGTAGAGCTGGGCTTCGGGGATGGCGATCTGGCCGGTGTAGCGGAACCTCGAGCCGCCGGCGGCCCAGTTGTCGCCCGGCTCGCCCCAGGGGCCGTACTTGTAGACGCTGGAGGCGGTCACCGCGCCCGCGGCCGAGGACCAGGCGACGATCGAGCCCTGGCGGTCCTGGCGCCCCCAGCGGCGGGTCGCCGCGCCCGCGCCCTCGCACCAGACCAGCGGCTCGTCGATCCCCGGGCCGCGCCCGTAGCGGCGCGGCGTCGCCTCGGACCGGGCGCCCGTTCACCTCCCTGAAGCGCGAGCGCCTCCGGCGCGGGCCCTTGAGCGCGATCGGACAGGGACCATGCCAGAGGGGCATGGCCCCGTTTCCGTCAGTACAGCACCGACATCGCCGAGCGTTCGAAGCTCTTCAGTTCGGCGTTGCGGCCGTCGCGGACCTTGACCGCCCATTCGGGGTCCTGCAGCAGGGCGCGGCCGACGGCGACGAGGTCGAACTCGCCGCGGTCGAGGCGCTCGAGCAGGCCGTCCAGCGACGCCGGCTGGCTGGCCTCGCCGCCGTAGGCCGCGATGAACTCGCCGGAGAGGCCCACCGAGCCCACCGTGATCGTCGGCTTGCCCGTCAGTTTCCGGGCCCAGCCGGCGAAATTCAGGTCGCTGCCCTCGAACTCCGGCTCCCAGAAGCGGCGCTGGCTGCAGTGGAAGACGTCGGCCCCGGCGTCGGCCAGCGGCGCGAGCCAGGCTTCCATCTCGGCCGGCGTCGCGGCCAGGCGGGCGGTGAAGTCCTGCTGCTTCCACTGCGATAGGCGGATGATGACCGGATAATCCTCGCCGACGGCGGCCCGGACCGCCTTGAGGATCTCGGCGGCGAAGCGGGCGCGCTCGGGCAGGCTGGCCCCGCCCCAGCGGTCGGTGCGCAGATTGACGCCGTCCCAGAAGAACTGATCGATCAGATAGCCGTGCGCCCCGTGCAGCTCGATCGTGTCGAAGCCCAACGCCTTGGCGTCGGCGGCCGCGCGGGCGAAGGCGTCGATGGCGTCCTGCACGTCGGCGTCGCTCATCGGCTCGCCGAACTGCTTGCCCGGGCTCGAATAGCCCGAGGGGCTGTCGTAGGGCCCGGGCGGGGTCCACTCCGGATCGCGCGTGCGCACCGCCCCGACGTGCCAGAGCTGGGGCGCCATCACGCCGCCGGCGGCGTGGACGTCGTCGACGACCTTCTTCCAGGCCGACAGCTCCGCCTCGCCGTGGAAGCGGGGGACGTTCTTGTCGTTCAGCGACGCCGGCCGGGCGACCCCGGTCCCCTCCGAGACGATCAGCCCCACGGCGTTGGCGGCGCGCCGCTCGTAGTAGGCCGCCACCTCGTCGGTCGGCACGCCGCCCGGTGAGAAGGACCGGGTCATGGGCGCCATGACGATACGGTTCTTCAGGGTCAGCGACTTGATCTTGAAGGGCTGGAACAGGACGTCGGTCACGGGCGGCTCCGGTGCGTGGCGGCTCGAGGTTCGTTTAAACAACTGTTCGAGTCACTGGCCACACAGAAATTCTGTCAGGACGCCCAGCCTCGGGGGCGAAGGGTCGGCGCTTCCCCATTCCGGTGAACACGGTTTCATCGACTCGCAAAGTCGCTATCCTCCGCGCGCGCCCGGTCGAGGGACCCGGGCGGAGGCGACGATCCGTGCTCAAACGCGTCGAATACAGCTTCCCGGAGCTGCTGCGGGAGCGGCTGGCCGAGGGCCGCCCCTCGCAGGCCGTTCTCGACGGCTGGACCACGATCGAGGCGTCGATCCGCAACGACCCGGAGGCCCTGGAAGCGGCGCTGGCCGAAGCCGCCCGGTTCGACGCCGCCCACGGCTCGGCGACGGTCGCGCCACGGTCGGCCCTGGGGTTCGCCGTGGCCGAGGCGTCCGGCGACCTGGTCCTCGCCGACGAGGCGTTCCGCCGGTGGTTCGGCGACCAGGCCGACTCTCCGGCGTTTCGCCGCCTGGTCCGGCTGGCGTTGAAGAACGGCCAGGCGTCGGGTCTGGTCGAGGCCGGAGACGGCGCGGCGATGGCCGCCTGCGCCGCCGTGCGCGAGGCGGCCGGCGGCTGGCCCCTGCCCGTCGACTGCCGCCAGGCCATGGCCAGGCCCGGACGGCGGGTCGTGCTGCTGTGCTTCGCCCCCTCGCGGGCGGGGGATCTCGCCGCCCGGGCCAGCGAGGCCTTCGGCCTGACGCCGCTGGAGGCCCGCCTCGCCGAGGCGATGCTCGACGCGCCGAACCTGGACACCGCCGCCGCCCGCATCGGCGTCGGCCGCGAGACCGCTCGCGAGGCGCTGCGGAAGGCCATGCGCAAGGCCGGGGCCCGCCGCTCGCCGGACCTGGTCTTGCGGATGATGGACCTGATGTGCGGCGACCGCCCCGAGCCGCCCGACCTGGAAACCGTGCTGGCCGGGAACTTCGGAGCCACCGCCGCCGAGGCGCGCGCCGCCGCCCGCTTCGCCCGGGGCCTGACCGCGCGGGAAGCGGCCGAAAGCCTCGGCGTCAAGGAGGCCACCGTCCGCGGCCAGCTGAAGGCGGTGTTCGCCAAGACCGGCGTCAACAAGGCCAAGGACCTGGTCCGGCTGGCCGCCGAGGCCAGCACGCTGGCGGCGCTGTCCGGCGCGGCCGAGACGGTGCTCGAGCCGCCCGACCCCAAGGGCCGCCTGCGCGTCTTCCCCGCGGGCGAGCGCCGCATCGCGGTCACCGACTACGGCCCCCGCAGCGGCCGGCCGGTGATCGTCATGCATGGCGCGGCCACGGGACGGCGGCTGTCGCCCGAGCTGGTCGCCGCGTTGCACGGCCGGGGCTTTCGCCCGATCGTGCCGCAGCGTCCGGGCTTCGGCCTGACCGACGTGGCGAGCGGCCCCTATCTCGAGCAGGGCGCGGACGACATGGCGCGGGTGCTGGACGCCCTGCGCATCGACCGCGCCCGGCTGCTGGTGCGCGACGCCGGCACGCCGACCGGGCTGCTGTTCGCCTGCCGCCACGCCGGACGGGTCGCCGCCGGGGTCGCGGTCAATCCGAAGTGGCCGTTGCACAGCCACATCGATCTGGGCCGGCCGCCCGCGACCCTGATGAGCGCCCTGTCGCGGACGATGTCGGCGAATCCGCACCTCTTCGCGCTGTTCGCCGAGATGCTGCGACGCCAGACGCGCACCGACCTGCTCATGCGCATGATGCTCCAGGCCCTGGCCGACGTGCCGGGCGATCTGAAGGTGCTGCAGGCGCCGGGGGTGCTCGACGCCCTGATCCGGGACGCCCAGGGCCTGTTCGCCCGGTCCAGCGCCGGCTTCGCCTCCGAGCACCAGGCCTACGCCGGCGGCTGGCGAATTCCCGAGGGCGTCGGCGGCGAGGGCTGGATCATCGCCGAGTGCGGCCAACTGACGATGCCCGACCCCGAGATCGTCTGGGCGTCCCTGCCCAACGTCCGCTTCCGGATCGTCGAGGACGCCGGGCTGCTGGTCTATTTCACCCACCCCCGGCTCATCGCCGAGCTGGTGGCGGAGGCCTGACACGCCCCCCCTTCCGGGGGACGCCGCGATCCCGGCGCGCGGTCATTGTTCCCCGCTATGGGGTACGTCAAGAAACCGGAACCAAGGACGGCCTGGGCGGGGACCTGCATCGCGGCGCTGGTCGCGGCAGCCCTCCAGCCGGCGATCGAGGCCCGGGCGCAGAGCGATCCGTTCGGCGCCTTCTACGCGCCGCCGCCCGGAGCGCCCGCCCAGCCGGGCGCGGCCGCGCCCTCGACCCGCACGGGCGTCACCAGCGTGACCGGCGCGGTCGGCCGCGGCTACGCCGGAACCGACGAGGGCGGCTTCGCCAGCCTGGCTCAGATCGCCCTGCTGCCGCGGACGGCGGCGCCGATGGCCGTCGACCTCAAGGCCCAAAACCCGAAGGTGGCGAGAGCGCGGCCGCGGATCGTCGTGCCGACCTACGCCCTGGCGCTCGTTCGCGCGGGCAAGGTCTCGGCCTACGCGGCGGGCGCGGGATCGGAGCTGGCGCAGCGCCGGACCACGCTCACCACCGCCCTGGTCGGCGTGCCGGACGCCCTGGCCGAGTCCCTCGCGGAGGAGGCCTGGCAGGACCTGGTGACGCGCCTCTCGGCGGCCGGCTTCGACGTCGTGACCCCGGAACAGATGCTGGCCGCGCCCGAAATGGCCCGGCTGCCGGTGGTGGGAACCCGCGCCGAAGGCGTCAATGGCCTGAGCGTCTATGGGCCGCGCTCGGCCCCGCTGCGGGCCGGCCACCCCTACAACAGCGCGGTGCTCGCCGGGTCGAGGGCCGCCATCGCCCTCACCGACCTCAGCATCGAGCTCGACGCCCTGGTGCTGACGCCCCAGCTGGCGGTCGACTACCAGCAGCTGGAGACCACCGGACAGCGGATGTACGTCGGATCGGCCCAGGTCGGCGCCCGGGTCTGGTTCTCGATGCTGGCCGGCTCGGGCGCCAACTTCCTGGTCGGGACCAGCCGCAAGGGCCTGGGCTCGGGTCCCTGGGGCGGTTTCACCCTGGCCCAGAACCGCGGCACGCCCGAGCGCTTCGGCGTCATGTACGAGGTCGACGACCGGTCCGACAGCGCCGCGGTCCACAACGCCTTCGCCCGGGCCGGATTGGGCTCGCTCTACCGCCAGAGCCAGGTCTACGCCGTCGAGGTCGACCCCAACCGCTACGCCGCCCTGGTCCGCGCCGCGTTCCAGGGCCTCAACGCCGCCATCGTCGCCGAGCTCAAGGCGGCGCGCGGCCTCGCCTGACCCGTTCCACAGAAGGGATCGCCATGAACCGCTTCACCGCCCTGATCGCCGCCGCCAGCCTTGTCGCGGGGCCCGCGCTGGCCCAGGTCAGCAACGAGGCGCCGCCCGAGGACGCCGCGCCGCCGCCGGCCGCCGCCCTGGCCCAGCCCCCCTCGGCGCCGGCCCCGGCCCCGGCCGCGACCCCGGCTCCGGCCGCGACCCCGGCTCCAGCCGCCGCGCCGGCCGCCGCGCCGGCCCCGGCCGCGGCCCCGGCGGTCTATCAGGTGCTGCGGCCCGGCGACCGGCAGATGAGCTGCGAGGCCCTGGCCGGGGAGGCCAACGCCCTCAACGCCGAGCTGATCGCCGAGCAGGAGGCGGCGGCCAAGGACGCCAAGAAGAAGAAGGCCGGCAAGGGCCTGCTGGGCGGGGTCGCCGGCGGCGCCCTGGCCGGAGCCGCCCGCTACGGCATCGGCCGCAGCATGATGGGCGGCGCCCTGAGCCCGCTGGCGGCCCAGGCGGCCGTGGCCGCCACGGACGGCGCCGCCGCCTCGGCCGGCCAGGCGATCGCCGAGAGCGGCCAGCCCGGCGCGCCGGCCACGGTCTCGCCCAAGCAGCAGCGCATGAACCACCTGCTCAGCCTGTACCGCGAAAAGGCCTGCTGATCTCGAAGGGGACGGGACCGCCGGTCCGCGTCCCCGTTCGCTCACACCGCGTCGAGGTATTCGATCGCGGGGCGGCCGCCCAGGCAGGCGCCGATGCCGGCGCCGGCGGCCTTGAAGTAGTCGCTCTGGCCGTGGGCGGTCAGCGCCTCCTGCGAGGCGTAGAGCTCGAGCACCTTGTAGACGTTCGGCTCGGTGCGGCTCCTGGTGAGCTGATACATCAGGCAGCCCGGCTCGTTGGCCTTCACCTTCGCCGCCAGGTCGGCGAAGACCTTCTCCAGGTCCGGGCCCTTGCCCTCCGCCGCCGTCAGGGTCGCCACCACGCCGATCATCCCAGTCCTCCCGAACAAGTGTTTGAACAACACTCTGGGGGCGGATGCGCGGACGCGCAAGGGCGGGGCGTCAAAATCCAGACACCGTCGTGGCCCGGACCAGGCGGGCCGTGTCGAGCGTGTGGCTACCGCCGCTCGTTCCAGCCGTAGGCGACCCAGCTGTGGCCGCCGACCTTGTGGGCCTCGATGACGTCGGGGTCGACGCTGGGCCGGGCGCGGACGGTGCGACGGGCTCGGGCGGCGAGACCGGCGAGGGCCAGCAGGGCGCTGGACATCAGGGCGATGAGCACGACGGTGGCGGCGGCGAACACCGCCAGCACGGCGCCGACCGCCAGGGCCGCGCAGGTGGCCAGCGCGCCGGCCAGCCAGGCCAGGCCCCTGAAGGCCGATCGGGACCCCCCGGTCGCGGTCAGTCGTTCCATCGCATCCTCTCGAACCGGTGGAAGCCGGTCGGGTTCCATTGTCCGCTCATCGCGGCGGACGTCAACCGAACACCCGCGCAAGGCGGATTGATGACCGTCAACGCCCGGTCAGGCGGCGCCCTGCAGCTCGGCCATCTCGCGACGCTCCCGGACGACCGCGTCGTAGGCGGCGTTGATGGCGGCGGTCTTGACCTCCGCCACCTCGATGAACTCGCTGGGCAGGCCCCGGGCCCGGGCCCGGTCGGGGTGGGCCTGCGACACCTGCGCCCGCCAGGCGGCGCGCACCGCCTCGTCGCTGGCGTCGGGAAGCACGCCCAGAATGACATAGGGATCGTCGGGCCCGGCCCCCAGGTGAGTCGCGGTCAGCCGCCGGAAGGTCAGCGGCGAGAAGCCGAACAGCGTCGAGACCGCCTCCAGGTATTCGAGCTCGTCGGGCGTCACCGCCCCGTCCGAGGCGGCGATATGGAACAGGCCGTCGAGCACGTCCTCGAGCAGCTGGGGGCAGCCGCGGTAGCGCTTGGCCAGCCGCCGGGCGTAGCTCTCGAAGCCGCGCGTGGTCTGGCGGGCCAGGTCGTAGAGCCGGTGGATGTTGCGCTCCGAGCCCGAGTCGGGCTGGAAGATCGTCGCGAAGGCGTCGAACTCGCCCTGGTCGGCCCGGCCGTCGGCCTTGGCCAGCTTGGCGCCCAGGGCGGTGACGGCGGTCGTGAAGGCGGGGTCCTCGCCCGGGGGGCCGGGAGGACAGTCGGGGCATTGCGCGTCGTCGACCCTTCGGGCGGCGAGGCCTGCTATGGTGCGCCAGAAACTCATGGGATCGACTTGCAGCTTATGATCGTGGCGGGCGCATGACAACGGACGGCGATCCGCCGGCGGGCTGGACGTTCTGGATCGACCGCGGCGGCACCTTCACCGACGTGATCGGCCTGGATCCGGAGGGCCAGGAGCACACGCTCAAGCTGCTCTCCGCCTCGCCCTCCTACGCCGACGCCGCCGTCGAGGCCATGCGCCGCCTGCTGGCGGTTGAGGCCGGCGCGCCGTTTCCCGCCGCACGGGTCGGCGCCATCCGCATGGGCACGACGGTGGCCACCAACGCCCTGCTGGAGCGGAAGGGGGCCCGGACCCTGCTGGTCACGACGGCGGGGTTCGCCGACGCCCTCGTCATCGGCGACCAGTCGCGGCCGGAGCTGTTCGCCCTCGACGTGGTGCGGCCCGACCCGCTGTACGGCGCGGTCGTGGAGGCGGACGAGCGGCTGGCGGCTGACGGGTCGGTGGTAAGGGGGCTCGACGAGGCGGCCCTCGCGGCCGGGCTGGCGAGGGCGAAGGCCGACGGGTTCGCCAGCGTGGCGATCGCCTTCCTGCACAGCGACCTGAACCCCGCCCACGAACAGGCGGCCGGACGCCTCGCGGCGGCCGCCGGATTCGCCTACGTCGCCCTCAGCCACGAGGTCTCGCCCCTGCCCCGCTTCGTGCCCCGCGCCGAGACGACGGTGGCCGACGCCTACCTGACGCCGGTCCTCCGCGCCTACGTCGACCAGGTGGCGCGCGCCGTCGCGGGCGCGCCGCTGTGGTTCATGACCTCGGCCGGGGCGCTGGTCCGGGCCGAGGCCTTCCGCGGCAAGGACGCGGTGGTCAGCGGCCCCGCCGGCGGGGTGGTGGGCGTCGCGCGCACGGCCCGGGCGGCCGGCGTCCCGGCGGCCCTGGGCTTCGACATGGGCGGCACCTCGACCGATGTCTGCCGCTTCGCCGGGGCGCTGGAGCGGCGCGATCAGGCCCGGGTGGCGGGCGCCCGGCTGCGCAGTCCGATGCTGGACGTCGAGACGGTGGCCGCCGGCGGCGGTTCGATCCTGACCTTCGACGGCTTCCGGGCCCGCGCCGGCCCGGCCAGCGCCGGCGCCGACCCGGGGCCCGCCTGCTACGGTCGCGGCGGCCCGGCGACGGTGACCGACGCCAACCTGGTGCTCGGCCGGCTCGACCCCCGGTGCTTCCCCAGCGTCTTCGGACCGAACGGCGACGCGCCGCTGGACCCGGCCGCGGCCCGCGCCCGCCTGGCGGAGCTCGCCGCGGCGATGGGCGCGGCCAGCGCGGAAGCCGCCGCCGAGGGGTTCGTCGCCGTCGCCGTCGAGCAGATGGCCCAGGCCGTCCGCCGGATCTCCACCGAGCGCGGCTTCGACCCGCGCGGCCACGCCCTGGTCGCCTTCGGCGGCGCCGCCGGCCAGGTCTGCTGCCAGGTCGCCGACTCCCTGGGCGTGACCGAGGTGCTGAGCCCGCGGCACGCGTCGCTGCTCAGCGCCTGGGGGATCGGTCAGGCGCGGGTCGGCGCGCTACGGCAGGCGGGGCTGGAGCTGGCCCTGGACGCCGAGGGCCTTAGGGCCGCCGAGGGCCTGGCGAGGCGGCTGGCGGACGAAGCCCGCGAAGTCCTGGCCGCGCAGGGGGCGGACGCCGGCGCCGCCGAGCGCCGCCTGCTGCTCCGCTATGACGGCGCCGACGCCAGCCTGCCCGTCGGCCTCGCCGACCCGGCCGCCGTCCGGACAGCCTTCGAGGCGGCCCACCAGCGCCTCTTCGGCTTCATCGAGCCCGACCGGACCATCCTGATCGCCAGCGTCGAGGTGGAAGTCTCCAGTTCCTCCGATCGTCCCCGCGAATGCCGGGACCCAGATGAGAGTCCGAGAGACTGGAATTCTGATCTGGCCCCTCCGCCCGTTGATCTGGGTCCCGGCGTTCGCCGGGATGATCGGAGGGTCGTGCAGGCTGACGCGCTGACCGTCCTCGACGGCCCTGCCCTCATCATCCGCCCCGACACCCAGATCGCCGTCGCCGAGGGCTGGCGCGCCACGGCCGAAGCCGACGGGCTGATCCGCTTGACCCGCACCCGCCCGCTGTCCACCGCCGCGATCGCCGCCGACGCGCCGGACCCGGTCACCCTGGAACTGTTCAACCGCCGCTTCATGGGCGTCGCCGAGGCCATGGGCGCGGCGCTGGAGCGGACCGCCCATTCGGTCAACATCAAGGAGCGGCTGGACTTCTCCTGCGCCTTGTTCGACGCCGGGGGCGGCCTGGTCGCCAACGCCCCGCACATGCCGGTGCACCTGGGCAGCATGGGGGCCAGCGTGCGGGCGACGCAGGCGCGACATCCGGTGTTGAAGCCGGGGGAGGCCTTCGCCCTCAACAATCCCTATTTCGGCGGCACCCACCTGCCCGACATCACCGTCGTCATGCCCGTCTTCATGGACGACGCCGCCCCGCCGGCCTTCTACGTCGCCGCGCGGGGTCACCACGCCGACGTCGGCGGGGTGCAGCCCGGCTCGATGCCGCCCTTCTCGCGCTCGCTCGACGAGGAGGGCGTGCTGCTCGACGCCGTGCCGATCATGCGCGAGGGCCGCTTCCTCGAGGCCGAGACCCGCGCGGCGCTGGCCGCCGGCCGCTGGCCCGCCCGGGCGCCCGACCGCAACATCGCCGACCTCAAGGCCCAGATCGCCGCCTGCCAGGCCGGGGCGGCCGCGGTGGCGGCGATGATCGAGGCCCACGGCGCGACCACCGTCGCCCGCTACATGGGCTTCGTTCAGAAGAACGCCGAACAGGCCGTGCGCAGGGCGGTCACGCGGCTGACCGACGGCGAGGCCCGCGCGCCCATGGACGGCGGCGGCGAGATCGCGGTGACGGTCCGCGTCGACGCGGCCGCCGGCGAGGCGGTGCTGGACTTCTCCGCCTCCGCCGACCAGCTGGACAGCAACTTCAACGCCCCCTCGGCCATCGTCGACGCCGCCGCCCTCTACGTCTTCCGCAGCCTGGTCGACGACGACATCCCGCTGAACGCCGGTTGCCTGACTCCGCTGAAGATCGTCACCCGTCGCGGATCCATGCTGGATCCGAGCCCGCCCGCCGCCGTCGTCGCCGGCAACGTCGAGACCAGCCAGCACGTCGTCGACGCCCTCTACGCGGCCCTCGGCGTCATGGCCAACAGCCAGGGGACGATGAACAACTTCACCTTCGGCGACGAGACCCGGCAGTACTACGAGACCATCTGCGGCGGGGCGGGGGCGACGGCGCGGCGGGCCGGGACCAGCGCCGTGCACACCCACATGACCAACAGCCGTCTCACCGATCCCGAGATCCTCGAGCGCCGCTTCCCCGTGCGGGTCGAGCGGTTCGCCATCCGCCGCGGCTCCGGCGGGGCCGGCGCGCGGCCCGGCGGCGACGGGGCGGTCCGCCACATCCGCTTCCTGGCTCCGATGGAGGCGGCCCTGCTCTCGTCACGCCGAAGCCACAGTCCGAAGGGAATCTGCGGCGGCGGCGACGCGCTGGCGGGCGAGCAACGTTTGAGAACCGCCGACGGCGCTGTAAACGACCTGACCGGCTGCTTCTCGATATCCGTGCGGCCAGGCGACCTCGTCGAGATCGAGACCCCCGGGGGCGGCGGTTTCGGTCCTCCCGGCGACGGGGCCGGCTGACCCCACATTCACAGGACCGAAATGGCCCCGCTTATCCTCGCCCTCGCCCTAATCGCCCAGGACCCCGACCCGGCCGCCGACGCGCCCGACGCGCCGGTCGCCACCGCCGCGCCCCGCAAGTCGACGGTCGCGGCGCTGCCGATCCAGGGCGGCCCCGTGGCCCCGCCCACGGACGACTACGGCTACGTCGGCTGGTGCTACGGCGCGGTGGCCGGCTATCTCGATCTCTACGACGTCGCCATGCCCGAGGTGATCCGCATCGAGCGCGCCTGGCCGACGCCCAGCACCGAAGAAAACATCAGCGAGGTCTATCCGGCCCAGCGCGAGGCGGCGAAGGCCAACCTCAAGCTGTTCCGCCAGGCGCTTGAGGCGGCCGAGAAGGCCAGCCCCGCGCCGATCCAGGCCCAGGGCACGGCGGCCATCAGGCGCGGCCGGGGCGTCTGGACGGGCGCCGGGACGGTGCCGCGGGCCCAGCTGGCGCAGTTCTGGATGTCCTGGACGCCGCCGGCCCGGTGCGAGGAGATCGCCCGGGCGCTGGAAACCCGCTCGCGCCTGTTCGGCCAGGCGCTCGGCGTCAACGCCCAGCCGGCCCCGCTCGCTCCGCCGCCGCCGCCCGCCGCGCCCGAGCCGCCGCCCATGCTGACCCTCGCCGCGCCGTCGCCGGCCGAGGCGTCGGCGACGCCCGAGCCGGCGGACACGACGCCGGCGCCCGTCGAGACGGCGGCGGCCCTCGAGACGGCGGTCATCGAGACCCCGACCGCCGAAGCCGGCTCCCTGGCGCCGGTCGCGAACGACGACCCCGACGCGGCGCAGGTCGACGAGCCGGCGGCGGGCGAGGCGGACTCGGCCATCGACGCGCTGCTGGCCGCCGAAGACCCCGCGCGGGCGGCCGACGACGGCGCGGCGCCCCTGTCGGAGACGCCGGTCGCCGCCGGCGATTCCGCGCCGGATCCCGACGGAGATGTCGTCGTCAACGCCGCGCTCGAGGGCGTCGTGGACGGGACGGCCGCGACGGAGCCGGTACCGGAGGCCGAACCCGACGCCGCCCCGCCGCCCGCGCCGGCGGCCGCGGCCCCGCCGCCGGCCAGGCCGAAGCCCGCGAAGAAGAAGGGCCTGCGCGAGACTCTCGGCGGCTTGCGCGGAAGGCAACAATAGCAGGCGCCCTGCGTGGTTCGACATGCACCCTTCGGGTGCTGTTCGCCATGGCGCGTCGCCAAATACGTCATCCTGGGCAGCGGGCCGAAGGACCGCGTGTCGAAGGACGCGGGGCTTACGCCGCCGCTTCGCGGTCGCCGCTGCCGGGATCGTAGCTGAGGATCGGGGCCAGCCAGCGCTCGGCGGTCGCCAGGTCCCAGCCCTTGCGCGCGGCGTAGTCGGCGACCTGGTCGCGATCGATGCGGCCGACCCCGAAGTAGTGGGCGTCGGGATGGCTGAAGTAGAGGCCGCTGACCGAGGCCGGCGGGGTCATGGCGAAACTCTCGGTGAGCGCGATGCCGGTCTCAGCTGTCGCGCCCAACAGGCTGAACAGCGTGGCCTTTTCCGTGTGGTCAGGCTGGGCCGGGTAGCCCGGCGCCGGCCGGATGCCGCGGTATTTTTCAGCGATCAGGGCGTCGATGTCGAAGCCCTCTTCCGGCGCGTAGCCCCACAGTTCGGCGCGCACGCGGTGATGCAGGGCCTCGGCGAAAGCCTCCGCCAGCCGGTCGGCGAGCGCGGTCGCGAGGATGGCGGAGTAGTCGTCGCCGGCGGCCCTGAACCGCCGGGCGATCTCCAGTTCGCCATGGCCGGCGGTGACGGCGAAGCCCCCGACCCAGTCGGCGGGGCCGCCGATCGGGGCGACAAAGTCCGACAGGGCGAGATTGGCCTTGTCGCCGGTCTTGGCCATCTGCTGGCGCAGGCTGTGCAGGCGCGCGCGCTCCGTCGTCCGGGACTCGTCGGCCCAGACCACGATGTCGTCGCCGTCGGCCGCCGCCGGCCAGAAGCCGACCACGCCCCGGGCCTCGAACCAGCGCTCCTCGACGATCTTCGCCAGCATGGCCTGGGCGTCGCGCCACAGGTCGCGGGCGGCCGCGCCGACGGCGTCGTCCTCGAGAATCTGAGGATACCGGCCGACCAGCTCCCAGCTCGCGAAGAACGGGCTCCAGTCGATGTATTTCACCAGGTCTTTCAGATCGTAGGGCGCGAAGGTTCGCGTGCCGACGAAAGAGGGTCGCGGCGGCGTATAGCCCGACCAGTCGACCGCCAGCCGGTTGGCGCGCGCCGCGGCGACCGGCGTGCGGGTCTTCGCCTCCTGGCCCCGGTGGAACTGCTCGCGCACGCGGACGTACTCGTCGCGGGTGGCCGCCTCGAAGCGGCCCTTCTCCTCGGCCGACAGCAGGGCCGACACCACCCCCACCGCCCGGCTGGCGTCGAGCACATAGGTGGTCGAGCCGCGCCGGTAGGCCGGGGCGATCTTCACCGCCGTATGGGTCTTGCTGGTGGTCGCCCCGCCGATCAGCAGCGGGATGTCGAAGCCGCGCCGCTCCATCTCGCCGGCGACGAACACCATCTCGTCGAGCGAGGGGGTGATCAGCCCCGACAGGCCGATGATGTCCGCCCCCAGGGCCCGCGCCTCGTCGAGGATGCGGTCCGCCGGGACCATCACGCCCAGGTCGACGACCTCGTAGTTGTTGCACTGCAGGACCACGCCGACGATGTTCTTGCCGATGTCGTGGACGTCGCCCTTGACGGTCGCCATCAGCACCTTGCCGGCGCTCCGGCGCGGCTGGCCTTCCTTCTCCGCCTCCATGAACGGCAGCAGCCAGGCCACCGCCTGTTTCATCACCCGCGCCGACTTGACCACCTGGGGCAGGAACATCTTCCCGGCCCCGAACAGGTCGCCGACGACGTCCATGCCGGCCATCAGGGGGCCCTCGATGACGTGCAGGGGCCGCTCGGCCGCCAGGCGCGCCTCCTCGACATCGGCCTCGATGAAGTCCGTGATCCCGTGGACCAGGGCGTGGCTCAGCCGCTCGGCCACCGGCGCCGAGCGCCAGGCGAGGTCGGCGACCTTCTCCTGCCCCGCCTCGCCCTTGTACTTCGGGGCCAGCTCGACCAGCCGCTCGGTCGGGCTCGCCGCGCCGGACGTCGGCCGGCGATTGAGGATCACGTCCTCGACGGCCTCGCGCAGCTCGGGGTCGATGTCGTCGTAGACCGGCAGGTCGCCGGCGTTGACGATGCCCATGTCCATGCCCGCGGCGATGGCGTGGTAGAGGAACACGCTGTGGATCGCCCGGCGCACCGGCTCGTTGCCGCGGAAGCTGAACGACACGTTCGACACGCCGCCGGAAACCCGAGCGTATGGCAGGGTTTGCTTGATGATCCTCGTCGCCTCGATGAAGGCGACGGCGTAGTCGTCGTGCTCGGGAATGCCCGTCGCCACGGCGAAGATGTTGGGGTCGAAGATGATGTCCTCGGGCGGGAAGCCGACCTCGTCCGTCAGGATGCGGTAGGCCCGCTCGCAGATGGCGACCTTGCGGGCGACCGTGTCGGCCTGGCCCTGCTCGTCGAAGGCCATCACCACCACCGCGGCGCCGTAGCGCAGGCAGCGCCTGGCCTGCTCGACGAACTCGGCCTTGCCGGCCTTGAGGCTGATCGAATTGACGATGGCCTTGCCCTGGACGGTCTTCAGCCCCGCCTCGATGACCTCCCACTTGGAGCTGTCGATCATCACCGGCACACGGGCGATGTCCGGTTCGGCGGCGATCAGGTTGAGGAAGGTGGTCATGGCCGCCACGGAGTCGAGCAGGCCCTCGTCCATGTTGACGTCGATGACCTGCGCCCCGGCCTCCACCTGCTGGCGCGCCACCGACAGGGCGGCCGCGTAGTCGCCCTCGGCGATCAGCTTGCGGAAGCGGGCGGACCCCGTGACGTTGGTCCGCTCCCCGATGTTGACGAAAAGTGGGGTCATGCCAGCTCGAACGGTTCGAGACCCGCAAGGCGCATGGCCTTGGGGCGCTCGGGAACGCGGCGGGGCGGCAGGCCCCGGACCGCCTCGGCGATGTGACGGATGTGGTCGGGCGTGGTGCCGCAGCAGCCGCCGAGGATGTTGACGAGACCGCTTTGCGCCCACTCCTCGAGGAAGCAGGCCGTCTCGTGCGGCTGCTCGTCGTACTGCCCCATGGCGTTGGGCAGGCCGGCGTTGGGATAGGCGGCGACCAGGGTGTCGGCGATGCGCGCGAGCTCGGCGATGTGCGGCCGCATCAGCTCGGCGCCCAGGGCGCAATTGAGGCCCACGGCGAACGGCCGGGCGTGGCGCACGCTGTTCCAGAAGGCCTCCACCGTCTGGCCCGACAGGGTGCGGCCGGACCGGTCGGTGATGGTGCCGCTGATCCACAGGGGCAGCGGCTCATAGCCCTCGTCCTCGAGGTCGAGGATGGCCTTGATCGCCGCCTTGCAGTTCAGGGTGTCGGTGATGGTCTCGACGATCAGCAGGTCGACGCCGCCGTCGTGCAGACCCCGCGCCTGCTCGCGGTAGGCCGCGTAGACCTGGTCGAAGGTCACCGTCCGCGCGCCGGGATCGTTCACGTCGGCCGACATCGACAGCATGACGTTCAGCGGACCGATCGACCCGGCGGCCCAGACCCGTCGGCCGGTCCGGGCCGTGAACCGGTCGGCCGACTCCCGCGCCAGCCGCGCCCCGGCCAGGTTGATGTCGTAGGCGGCGTCCTGCAGGTCGTAGTCGCGCTGGGCGATCGAGGTGGCCGAGAAGGTGTTGGTCTCGCTGATGTCGGCGCCGGCGGCGAAATAGGCGTCATGCATCTCGGCGACGATGTCGGGCCGCGTCAGGCAGAGGACGTCGTTGTCGCCCTTGAGCGGCACGCCGTGCGCGGCGAACCGCTCGCCGCGGAAATCGGCCTCCTCAAGTCCCTTCCGCTGGATCAGCGCTCCCCAGGACCCGTCGAGGACGAGGATGCGCTCCCCGGCGGCGGCCCTGAGGGCGGCGATGCGGTCCTGACGGGTCATCCCGCGGCCTCCCGCTGGCGCTTGAGTTCCGTTTCGAAGGCGCTTCGCGAGGCCTCATTGCGCCGGGCCAGCTCCGACGGGTCAACGAAGGCGAAGGCGTCGCCGGCCTCGAGCTTCCGGCGCTTGGCGGCCAGGCCGAACTGCTCGGGGTGCGGGGCGAGAAAGATGTCGGCCTTCAGGCCCGCCAGCCGAGCGAAGGTGCGGCGGTAGTCGGCCACGACGCCGGGGTATTGCTCCACCGGCGCCAGCCTGTTGGCCGCCACCGAGGACGAACAGTGGATGATGACCGTCTTCGGCCTGCCCTTCACGGCGACCGCGAAGGTCCAACTGGTGCAGCCGGGCGTGTGGCCCGGCGTCAGGTTCGCCGTCAGCGCCACGCCGCCGAGGCGGACGATTTCGCCGTCCTTCAGGCGCCGATCGACCTTCACCGGCGGGGCATGGAAGGCCGGCATGTCGATGCCCGGGTACCGACCGTTCTCCAGCCAGGGCGCGTCGCGCTCGCTGGCGGCGAGAGTCGCGCCGGTCAGACTCTTCAGCTTCGCCAGGCCCGCCGAGTGGTCGAAATGGGCGTGGGAGTTGAGGAGCAGCTTGATCTCGCCGGGTTTGAACCCCAGCGCCTTGATGCCGGCTTCGATGGCCGGGACATTCTGTTCCAGCGTGCCATCGATCAGGACCAGGCCGTCGCCCGTGTCGATCAGGTAGGCCGACAGCCCCTGGGTCCCGACATAGTAGAGGTTGTCGGCGATCGCGAACGGCTTGACCGCCGTGATCCAGGGCGCGGGGACGCCCTGCGCGAAGGCCATGCTCGCCATGGCGGTCGCCACGCCCAGCGCGATGCCGAGGCGCCGGATCACGCCGCGGCCTCCGCCGGCGGCGGGGCGGATTCGCGCACGCCCAGCACCCGGCAGATGGCGTAGACCAGGTCGGCGCGGTTGAGGGTGTAGAAGTGGAAGTCGGAGAAGCCTTCCTCCTCCAGCTTCGCGCACATTTCGGCGGCCACCGAGCCGGCGATCAGCCGCCGGGTGTCGGGATCGTCGTCCAGGCCCTCGAACAGTCCGCCCAGCCAGGCCGGCAGCGGAATGCCGCAGGGCTCGGCCATGCGCTGCAGGCCCCTGAAGTTGCTGACCGGCATGATGCCCGGGCTGATCGGAATGGCCACGCCGGCCTTGCGCACCCGCTCCATGAACCGCAGGAAGGCGTCGATGTCGAAAAAGAACTGGGTGATCGCCCGCGTCGCCCCGGCGTCGACCTTGGCCTTGAGGACGTCGATGTCGTGGTCGATACCCGGACTTTCCGGATGGACCTGGGGATAGAGGCTGACCGACACCTCGAAGGGCGCGACCTCGCGGATGCCGCGGGTCAGCTCGGTGGCGTTGGCGTAGCCGTCCGCCCGCGGGACATAGGCGCCGCCGATGGCGCCCGGCGGGTCGCCGCGCAGGGCGACGATGTGGCGGATGCCGCTGTCCCAGTAGTCGCGGACCACGGCGTCGACCTCCTCGCGCGAGGCGCCGACGCAGGTCAGGTGCGCGGCGGGCCGCAGGCGGGTCTCGTCCAGCATGCGCTTGACGGTGCGGTGGGTGCGCTCGCGCGTCGAACCGCCGGCCCCGTAGGTGACCGAGACGAAGGTCGGGTCCAGCGGCTCGAGCCGCCGGATGGCCTGCCAGAGGGCCTCCTCGGCCTGCGGCGTCTTCGGCGGCGAGAACTCGAAGGAGACGCGCACGCCGTGGTCGCGGCCTCCGGCGCGGGCGACGGGCCCGAGCGCCGAGTCGATCAGGGCGGAAGGCGGGGTCATGCGGCGCTCCTTTCGGCCAGGGCGGGTCGGCGCGCGGTCCAGATGCGTACCGTCAGGCCGCGGCCGCCGGCCGGCGGCAGGGCCCGGGCGCTCTCGACCCCCAGACCGCCGGCGGCGAGCCAGCGGCCGATTTCCTCGTCGGAAAAACCCAGTCGGCGATGCTGGTGCTGCTCGCGGAGCTGCTCGAGGGCGTGGGGGGCGAAGTCGACGATCAGCAGGCGCCCGCCCGGCGCCACCAGCCGCGCCGCCTCGGCCACGGCGGCGGCGGGATCGCCCAGGTAGTGCAGCACCTGGTGGACGGTCACCAGGTCGGCGCACCCGGCCGGCAGTCCGGTGGCGAAGATGTCGCCGTGACGCAGTTCGCAGGCCGCCAGGCCCGCCTCGCCGACATTGACGCGGGCGATGTTGAGCATCTGCTGGGAGAGGTCGAGCCCGACGGACCGGCGGGCCCGGCCGCCGAGCAGGGTCAGCATGCGGCCAGTGCCGGCGCCGAGGTCGACGAGCAGGCCGACCGGGTCGGCCCCGACCACCTCGCCGATGGCGTCCTCGACCTGGGCTTCGGCCACGTAGAGGGAGCGGATCTCGTCCCAGCGGGCGGCGTTGCGGGCGAAATAGGCGGCCGCCTCGGCGGATCGCTCGGCCTCGACCCGGCGGAACCGCTCGGCGTCGCGGCGCAGGGCGGCGTCGTCGGGGTCGACCAGGGCCAGCACCTCGTCGGCCAGGGCCCGGCGCGCGCCATGGGCGGCGAGGCGGTAGAAGACCCAGGCTCCGTCCGGAAAACGCTCGACAAGCCCGGCCTCCGACAGCAGCTTGAGGTGGCGGGAGACCCGGGGCTGGCTCTGGTCGAGGACGGTGCACAGCTCGAGGACCGACAGCTCCTCGCGCGCCAGCAGGGCGAGAATGCGCAGCCGCGTCGGCTCGCCCGCCGCGCGCAGAGTCTCCACCGCCTCGCCTGAAGTCAGGATCATGGTGGATATAAAGATATCTTTATGTGATTATGTCAACGGGACATGTCCCGCAGTCGCCTGTCCCCGAATATCGGATTCAGCGGCAGCTTGATTGGGGACACGCGCCTGAAGGTGCATGTCCCTTGCCCGCGCCTCAGGGAGCGCCGCAAACCACGCTCGCCGCCGCCCTGGCCCAGCTCTCCAGCGTCGCGCGGTCGACGCCGGCCCGCGCGCGGATAGCCAGGCCGTGCAGGGAGCTTATGGCCACGAAGGCCAGGGCGGCGACGTCGGAGTCCTTGGGCAGGTCGCCGTCCGCCACCGCCTTCTCGAACCGGCCGCGCAACAGGTCGTCCATCCCGGCGAACGCCGCCTGCAGGATCTCGCGCACCTCGGCGTCATGAGTCGCCTCGGTGAGGGCGGTGCCGATCAGGAAGCAGCCGCGATGGGCGTCGTCCTCGCCGACATAGATGCCGACCGCCCGCACATAGAAGGTCTCCATCACCGCGCGCAGGCCGCCCGGCAGCCCCATGGCCAGGGTCGTGGCGGCGACCATCCCCGCCGCCTGCTGGCGCAGGATGGTCAGATACATCGCCCGCTTGTCGCCGAAGGCGGCGTAGAGGCTCGGCCGGTTCATGCCGGTGGCCCGGGCGAGATCGTCCAGCGAGGTCGCCGGAAATCCGGCGTCCCAGAAGGCGTCGCGCGCCGCGGCCAGCGCGGCGGCGGGATCGTAGCGGCGGGGGCGCCCCCGCGACCGGCCTTCCTGTTTTTGTACCATTTCGCAATTAAACCTTGACCGCCGCATATTTATGCGGAACGGTAAATAATTATAAGCCCCTCCCCAGGAGACGCCGCATGGACCTCTATTTCTCGCCCCTCGCCTGCTCGCTGGCTACCCGCATTTCGCTCTACGAGGCCGGCGGCGAGGCCCGCTACCTGCCCGTCGACCTCAAGGCCCGGCGGACGGCCGACGGCGACGACTTCCTGGCCATCAATCCCAAGGGCCAGGTGCCGGTGATCCGCACCGACGAGGGCGAGCTGCTCACCGAGAACGCCGCCATCCTGACCTTCGTCGCCGAACGGCACCCGGTCGTCGGCGCCGAGGGGTTCGCCGCCTTCCGCCTGCGCGAATGGCTGAGCTTCATCAGCGCCGAGCTGCACCGGGGCGTCTTCGGCACGCTGGTTTCGCCGCTGCCCTCGGAGGGCGCGAAGGCGCAGGCCCGGGCCGACGCCGCCGGCCGGCTGGCCCACCTCGACGCCCACCTGGCCGGGCGCGACTTCCTGCTCGACCGATTCACCGTCGCCGACGCCTACCTGACCACGGTGCTGAACTGGAACATCGTCTGCCAGATCGACATGACGCCCTATCCCAACGTCGCCGCCTATCACCAGCGCATGCTGGCCCGGCCCGCCGTCCGCCGGGCGGTGAGCGAGGAACAGGCGCTGTACGCGGCCGCCTGACCCGCGGGCCGGCGCGCGGACCTCATCCGCGCGCCGGCGGCTGCCAGAGCTCGATCTTGACGCCCGCCGGATCGAGCAGCCAGGCGAACCGGCCGCTGGGATCGTCGTCGCTGCGGCCGAGGGCCTCGACCCCCTCGGCCCCGGCCCGCGCCAGCACGCCGTCGAGGTCGTCGACGATGAAGTTGATCATGAACGGCAGGGTCGAGGGCGCGAAGTAGCCGGTATCCGCCGCGAACGGGCTCCACACCACCGCGCCCCGGTCGGGATGGCTGAAGGCCGTCCCGCCCCAGTCCTGGATGTCCAGGCCGAGCACCCTGCGATACCAGTCGCGGACGGCGTCGCCGTCCTCGGCCTTGAAGAACACGCCGCCGATCCCGAGCACGCGCGCCATGTCGCCCTCCCGCTTTCGCACCATTCTGGTGAGGCGACCGGCCGCACGTCAAATGCACCCGTTTCGGGGAGCCGGGACCCGGTATTCACGCTACGGAAACCTCCGTCGCCTGATCGTCGGGGCATGAGGAACACTGGCCGCCTCCGCATTCTGGTCGTCGACGACAACGCCCATGCCCGGGCGATCCTCAGCCAGATCTTCTCGGCCGCCGACATCGACGTCACCCCGGCCGCAAGCGGGCCCGAGGCCCTGACCATCCTCAAGACCCTCCGCGTCGACGCGGTCTTCGTCGACATGGTGATGCAGCCGATGGACGGCATCGCCCTGACCCGCGCGATCCGCAAGCTGGGCAATCTCGAGGTCGCCCGGCTGCCGGTGATTATGGCCTCGGCCCACACCAGCCGCGAAGTGGTCAAGGGCGGGCTGGAGGCCGGCGTGACCGGCTTCGTGGCCAAGCCCTTCGTCCCCGTCGCGGTGCTCAAGCGCCTGCGCAGCGCCCTCAATCCGCCCGCCCGGCCCGACGCCAATTCGACCTTCCTGTAGGGCCGGCGCCCCCGCCCTCCGCATTCGGCTGGCGCAAGTGATATCACTTTGATATGGTCGTCGAGGCCGGGCGATCACCGGCGTCCGGAGATACGACCATGCTCGGCGTTTTCCTGAGATCCCCGCGCAAGCGCGCCGTCGCCGCCCTCATCTTCGGCGCCCTGCTGCTGGGCGGCGTGGTCGCGGCGATCGCTCAGGCCTGAACCGGCGACAGCAGCGGCTCGTCGTGGAAGAACCGGCGCAGGTTCTCCAGCGCCTGGCCGACCATCCTTGGAATGCTCTCCAGCGTTCCACCCGCCGTGTGCGGCGTCAGCACGGTGTTGGGAACGTCGGCCCAGCGCGCCGCGGGCGTCGGCTCGGTCTCGAAGACGTCGAGCGCCGCCATGCCGAGACGGCCGTCCTTGAGGGCGGCGATCAGGGCGTCCTCGTGAATGATGGGACCCCGGGCGATGTTGACGATGCAGCCCCTGGGGCCGACCGCCTCGATCACGGCCTTCGAGATCAGCCGCCGGGTGTCGGCCCCGCCCCGGCAACAGACGAACAGCGCGTCGCTGTCCCGCGCCAGGGCCAGCAGGCTCCTGGCCATCGGCCAGCGGGCCTCCTCCTTGGCGTTTGGCCCCCACCAGGCGATGCTCAGGCCAAAGGCCTCCAGGCGCTTGCCGACCGCCTCGCCGATGTGGCCCAGGCCGACGATTCCCGCCTGCCGGCCGGCGAGCGCGGGCCTTGGCCGCATGCGCTCGGCCGGGGTCCAGCGCCCTTCGCGGACGATCCGGTCGCCGACGACGATCCCCCGCCAGGCGGCGAGGAAGGCGCTGACCGCGTGGTCGGCCACGTCGTCGGCGTTGAGGCCCTGGGAATGGGTGACGGCGATGCCATGGGCCCGGCACCAGGCGACGTCGACCCCGTCGTAGCCGACGCTGACGCAGGCGATCAGCCCGAGCCTCGGCATTTCCGCCAGCAGGTCGCGGGAGAGCTTGACCTCGCCCGCGTGGACGATGGCCTGCACCTGGCGGCCGACCCCCTCGAGGAAGGCCAGGCGGTCGGGGTGTTCCCACAGCCGGACGACCCGGTACGTCGGCTCCAGCGCCGCCTGCATCGGCAGCAACATCTCGTGGGACAGCAGAAGGACGGGTTGGGAGGGCGCGTCTTTCATGCCTGCGACATTGCGCCGCTGGCGCCGGAGGTCAATCGCACGTCGTCGTGAGCGCGCGCCACGCCCCGCCGCCGGGAATTGATGGCGGCCGGCGGTGCTGTATCAATTCGCCGCGACCCGCCGCCGGTCGCGACCACCTGGCCCGGGGCGGGCGGGCCCTTGCGACACGACGACCCCGGGGCGGGATCCATGGCCGAACGCGACCAGATCGACCTTGTGCAGAGTCAGGCCCGCGTCGTCACGCGCGCGATCCTCAACTTCGTGGTCGACGAGATCGGGCGTCAGACGCGGCGGCACGACGGCGACTTCGTGCGGGCGGCCGTCGAACTGGCGGTCAGCCAGGCCACGCGCGGACCCGCCGGCTGGGCGACCGATCCGGCTCGGTCGGTCAGCGTCCGGGCGATCGCGGGATCGCTGGGCATCGCCTACGAGACCTGCCGGCGCAAGGTCAGGGCGCTCGAGGCCCTCGGCCGCTGCCGCCGCCTCGGCCCGGGCGTCGCCGTCTCGCCGGGCAACTTCGAGGGCGCGGCCTATGAGGCCGCCAGCGCCGAACAGTGGAATCGCCTGCGCGGGTCCATCGCCGAGCTGCGGGCCATCGGCTTCGACTACGACCTGTTCACCCACATCTCAGCCCAGGCGCCGGTGCGGGCCGACGACCGCCTGCGCACCATCGCCTACCTGATCGACGACTACATGCTGCGCCTGATCGAGTCGCGGATGGCGGGCGACGAGGCGATCACCGACAGCGCCGTTCTCACGGCCATGGTGACGATGAACGCCGAGCCCATGCGCCACGATCCGGACCTGGCCTGGCGGTTCGCCGGCCGCGACACCCCGCCCCCGGACTCCGCCCGCGCGCCCGTCACCATCGCCATGCTCGCCCGCCGGCTGGGCATGGGCGACGACAGCGTCGGGCGCCGGGTGGCCCACTTGGTCCGCAAGGGCTGGGCCTGCCGCGTCCGCGGCGGCTACCTGTCCTCGATGGAGGAGCAGCAGACCCCGGCCGTTCACCAGGCGCGGCTGATGTCGGTGCTGCGCTTCCTGCAGCTGGTCCAGGCGCTTCGCCTGCTGGGCGTCGATCCCGCCACCGTCGCGCCGGACGCCTGAAACCGCAAATCGCGGTCGCGGCGGGCGGCGAAGCATGGTCTTCTGCCGCAAGGTCGGGGGATCTCATGTCGAACGAGGGTGGGCCGGAGGCGTTGCGGCCGCTGCAGCGGCTTGTGTTCCGCTGCGCCATGGACTTCCTGCTGGACGAGACGTCCCGCCTTGCGCGCCGCCACGACGGCGACCTGGTCAGGGCCACGATCCTGCTCGCCATCGCCCAGGTGGCCCGCTGCCGGCGCGGCGCGGAAGCGGGCGCGGACGGCCCGCCGCGCGCCATCAGCGTCAAGGCCCTGTCCCAGTCGCTGGGCGTTCCCTACGAGACGACCCGGCGCAAGGTGATGGAGCTCGAGACGCTCGGACTGTGCCGCCGGGCCGGCGCCGCCGGCGTGACCGCCACGCCGCTGGCGCTCGACGGGGCCGCGGGCCGCGAGGACGCCGAGGCCGCCTGGCTCAACCTGCGCCGCTCGATCGCCGGGCTGGGCGCCCTGGGCTTCGACCTGGACCAGCTGGACTGCGGCCCGGCCGTCCTCGCCGCGGCGCCCGACGATGCGGCCTTCCGCGGGCGAGTCGAGGCCCTGGTCGGAGACTTCCTGCTGCGGCTGACCGAGACGGCGGCCACGATCTACGGCTCGAGGTTCGACGCCCTGCTGGCCGTGGGCATGCTGACCCTCAACGCCCGGCCGCTGATCCACGATCCCGCCCTGGCCTGGCGCTACGCCGGCGCCGAGACGCCGCCGCCGGACGCCCTGCGGCGGCCGGTCACCGCCGTCCAGCTCTCCGAACGCCTCGGCGTCGCCTACGAGGCGGTGCGCCGGCGGGCGAACCGGTTCGTCAGGATCGGATGGGCCGCCCGCGTCCCCGGCGGCTACTTGTTCTCCATGGCCCGCCAGCAGGCGCCCGAAGTGCTGCACTCGGGCCTGCTCGCCAGCCAGAGGTATCTCCAGCTGCTGCGGGCGGTCGGACGGCTGGCGGCTGAATCGGACCCTTCGCGCCGGTCTCCCCGGCCCGGGGCGACGGGCTGACGCCGCCGCGCGGCCCGGGCCGCCCGCCCTACCGGCTGAACTTCTGGAACTTGATCCGGTGCGGGATCAGACTGTCGGCGCCGAGCCGGCGCTTCTTGTCTTCCTCGTACATCTCGAAGTTGCCCTCGAACCACTCCACGTGGCTGTCGCCCTCGAAGGCCAGGATGTGGGTGGCCAGCCGGTCGAGGAACCAGCGGTCGTGGCTGATGACCACCGCGCAGCCGGCGAACTCCTCGAGCGCCTCTTCCAGGTTCTGCAGGGTCTCGATGTCCAGGTCGTTGGTCGGTTCGTCGAGCAGGATGACGTTGCCGCCGGTGGCCAACGTCTTGGCCAGGTGCACGCGGTTGCGCTCGCCGCCCGACAGCTGGCCGACCTTCTTCTGCTGGTCGCCGCCCTTGAAGTTGAAGCTGCCGACATAGGCGCGGCTGTTGATCTCGCGCTTGCCGACCATCATCACGTCGGTGCCGCCGCTGATCGCCTGCCAGACGGTGTCGTTGGGCTTCAGGTCGTCGCGGCTCTGGTCGACATAGGCCAGCTTGACCGTCTCGCCGAGCTTGATGGTCCCGGCGTCCGGCGTTTCCTGCCCTGTGATCAGCCTGAACAGCGTCGACTTGCCGGCGCCGTTGGGGCCGATCACGCCGACGATGCCGTTGGGCGGCAGCTTGAACGACAGGCCCTTGAACAGGCACTTGTCGCCGTAGTCCTTCTCCAGCCCCTCGACCTCCAGCACCACGTTGCCGAGCCTGGGGCCGGGCGGGATCTGGATGGCGGCGAAGGTCTGGGCCTTGGTCGCGTTCTCCTGCTCGGCCACCATCTTCTCGTAGGCGGCCAGGCGCGCCTTGCTCTTGGACTGGCGGGCCTTGGCGTTGGAGCGCACCCACTCCAGCTCCTTGGTCAGGGCGCGCTGGCGGGCCTCGCTCTCGGACTGCTCCTGCACCACGCGCTTCTGCTTCTGCTCCAGCCAGCCGGAGTAGTTGCCCTCGTAGGGCACGCCCTTGCCGCGATCGAGCTCCAGGGTCCACTTGGTGACCTGGTCCAGGAAGTAGCGGTCGTGGGTGACCAGGATGACGCAGCCGGGGAAGGCCTCGAGGTGGTGCTGCAGCCAGGCCACGCTCTCGGCGTCCAGGTGGTTGGTCGGCTCGTCCAGCAGCAGCATGTCGGGCTTGGAGAGCAGAAGCCGGGCCAGGGCCACGCGGCGCCGCTCTCCCCCCGAGAGGTTGGTCACCGCCCAGTCGTCGGGCGGGCAGCGCAGGGCGTCCATGGCCATCTCGACGCGGCTGTCGATGTCCCACAGATCGCCGGCGTCGATCTTCTCCTGGAGGGCGGTCATCTCCTCCATCAGCTCGTCGGTGTAGGTCTCGCCGAGCTCGGCGGCGATGGCGTTGTAGCGGTCGACGATCTTCTTCTCTTCGCACCAGGCGACGACGTTCTCGAGAACGGTCTTGTCCGGATCGAGATGGGGCTCCTGCTCGAGGTAGCCCATCCGCGTCCCCTCGGCGGCCTTGGCCTCGCCGTTGAACTCCTTGTCCAGCCCGGCCATGATCTTCAGCAGGGTCGACTTGCCCGAGCCGTTGACCCCGACGACGCCGATCTTGGCGTCCGGGTAGAACGACAGCCAGATGTTCTCGAACACCTTCTTGCCGCCGGGATAGGTCTTCGACAGACCCTGCATCTGGAAAATGTACTGGGCGGCCATCGGCGGTCGCTCGCTCTCTTCGTCCGGTGTGGGGATTTGGCTGGCGGATGTAGCGACGCGGGGGGGCGATGGCAATGGCGGCCACGCCTGTCAGGCGTACGCCGTGGCGCCGGCCGGGCCGATGCGCGACATCAGGGGCGAAGGGAAGCGGAGACCATGGACATGACCTGGCGCCCTCGAATGAAGACCGCCGCGGCGGCGCTCTGCGCCGGCCTCGCCCTGGCCGGAGGCGCGGCCGCGGCCCGGTCGCCCGAGAACAGCAACCCCGCCGTGCGCGAGGCCCGCCCCGAGGGCTGGTCGGCGGCCGAGCGGCTGAACAACGACGTCAACGACCGCAACGCGCGGGCGGCCGACGCCGACCGCGCCGCCGAGGCCGAATACGCCCGCCGGCTGAAGGCCTACGAGGCGAAGAAGAAGGCCGACGCCGAGGCCTTCGCCCGCGCCCAGCGGGAGTATGAGCGGCAGCTGGCCGAGACCGAGGCCCGCCGCCAGCGCGAACTCGCCGAGTGGGAGGCCCGGGTCAGGGCCTGCAAGGCCGGCGACAGGGCCGCCTGCGGGCCAAGATAGCGGCGGGCTTGCCAAGCGCGACATGGCGGCGGAACCATCGGCGATCCACAGCCGGAGCCCGCCCGATGCGCCCGATCGCCGCCCTCGTCCTGGCGGGCCTGCTGGCCTCGCCCGCCGCCGCGACCACGGCCCTGCCCCCGGCCCCGGTCCCGCAGCGTTCGATGGGCGAGCTGCAGGCCGACGTCGCGGCCGGCCGACGGAGCTACGAGGCGATCACCCGGGCCTACCTCGACCGCATCGCGCGCTTCGATCCGGAGCTGCGGGCGGTCATCGCCGTCAATCCGGGGGCCATCGGGGCGGCGCGGAGGGCCGACGCCGCGCGGCGGCCCGCGAGCCCGATCTTCGGCATGCCGATCCTGATCAAGGACAACATCGAGACCGCCGACGCCGGCCTCGCCACCACCGCCGGCTCGCTGGCGCTGGCCGACAACGTCACGGGCCGGGACGCGCCGCTGGTCGCCAGGCTGCGGGCGGCGGGCGCGATCGTGCTCGGCAAGGCCAACCTGTCGGAATGGGCCAACATTCGATCGGACGAATCCCTGTCGGGCTGGAGCGCCGTGGGCGGCCAGGGGCGCAATCCCTACGATCTCGCCCGCAGTCCGTGCGGTTCCTCGTCCGGCAGCGGGATCGCCGTGGCGGCGGGGCTGGCGGCGGCGGCCATCGGCACGGAGACCGACGGCTCGATCACCTGCCCGGCGGCGGCCATGGGCCTGGTCGGCCTCAAGCCGACCGTCGGACTGGTCTCGCGGCGCTACATCGTGCCGATCAGCGCCAGCCAGGACACCGCCGGCCCGATGACCCGCACCGTGGCCGACGCCGCCGCCCTGCTGACCGTGATCGCCGGGTCCGATCCGCAGGACGCGGCCACGGCCGAGGCCGACGCCCGGCGCGGCGACTACGCCCGGGCCCTGGATCCGGACGCCCTCAGGGGCGCGCGGATCGGGGTGATGCGCTACGCCGCCGGCTTTCACCCGGGAACCGACGCGGCCTTCGAGGCCGCCCTGGCGGTGCTGAAGGCCCAGGGCGCGACGCTGGTGGAGGTCGCCGAGTTCCCCGGGCGGCGCGACATCGGACCGAGCGAGTTCAAGGTGCTGATGAGCGAGCTGAAGACCGGGCTGAACGCCTATCTCGCCTCCACCGATCCGGCCAGGGTGAAGACCCGAACCCTGGCCGACGTCATCGCCTTCAACATCGCCCACGCCGACCGCGAAATGCCCCTGTTCGGCCAGGACCTGTTCGAGCTGGCGGAAAAGACCGCCGGCCCGGCCGATCCCGACTACGTCAAGGCTCGCGACACGGCCCGGCGGCTGGCCGGCCCCGAGGGGATCGACGCCCTGCTGGCGAAGCACCAGGTGACAGCCCTGGTCGGACCGACGCTGGGCCCCGCCTGGCTGATCGACCCGGTGCTCAAGGACCGCTACGTCGGCGGCGGCGCGGGCGGGGCGGCGGCGGTGGCCGGCTATCCGCACCTGACGGTGCCCATGGGCCTGGCGCAGGGCCTGCCGGTCGGCCTCTCGTTCGTCGGCCCGAAGTGGAGCGAGGCCCGCCTGCTCGGCTACGGCTACGCCTACGAGCAGGCGTCGCGGGCCCGGCAGGCCCCGGCGCGCTACGCGCGGTAGCGAACCGCGGATGGCGCGCAGGGGCCGGCGCCTGCGTCGCCGCGCCGGAGGCGGCCGAACGCCGGCGGGAACCGGCTCGCCCGCAAAGCGCCCGCGCGGCTAGTTCCGGCGTCCCCAGCCCTTCTTCTTGGGCGGCGCGGGCGGCTGGGGCGGCGGCAGGGCCTGGGGCGCGCCGTCGCGGGCGTAGCCGCGCTCATAGCCGTCGGCCTCCCACCAGTCGCGATAGGGGCTGGAGAAGGCGCTCTCGTCGCGGATCCCGGCGTTGAGCCCGGCGTTGCGCTGGCAGTAGATCCCCTGCTCCCAGCTGCGCTTCCAGCAGTCGTCGGCGAAATAGGCGTAGTTGGGCTCGAAATCGAAGACGACGCCCTGCTCGATCCAGATCGGCCGCATGGTCCAGCCGTAGAAGCGGTTGCCCTTGATCGTGGCCTTGCCCGTGGCGGCGTAGAGACCGACCTCGCGGGCGCCGATCACCGACTGCAGCAGCGTCAGGTCGCCGTCGGTGACGACCCCCACGTCGTTGCGGCAGAAGCGGCTGCGGTTGACCTCGACGATCGAGCCGCGGTCCAGGTGCAGGCCGTTGCGCCAGCCGCAGACCACCGCGTTGTTGACCTTCAGGGCGCCCGAGCCGCTGCGCTGGCCGCGCACCAGGATGCCGTTGCCGGCCGGCAGGGCGGCGTCGCGTCCGAGGATGCCGCTCTGTTCGATGATGCTGTCGCCGACGCCCGGCGTGACGTCGACGCCGGCCTCCTCGCCCAGGACCCGCGTGCGGGTCATGCGCAGCACCGCGCCGTCGGCGACCACCGCCGCGTCCCAGGTGCGGGCGTCGACGAAGCTCTCGTAGAGGACCAGCATGCCGCCCGAAGCGAACACCGCGGCCGTGTCGCCCCAGTAGCGGACCGAGGTGCGCACCAGCGCCACTCGCGAATCCCAGGCCTCGACGCAGGCCGCGCGGCCGGCCTTTTCCGTCGACAGGATCAGGCCCCGGATCTCGACGTTGTCGACGCCGGGCGCGACCTTGACGCAGGCGGCGCCTTCCGGCGGCGCGATGGTGGCCCGCTGCGAGGGCGCGTCGGCGAAATAGGAGCTCTCCTCGCCGACGATGGTCACCGGATGCTCGATCCAGATCGTCTCGCGGCAGGTCCCGCGGATGTACAGCGTGCCGCCGTCGGCGAGGTACTGCAGGGCGTCGGAAACCGGCTGCCCGCTTTCGCTGGGAAGGCCGCAGTCGACCGAGATCGACAGGTCCGTGCGGTCGCCCGGCGGGTAGGGCTGGCCGTAGCCGCCGTTGTAGTACCCGTTGCCGTAGCCGCCGTTGTCGTAGCCCCGGCCGTAGCCGCCGTCGCGCGGCCGCCAGCGGTCGGGCCGCCAGCGCGGCTTCACGGGCGGGGTGATCAGGCCGCCGAAGTTGGGGCGGATCTGGGCGTCGACGCGGGCGGCCTGGTCGGGCGAGGCCGTGGACGGCGCCGCCGACAGGGCCAGGGCGGCCGCGGCGCCCGCGGCCGTCAGGAGGCTGGTGAGCGTCTTCATTACCGGTAATCCCTGTAACGGAGCGCGGGCCGCGGACGGGAAACCTGCGCCAGCACCTGCTGCAGCCGGCCCACCGACGGCTTGAAGCCGGAAAGGGCGGAGTCGATCTGGTAGACGACGGCCTTGGCCTTGTCCTGGTCGGCCACCCCCGCCACGCCCAGCGAGAAGTAGGTGGACATGGCGTACTTGGCCTCCGCGGACCCCTGGCGGTCGGCTTCGGCGAACCAGTGGAAGGCGCGGGCGTAGTCGCGCGGCACGCCCACGCCCTCGGCGTACATCACGGCCAGCACCAGCTGCGCCCTGGGCGAGCCGTTGACCGCGGCGTACTGGATGATCCGCACCTTCTCGATGGCCGACAGCGTCCCGGTCTGGGGCCGGCCGATCATCGCCTGGAAGGCCTGGACGTCCTGTGGATAGAGGACGTCTTCATGAGCCACGGGGCGGGCGACCACCCGCAGATAGGCCAGCGCCTCGCCGATGTGGACGAACGGCAGTTCGCGGATGCGGCCGAGCGCCGCCTGCTGGGCGTCGCCGATCTGGTCGCTTTCGTCGGAATGGGGAACGCCGCTGGTCGGCGCCTCGGGCGGATAGAATTCGTAGGGCGGAGTCCAGCGCTTGGCCTTGTCCTGCACGAACTGGCCGGCGGCGGCGCGTTTGGCCGACGAGCGCTCGAAGTCCTTGAGCATGACGTAGGCGCCGACATCGCCGGTCTGCACCGCGAGGTAGTTGTAGAGGTAGGCGTCGACGTCATTGCGCGGGAACAGGTTCAGCACCTGCGGCGTGCCGGGCTTGTAGGGCTTGCCCCGCGATTCCACGGCCTGGCGGTTGTCGGACGGCTCGCCGAACGGCCCGAACAGCGAATCGTGCATCCGCGACAGGGTGCGGAAGCCCGGCGCGCCCTGGGTCGAGAGCACATAGATGACGCGGCCGCGGACCTTTTCCTGCTCGACCGACGACATCTGCGACAGCAGCCGGTCCAGCGCGTGATAGGCGATGCCGCGCTCGACCGCGCGGCAGTCGTCGTAGCGGGCGATGGCCTTCTGTTCGCCCTGCGGCGAGCGCCTGCCGTAGGCGGAGATCGGGGCGTAGCCGTCGCCGTTCGACAGGGCGATGGCGTACCAGACGGCGGCCTCGACCGGATCCTCGAGGTTCTTGTCGGCGGCGCGGGTCCCCTCGTAGCGGCGGGCCAGCTCCAGCTGCGAGAAGAAGTCGCCGGTGAAGCCGCGGCGGCGCAGCAGGCGGATCTCGGACTGCTGGGTGTTGAACGCCGTCGTCGCCTGGGCGGGCAGCTGGGGCCGGGGACAGGCGGCGCCCGCGGGCTTGCCGAAGAAGCTCTCCGGCCCGGTGTCGCATCCCACCAGGGGGACCACGACGGCGGCGATGAGGGCCGCGATCGATGCGCCGCGGATCAGCGGGCCTTGCGCCGTCCCGTCCGGGCGGCCATCGGCGGCGCTGGTCTCGTGCATACTGTTACCCCCTCCGAGCCACCGCCGTTAACCATTCGGCAAAGGTCGACTTTTCGCCCGGCTCCGATGGGAGTCAAGCTGGCCCGTGGCGCGTTTGGGCCAACAATCCCCAGCCACACGACGGGAGTGAACAGTGTTCGCCCGCAAGGCGAACCAGTGGCTCAACGCAAGCGGCGACGCCTTCGTTCCACGCCGCCGCGCGGGGCCGGGATCGACGCCGCCGGGCATCTGAAATCATTGCGAATTCCCGGGGCGCCGAAGTGGACGCCGGGCCTGCCGTCCTCGCGCGGCCGTCCCCTTCCCGCCCCGGATTTCGCCCGAGTTTCGCCACGGAGGTGGAGCGAACCTTGTTACGGGACGCTCGATCAGGGGAATCACATGCGCCTGGGCCAACCGCTCCGTGGACTGACCGGACTCTTCGCGCTTTCGGCCTTCGTCGCCGGCTCCGCCTCGCCGATCCAGACCGCCTCGGCCGGACCGGCCGCGCCCGTCGACGGCGAGCCGACCGCCGCCGCCTGCGCGGCCCTGGGCTTCAAGGACCGGGGCGAGCTGGAGGAGGGTCTCGCCGTCACCGGGTCGCGGCGCAAGGCGCCGATGGTCGGGCTGGCGCCGCCGCCCCCGCCCCCGCCTCCGCCTCCCCCGCCGCCGACGGGCGCGCCGCCGCCGGCCAAGCTGCAACCGCGTCCGCCGGCGGCGGCGGCGGCGTTCGTCGACCCGCGGCCGGGCGCGGTCGACACCGAGAAATACCCCGACGCCGTCTCCAACCCGATCCGGCGCGTCGCCGACGACCCGGTCTCGACCTTCTCGATCGACGTCGACACCGCCGCCTACGCCAACGTCCGGCGCTTCCTGGCCGACGGCGCCCTGCCGCCGCGCGACGCGGTGCGGGTGGAGGAGCTGGTCAATTACTTCGACTACGGCTACCCGGCGCCCGCCGACCGGGACGAGCCCTTCGCCGCCTTCGTCCAGACGGTCCCCTCGCCCTGGTCGAAGGACCGCCAGATCCTGCACATCGGCCTGCAGGGCTACGACCTGCCCCGCGCCGAGCAGCCGCCGCTGAACCTGGTGTTCCTGATCGACACCTCCGGGTCGATGCGCTCGCCCGACAAGCTCGATCTGGCCAGGAAGGCGCTGAACCTGCTGATCGGCCAGCTGCGGCCCCAGGACCGCGTGGCCATGGTCGCCTACGCCGGCTCGGCCGGGGCGGTTCTGGAGCCCACCGACGGCCGGTCGAAACTGAAGATGCGCTGCGCCCTCGAGGCGCTCCAGGCCGGCGGCTCGACGGCCGGCGGCCAGGGACTGGCCCTGGCCTACGCCCTGGCGAGCCAGAACTTCGACCCCAAGGCGGTGAACCGGGTCGTGCTGCTGACCGACGGCGACTTCAACGTCGGCGTCGCCGATCCGGCCAGGCTGAAGGATTTCGTCGCCGAGAAGCGCAAAACCGGCGTCTATCTGTCGGTCTACGGCTTCGGCCGCGGCAACTACAACGACCTGATGATGCAGACCCTGGCCCAGAACGGCAACGGGACCGCGGCCTATCTCGACACCTACGAGGAGGCCCGCAGGGTCTTCCGCGACGACTTCTCCGGCTCGCTGTTCCCCATCGCCGACGACGTCAAGATCCAGGTCGAGTTCAATCCGGCCGTCGTCTCGGAGTACCGGCTGATCGGCTACGAGACGCGGATGCTGAACCGCGAGGACTTCAACAACGACCGCGTCGACGCCGGCGAGGCGGGCTCCGGCGCGGCGGTGACGGCCCTCTACGAGATCACCCCGGTCGGCGCCCCGGCCTCGTCCGACCCGCTGCGCTATGGCGCGCCGCCGGCGCCGGCGCCCGGCCCGGCGGGCGAGATGGCCTTCCTCAAGGTGCGCTGGAAGGCGCCGGGCGCGGCGCAATCGCGGCTGATCGAGCGGCCCATCGCCGCCGGGAACACGGCCCCCTCGCTCGACGCCGCGCCCGAGGCGACGCGCTGGGCGGTGACCGTCGCCGCCTTCGGCCAGAAGCTGCGCGGCGATCCCTGGCTGGACGCGGGCTACGGCTGGGACCAGATCCTGGCCAGCGCCCAAGGCGCCCGCGGCGCCGACGAGTTCGGCCTGCGCGCCGAGTTCGTCCAGCTGGTCCGCGCCGCCAGGGAGGCCCGGTCGGCCGGGGAGTAGGGAGCCGGGGGACGAAGGGGGACAGGTGCGCAATTCCGGCGGACCGACGGTCGCCGCGAGCAGCATGATGCGCACCCGTCCCCGTCTGTCCGCCGCCCGCCGCCCGCGCGGGCGGCCGAGCCGTCAGACCATCGGATCCCGCCGCTCAGAGCCAGCGTCGAAGCCACAAGAACAGGCCGATGTAGACAACCCCCGACCCGAGAAAGAGGGCGGCCTTCGCCCATCGCAGGGGCGATCCCGTCCGGACCTCGCTGGCGGCCGGGGCCAACTCGAACAGGGCCGCAAGTTCAGCGGCCCCTCCGGCGAGTCCGGCGAGGGACATCGACCCGAGCACGCCCAGGGCCACCTTGTGTTGGCGTTCCATCATCCTTTCCTCCCACAATTCACTGGAATGCGACGGCTTGGACCGCGAACCCGGCGACGTAGGCGATCGGCACGGCCCATCCCGCACGCAGCCATGCGATCGCCGACCGCGCATGGGGAAAGAGGTTCGAGACCGCGACGCCGGCGGAGGACCCGAACCACAGCATCGAGCCGCCGAAGCCCACCGCGAAGGCGAGCAGTCCCCAGTCGTAGCCGCCTTGCCGAAACGCCAGCGCCGTCAGCGGAATGTTGTCGAAAAGGGCGGACAGGAAGCCAAGGCCGAGGGTGGTCTCCCAACCCGGCTCCGGCATCTGGCCGAGGGGCATCAGGGACGCCAGCGCGACCAGCGCCACGAGGAATATCGCCCCCTTGGCCCCCTCGCGCAGAACGGACCAGTCGGGCCTGCGCCAGGCCGCGGTGGCGAGGATGCCGGCCCACAGGCCCGTTCCAAGCCAAGGCCAGGACTCCGCGCGGTGCGGGGCGATGAGGTGGACCCCCGCGTGGGCGCCGAGAAGGGCCAGAAGCAGGATCGCCACCACGACGACCCGGCCTGGATCAAGGCGCGCCGGGGGCGCCTCCGGTGAGCGGACCGCCGGCGCGTGGCGGTGTTGGGCCAGCGCCGCGACCGGCGCGAAGATCGCGAACGCCGCCGTCGCGCCCACGAAGGCCTGGGCCAGCCTGGCCGGCTCGATTCCGCCGATCCACAGCATCGTGGTGGTGGTGTCGCCCAGGACGCTTCCGGCTCCGCCGGCGTTGGCCGCCGCCACGATGCCGACAGCGAACGCGAGGCTGACGGAGCCCGCGTACAGCTGACGGGCCAGCACGCCGCCGATCACCGCGCCGGCGATGTTGTCCAGAAAGGTCGACAGAACGAACACGAGGCCGAGCAGGCACACGCCCGCCCACCAGCCGGAAGGGAGAAAACGCGGCAGCTGATCGGGCAGGCGGCTCAACTCGAACTGCGACGCCAGCACCGCAAAGCCGGTGAGGAGCAGTAGCAGGTTCGCCAGCAAGGGCAGTTCATGGCCGAGCCGCAGGCCGGTTCGAGCCGGCCCTTCCCCGAACAAGGCAAGCAGGAAGGCCAGACTGAACCCCGCCACGGCGATGTAGAGCGCCCGGGCATGGAACAGCGTGATCAAGAGTAGCGTAAGACCAAACGTCCCGAAAAGAGTCCATCCAACGCCAGACATTTCCGCCTCACTGGATACGCAAGTTTAATCGACATCACGCCGCATAACGTTTTCGTGTACCGCCCGGCCTAAACCCCGAGAAGTTGTCAAGTCTTCTTGCGCGATCCTTCACATGGAGGGGCGCTTGGTCAAGCAAACTCGGTCACGCCTGTTCCGATTCTTGAAAGGGCTTGAACCGCGTTGCGAACGGGCTGGACCTGACGAGCGGAACGCGCGGCGGCGCCTCGCCGTTTCGCACCCGCCATCGGAGAGGAGGTGCGGCGATGAGGGTTTCCGACATCATGACGCGCGATGTGCGCGTGGCGGGTCCGGACGCGACCCTGAAGGAGGCGGCCGAGGCCATGGCCGAGATCGACGCCGGCGCCCTGCCGGTCTGCGACGGCCGCAAGCTGCTGGGCATGGTCACCGACCGCGACCTGGTGGTCAGGGGCCTGGCCCGGGGCCTCGATCCCGACGCCAGCGTCACCCGGGTGATGACCGCCGGCGTCGAATACTGCTTCGAGGACGACCATCTGGGCGAGGTCTCCGGACAGATGGCCGACTGCCGCGTCCGCCGCCTGCCGGTGTTGAACCGCGCTCACGACATGGTCGGCATCGTCTCCCTGGGCGACCTGGCCCGAAGCGCCGAACCCCGCGCCTCCGGCAGGACGCTGGAAGAGATCAGCCGACCCGGCAAGGCGCACTAGCCGCCGCCGAGATCACGGGGCGCCGCCCGTCCGCCGATTGTGCCACCCTGCCCTGGAACGGGAGGGCGAAGCTTGGCGGGAGCGGGGCGGCGGATCGGCGGACCGGCATGGGCGTGGGTGCGGGACGGTTGGGCCGGTCCGGCGGCGACGCTCGTCGGCGCGGTCGTCGTGGCGGCGACGAGCTTCGCCCTGTCCGGACCCGTCTTCGCCCTGCGCGGCTGGCAGCTGCCGCCCTCCGAGACCTACTGGGTGGTCGAGGAATACGCGGGAGGACTGCGCGCGCCGCGCGCCGGTGAGAGGACGCCGACGATCGGGACCATGCCCCGGGCGAGATCGGGCCGCGGCGTCCAGATCTACCATCGGATCAGGCGGACGCCGGACGCGCCCGATCCGATGGCGCTGCTGGCCCCTGCGGTGTCGGGCCGTGAGACCCGGGCCTACTTCAACGGCATAGGACTCGCGCGGCCGCCCTGGCCGCCGACGCGGCAGTCCGCCTCGCCAATGAGCGAGGCGATGCTCTGGGACGTCCCTGGCCGGTATCGCCTTCCCGGCTCCAACCGCGTCGATCTACGGGTTCTCGGATCGACCGAACGCACGGTCACCGCCCCTCTGGTCCTTGGACCGCGCGCGGTCCTGCAGCGCGCGCTCGCGGCCCAGGCGAGCTGGAGCGCCTTTGACCGAAACGTCCTGCCGCCGGGCGCACTGGCCGTCGTACTGCTGGCCCTGGCGGGCGCCCTGCTAGACCGCCGCAAGGCCGGGAGGCTGCTGACGGCCGCCGCGCTCGCGGCGGTCATCGGCGCCCGCGCGGCGATCGGCGCTGACGCGGCGATCGCGGCCCTCGACGGGATGGCCGGCGCGGTCGACCGCCTGCTTGTCGCACTGGGGCTGACCAGCCTTGCCCTGTTGATGGCGGGCGGCCTCCCGCCGATGCGCCCCGGGACGATCCGGATGGTCGCCGGCGTGCTGGCGCTGACTGTGGCCGCCGGCTTCGCCAGCCCGCTGCTCTCGCCGCGGTTCGCCGCGCCGGCCGCTGAGGCGATGGTCGTGGCGCCGCTCGGCCTGCTGTTCTGGTTCACCGCCGCCACCGGAGGTCTTCGTTGGCGAGGTTCCCTCGCGCGAGCGCTGCGAGCGGCGTCCACGGGCGTCGTTCTCGTCCTAGCGACCGGGCTGACCGCCTGGAGCGGACTGGCGCTATACGTTGGGCTCAGCGGTCTCGTGGCCAACGTCGTCTACCTCGTCGCGGCGACGGTCTTCCTGGCCGCCGCGGGCTCCGCCGGCGGCTGGATCGTGCTGGTCGAGGGCGTCCGCCTGGTCCGGACCCAAAGGGACCTCTCGGTGGTCGTGCGGCGTCAGAAGGCGCAGATCGAGGCCGCCGCCGTCGCGCTGGGCCAGGAAATGCGCCGGGCCGCGACCCTCGAGGAACGGCAGAGACTCGCCCGGGACATGCATGACGGGGTCGGCGGCCAGCTGGTTTCCTTGATCGCCCGCGTCCGCTCCCGCCGCATCACCATCGACCAGGTCGAGGCCGAGCTGGTGCAGGGGCTCTCCGAACTGCGCATCGTGGTCGACTCGCTGGATGCGCCCGGCCAAGGCCTGTCGGACGCCCTGCTGGCCTTCCGCCTGCGCGCCCAGTCCCTGGCGGACGGCGCCGGGATGACCCTGGACTGGTCGCAGGACAGTCTGGAGGGCGTGGAATCCGGCGACTCGCGGTGGGTGCTGACCCTCTATCGATTCATGCAGGAAGCGGTGACCAACGCGGTCAGGCACTCCGCCGGGCGAACGCTGTCGCTGCGGGCCGAGCGATCGGGCGACCGTTTGGTGGTCGAGATCGCCGATGACGGCAACGGCTTTGACGCCGCCTCGGTGAACGGCGGCAGGGGCCTGCGGAACCTCGCGTTCCGGGCCGGCCAGTTGGGCGGACGGCTGGCCATCGCGTCCGAGCCGGGCCTGGGGGCGCGCATCCGCCTGGAGGTGCCGCTGCGTCTCGATGTCGACGATTAGTCGATCAGCGAGATCAGTCCCATCTGCCGCGCCTCGTAGATCGCCTCGCTGCGGGAATGAACCTCCAGCTTGCGGTAGATGATCTTCACGTGGTCGCCGAGCGTATGCTGCGACAGGCCGAGGATCGCGGCCGCCTCGCGGTAATTGAGCCCGCGCGAGAACAGTTTCAGGACCTCGACCTCGCGCGGGGTCAGGCCTTCCGCCTGCGCCGCCCGGGTCAGACCGCCCGAGACGGCCTTCCAGGTCTCGAGCAGATGGCTGGCGGCCAAGGGGCTGAGCGGCGTCTCGCCGTCCAGGGTCTGGAACAGGCTGCGGCGCAACTGGTCCGGCGCGGTCTCCTTGAGCAGGTAACCGTCCGCGCCGCCGCGCAGAGCATGAAGCACGCTGGCCGCGTCCCCCATGACGGTCAGCACCAGCGACTTCGACCCCTCCTCCCGCAGTGGTCCGATGAGATCCATCCCGTCGCCGTCGGGCAGGCACAGGTCGACCAGACAGATGTCGCAGGGCTGGACCGCCAGTCGTTCCAACGCGCCGGCCAGGGTTCCCTCGGCGAAGGCGAGCACTAGCCCGGGCGTCGCCTCCACGACGCCAGCGAGGTAGAAGCGCAGGTCGTCGTCGTCTTCCAGAATGCCCACGCGGCGGGTGAGGTCGTTCATCGGTCGTCCCAGCAGCTGGCATAGGGCTGGTCGGGAGAATCGATCCAGGCCCGCGGCTCGAACGCCGCGGGGTCGCCCCTTCCGGCGATGGTGTGGCCATCAAGCCCGTCGTGCATCCGCAACGTGCGCCACCCCCTGCCGAGGTGAGCGGCGCAATAGGCGTCGACCTCGGCGATCGTCCGGAACCGGTCGCCCGGCGCGGGGGGCGCGGCGGCCAGGTCGCCGCCCGACCAGGCTATGCCCGAGTACATCCTGGCATAGGCCGCCGGCGCCGGCGTCTCGCCCGGCCGTATGCAGGCCACCGGCAGGGGGGTCTTGCACGAGGTCTCGCCCACATAGGGATCGCACCGGGCCCGGTCGTCCCGAACGCCGTTGCAGGACAGGATCACGCCGCCGGGAACGCCGTACGCATTCCGGCTGGGCGCGTAGAAACTCACGCCCTTGTCCGACACCGGCGCCACGCAGAACGCCAAGCCGATGAAGTCGACGCTGGTGTCCTCGGAAAACATCACGTCGATCCACTCGCCGCCGCCCCTCAGGTATTCCAGCAGGTTCGCGGGCTCGCCGGCCGGTCTCGGTCGATCGGTGAAGAACCGGACGTCTCTGAAATCGGCGGAGTAGACCGCGCCATCGAACCGCCAACCCGGCGCCGTGGACAGATCCCGGGTCAACGAACGGAAGACCCGCCCGGTCCTGCGGATCTGTTCCAGCGACGGACCGTCGCCGACCGACATACCGTCGTTTTCCGACCCCACCAGGCCCCGGATGGCCATGACCACCAGGCCGTTGACGACCCGCTCCGGCGCCTTGATCGAGTCCGCGAAGGCGATGTCCGGCTGGGACTGGTCGTACGAACCGCCGGTGGTCATCGACAGGGTCAACAGGGTGCGCCGCGCCGGACGCAGATAGGTGGGCTCCACGCCGGCCGGCGAGAAGGCGTCCTCCACGCCGCGGACGACGACGACCTTGCGTTCTGGCTTGGGGCATCGGAACGCGGCCAGCCGGGCCATGCCGCTCATGGACGGTCGCCGGACCTCGGCGCGGGCGGCGGCCGACACGTTCCAGCCATAGGCGCCCAGCCCCCCGCAGAGGGCGATCACGAGCAGCAGAAAGGCCGTTGGAAACCGCACCACCCGCCCCGTTCTGTTCGCGAGAACCCTAACAGCCACAAGGGCTTGTTCAAGCACCGGTCGCATCAGACCCCGAGAACTGGGGGTGGGCTGGGCGGCGTTTGTCGGACAGCGTTCTCGCAGGGGACACATCCAGTCGGGAAGGGATTCCAACATGAAGATGCTCAATATCGCCAAGATCGCCGTCGCCACGGCGCTCGTCCTCGCGCCGCTGCCGGGCGCGGCTCAAAGCTCTCGCGTCCTGAGAGTTCCCTGCTGCAAGTGCGTCGACGGCAAGAAGCTGGAAGTCGCCATCGACACCGGCCGGGTCACCGGCTGGACGGTCCGCAAGCCCGGCTCCGGCCCGATGCCCGTCCAGAGCGCCTCCAATGCCGCCTGGGCGAGCGTCTCGCCCGCCAGCTGGGTCGGCCCCGGCGCCAGCGTCACGGCCGCCGGCGAGTACGTCTACGAGCTCACGTTCACGGTGCCCGAATGCGTGATTCCGGCCGGGGTTTCGATCTCGGGCCGGTTCGCGGCCGACAACAGCGCCACCCTGTTCATCGACGGCAATCAGGTCGCCTCGACTTCCGGCGGCATCTACGGCTTCCAGGCCGGCGGCATCGCGCCCTACACCATCACCGGCCTCAGCCCGGGTCAGCACACGCTGACGGTCGAGGTCAACAACGCCGGTAATGTCACCGGGCTCGCGCTGAGCGGCGTCATCACCGTGGCCTGCCCCCGCGATCCCCGCGCCATCGCCAGCGCGAGCGGTCAACTGTCCGCCATTTCGGACAGCTGCAGCGACTGCTCGGCGAGCTGACGCCGGCGCCGCGGAAAGGCCGGCGGTCCGCCGCCGGCCTTACTGTTCACGGGGAGCGAGCCATGACCCATTCGCCCAGCGGAACGCCGGTTCCGCGCCGGGTGCTTCTGGCCGGACTGCTCTGGGTCGCGACGACGCCGGCGACGGCCGGCGAGCCTGTTCGCGTCACCCTCGGCGGCTTTGGCGCCAGCGGCCTCGTCAGCCAGGGCGCCACCGAGGAGAGCCTGACCACCCTGCTCATCGAGATCCTGATCGCCCAGGGCGGCTGGATCGTCATCGAGGCCGAGGACGCATCGGGCGAGGCCGAACCGCCGCGCGTGCTGCGCGCCACGGTCACCAAGTTCGAGGCGCGGGCCAGCGGCGGCCTTTCGCTGGGCGGATTCAGCGGCGCCGGCGCGGGTCTGGGCAGCGAGACCTTCGACCTGGCGATCAGCCTTCGCCTGGTGGATCCGATCACGAAACAGGTGCTGGCCCTGGCCACGGGCTCGGCGAAGACCACCGGGCGGTCCCTTCGCGCCGGCGTCGAGGACGACGACGGCCGCACGGTCGGGGCCGAGCGCAAGCTCAGTCCCGCCATCGAGGGCGCCTGTCGCAAGGCCCTCAGCGAAGCGGTGGCCAAACTGTCGGCGGCCGCGGAAAAGCTACCGCCGCCAGCGGCCTAGCTGGCCCGTCGGCATGTCCTTGAAGGCCACGTCCTTGTCGACGCGCACGTCGCCGGGCAGGCCCAGGACCCGTTCGGCGATGATGTTCTTCAGGATCTCGTCGGTGCCGCCGGCGATGCGCAGGCCCGGCGCCCACAGCAGGGACTGCTGGAAGGCGGCCTGCAGCGGGGCCAGGTCGGAATCGGCGATGATCCCGTACTGGTCCTCCATCTCCACGCCCTGGTTGGACATGTCCTGCATCTGATTGGCGGCGATGATCTTGCCGATCGAGCTCTCCGGCCCCGGCGTCTGGCCGCGCGAGAGGGCGGTCATGGCCCGGAAGCGGGTCAGCTTCAGACCCTCGGCGGCCACGTACCAGTCGGCCAGCTTCTCGCGGAAGGCGGCGTCCTTCAGGGTGACGCCGTTCGGGCCGGCGGTCGAGCGGGCCAGCTCCATGATGGTCCGGTAGTCCGGGCCCGACGAGCCGCCGACGGCCAGGCGCTCGTTCATCAGCGTCACCAGCGCCACCTTCCAGCCGTCGCCGACCCCGCCCAGCCTCTGGCTGTCCTTGACGCGCAGGTCGGTGAAATAGACCTCGTTGAACTCGCTGCCGCCGCTGGCCTGGTGGATCGGGCGCACCTCCACGGCCGGATCGTGCATGTCGATCCAGAACATGGTCAGGCCCTTGTGCTTGGGCACGTCGGGATCGGTGCGGACCAGCAGGATGCCGTAGTCGCTGTACTGGGCGCCGGTGGTCCACACCTTCTGGCCGTTGATCACCCAGTCCGCGCCGTCGCGCACGGCCCGCGTCCGCGCCGCGGCGACGTCCGAGCCGCCCGCCGGTTCGCTGAACAGCTGGCACCAGATCTCCTCGCCGCGCACCGCCGGGCGCACGAAGCGCTGCTTGGCGGCGTCGTCGGCGAAGGCCATCACCGTCGGCACGCACATGCCCAGGCCGATGGTGAAGTAGCCGTAGTTGACCCCGACCTTGCCCTCTTCCTGGCCGAAGATCACCGACTGGATCGGCGTGCCGCCGGCCCCGCCCCACTCCTTGGGCCAGGTGATGCAGGCGTAGCCGGCCTCGGCCTTGCGGGCTTGCCAGGCCTTGGCCATGGCCATGTGCTCGGGGCTGTTCGGCCGGCGGCCGTTGGCGCTGGCCGCGCCCCTGTGCTCGCGGGCGTTGGCCTCCAGCCAGGCGCGGGCCTTCTCGCGGTAGGCGGCTTCCTCGGGGCTGTCGTTGAAGTCCATGGTCTTTGTCCCGGTTCCTTCTCCCCCTGCGGGAGAAGGTGTCGGCGAAGCCGACGGATGAGGGGTCGAAAACTGCTAGCCGAAAAAGCCGGTGCGACCCCTCACCCGGCCCTTCGGGCCACCCGCTCCCGCCAGGGGAGCGGGGCCTAGGCGGCGTTCCTTCTCTCGAGCTGGGTGACCAGCCGTTCCTTCCAGACCTTCGGCGCGCCGGCCACGAGGCCGAGCTGCCGCGAGCGGCGGTAGTAGAGGTGGCAGTCGACCTCCCAGGTGAAGCCCATGCCGCCGTGGGTCTGGATGTTCTCCTTGCTGGCGAACCAGAAGGCCTCGCTGGCGGCGATGCGGGCGGCCGAGGCGGCCAGGGGCAGCTCGGCGGCGTTGGTGTTGAGCGCCCAGGCCCCGTAGTAGGCGTTGGAGCGGGCGACCTCGTTCTTGACGTACATGTCGGCCAGCTTGTGCTTGATCGCCTGGTAGCCGGCGATCACCCGGCCGAAGGCGTAGCGGCCCAGGGCGTAGTCCTTGGCCATCTCCAGGCAGCGGTCGGCGCCGCCCGTCTGCTCGAAGGCCAGCAGCACGGCGGCGCGGTCGAACACCTGGTCGGCCAGGGCGAAGCCCTCGCCCGCCGGGCCCAGCCGGCTCGCCGCCGCCCCGGAGAAGGTCAGCCTGGCCGCGCTCCGGGTGGGGTCGAGGGTCTTCAGCGTCTCGCGGGCGACGCCCGGCCCCGTCAGGTCGACCAGGAACAGCCCGGGCTTGCCGCCTTCGGAGGCCAGCACCACGGCCAGGCCGGCGACATCGCCGTCGGTCACCGGGATCTTGGTTCCGGTCAGCCGGCCGCCCTCGACCTTGCAGGCCAGGGTCGCGGCGGTGGGGATGCCGGGGCCCTCGGAGGTGGCGAAGCAGCCGATCAGCTCGCCGGCGGCGATCCTGGGCAGCAGGTCCGCCTTCTGGGCCTCGTCGCCGGCCAGAAGGATGGCCTCGGCCGCGAAATAGACCGTCGAGGCGAACGGGACGGGCGCGACCACGCGGCCCAGCTCCTCGGCGATGGCGCACAGTTCGATGTGGCCCAGGCCCAGGCCGCCGTAGGCCTCGGGGATCGCCGTCCCCAGCCAGCCCTGCTCGGCGACGCCCTTCCACAGGGCCGCGTCGAAGGGGACCGCATCGTCGTCGAGCACCCGGCGCACGGCGGCGCTGGTGCAGCGGGCCTCGAGGAACTTGCGCGCCTCGCCCTTCAGGAACTTCTGGTCGTCCGAATAGTCGAAATTCAACGCTGCCTCCCGAGGCCTCTTGCGTGTTGGCGTCCTTCGACACGGCCCTGCGGGCCTGCTCAGCATGACGTCATGGAGCCACGTCATGGCGAGCGGCGCGGAGCGCGGGTCGAACCACGCACGACGCAGGCCGCCTTACTCGCGCGCCACTGTAGCGAGGTTTCCGCGCCGGGAAAGATTGACCTCGCGTCAATGAATTCAGGTTCTTATGCCTCTCCGATCAGAACGATGGCGCGGGTGCATGGCGAAGGCCGTTTTTCAGAAGAACCAGAAAGTGTGGGTCGAGAGCGTCGGCGCCTGGGCGACCATCGAGCGGATCGTTCCCATCTGGGCCCGCGGGTTCGACGAACCCGTGCGCGTCACCTACGACGTGGGCTTGGGCCGCGACTTCTTCGCCCATGAGCTGAGGCCCGAGGACAGGGTCGAGGGCGGCGAGGGATTCGGCGCCGAGGGCTGGCGGCTGATGCGGGCCAAGAACAAGTGGCAGCAGGAGGCCGACTGCGCCCACCACCCCTTTCCGGGCACCTATCCCGTGGTGGTCACCGACCAGGCGGACTGGGGCGGCTGGCGCACGCCGGGCGCCGAATACGACCGGGACCCGCACCGCATCGAGCGCCAGGCTCGGCTGATCGCCAGCGCCCCGCGCCTGCAGGGGATCGCCCGGGAGCTGGCGGCGATGCTGTCGGAGGCGCCGGAGGACGTTCCGCCGGCCATCGCCGACCTCGCCCGCCGGGCGGCGGCCATCGAGCGCTACGTCAACGAGGTTCCGGCCGCCGCCGCGCCGGCGCCCGACCGCGCGACCGACGCCGCCTGACGCCCGCCGGCGCAGGGTGAACCGGACTTTCACCCTGTCCCTGAACGGGCGGTAAATCACGTCCGCGCTAGGCTCGGTCCCCGGTGGATTCTCCCGGGGGAGAGACGCGAGATGAGGGGTTTTCTCGGCGACCGGCGCGGAAACGTCGCGGTTCTCGGCGCGCTGGCCGCCTCCATGGTCGTGGCCGGCGCCGGCTTCGGCGTCGAGACCGGCTACTGGTACTACGAGCAGACCCGCCTGCAGCAGGCGGCCGACGCCGCCGCCTTCGCCGGGGCGGTCGAGCTGCGCGGCGGCGCCGACGCCGCGGGCGTTCTGGCCGGCGCCCGGGCGGCGGCGCAGGACAACGGGTTGCGGGACCTCACCGACACCCTCGCGGTGGTCTCGCCCGCCGAGGTGAACGGCGCCGCCGACAGCCGCGCCGTCAGGGTCACCATCCAGCGGACGGAGACGCGCCTGTTCTCGGCCCTGTTCAGCGACGAGCCGGTCGTGGTCGGGGCCAGCGCCACGGCGACCTACAGCGACACCTCGAACGCCTGCATCCTGGCGCTCGACAAGAGCGCCGCCGCGGCGGTGGACTTCGGCGGCAACACCGAGGCGGTCTTCGAAGGCTGCGTGGTGATGTCCAACTCGATGGCCGACGACGCGGCGGAGGTGAACGGCTCGGCCGAGGTCACCACTCCCTGCCTGGTGGCGGTCGGCGGGGCGGACGTCGACAACGGCCTGCACCTGACCAGCTGCGCCGCCCCCTACACCGGCGCCGCGCCGGCCGCCGATCCGTTCAGGGACGTCCCGGTTCCCGACGACCAGGGGTCCTGCCGCAACGATTCCGGCGCCGTTCTCCAGCCCGGCCGCTACTGCGGCGGCATGACCCTGAAGAAGACGGTCACCCTCCAGCCCGGCCTCTACGTCATCTCGGGCGGCGAGCTGCGCATCAACGCCGGCGCGGTGGTCCAGGGGACCGGTGTCACCTTCTTCTTCGCCAACGACGCCGCCGCCAGCTTCAACGGCAACGCGAGGATCACGCTCAGCGCCCCGGTCGAGGGCGACTACGCCGGCATCCTGTTCATGGGCGCGGCCGACAACGACGCCGGCGCCGCCAATGTGTTCAACGGCACGGCCGATTCCCGACTGACCGGCGCCATCTACTTCCCGAACCAGCCGGTCAGCTACCTGGGCGATTTCGCCGGCCAGAACGGCTGCACCCGGGTGGTGGCCCGCACCGTCGCCTGGTCGGGCAGCACCACGGTCGAGGTCGACTGCAGCGACCAGGGCATGGAGGACGTGGTCGTCGGCGGCGTGGTGAGGCTGGTCGGATGAAACGCGCGTTCGCCAGGCGGTTCGGCCGCGACGTCGCCGGCGGGGCGGCGGTGGAGTTCGGCCTGATCGCGCCGGTGCTGATCGCCGTGCTGCTGGGCGTCGCCGGCTCGGCCGGCGCCATCGGCCAGCATCACGGCATGCGCAAGGCCGTGGCCGCCGGCGCACAGCTGGCGATGACGTCGGACGCCGACCTCGAGGCGGTCCGGGACCTGGCCCTCGAGGCCTGGAACGACAAGGCCGACGGCTCCACGGTCGAGGTCAGCCAGTGGTGCCGATGCGGCGGCGTCCAGCACAGCTGCTCGACGGTCTGCTCCGACGGCGACTATCCGGAGAAGTACACCCGCGTCGCCGCCTCGACGCCCTACGCCGGGCCGCTGGGCGAGCAGACCCTGACCAGCGCGCAGCTGGTGCGGACCCGATGATGCGGCGCTTCCGTCGCGACGATTCGGGGGCGAGCGCGGTGGAGCTGGCGCTGGTCATGCCGCTGTTCGTCGCCCTGGTCTTCGGCCTGTTCAACTACGGCTGGGCCCTCTACTGCGGCAACGAGGTGCGCTACGCGGTCCAGCGGGCCAGCCGCCTGCTGATCGCCGACCCGGACGCCACCATCGACGAGCTGCGCGCCGCTGTGGCGCAGCGGCTAAACGGCGCCGACATCGACGACGTCGACCTCAGCCTGGCCACCGAGACCCTCGGCGCCGGAACCCGCATCGCCCGCGTCAGCTGGCGCTACGCCTACGCGGTCGAGACCCCGTTCCTCGACGACGCCGTCCTGACGTTCGATTCCAGCCTGCTGACGCCGCTGAGGGAGTAGCGCTCAGTCGTCCCGGCCCTTGGCGAAGCCGGGCATCATGAACGCCTCGAAGGCGCACAGGCGCGGGGTCTCCCGCCGGACGAAGGCCGGGAAGGTCTCGGGGCTGGCGAACAGCTCGCCCGCCCTGCCCTTCATGTCGGCGTAGGGCGGCGGCCCCGCCCCCGCCTCCCGCGCGATCACGCCCAGCGTCGCGTGCCTGTCGCAGGGATAGAAGTCGAGGAAGTAGGTCTTCCCGCCGCCCGACCCGCCCCGCAGACCGCCGGCGATCATGTCGGCGGCCGGGTCGAGCCCCACCGACAGCGTGGCCGGCATGCCGCCGTCCTTCGGCGCGGCGACGAACACCAGGGTGCGCACGAACGGCCCGTTGTCGATCTCGCCCTCGTAGACGTCGACCACGGCCAGGGGCGTCTCGAACCGCTCGACCCTGCGCATGGCCGGCTCGCCCGTGGTCAGCGCCAGGTCGTGGGCCGCCAGCAGGTCGTCCCGCACCGCCCGGAAACGCGCGGCGTCGCCGGTCACCTCCAGGGCGGACAGCAGCGTCCAGCGGGTGGTGGGCCAAAGCGAATGGTCCCTGGGCAGCGGATGGTCGGTCAGCCGCCGCACGGCGGCGTCCGCCCGGCCGCTGGTCAGCAGCAGGTCGGCCCGCACGCCGGTCAGCAGGCCGAAGATGCCGGGGTCGTCGGCGCACAGGGGATCGAGCCGGTCGAGCTCGCCCAGCGCCGCCGGCGCGGCCGCGGCGTCGCGCAGCGCGCCGGACAGCCTCGGCCAGGTCTCGCGCACCGCCGACCGGCAGTCCGGCGCGCCCGCGGGCGCGACATCCGGGGCGGACGTCGCGAGGGCCGTCGCGGCCAGGAGCGCAGCAATCATGGGATCCCCGGCTGTCGGCGTCCGGCGAGGACGCGGCCGCCACTATCAGGCCCATCGCCGGCCCGAGGCAACGGGCGTCGCGGTGGCGGGGCGTTCGCCGAGAGGCTACATGCGGGCCATGTCCACCGAAACGCCCCAGCCCGTCCGCCTGGCCGACTACCGGCCGCCCGCCTTTCTCATCGACGAGGTGCGGCTGGATTTCAATCTTCGCCCCGCGGCGACGCGGGTGAAGGCCAGTCTGGCCATGCGCCGCAACGGCGACCACGACGCGCCGCTGGTCCTCGACGGCGACGGCCTGACGACGCTTTCGGTCAGGGTCGACGGCGCGGACGCCGCCCACGACGCCGCCGTCTCGTCGCTGACCATTCCCGACCTTCCCGACGCCTTCCTGCTGGAGACCGAGGTCCAGATCGATCCGGCCGCGAACAGCGCCCTGATGGGGCTCTACATGTCCGGCGGACGATTCTGCACCCAGTGCGAGGCCGAGGGCTTCCGCCGCATCACCTGGTTCCTGGACCGGCCGGACGTGCTCAGCCGCTACACGGTGAGGATGGAGGCCGACCTCGCCTTCCAGCGCCTCCTGGCCAACGGCAACCTGATCGACAGCGGCGCGGCCGGCGAGGGCCGCCACTACGCCGTGTGGAATGACCCCTTCCCCAAGCCCTGCTACCTGTTCGCCCTGGTCGCCGGCGAGCTGGACGAACTGGCCGACCGGTTCACGACGATGAGCGGCCGCGCGGTGGACCTGCGCCTCTACGTCGACCCGGGCATGGCGCCGCGGGCCGAATACGCCCTCGACAGCCTCAAGCGGGCCATGAAGTGGGACGAGGAGACCTTCGGCCGGGAGTACGACCTCGACCTGTTCATGATCGTGGCGGTGCGCGACTTCAACTTCGGGGCCATGGAGAACAAGGGCCTCAACATCTTCAACTCGGCCCTGCTGCTGGCCGATCCGCAGACGGCCACGGACCTCGACTACGAACGCATCGAAAGCGTCGTCGCCCACGAGTATTTCCATAACTGGACCGGCGACCGCATCACCTGCCGCGACTGGTTCCAGCTGTGCCTGAAGGAGGGTCTGACCGTCTTCCGCGACCAGTCGTTCAGCGCCGACATGCGCGGCGAGGCGGTGCAGCGGATCAAGGACGTGCGGGCGTTGCGGGCGCGGCAGTTCCCGGAGGACGCCGGTCCCCTCGCCCATCCGGTGCGGCCGTCCAGCTACCTGAAGATCGACAACTTCTACACCGCCACGATCTACGAGAAGGGCGCCGAGGTCATCCGCATGCTGAAGACCCTGCTCGGGGCCGAGGCCTTCCGGGCGGGGATGGACCTCTATTTCGAGCGCCACGACGGCGAGGCGACGACGGTGGAAGCCTTCGTCCGCTGCTTCGCCGACGCTTCGGGACGCGACCTGACCGACTTCTTCGGCTGGTACGAACAGGCCGGCACGCCGACCGTCAGCCTCTCCACGGCCTGGGACGCCGCCGCCGGAGAGATCGCGATCACGCTGCGCCAGGCGACCGCCCCGACGCCCGGGCAGCCGGACAAGAAGCCGCTGCCGCTGCCGGTGCGCCTGGGCCTGCTGCACGACGACGGCCGGCCGATGGGGGTGGAGACGCTGGTGATTCTGGAGGGGGCGGAGACCACCGTCCGGCTGCCGGCGCCCGACCGCCCCGTGGTCTCGCCGCTGCGCGGTTTCTCGGCCCCCGTGAACCTGCGGTCCGACGCGCCGGAGAAGGACCGCTACGTCCTGCTGGCCGCCGACGGCGACCTCTTCAACCGCTGGGAGGCCGGCCAAGCCCTGGCCCGCGACCTGATCCTGGCCCGGGCCGCCGGCGCGCCGGACGAGGTGGCCGAGGAGCGCTTCGCCGACGCCATGGGCCGGGCGCTGACCGACCAGTCGGCGGACCCGGCCTTCAAGGCCCTGCTGCTGGCCCTGCCCTCGGAGTCGGACCTCTCGCTGGCCATGCGCCCGGCCGATCCGGCCGCCCTGCACGAGGCCCGCGACTTGCTGCGCGCCCGCCTGGCCGTGCACCTGGGCGAGGACCTGCGCCGCCTGCACGCGGCCCTGGCCGACCCGGGCCCCTTCTCGCCCTCCGCCCAGGCCGCCGGCCGCCGCGCCCTGCGCAACGCCGCCCTCGAGCTGCTGGCCGTCGACCGCCACAGCCCCAACGGCGAGATCGCCCTGCGCCACTTCGAGACCGCCGGCGACATGACCGGGGCCATCGGCGGCCTGGCGGCGCTGATCGAGCTGGGCGGCGAGCCTTGCGAGCGCGCCCTGGCCGCCTTCCACCAGCGCTGGCGCGACGAGCCGCTGGTGATCGACAAGTGGTTCGCCGTCCAGGCCCGCGATCCGTCGGAGGCCGCCCTCGGCCGCGTGCTCGGCCTCACCGCCCATCCCGATTTCGACGCCCGCAACCCCAACCGCCTGCGGGCCCTGGTCGGGACCTTCGCCGGCCAGAACCCGGCCCGGTTCCACGATCCCTCGGGGGCCGGCTACAGCTTCCTGGCCGACCAGATCATCGCCACCGACCGGGTGAACCCGATGACCGCCGCCCGCTTCGTCGAACCGCTGGGCGGCTGGCGTCGCTACCGCCCGGACCTCGGCGCCCTGATGCGTGAACAGCTCGCGCGCATCGCCGCGGTCGAGGGCCTGTCCCGGAACGTCTTCGAACTGGTCACCAAGGCGCTGGCCTGAGGGACCGGCTCCGGTCGGCCCTCACCCCGCCGGCGGCAGGCGGCGGAAGCCGCGGCCGATCCTCGGCCAGAGGGTGTTCAGCGCCAGGCCGGCGATGACCAGGCCCGCCGCCGCCAGCTTCCAGCCGGGCAGGGATTCGTGAAGCGCCGCCGCCGAGGCCGCCATCCCGAACACCGGCACCAGCAGCGACATCGGCGCCACCGTCGCGGCCGGATAGCGGGCCAGCAGCCAGCCCCAGACCGCATAGCCGAACAGGGTGTTGCCCGCCGTCTGCCAGGCGACCGCCGCCCAGGTCGCCGGGCCGGCCCCCGCCAGGCCCCGGGCGATCGCCGCCGGTCCCTCGAAGGCCAGCGACAGCGCCAGCAACGGCGGGGCCGAGAACAGGCTCGCCCAGACCACGTAGCCCAGCATGTTCACGTTCGGCGTCCGCCGCGCCACGAGGTTGCCGCCGGCCCAGGCCAGCGCCGCCCCCAGCACCAGCGCCAGGCCGAGCGGGGTCGCCGAGCCGTCCGTCTTCCAGACGATGACGCCGATCCCCGCCGCCGCCAGCGCCAGGGCGACGAGCTGGTAGGGCCGCGCCCGCTCGCCGTCGAAGCGCATGGCCAGGGCGATGGTGAAGAAGGCCTGGGTCTGCACCACCAGCGAGGCCAGGCCGGGCGAGATGCGGCCGTCCATGGCGATGAACAGCAGTCCGAACTGCCCGGCCCCGATCAGCACGCCGTAGGCGGCCAGATTGCGCCAGGGCGCGTCGGGCCGTCGCACGAACAGCGCCGCCGGCAGGAAGGCCAGGGTGAACCGCAGGGTCGCGAACAGCAGCGGCGGCAGCTGGTCCAGGCCCACCCGGATGACCACGAAGTTCGATCCCCACACCGCCATCACCGCCAGGGCGAGCAGGGCGTGACGAAGGCTCAGCGAGGCGGACGTCATGGGCGAAACCTCGCAGTGGACCGGGCGGGGCCGGATTCGGACGTTAGCAGGTTCGCGCGGGCCTGGGACGGCGGCGCGCGGCGACCGGGAAGCCGGCCCTGGCGCGGGACTCGCCGCGCCGGCGCGACCATCTGACTCACGCCGGTGGAAAATGCGCCTTTCGCCCGTGACGCGATGACTCCGCTTTCGTAAGATTCCCCCGCGCGGGGAGTGAATCGGGAGCGGGGTCGCTAGGTTGGCGGGCAAGCGTCGCAAGGCAGGCAAGGCCGGCGAACCCTCGCTCGCGACGGCGCCCGCTCGCCCGTCGAACGGCGCGATGATCCGCATCGTCATCCTGGCGGCGTTGCTGCTGCTGGCCGTCTACACCGCCTTCGGGGTCATGCGTCAGGCGCGCGGCTGGATCTCGCGCGCCGACGCGGGCGAGGTCGACGCCCTGGCCGAGGTGGTCGCCGCGAAACTGGACGCCGAGGCGGCGAGGCGGCTGGGCGGCCTGGCTGCCGGCGTCGAGCTGCTGGACCGGTCGCCCGACGCCCCCATCGAGGCCGTGGAGACGGCGCTCCGCGTCGGCGGCCAGGGCGCGGAAGCCGCGGCCGTGGTCTCGGCCGGCGCCGTGGCCGCCGTCGCCGGCCGGGCCGAGGCCGCCGACTGGAAGGGCGCGGCCCGCCTCGCTGAGCAATCCGGCCACGCGACCTGGATCGGGACCGGCCCGGGCGACCCGGGCCGGCTGTATTTCGCCCGGGCGATCCCGGGACGCGCGGTGGTGCTCCTCGCCCAGCCGCGAAGCGGCCTGCCGCTGCCGAACCGCGGCGACCTCTCGGCCGCCGTCGCCCTGCCGGACGGCCGGTTGCTGGCCGCGGTCGGCCCGGGCGGCGTCGCCCAGGCCTCGACGGTCCGCGAGGCGTTCGGCCTGTCGGTCGGCGACCTGCGCGCCGACGTGCTGCTGCGGGGCGGCCGGCCGAACGGCACGACGATCGACGTCGCCAGCCGGCCGGCGGCGGGCGGCGCGCTGATCGCCCTCGCCGGCGCCCCGCCGCTCAGCGTCATGGCCGCCAACCGCGAGCGCATCGACGGCGTCGTCTCGCTGCTGATTCCCCTGGGCATCGGCATCGCCCTGGCGCTGCTGCTCTTTTCCCAGAGCCGCAAGGCCGAGGCCGCCGAACGCGCCTTCCACGAGAGCGAGCAGCGCTTCCGCATGGCCGTCGAGGCGGCCCGCTGCGGCATCTGGGAATGGGACCTGGCCGCCGACCAGGTGTTCATGAGCGACGTCACGGGGATCATCCTGGGATGGGGCGGCGGCGGGGTCGTCGGCGGCCAGGAAGTGCTCGACCGGGTCGCGCCCGACCACCGCGAACGCCTGCGCCAGGCGCTGGCCCACGCCGCCCGCTACGGAGCCTTCGACGTTTCGTTCCGGGTGCCGGACCTGCAGGGCGGCCGCTCGATCTGGATCGACGCCCGCGGCCAGGCGCTCGGCGAACCGGGCGCGGCCGGCTACGACCGCATCATCGGCGTGGCCCTGGACGTCACCGAGGAACGCCTCGCCCAGGCCCGGGCCCAGGCCGCCGAGAACCGCCTGCGCGACGCCATCGAGAGCGTGTCGGAGGCCTTCGTCCTGTGGGACCGCAACGGCCGGCTGCTGCTCTGCAACCGCAACTACCGCAGCGTCTTCAACCTCGAGCCCAAGGTGCTCAAGCCGGGCGCCGCCCGCGACCAGGTCAATCGCTTCGTGCAGCTGGCCATCAAGCAGGAGATCCACGGCCCCGACGGCGTGCGCGGCCTGCGCGAGGCCGAGCTGATGGACGGCCGCTGGATCCAGATTTCCGAGCGCCGCACCGCCGAGGGCGGCCTGGTCATGACGGCCTCCGACATCTCGGCGGTCAAGGCCCAGGAGGAGGCCCGCCGGCTCAACGAGGAGCAGCTGCAGAACGCCGTCGTCAGCCTGGAGCGCTCGCAGGAGCAGCTCGCCGAACTGGCCCGCAAGTACGAGGCCGAGAAGGTCCGCGCCGAGGCCGCCAACAAGGCCAAGAGCGAGTTCCTGGCCAATATGAGCCACGAGCTGCGCACGCCGCTGAACGCGGTCAACGGCTTCTCCGAGATCATGATCGCCGAGATGTACGGCCCGCTCGGCGACGCCCGCTACAAGGAATACGCCACCGACATCCACAACAGCGGCCAACACCTGCTGGCCCTGATCAACGACATCCTCGACATGTCGAAGATCGAGGCCGGCAAGATGAACCTCAAGTTCGAGCCGCTGAACCTCGAGGAGGTCACCGAGGACGCGGTGCGTCTGGTGCGCAACCGCGCCGAGGCGGCCGGCCTGGAGCTGACCGTCGACTTCCCCTTCCTGCCGGAGATCGAGGCCGACTACCGGGCGGTCAAGCAGGTGCTGCTCAACCTGCTGTCCAACGCCATCAAGTTCACGCCCCGCGGCGGTCGCGTGACGGTGCGGGCCGAGGTGCGCCACGACGCCCTCGGCGAGCGGGCAAGGGTGTCGGTCAGCGACACCGGCATCGGCATCAGCAAGGACGACCTGTCGCGTCTGGCCCGGCCCTTCGAGCAGGTCGAGAGCCAGCACAGCAAGACCACCCAGGGCACGGGTCTGGGCCTGGCCCTGACCAAGTCCCTGGTGGAGCTTCACGAAGGCGCGCTGGAGATGGAAAGCACCCCGGGCGAAGGCACCACGGTGTCCTTCACCCTTCCCATCCGCCGCCTCCCCGCGGTCGCGGCGGCCTGAAGCCCGGCGCGGTCGGACGGCGACGTCCGGCCGTCGAGTCGCGCCCCGGAACCAGGCATGCAGGGCCTGGTCCCCGCCCGCTCACTCCATCGGGGCGGGCGGCGGCGGCGGGACGGGGCGGGGCCGGGCTTCCCACTGGTTCTGGAAGCGGCGGGTGATCTGGTTCATCGCCGCGCGCATCGCCTCGGCGAGATTGGCCCGCTCTTCCCGCGGCAGGGTGGCGGCGAAGGCGACCACGTCGTGCTCCACCCGCTCGCGGCCGCGGAACTCCAGCGCCCGGGCGCGGTCGAGGTCGGCGGTGACCGCGGCGGCGTCCACCGTATCGCCGGCCATGGCGTCGAAGGCCCGCCGCTTGAGCGCCCGCGCCTCGCGGATGTCGCCGGCGGTGGCCCTGAGCGCCTTGCGCAGCACGGCGTTGAAGGCGGGCCGGTGCTCGGGCGACAGCGACCGGCCGATCGCCCACAGCGGCAGCGGCGGACGGCCGCGGCCCTGGGCCACCGGCGGAGGCGGCTGCATCAGCCGCGGCCCCAGCGCCCAGGCGCCGACCCCCAGCCCGACGAGGAACAGGTTGAGGGCGACCGAGACGACCAGCCCGACCAGCAATCCCGGTCCCTTCACGACGCCCCTCCCACGTCCATCAGATCGGCGCTGTAGACGGTCGCCAGCAGCATCGCGTCCTCTCCCGCGCTGGTCAGCGCCGCGCCGACGCCGACGACCACGCCGGCGACCCCGGCGGCGGCCAGGCCGACGCCGACGCCCGCGCCGGTCAGCCAGCGGGCGCGCGGCGCC
>JBMOOF010000053.1:0-6388 GCA_049323695.1 Pseudomonadota bacterium
TCTAAAAGCGCCGAGGCCATCCCATCAGCGTCGGAGCTATGAGATCTGGGTCCCGGCATTCGCCGGGATGAGCGGATGGCAGGGGCAAGCCGTAGAATTTGCTGGAACCCTATTGAGTCCGGACCCTAGGCCAACGGCAGCACCACCTCGAACCGCGTCCCTGATTTCGACGGCGCCAGGGCGATGCGGCCGTCGCTGGCGGCCAGCAGGGAGCGGGCGATGGGCAGGCCAAGGCCGGTGCCGCCCTCGGCCCGGCGGCTGGTGAAGAAGGGCTCGAACAGGCGGTCGCGGTCGGCCTCGGCGACGCCGGGGCCGTCGTCGGCGACCGCCAGCGCCACGGCGTTTCCGGCCACGGCGGCGGCGATGGTGGCGCGACGCGCCCCGGCCTGGCGACTGTTCTCCAGCAGCACGCCGAGGGCCGTCTCGATGGCCTCGGCCGGCACGGCGACGGCGGGGAGGCCCGGCGGCAGATCGACCTCGACCGCCATCGCGCCGCCCTGGCTGTCGACCACGCGCCGCACCGAGGCCTCGACATCGACGGCGAGACCGTGTTCGGGCCTGGCCATGTCCGCCCGCGCCAGGTCGAGCAGGCGGGTGACCAGCTGGGTCAGGCGGGCGTTGTCGGCCGAGATGTTGTCCAGGAAGCGGGCCCGCTCGGACGCGCTCATGGTCCCGCCGTGGTCCTGCAGCAGTTCCACGGCGCCGCCGATGCCGGCCAGCGGCGTCTTGAACTCGTGGCTGACGGCGGCGGCGAAGTCGCGCAGGTAGCGGGAGCGGCGGGCGATGGCCCCGGCCATGGCCCGGAAGTCCTCGTAAAGCTGGCGGATCTCGACGGCGGCGGTCTTCGGCGTCTCGGGAATGTCGCCCTGGCCCGCGGCCACCTCGCGCGAGGCCTTGGACAGCGCCACGATCGGCCGGCTGATTCCGCGCGAGACCAGGCCCGACAGCACCACCAGAATCGCCACCAGCCCGGCCAGGCCGATCAGGAACTTGCCGCGGTCGTCGTAGAGCCCCTGGAACAGCGCCCGGGGCGAGCGCGAAAGCAGCAGCACGCCGACCACCCGCCCCCCGACGACGATCGGCCGCGCGTGGTGCAGGCGGATGCCGGCGGCGCGGCTGAGGAATTCGAAGGCGTAGCGCTGGCGGTAGTTGGAGGCCCGCCGCAGGACGGTGCGGGGCTGGCCGCCCAGGGCGGCGGCGACCTCCGGCAGGCTGCGCTGGCTGCGGCCCTCGCCCAGGCCCCGCACCACCCGGCCGTTGCGGTCGAGGACGACGACGGAGGCCAGGGTGGTCCGCGTCGTCTGGTCGATGACGGGGGCGAGCGCGGGCAGGACGGCGAGGGCGTCGTCCGCCGCCGGATCGCCGGCCGGCAGGGCCGGGGGGCGGGCCGGGAGTACGGGCGAGGCGGACAGGTCGATCGTCGTGCGCTCGGGAACGTAGTAACCCGGCGCGGTCTTGTCGGGCGGCGGGGTCGGCGCGGCCCCCGGCCAGATGGCGGCGGCGGCGGCGGCGAGGGCGGCGCCCTGCGAGACCAGCTCGACCTCGGTCTGCCGCACCAGGGTGTTCTCATAGACCCGCAGCAGGACCATGGCCGCCACCGGCAGGGCGGCGACGGTCAGCAGAACGGCGAGCAGGATGGTGCGCAGGCGCAGGGCCGGCCAGTGACGCTTGAGAAAGGCCTTCGCGGCCCCGATCACGCCGCGGCGCCGAGGCAGGCGCCGAGCCGGTAGCCGACCCCGGCCCGGGTCTCGATGACGTCGTGGCCGCCGAGCCCCGCGAACTTGCCGCGCAGATTGCGCACGTGGCTGTCGATGGTGCGGTCGGTGATGGCGAAGCCCGGACCATGCAGCCGGTCGATGATGGCGTCGCGGGTGAAGACCTTGTTCGGGGCTCCGGCCAGGGTGCGCAGGATGCCGAATTCGGTGACGGTCAGGGCGACGTCCTCGCCGCCCCACTGGGCGCTCCAGCCGTCGAGGCTGAGGGTCAATCGGCCGCGGACCAGGGCGACGTCGGCGTCGGCCGCCGCGGGGGCCTTGCGATCGCCGGAGCGGCGGAGGATGGCGCTGACCCGGGCCACCACCTCGCGCGGGCTGAAGGGTTTGACGACATAGTCGTCGGCGCCCAGCTCGATGCCCAGCACCCGGTCGATCTCGTCGTCGCGGGAGCTGAGGAACAGGATCGGCAGGTCGCCCTCGGCCCGCAGCCGGCGGCAGACCTCCAGCCCGCTCAGCCTGGGCATGTTGATGTCGAGGATGACCAGGTCCGGCGGGCTTTCCGCCACCGCCGCCAGGGCCGCTTCGCCGTCGCCGGCCTCGCGCGTCGCGAGCCCCGCCTTGTCGAGCGCGAAGGCCAGCAGCTGGCGGATATGCGGGTCGTCGTCGACGATCAGGATCGAGCGGGTCATGGCGCCGATGATCGCCGCGCCGCGCCCGCCGTCAACGGGCGAGGCGACGCAGGCGGGGAACGCTTGCCGTGCAGATTCGGTGCAGGGTCCCATGGCCGCCCATTCCCGCGGAAGCGGGGACCCAAGCTGAGCGAGCGGTCGACGCCTGCATGTCAAATCCTGACTCGGCTTGGGTCCCCGCTTCCGCGGGGATGATCGGGATCGAAAGGGTTTCTCGGCGGGCGGCGAGGGCGTAAACCGCCGCCATGAACGCGCACGCTCCCACGACCGCCGACGACAGCTGGACCGTCGCCGGGCGGACCTTCCGCTCCCGCCTGATCGTCGGCACCGGCAAGTACAAGGACTACGCCCAGAACGCGGCCGCCGCCGAGGCCGCCGGCGCCGAGATCGTCACCGTGGCGGTGCGGCGCGTGAACATCTCCGACCCCGGCCAGCCGCTGCTGATGGACTATGTGAAGCCCGACCGCTTCACCTACCTGCCCAACACCGCCGGCTGCTTCACCGGCGAGGAGGCGGTGCGGACCCTGCGGCTGGCGCGCGAGGCCGGCGGCTGGTCGCTGGTCAAGCTCGAGGTGCTGAGCGACCCCAGGACCCTCTACCCGGACATGGAGGAGACCCTGCGGGCCCTGAAGCTGCTCGTGGCCGAGGGCTTCGACGTGATGGTCTACTGCACCGACGACATCGTCTTCGCCCGCAAGCTCGAGGAGGCCGGCGCCGCCGCCATCATGCCGCTGGGGGCCCCGATCGGGTCGGGACTGGGCATCCAGAACAAGGTCAACCTGCGGCTCATCGTCGAGCAGGCGACGGTGCCGGTGCTGGTCGACGCGGGCGTCGGCACGGCCTCGGACGCCACGGTCGGCATGGAGCTGGGCTGCGACGGCATCCTGATGAACACCGCCATCGCCGAGGCCAGGGATCCGATCCGCATGGCCCGGGCCATGAAGCACGCCGTCATCGCCGGGCGGGAAGCCTATCTCGCCGGTCGCATGCCGAAGCGCATGTACGCCGACCCCAGCTCGCCGCTGGCCGGGCTGATCTGACGGCGCGAATTTCGAAGCGGCCGGCGCCGGCTATCCCCGCTTCCTCAGCTCCGCCGCGATGGCCGCCTTCAGCCGGTCGGGGGCGGCGCCGTGGATCAGGGTGTCGCCGACGATGAAGGCCGGCGTGCCCTCGATCCCCAGGCGCTCGGCGATGCCGTGGACATCCTGGAAGTAGCGCCGGCGGTCGGCCGAGGCCTGCTCCGCCCTCGCGGCCGCGGGATCGACGCCGTGCTCGGCCATGAGCCGGCCGGCGACGGCGTCGTCCAGCGGCTTGGCGGCCATGAAGGCCCGGTGCAGGGCGACGAACTGGTCCGGCGTCGTCGCCAGCGCCGCCGCGGCGGCGGCGTATTCGCTGGTCTCGCCGAAGATGGTCATGTCCTTGAACACGAAGCGCACCTGGGGATGGGTGCGGGCCAGCTCCAGGACCTCCGGGGCGATCACCTTGCAGTAGCCGCAGTTGTAGTCGAAGAACTCGACCACGGTGATCCGACCGTTCGGATTGAGCACCCGGTCGCGCGGATCTTTCTCGAGACGCGGCCGGATCTCCTTCAGGGCCTCGGCGGCCCTTTTCGCCTGCTCGGCCTGCTGCTTGACCATCAGCGCCTGCTGCGCCTCGATCAGCACCTCGGGATGCGCGAGCAGGTAGGCGCGAACCTTCTCGCCGAACTCGGGCTCCACCTTCGGCTTGCCGCAGGCGGCGAGGGCGGCGGCGAGGGCGAGGATCAGGACGGCGCGCATGCGGACCTCCGGCGGCGGGCGCCGCGGTTGTGGCGGGCGGAAAGGGGTGGCGTCAACGGCGGCGCTCAGCCGCCGTCCTCCACCCGCAGATCGCGGTCGGAAGGGTTGGAGGCCAGGATGATGTCCGTCGCCTGCACCCACTCGGCGCTGCCCCGCTCGAACATCTGCCGGGCGCGGATGGCGAACTGGCGCGACTCGCCCAGGGCGCCGATGGCGTAGTACTGCTCGGCGGTCGCCAGGCGGGCCATGCCTTCCTCCCCGCGCGCCTCATAGGCCATGGCCAGCAGTCGCCAGGCCTCGGCGTTGTCCTTGTCGACCTGGGTGACGCGCCGCAGCTCGGCGATACCCTCGTCGCGCTTCTTGGGATCGTCGATGTTGATCAGCGTCTGTCCGAGATTGACGCGCAGCAGCGGCGCGTCCGGCTTCAGCTCCACGGAGCGGCGCTGGGGAAACTCGGCCTCCTCGACCCGGCCGTACTCGAACAGGATCTGGCCCTTCAGCTCCCACAGGTAAGGGTTATCGGGCCGGTCGGCGAGCAGGCCGTCGATCAGCTTGAGGGCCCGGTCCGGATCCTTGCTCTGATAGTAGGCGATAGCCCGCGCGTAGCGGGCCGGAAAGCCCGGGTCGCTCTCCTTGTATTTCACCAACGAGGCGCGCGGGTTCATGAAGCCGTCGATCTTGGCCCGCATGGTCTCGAACCGCAGGATGTCCTCCGGCGTGTCCCTGGCCTCGAAGCTGGGCTGGGCGGCGATACGGGTGCGCAGCATGTCGATCCGCTGCGACGACAGCGGGTGGCTGCGGAAATAGGGGTAGCGGCGCGACTCGTCGAAGACTTCCTGCGAGCGGAACTTGTCGAAGAAGTCGACCAGGCCCTGGCCGGACTGGCCGGTCCGCTCCAGGTAGCCGACCGCCGCCTGGTCGGCGCGGCCTTCCTGCTCGCGGCTGTAGCCCAGGGCCCCCAGGGTGCCGAAGTAGTTGGCGTTGCCCAGCAGCAGGGCCCCGGCCTCGGGCGCGCCTGCGAACATGGCCAGGACGCCCAGGCCCATGGTCAGCAGCATCGGCTTCATGCCGGCCCGGGTGAGCTCGCCCGAGCGGACCGGGTGGCCGCCGGCGATGTGGCCGGTCTCGTGTGCGATGACGCCCTTGAGCTGATTGGGATTGTCGGCCTCGAGGATGAGGCCGGTGTGAAGCCCCATCATCTGTCCCTGGGTGGCGAAGGCGTTCAGGGTCGGATCGCCGATCAGCAGGATGCGCACGTCCTTCGGGTTCAGCCCGGCGGCGGCCAGGATCGGATCGGCCTCCTCGTGGAGGATCTCCTCGATCTCGGTGTCGCGCAGCAGGACGGGGCCGCGGTCGCGGGACGACTGGGCGAGGGCGGGGCCAAGCGGGGCCAGCAGCGTCGCCGCGAAGGCGGCGGCGTATCCCAGCGTTCTGAACGGCCGGGCGGGCCTGCGCGCACCAGAGGTCATGCCTGGTTACTCTCCGTAGCGCCCCCGCGCCCCGCGACTGTATCGCCTCGTCAGGCCCGGCGCCACCAGCCCCGCTTGGGCTTTTCGGGCGGCGCGACGATTTCCGCCGGGTCCGGCTCGGCCGCCACGGGCGGAGGCGTCGGCGAGACTGGCTCAGGCTCGGGGACGGGCGCGACCGCTTTCGCCTCCTCGGCGACTGCCGGCGCCTCGGCCGCCGGCGTCTTCCGGCGCGAGCGGCCCTTGGGCTTGGCCGGGGCTTCCGCCTCGGGCTCCGGCGCCGCGTCGACGACGGCGGCGACCGGCGGCTCGGCGATCGGTTCGACGGCCGGCTCGGCGGCGGCCTCGGCCTCGGCGGCCTTGCCCCGGCCGCGACGCGGACGTCGGCCGGCCTTGGCGGCGGGTTCCGGCTCGGCCGGCAGCTCGACCCACACCTCCTCATTCCCGGCGGGGACCGCCGCCACGGCGGGCGTCGGCGCGGGTCTGGGCGCCGGCGCGGGCCTGGCGGCCGGCGCGGCGTCGTTGGCGGGAACCGGGGCCGACGCCTCGGTCAGGGACGCCGGATCGTGCCAGACATAGGGGTCGTCGCCGAAGGGAACGCGCGGACGGGTCCAGGAGAAGCCGTCCTGCGGCCGCGCCTCGCCCCGGCCCCGTCCGCCGCGCCGGCCGCGGCGGCGGCGGCGCTGACCGTCCTCGCCGATCTCGCCGTCGTCCTCCTCGCGCGGCGCCTGGGGCGCGGC
>JBMOOF010000054.1:0-6370 GCA_049323695.1 Pseudomonadota bacterium
CGAGCCGGAGGCCGATCCCGACGCCGAACCGCCGGCCGAAGCCGAGCCGGAGGCCGAACCGGAGACGCTGGCCGAACCGCCGGCGTCCCGCGCCGCCTCGGCGGCGCGCGCCCTGGCGCGTTCGGCGCGGGCCCGGGCCCTTTCGGCCCGGTCGCGCACGGTCGAGGTGACGCCCGACGCATCCGGGGTCGTGGCCTGCACGCCGCCCATGATCTGGCCGGTCGCCGAGCCGGTGACGCCGCCCAGGCCGCCGCCGACCCCGCCGCTCAGCCCGCCGCCGACGCCGCCGAGAATCTGGGCGGCGGCCGGAGCTCCGGCCATCAGGACGCCGCAGGCCGCGGCGGTGCAGAGGAAAGTCGTCTTGCGCATGATGGCGTCTCCTTCGCTGGCGAGCCCGGCTTGCCGCGGCTCTCGAAGGTCAGAACGACGCGCCTCGCCGGTTTCATCCCGGCGCCCGCGAAAAATCAGCGCAGCACGGCCGACGAGGCGCCCACGGCGCGGGGCGGGGTGCGCAGGTCGCCCCCGACCAGGCCATGGCCGTAGATCCGGTCCGGTCCCGGCGGTCCGAGGTCGCGCGCCTGTCGCGTCAGGGCCTCGACCGCCGCCCGGCCGCGCCCCAGTCCCGCCAGCCGCCCGGCGACGATGGGCGAGGCGAACGAGGTGCCGCGGACCGTGACGAAGCCGTCGCCCGGGCCGGCGGCGGCCATGTCCGCGCCGGGGGCGGCGAAGTCGAGATGCAGGGCGCGTCCGGCCTCGATCAGCACCCGGTCGCGGCCGTCGACGCCGGTCACCGCCACCACCTCGGGATAGGAGGCGGGATACAGCGGCGGGGCGGCCGGGCCGTCGTTGCCGACCGCCGCCACGATCAGCACGCCGCGGGCGGCCAGGTCGCGCACCACGGCCTGCAGGGCGCCGTTGCGGGGGCCGACGAGGCTGACGTTGATCACCCCGACGCCGCTGGCGGACAGCCAGCCCAGCGCCTGCACTATGGCCCCGGCCGAGCCGCCGGTCGGGCCGCCGCCGTAGACGTCGGCGACCAGCAGTCCGGCGCCCGGCGCGGCGCCGCGAAAGGGTCCGGCGCGTCCGACGATCAGCGACGCGGCCGCCGTGCCGTGGGCCCGGGGCCGGACGCCGCCGGGGGCGAAGCCGCGCTGCTGGATGCCGGCTCCGGCCAGGGCGGGGTGCCGCGCGTCGACGCCGGTGTCGACGAGGCCGATGCGCCTGCCGCCGCCCGCGCCGCTCGCGAAATAGGGCGGCGGGCTCTGACAGGCCGCCGCCGGCGGGGCCGGCGGTCCGGCCGCCTCGCCGGCGGCGGAATAGATGTGGTTGTAGTCGTAGACGCCGGCCGGGTCGGCCCGGCGCAGCCGCTTCATCGCCCGCCGGGCGTCGAGACCGCGGGGGATCTCCAGCGTCACCAGCTCCACCGCCGCGCCCTCGATCCTTGTCCGCTCGCGCACCGCGAACCCCGCCGCCTGGGCCGCCGCCAGGGACGCGGCGGTCGGCGAAACGGCCAGGATCTCGCCGCGAACCACGGGCTGGCCGGCGTCGTCGACGTCGATGACGTCGCGGTGGCGCCGGATCAGCTCGCGCAGGCGCAGGCGACGCAGGTCGGCGACCCCGCGCAGGTCGGGCCGGAGCCCGTCGGCGGCGTCGAGCGCGCCGTCCACCGGCAGGTCCGGCGCCGGCGGCAGTCCGCCCGGCAGGCCCGGCAGGGTCCCCACCGGCGGCAGCTGGGCGGCCGCGGGGGCCGCGAGTAGGACGGCGGCCAGGACCGCGATTGCGCCGCGCGCCCGTCTGTTCGAAGGTCTGCCCATCGCGTCCTCTTCCAGTCGCCGCGGGACTTGGCAGCATACGCTCCCGGATGACGGATGAAACGGCCGGCGCCGGACGTTTCATCCCTGAACAGAGGTGAGTCCTTGGACCCGTTCGAACGGGAGATCGTCGTCCTCCTCCCGCGGCTGCGGCGGTTCGCGCGCGCGCTGTCGGGCGATCCGGCGGACGCCGACGACCTGGCGCAGCTCGCGGTCGAACGCGCGCTGGCCCGGCGGGCCCAGTGGATTCCCGGCAGCCGGATGGACGCCTGGGTCATGCGGATCATGAAGAACGCCTGGATCGACGAGATCCGCGCGCGCGGACGCCGGGCGGCGCCGGCGGCGAACGACGACCTCGTCGAGCGGGTCGCCGATCCCGCCGTCGCCTCGCACGACCTGCGCGTGGAGGCCCTGGCCGTGCGCCAGGCCATGGCCCGCCTGCCGGAGGACCAGCGCCTCGCCGTGGCCCTGGTGCTGGTCGAGGGCCTGTCCTACGCCGAGGCCGCCGGGGTCCTCGAGATCCCCGCCGGCACCCTGACCAGCCGCCTCGTCCGGGGGCGGATGGCCCTGATGTCCGAACTAGCCGCAGCGGGAGGCGCCGCGTGACGACCGTGACCGACGAGATGATCCTGGCCTATATCGACGGCGAACTGGGCCCGGCGGAGACCGCCGCGGTGGAGGCCGCCGCCCGGACCGATCCGGAGCTCGCCCGCCTGATCGAGGACCATCGCCGGCTGGCCGGGGCGGTCCGGGGCGCCTATGCGGACGTGACCGGGGAACCCGTGCCCGAGCGCCTGATCGCGGCCACGCGCGCCGCGCCGGTGGTCAGCCTGGACGCGGCGCGGGCCCGTCGCGCGCCGACGGTCGCGGTCTGGACGCGCTGGGCGTCGATGGCGGCGGCGCTGGCGGCCGGCGTGGCCGTCGGCCTCGGCGTCTCGCGCGACGGCGCCCTGATCGGCGGCGACATGCGCGCGCGGGGTCAGCTGGCCTCGGCGCTCGAGAGCCAGCTCGCCTCGGCCCCGCCGTCGGATGCGCGGGTCCGGGTGGGACTGACGTTCCGCGCGCGGGACGGCCGCTACTGTCGCACCTTCGCCGCGGCGCGGGGCGGCCCCGCCGGCCTCGCCTGCCGCGAGGGCGACGGATGGGCGGTGCGCATGGCCGTCGCCGGCGCCGCCGTCCCGTCGGCCGAATACCGCACCGCCGCCGTCGAGACCCCGTCCGAAGTCCTGGCCGCCGCCGAGGCCCTGATGGCCGCCCCGCCGCTGGACGCCCAGGCCGAAGCGGCGGCGGCGAAAGCCAGGTGGAGGTAGGGACAGGCGCCTTCGGCCTTCTCCCCGGACACTTGCCAGGCCTGTCGCCTCGCCCGACAAAGGCGCGTGTCCAGAACCTCGCTGATCCTCGACTGCGACCCCGGCGTCGACGACGCCTTCGCCCTGTTCCTGGCCTTCGCCTCGCCCGAATCGCTGGAGCTGCTGGGGGTGACCACGACGGCCGGCAACGTCGAGGCGCGGCTGACCGCCCGCAACGCCCGGCTGATCCGCCAGCTGGCCGACCGCGAGGACGTGCCGGTCTACGCCGGCGCCGAGACGCCGCTGGTCCGCCCGCCGATCGTCGCCAGCCACTTCCACGGCGAGAGCGGCCTGGGGAACCTGGAGGTGTTCGAGCCCGCCCGGCCGGCCGAGCCCGGCCACGCCGCGGCCTTCATCGCCGAGACGGTCATGAGCCGCCCGCCCGGCTCGGTTTCGATGGCGGTCACCGGGCCGATGACCAACCTGGCCCTGGCGCTCGAGCTGTCGCCCGCCATCGCCGGGCGGCTGGGAACCGTGGTCGTGATGGGCGGCGCCCGCCGCGAAGGCGGCAACATCACCGCCTCGGCCGAGTACAACATCCACGCCGACCCCCATGCCGCCGAGCGGGTGTTCGCCTCAGGCTGCCCGGTGGTGACGCTGGGCCTCGACGCCACGCACCAGGTGCGGGCGAGCCCCGAGCGCGTCCGGGCGGTGAAGGCCCTCGACACGCCGGCCGCGCGGACGGTCGCCCGCCTGCTGGACTTCTCGGTTCACGTGGAGAAGACCCTCGTCGGCGGCGACAGCCCGCCGCTGCACGACCCCTGCACCATTGCCTGGCTGCTGGCGCCCCAGCTGTTCACCGCGGTTCCGGTCGACCTGAAGGTGGAAACGGCCTCGCCGCTGACCATGGGTCATACGGCGGTGGAGTTCCGCCTGCCGGAGGGCTTCGTCCCGACGGTGCGCTGGGTGACCGAGGTCGACCATGAGGCGGTGTTCGCCTTGATGCTCGAAAGGCTGGCCCGATGAGCGCGCCCCTGGTCACCGTCGTCGGCTCGATCAACCTCGATTTCGTGGCGACCGCCGACCGGCTGCCCGCGCCCGGGGAGACGGTCACCGGCGCGACGCTGGCCCGCTTTCCCGGCGGCAAGGGTGCCAACCAGGCGCTGGCGGCGAAGCGGCTCGGGGCCGAGGTGAGGATGATCGGCCGGGTCGGGGCCGACGCCATGGCCGACGAGGCCCTGGCCCTGCTGAGGGCCGACGGGGTCGACCTCGCCGGCGTCGGCGTCGATCCGGCCGTCGCCACCGGCGCGGCCCTGCTGGCGGTGTCGAAGGACGGCGAGAACCAGATCGTCGTCGCCTCCGGCGCCAACCACGCCCTCCGGCCGGAACATCTGCCCGCGGTCATCGAGGGCGCGCTGCTGCTGCAGCTGGAGATTCCGCCCGACGCCAGCCTCGCGGCCATCGACCGGTCACGCGGTCTTGTCTGCGTCAATCTGGCGCCGGCGGCGGCGGTGGACCCCGCCATCCTCGCCCGGCCCGACCTGCTGGTCGCCAACGAGGGCGAGGCGGCCTTCTACGGCGATCGCCTCCACGCGGGCTCCGGCCTGGTGGCGATCACCTGGGGCGCGCGCGGCGCCGGCCTCTTCCGCGAGGGCCGGTTGATCGCCCAGTCCGCGCCGCCGCCGGTGACGGTGGCCGACACGACCGGCGCGGGCGACAGTTTCGTGGCTGGCCTGACCGTCGCCCTGCTCGAGGGGCGGGCGCCGGAGGCCGCCCTGCGCTTCGCCTGCACGGTCGGGGCGCTGACCGCCACGAAGCCGGGGGCCCAGCCCTCGCTGCCCTGGCGCGCCGACGTGGAGGCGAGGGTCCGGACTCAATAGGGTTCCAGCAAATTCTACGGCTTGCCCCTGCCATCCGCTCATCCCGGCGAATGCCGGGACCCAGATCTCATAGCTCCGACGCTGATGGGATGGCCTCGGCGCTTTTAGAACCCACGCCTGCGCCATTCCATCTGGGCCCCGGCATTCGCCGGGGTGAGCGGTATTGAGTACAGACCCTTGGCTCTGACAAGCGCGCGCCGAAGTGCAACTCCCCCGCCAGTGGTCTAAAATCCCCGCCATGACGCGATCCGTTCCCGAACTCAGTCTCAAGGTCTTCACCGAGGGCGACGCCGCCGCGCGGGCGCGGTTCTCCGGGGAGATGATGCGCGGCCTTCAGGACTACGGCTTCTTCATCCTCAAGGACCACGGCGTCTCGCTGGAGCTGCTGGGCCGCGCCTACCGCGAGGCCGAGGGGCTGTTCGCCCTGCCCGAAGCGATCAAGCGCCGGTACGCCGCCGGCATGCGCGGCTACACGCCGTTCGGCGTCGAGCACGCCAAGGACAGCGGCCATCCGGACCTCAAGGAGTTCTGGCAGGTCGGCCACGATCCGTCGTCGGAGACCGACGAGGCGTTCGAGCCCAACGTCTGGCCGGACGAGGCGCCCGGGGTGGGGCCGGCCTTCACCGAACTGTTCGCCGCCCTCAACGAGACCGGCATCGTGCTGCTGCGCGCCCTGGCGCCCCGGCTCGGCCTCCCGGACGACTATTTCGACGGCAAGGTGCGCCGGGGGACGTCGTTGCTGCGGGTGCTGCACTATCCGCCGCTCGCCGAAGGCATGGACCCCGGGGCCGTCCGCTCGGCGGCGCACGAGGACATCAACTTCCTGACCATCATGGTCGCCGCCGGGGGAGCCGGGCTGGAGCTTCTCGACCGCGACGGGACCTGGCTGCCGGTGGTCGCCGAGCCGACCAACCTGATCGTCGATTCCGGCGACATGCTGGCCCGCATGACCAACGGCGTGATCCCGGCGACCACCCACAGGGTGGTCAACCCGACCGGCCCGAACGTCAGCCGCTACTCCATGCCCTTCTTCATGCATCCGACGCTGGAGACGTCGCTGGCGGTGCTGCCCAGCTGCGCGGGCGATGGCGCCAGGTTCCCGCCGATCACCGCGGGCGCGTTCCTCGACGAGCGGCTGAGGGCGATCGGCCTCCGGAAATAGGCCCCGGTCAGGCTTCCGCGGCGAGCATGGCGCGCAGTTCGGCCTTGGCGACCTTCTCGAGGGTTGATCGGGGGAGGGCGTGGACGAGTCGGATCTCGCGAGGCTGCTTGAAGCTGGCGAGGGCGGCGGCGCAGGCGGCCATGGCGCGGTCGGGCAGGCCGGCGTCGGCGGGGTCGAGGGGGATCACGAAGGCGACGGGGACCTCGTCCAGCATCGGATGTCTCCGGC
>JBMOOF010000055.1:0-57611 GCA_049323695.1 Pseudomonadota bacterium
GAACCAGGCGTATTCGACGCCCTTGCGATTGGTCCAGACGTTCTTGCAGGTCACCGAACAGGTGTGACACCCGATGCACTTGTCGAGGTTCAGCACCATGCCGATCTGGGCGCGGACTTTCATCTAGACGGACTCCCCGGAGGCGAGCGGCTGTTCCAGCCAGTCGACCTTCCTCATCTTTCGGACGACGACGAACTCGTCGCGGTTCGAGCCCACGGTGCCGTAGTAGTTGAAGCCGTAGGCGAGCTGGGCGTAGCCGCCGATCATGTGCGTCGGCTTGGGCACCGCGCGGGTGACGGAGTTATGGATGCCGCCGCGCTGGCCGGTGATCTCCGAGCCCGGCGTGTTCACGATCTTCTCCTGGGCGTGGTACATGAAGGTCGTGCCCTCGCGGATGCGCTGGGACACCACCGCCCGGGCCGTGAGCGCCCCGTTGGCGTTGAAGACCTCGATCCAGTCGTTGTCCTCGATCCCCGCCTTGCGGGCGTCCGTCTCCGAGATCCAGACCACCGGCCCGCCGCGGTTCAGCGTCAGCATCAGCAGGTTGTCGGAGTAGGTGGAGTGGATGCCCCACTTCTGGTGCGGGGTGATGAAGTTGAGGACGATCTCGGCCTCGCCGTTGGGCTTGCGGCCCTTGACCCAGGTTGTCTTCAGGTCGACCGGCGGGCGGTAGACGCAGAGCGCCTCGCCGAAGGCCCGCATCCACAGGTGGTCCTGGTAGAGCTGCTGGCGGCCGGTCAGGGTGCGCCAGGGGATCAGCTCGTGGACGTTGGTGTAGCCGGCGTTGTAGCAGACCTTCTCGCTTTCCAGGCCTGACCAGATCGGCGACGAGATGATCTTGCGCGGCTGGGCGACCAGGTCGCGGAAGCGGATCTTCTCGTCCTCCTTGGGCAGGGCCAGGTGCGCGTGCTCGCGGCCGGTCTGCTTGCCCAGCGCCTCCCAGGCCTTGACCGCCACCTCGCCGTTGGTCTCCGGCGCCAGCATCAGGATGGTCTCGCAGGCGTCGATGTCGCTCTCGATGCGGGGCAGGCCCTCGGTGGCGCCGGGCTCGGTCACCGCGCCGTTGAGTTCGCCCAGCAGGGCGACCTCGTGCTCGGTGTTCCAGGCCAGGCCCTTGCCGCCGTTGCCGGCCCTGGCCATCAGCGGCCCGAGCGCGGTGAACCGCTTGTAGAGGTTGGGATAGTCCCGCTCGACGACGGTGATCTGGGGCATGGTCTTGCCCGGGATCGGGTCGCATTCGCCCAGGTACCAGTCCTTGACCTCGAACGGCTGGGCCAGCTCGGCGGCGCTGTCGTGCTGGATCGGCGTCAGCACGACGTCCTTCTCGACGCCGAGCACCTCGGGCGCGACCTCGGAGAACTTGCGGGCGATCGCCTTGAAGATCTCCCAGTCGGACTTCGACTCCCAGGCCGGATCCACCGCCGCGCCGAGCGGATGGATGAAGGGGTGCATGTCCGAGGTGTTGAGGTCGTTCTTCTCATACCAGGTCGCCGTCGGCAGGACGATGTCGGAATAGACGGCCGTCGTGGACATGCGGAAGTCGAGGGTGACCAGCAGGTCGAGCTTCCCTTCCGGAGCCTGGTCATGCCAGGCGACGTCGACCGGCTTCTGGCGGCCGTCCTCGCCCAGGTCCTTGCCCTGCACGCCGTGGGCGGCGCCCAGCAGGTGCTTGAGGAAGTACTCGTGCCCCTTGCCCGACGAGCCGAGCAGGTTCGAGCGCCAGACGAACATGTTCCTGGGCCAGTTGGCCGGATCGTCCGGGTCCATGCAGGACATCTCGAGCCGGCGGGCCTTCAGCTCGCGGACCGCATAGACCTTGGGGTCGACGCCTTCGGCCTCGGCCTGGCGGGCGACCTCCAGCGGATTGGTCTTCAGCGCCGGCGTCGAGGGCAGCCAGCCCATCCGCTCGGCCCGGGCGTTGAAGTCGATCAGCGCGGCGTTCCACGGGCCGTCCGGGGCGGTCGGCGACAGGATCTCGGCCGTCGTGACCGTCTCGTACCGCCACTGGTCGGCATGGGCGTAGAAGAACGAGGTGGAGTTCTGCTGCCGGGGCGGCCGGGCCCAGTCGGTGGCGAAAGCCAGCGGCGCCCAGCCGGACTGGGGCCGCAGCTTCTCCTGGCCGACGTAGTGGCTCCAGCCCCCGCCCGATTGGCCCACGCACCCGCACATCACCAGCATGTTGATGACGCCGCGGTAATTCATGTCCATGTGGAACCAGTGGTTCATCGCCGCGCCGATGATGACCATCGAGCGGCCGCCGGTTTTTTCGGCATTGGTGGCGAATCCGCGGGCCACGGCGACGATCTGGTCGCGGGGCACGGTGGTGATCGCCTCGGCCCAGGCCGGCGAGTAGGGCTGCGGATCGTCGAAGGTCGCCGGCATGTGGTCGCCGCCGAAGCCCTGGTCGACGCCGTAGTTGGCCAGGAACAGGTCGTAGACGCTGGCGACCAGCGCCTCGCCGTCCTTCAGCTTCAGCCGCTTGACCGGAACGTTGCGGACCAGGACGTCCGGATGGTCCGTGGCGGCGAAGTCGTGCGAGGCGGTGTTGGCGAAATAGGGGAAGCGGACGCCGGCGACCTCGTCATGGACGCCCTTGAGACCCAGCCGCAGGGTCGTCTCGCGGCCCCTGGCGTCGCGCTCCTCGAGGTTCCACTTGCCGTCCTCGCCCCAGCGGAAGCCGATCGAGCCGTTGGGCACGACGATCTCGCCGGAGGCCTCGTCGACGGCGACAGTCTTCCATTCGGGATTGTTGGCCTCGCCCAGGCCGTCGGCGAAATCCGCCGCCCGCAGCAGCCGCTCGGAGACCCAGCCGCCGTCTTGCGGAACCAGCCGGACGAGCATCGGCAGGTCGGAGTACTGGCGCAGGTAGTCCCGGAAGTAGGGCACCTGACGGTCGACGTGGTATTCCTTCAGGATCACGTGGCCGAAGGCCATGGCCAGGGCCGCGTCCGTGCCCTGTTTCACCGCCAGCCACAGGTCGGAGAACTTAGAGGCCTCCGAATAGTCCGGGCAGATGACCACCGACTTGGCCCCGCGGTAGCGGGCCTCGGTGTAGAAGTGGGCGTCCGGCGTGCGGGTCTGCGGGACGTTGGAGCCCCACAGCATCAGGAAGCCGGAATTGTACCAGTCGGCGCTCTCGGCGACGTCGGTCTGCTCGCCCCAGGTCTGGGGCGAGGAGGGCGGCAGGTCGCAGTACCAGTCGTAGAACGAGCCGCAGGCTCCGCCGAGCAGCTGCAGATAGCGCGCGCCGGCGGCGTAGGAGACCATCGACATGGCCGGGATCGGCGAGAAGCCGAACACCCGGTCCGGCCCCCACTGCTTCACCGTGAAGGCGTTGGCCGCGGCGACGATCTCGGTGACCTCGTCCCAGGTGGCGCGCACGAAGCCGCCCGAGCCGCGCATGCCGGTGTAGGCCTTGCGGGCCGCCGGATCGTTCTGGATCGAGGCCCAGGCCGCCACGGGCGGGAGCCCGCGCCGCGCCTCGCGCCACAGCTTCAGGAGCCGGGAGCGCACGAGCGGATATTTCACCCGGTTGGCCGAGTAGAGATACCAGCTGTAGCTGGCCCCCCGGGCGCAACCGCGCGGCTCGTGGTTGGGCAGCTCCGGCCGCGTGCGCGGATAGTCGGTCTGCTGGGTCTCCCAGGTGACGATTCCGCCCTTGACGTAGATCTTCCAGGAGCACGAGCCGGTGCAGTTCACCCCGTGGGTCGAGCGCACGATCTTGTCGTGCCGCCAGCGCGAACGATAGGCCTCTTCCCAGGCGCGGTCCTCGTCGTTGACGACGCCATGGCCGTTGGAGAAGAGCTCGGTCTTTCGGGTGAAGAACGCGAGCCTGTCGAGAGTGTGGCTCATCTAGGCGGCCGCCTTGCTTGCGAGGGTTTGCGGGGCGTGCAGCAGCGAGGACCGGCGGGCGTAGAAGGCCCAGTTCACGACCACGCAGCTGACGTAGAAGGCGAGGAAGACGTAGAGGGCGGCGGACGGATCGCCGGTCGCCTTGAGCGAGTCGCCGAACGCCTTGGGGATGAAGAAGCCGCCGTAGGCGGCGATCGCCGAGGTGAAGCCGACGATCGCCGCCGATTCCATTTCGGCCGCCTTCAGCCGGTCGGCGGGCTCGGCCGTCGGCATCAGCCGCGTCATGTCCGAGCGCATGATCGCCGGGATCATCTGGAAGGTGGAGGCGTTGCCGACCCCGGTCCAGAAGAACAGCCAGATGAAGCTGGCGAAGAACAGGATGAAGGAGGGCTCAGCGCCCAGCGTCCCGACGCTGTAGAGCACGCCCCCGACGCCGGCGGAGAGCGCCAGGAAGACCCAGTGGGTCACGTGCTGGCCGCCGAAGCGGTCCGACACCCAGCCGGTGAGGGCCCGCGAGGCCGCGCCGACGAGCGGGCCGAGGAAGGCGAACTGCAGGGCGTTGACGTCCGGGAACAGCGTCTTGGTCAGCAGCGGGAAGGCCGCCGAGAAGCCGATGAACGAGCCGAAGGTGCCCAGGTACAGGTAGCACATCACCCAGTTGTGGGTGCGCTTGAAGACCACGGCCTGGTCGCGGAACGACGCCCTGGCCGAGGCGATGTCGTTCATCCCGACCCAGGCGGCGACCGCCGCGGCGAGGATGAAGGGAACCCACACGAAGCCGGCGTTCTGCAGCCAGATCTGGCTCTGGACGCCCTTCTCCACGGCGACCTGCGGCGCGCCGACCACCGGAGCGAAGGCGCCGACCGCGATCACCAGCGGCACCAGGAACTGCATCAGGCTGACGCCGAGGTTGCCGAACCCGGCGTTGACCGCCAGGGCGTTGCCCTTCTCCGCCTTCGGGAAGAAGAAGGATATGTTGGACATCGAGGAGGCGAAGTTGCCGCCGCCGAAACCGCAGGCCAGCGCCAGGACCATGAACACGCCGTAGGGCGTGTCGGGCTGCTGCACGGCCACCCCGATGCCGATGGCCGGGACCAGCAGCGACAGGGTCGACAGGGTCGTCCACAGCCGGCCGCCGAGGATCGGGACGAGGAAGCTGTAGAAGATCCGCAGGGTCGCGCCCGACAGCGCCGGCAGCGCCGTCAGCCAGAACAACTGGTCGGTGGTGAACGCGAAGCCGATCAGCTTGAGCTTGGCGACCACCATCGACCAGACCATCCAGACCGAGAAGGCCAGGGTCAGGTTGGGCACCGAGAGCCACAGGTTGCGGGTGGCGATCGGTTTGCCGGTCGAGGCCCAGAACCCGGGGTCTTCCGGGCGCCAGTCGGTCAGCACATGGCGGGCGTTGGCCATGATGGTCTTCCTCTTCGGGTTATTCGGCGGTCCGCGCGGGGGCCGGGTGAATGGTCGCCATCTCGGGCAGTTCGGGCAGGTCGCGCAGGCTCGGGGCGCGGGCGTGCTCCATGCGGCGGATGGCCAGGTGCATCCAGGCCAGGGCGCCGGCGACGAGGACGAACAGCAGCATGAAGCAGCTGGTCCACACGCCGGTCAGGTCGTTCAGCGCCCCGAAGGCGATCGGCAGGACGAAGCCGCCCAGGCCGCCGATCATGCCGACCAGGCCGCCGACGGAGCCGATGTTGTCGGGGTAGTAGACGGGGATGTGCTTGTAGACCGCGGCCTTGCCCAGGCTCATGGCGAAGCCGAGCACGAAGGCGATCGCGGTGAAGGCGCCAAGGCCGGTCGAGACGTGGAACTCGATCGGGCCCCTGATGCCCTCGATGACGTAGGTCGTCGCCGGGTAGCTGAGCAGGAAGGTGCAGATCACGCTGACGCCGAAGGTGACGTACATCACCTTGCGCGCGCCGATGCGGTCCGACAGCCAGCCGCCGAAGACGCGGAACAGCGAGCCGGGGATCGAGTAGGCCGCGGCGATCATGCCGGCGGTCTTGATGTCCAGGCCATAGACCCCGACCAGGTAGCGCGGCAGCCACAGCGCCAAGGCCACGAAGGCGCCGAAGACGAAGAAGTAGTAGAGCGAGAAGCGCCAGACCTGCAGCTTGCGCAGCGGCGTCATCTGCAGCCAGGCCGCGCGCGGCTTCTCGCCGGCGGCCCGGCGGCGCACCAGCTCGGGATCGTCCTTGGTGACGAGGAAGACGATCACAGCGATGGCGGCCAGCGCCAGAGCCCAGGCCTGGGCGACCGTCTCCCAGCCGAAGGCGACCATGACGAAGGGCGCGCCGAACTTGGTGACGGCCGCGCCGACGTTGCCCGCGCCGAAGACGCCCAGCGCCGTGCCCTGCTTATCCTTCGGGAAGAAACGCGAGACGTAGGCGATGCCCACCGCGAAGGAGCCGCCGGCGATGCCGACGCCGAGCGCGGCGATCAGGAACTGCCCGTAGGTCTCCGCGTAGGACAGGGCGAAGGTCGCCGCGGCGGCCGACAGCATGACGATCAGATTGACCAGCCGGCCGCCGTACTGGTCGGTCCAGACGCCGAGGCCGATGCGGATCAGCGAGCCGGTGAGGATCGGCGTCCCCACCAGGAGGCCAAACTGCGACTCGCTGAGTCCCAGGTCCTGTTTGATCTGCACGCCGATGATCGAGAAGATCGTCCAGACTGCGAAGCAGGCCGTGAAGGCGAAGGTGCTGGCCCAGAGGGCGGCGGTCGCGCCCGGCGAGGCGGGCGAAGCGGCTTTTTCGACTGTGGTCACGACGGCCCCCGGGGCGGCGACGCCGGGGACGGCTTCACCCGGCGAACGTCTAATGCGTCGGCCCGGAGAGGTTAGGTTTGACCAAGATCAATCGCGACGAATTTCCTGCCTGAAAACACTCAGTCTTTGAATGATTTAACCGATCATTATACTTGTTCCCGGGGATCGATTGACGCCCTGATCCGGGCCGATTGACATTTGTCACGTCAGATTGCCGCGGGGGGTCTGGATTTGACGTGGATCAAGGCTTCCCCGGTCGCCCGGGGCGACTCTGACCGCGTCTTGAAATCCGGGGGTGCGCCCATGCCGATGCGCGACGTCGACCTCGAGCGTGTGAAGAGTCTGCCGCTGTTCGCCAACTGCTCGGCCGAGACGTTCCGCTCGGTCACGGCCGGCGCCTTCCTGCAGCGGTTCCCCGCCGGCACCACCCTGCTGCTCGAGGGCGACCGGGTCGACTTCCTCTATGTGCTGCTCGACGGCCTGGTGGAGCTCGAGGGGACCTGGAACGACAAGGAGACCGCCCTGGCCCTGCTGCGGCCGGTGTCGACCTTCATCCTGGCCGCCGTCGTGCTCGACGCCGACTCCCTGATGAGCGCCCGCACCCTGGAGCGATCCGACATCCTGATGCTCTCCGGGGAGGCCCTGCGCCGGGCGATGTCCACGGACCCGCTGTTCGGCGTCGCCGTGGCCCAGGAGCTGTCCGGCTGCTACCGCGGCCTGGTCCGCACGCTGAAGAACCAGAAGCTGCGCAGCGGACAGGAGCGGCTGGCCAACTACCTGATCACCCAGCGCCATCGACAGGGCGGCGAGGCGAGCTTCACCCTGCCCCACGAGAAGCGGGTGCTGGCCTCGCTGCTGGGCATGACGCCGGAGAACCTGTCGCGCGCCTTCGCCGCCCTGGCGGACTACGGCGTGGAGGTGAACGGCCCCAGGGTGACCATCACCCGACCGGTGGTGCTCGAGCGCATGGCCAAGCCCAACCCCCTGATCGACAATCACCAGCCGATGACCGAGGGCCTCACCGGCAAGGCGCAGCGCGAGCGGTGGCCGGTCGGGGCGGACGGCGCCCACGCCGCCTGACGCTCCAGGATTGACCGATCCCCGTCGACGGATTGACCCAGGTCACCGCCGCGGCCGCCGACGCGGCCTATGACGCCCTCGCGCCGGAGGTCCGGCGGGAGGCGCGAGCGTGGCGGAGTCGGAGGCAGGGGCGAGCGGGACCGGTTGGCGCGGCGCCCGATCCCGATGGCGCGCGGGCGGCGACAGGCTGGCGACCCTGGCGTTCATGGCCGGGCGCGCCCCCGTCGAGGCCGCGCTCACCGGCGCGCTGCGGCGGCTGGCCCGGCGCCGTCCGGAGGTCTTCGACCGGCTCGGCGAGGCGTGCGGCGCGAAATTCGTCATCGCCCCGCGAGAACTGCCCGTGGCCTTCGAACTCATCCCGGACCGCGAGGCCGGGGGCGTCAAGGTTCGCCCCCGCCGCGACGCCGGCGGGGCGGTGGTCGTCAGGGGGCGGTTGGCGGTGCTGCTGCAGCTGTTCCACGGCGACCGGGACGCCGACGCGGCCTTCTTCTCGCGCGAGATCTCCGTCACCGGCGACACCGCCGCGGTGATGGCGCTGCACAACGCCCTGGAGGCGGCGGACCTGGACATGCGCGATCTCGCGGCGCTGGCGGTCGGCGGACTGCTGGACGGGATGACGGCCCGCCGCGCCCCGCGCCGGGGAGCCCGTTGACGTGAGCAGCATCGAACTCGTCTGCCCCGCCGGTTCGCCGGCCATGCTGCGCGAGGCGGTCGAGGCGGGCGCCGACAGCGTCTACTGCGGCCTGCGCGACGAGACCAACGCCCGCAATTTCCCCGGACTCAACTTCTCGCCCGAGGAGCTGGCCGAGGCGGCGCGGTGGATGCGCGGGCGGGGCCGCAAGCTGCTGGTGGCGGTCAACACCTTCGCCCGGGCGGGCGGGACCGACCCCTGGCGGTCGGCGGTCGACGCCGTCGCCCGGTCCGGCGCGCACGCGCTCATCGCCGCCGACCTCGGCGTGCTGGCCTACGCCCGACGCCAGTGGCCGGAGCTGAGGCTGCACCTGTCGGTGCAGGCCGCCGCCGGCTCTCCCGAAGCGATCGGCCTCTACGCCCGGACCTACGGCGTGAAGCGCGTGGTGCTGCCGCGGGTGCTGTCGGTGGAGGAGATCCGCACCCTGATGGCCGGGATCGACGTCGAGACCGAGGCCTTCGTCTTCGGCGGCCTGTGCGTCATGGCCGAAGGTCGCTGCGCGCTCTCCTCCTTCGTCACCGGCCGGTCGCCGAACCTCTCCGGCGTCTGTTCGCCGCCCGAGGCGGTGGGCTACACCGAGGCTGGCGGCGTCACCACGGCCCGGCTGGGCGGCCTCGCCCTCGACCGCTTTCCGGAGGGGACCCCGGCGGGCTACCCGACGCTCTGCAAGGGCTGCTTCCAGGCCGACGGGGTCACCGGCCACCTGTTCGAGGAGCCGCTGAGCCTCAACGCCATCGGCCTGCTGGCGGCGTTGCGGGACGCCGGCGTCACCGCCGTGAAGATCGAGGGCCGCCAGCGCGGCAAGGCCTATGTGCGGCGGGTGGCGAGCGTTTTCCGTCGCGCCATAGACGCCCTCGACCGCGGCCAGGACCCCGCCCTCCTCGAGCCGCTGCTCGCCGAACTGGCCGAGGGCGGCCGCCAGACCCACGGCGCCTACCGGAAGGCCTGGCGATGACCCGGCCCGAGATCGCCCTCGGCCCGCTGCTGTTCAACTGGACGCCCGAGCAGGTGCGCGACTACTACCGCGCGGCCGCGGCGTGCGGCTCGATCGACCGCGTCTATCTGGGCGAGGTGGTCTGCGCCAAGCGCCGCCCGCTGATGGCCGAGGCGCTCGAGGCGGCGGCCGGGGACCTGGCCGCGGCCGGCAAGACGGTGGTCTGGTCCAGCCTCGCCCTCCCCGCCTCGCCGCCCGAGCGGCGGACCCTGCGCGAGCAGGTGACGGCCGCTCCCGGACCGGTCGAGATCAACGACCTGGCGGCGGCGGCCCTGCTGGCGCCGGGCGCCCGGTTCGTCGCCGGCCCGCTGCTCAACGTCTACAACGAGGACGCGGCGGCCGAGCTGCAGCGCCTGGGGTGCGAGCGGCTGGTCGGCAATGTCGAGCTAGCCCTGCCGGCCCTCGCCGCGATCGGCGCGGCCTGCCCGGGTCTGGAACTGGAGATGTTCGCCTACGGCCGCCTGCCGCTGGCGATCTCCGGCCGGTGCCATCACGCCCACCTGCACGGCCGGCGAAAGGACAGCTGCCAGTTCGTGTGCGACCGCGACCCGGACGGCGCCGCGACGGCGACCCTGGAGGGCGAGGCCTTCCTGGCCATCAACGGCGTGCAGGTGCTCTCGCGGGCGATCCACCTGGCCGCCCCGCCGCCGGCGGCGCTGGAAGCGGCGGGGATCACGGCCCTGCGCCTCTCGCCCCACACCGGCGACCCGGCGGCGACCGCCGACGCCTTCGCGGCCTTCTACGAGGGGCGGCTCGACGCCGGCGGCCTGGCGGCGGCGCTGCGGGCGGCCGGGGCGCCGGAGGGCGGATTCGTTGACGGCTTCCTGCACGGCCGCGCCGGCCGCGAGGCCGCCGCCGCCCTCGCCGGCTAACCTCCGAACTGCGCCAGCTGGCGGGTGCCGCCGGTCATCCCCTCGCCCAGGCGGTGGCCGGCGGGCTTGAGCGTCATGGCCCGCAGGATGCGCCCGCGCAGGGCCTCGGGCTCGTCGTCCGCCAGCAGGTCGCGCAGGTCGACGCCCAGGTCGCCGAACAGGCAGAGCCGCAGCTGGCCCCGGGCGGTGACCCTGAGGCGGTTGCAGCTGTCGCAGAAGCCCGGCGCGTAGGGCGCGATGAGGCCCAGGCGCCCGGCGTGGTCCGGATGGCTGAATTCGACCGCCGGTCCGTCGTCGGCCGCCCGCTCGCGCCGGGTCCAGCCGCGCGTCGCCAGCCAGTCGGCGAGCACCCGCCCGGGCGTATGCTGGGCGGCGAAGAAGCCGGTGTTGTCGGCGGTGCGCATCAGCTCGATGAAGCGGACCGCCACCGGCCGTTCGCGCACGAAGTCGGCGAAGGCGTCGAAGCCGGCGGCCGCGGTGTCGCGCAGCAGGACGCTGTTGACCTTGACGGTCGGCAGGCCCAGCGCCAGCGCCCGGTCGAGGCCCGCCACGACGGACGCCAGCCGGTCGTGGCCGGTGATGGCGCGGAAGGCCTCGGGGTCCAGCGAGTCGATGCTGACGTTGAGATTGGTCAGCCCCGCCTCGCGCCAGGCGTCGATCTGGCGGGCGAGGTTCCAGCCGTTGGTGGTGATGCAGACCTTGTCCACGCCGGGAACCGCGGCCGCCCGGCCGACGATGTCGGCCAGGTCCCGTCGCACGCCAGGTTCGCCGCCGGTGATCCGCACCTTGGAGACGCCCAGATCGGCGAACGCCCGAACCACCCGCTCGCACTCGGCGGGGGTCAGGAAGCCCTGCGGTCCTTCCTTCCGGTAGCCGTCGGGCAGGCAGTAGGTGCAGCGAAAATTGCAGACCTCGGTGACCGAGAGGCGGAGATAGCGGAAGCGACGGCCGAAGCCGTCGGCGAGACGTCCCAAAGGCTGGCCCCTTTCCAAGCACGGGAGGCGACGGCGTTTCCCCCGCCGCCCTTGCCGGATGATCCGGCGTGGCGGCCCGCCCATGGCGCGTGCGCGCTTCAGGCCGAACCGCTCGGAGCGGTCGGACCGGCGTCAGAACCGGCCCCTGTCCTTCATAGCGATCCGTCGCCGGGCCGCCTTGACGCCGATCAAGCGGCGCGGGGACGGGGCGTGGTCAGCATGCGGCCGTAGGTCGCGGCGAAACCGCCGAAGGCCAGCGTCCACAGGGCGGCGGACAGGGCGAGCAGGGCGGCCTGCGCCTCGCCGGCGAACGGGGCGGCGAGGCGCGTCGCCGCGGCCAGGTTGATGGCCGTATAGATGACCAGGGCGCCGGCGTCGGCGGCCAGCGGGCGGCCGGTGTGGCCCCGGCTGGCGCGGGTCATCACCGCCAGGGTCATGACCCCCACCGCCCCGACCGTCAGGGCATGGATCCCGGCGCTGCGGGGGACGAGGTCGGGCCAGAGCGCGGTCGCGCCGAGCAGGGCGAGCGCCAGCGCCAGCCAGCCATAGCCGAGGTGCAGGATCCAGACGAGCGGCTCGGCGGCCGTCCGCCAGACGCGCCACCGGGCGAGGCGGGCGGCCAGGGCCGCCCCGGCCGCGAGCAGCAGGCCGCCGGCGACCAGGCTCTGCGGCGCGATCGCCCAGGCGGCCCCGCCGGCGACGGTCAGGGACAGCGCCAGGCGGTCGACGAGGCCGAAGGCGGCCGGCTCGGGCCCCAGGCCCCGGGCCTTCATCCAGTTGCGGGTGAAGCTGGGGGTGATGCGTCCGCCGATCAGGGCGAGCAGGGTGGCCGCGGCGGCCAGGGCCGCGCGCTCGCCCGCGGGAGACAGGAGCGCGCCATTCAGATGGAAGGCGATGTTCGCGCCGGCGAGCAGGGCGACCAGGCCGCAGACCGGCAGGTTGCGCCAGTTGCGCCCCGCCAGCACCTCGCGCCAGATGACCCCGGCGAACACGACCAGGAAGGCGCTGTCGATGATCGCCGCCACGGGGCCGAGCGCCTCGGCGAACAGCATGGCGAGTCGGCCGGCGGCCCACAGCGTGGCCAGGCCCGCCAGCGGCCGCCCGACCACCGGCATGCGACCGGTCCAGTTCGGGACGGCGGTGGTCAGGAAGCCGGCGACGATGGCGGCCAGGAAGCCGAACAGCATCTCGTGCACGTGCCAGTCGCGCGTGAAGCCGGCCGGCCCGCCCGCGAAAAGGCTCCACAGCCACAGGGGGACGACCAGCGCGCCCCACGTCGAGCCGAACAGGAAGAAGGGGCGGAAACCGAAGCTGAACAGGGCCGGGCCGTCATAGGCGCGGCGGAGGGCGGCGGTGGACATGCGCCGCTCCTAGGCGTCGGGGTCGCCCGCCGCCTTGACCAACGTCAAACGGCGTTCAGCCGCACTTGGAATAGCCGCAGTCGAAGCAGGTGTCGCAGCCTTCCTTGCGCACCAGGCCCGGCGAGCCGCAGCGGGGGCAGGCCGCGCCCGGCGCGGCGGCGCGCGGCGGCGGGGCCGGGGCCTCGGCGGCCTCCCCCGCCCCGAGATGCCGCTCGATGACGCCGCCGATCGCCGCCAGCAACGAGGGCACGTAGCGGCCGCCCATCCAGGCGCCGCCGCGCGGGTCGAACACCGCCTTCAGTTCATCGGCCACGAAGCGCACGTCGCCGCCGCGCCGGAACACCGCCGAGATCATCCGGGTCAGACCGAGCGTCCAGGCGTAATGCTCCATGTTCTTGGAGTTGATGAAGATCTCGAACGGCCGGCGCCCCTTGCCGTCGGCGACGTCGTTGATGGTGACGTAGATGGCGTGGGCGCTTTCCGGCCAGACCACCTTGTAGGTGGCGCCGTCGAGGGCCTCGGGCCGGGCGGCCAGCCGGAGCTCCGGCGAGGCCGGCGCGGGCGGCGGCGGCGGGGCGTCCGTGCTGAGCACCGACCCGGTCACGGGATTGGGCCTGTAGGTCGTCATGCCCTTGCAGCCGGCCCTGTAGCCCTCGCGGTAGATGTCGCCGAAGGCCTCGAAGGCGATGGATTCGGGGCAATTGACGGTCTTGGAGATCGAGCTGTCGATGAACGCCTGCGCCGCCGCCTGCATGCGGATGTGGGCGGCCGGCGCGAGCGTCTGGGCGGTGACGAACACCGCCTCGGGCGGCGGCGCGTCGCCGTGCATTCTCTTCCAGACCGCCAGGGCGTAGTCCTCGACCGCCTCCTCGCGCGTCGAACCGTCGGGCTGGCGCACCTTGCGGCTGTAGGCGTAGGCGAACACCGGCTCGATGCCGGAGGAGACGTTGCCGGCCAGCAGCGAGGTGGTGCCGGTCGGGGCGATCGAGGTCAGGCAGCCGTTGCGCAGACCGTGCCGCCGGATCAGCCCGCGCGTCTCCTCGTCGAGGTCCCGCAGGTTCGGCCGGTCGAGGATGGCCGGGTCGTAGAGCGGGAACGGCCCCTTCTCCGCCGCCAGCGCCGCCGAGGCGCGGTAGGCCTCGCGCTTGATCACCCCGAGCCAGCGGCCGGTCAGGGCCGCCGCCTCGTCCCCGCCATAGGCCGCGCCGCAGAAGGCCAGCGCGTCGGCCAGGCCGGTGACGCCCAGCCCGATGCGGCGCTTGGCCCGGGCCTCGCGGGCCTGGGCCTTGAGCGGATAGCGCGAGATGTCGATGACGTTGTCCAGCATCCGCACCGCCGTCCGGGTCAGGGCGGCCAGGTCGTCCTCGTCGAGGGCGGCGTCGCGGGAGAAGGGCGCGGGCACGAGCCTGGCCAGGTTGATCGAGCCGAGCAGGCAGGCGCCGTAGGGCGGCAGCATCTGTTCGCCGCAGGGATTGCTGGCCAGGATGGTCTCGCAGTAGCCGAGATTGTTCTGAGCGTTGACCCGGTCGATGAAGATCACGCCGGGTTCGGCGGCGTCGTAGGCGGCCTGCATCAGCCGCCGCCACAGCTCCGAGGCCCGCACCGTGCGAACCGTTTCGCCCCCGAAAGCCAGCGGCCAGTCCGCGTCGCGGTCCAGGGCCTCCATGAAGGCGTCCGACACCAGCACCGACAGGTTGAAGTTGCGCAGCCGGCCGGGATCGCGCTTGGCGTCGATGAAGGCTTCGATGTCGGGGTGGTCGATGCGCAGGCAGCCCATCATCGCCCCGCGCCGCTGCCCCGCCGACAGGATGGTGCGGCACATCGAATCCCAGACGTCCATGAAGCTGAGCGGGCCCGAGGCGTCGGCCCCGACGCCCTTCACCGGCGCTCCGCACGGGCGGATGGAGGAGAAGTCCATGCCCACGCCGCCGCCCTGCTGCAGGGTGAGCGCGGCTTCGCGCACATGGGCGAAGATGCCGCCCAGGTCGTCGGCGATGGCGCCCATGACGAAGCAGTTGAACAGGGTCACCGTCCGGGCCGTGCCCGCGCCGGCGATGATCCGGCCGGCCGGCAGGAAGCGGAAGTCGCGCAGGGCCTCGCCGAAGGCCTGGCGGAACTGGGGCCGCAGGTCCGGCGCCTCGGCCTCGGCCAGGGCGTTCGCCACGCGGCTCCAGGTGCCCTCGAGCGTGCCGTCGCCGCCCTCCTCGGCCTGGAACCGGTACTTCCCGGACCAGATCTCGCCGGCCAGGGGGTTGTCGAACGCCATGTCACGCTCCTCTCGACGCAGGACGGACAGGCTCGGCGATTCGACCGCCAGGCGCTCTTGAGCGGCGACGATCGCGGTCGCGGCCTTCGGCAACCCGGCGCCTGCCGAACGTCAAGTCGCCGCTCCGCGCCCTTCAATGCGCCCGTCCCCCCGGCGCCGCACATTGCGGGTCGAGGAGAGTCCAGATGATCATTCCGCCCACCGACCTGCTGCTTCGCGAGTTCGCGCGGCGCCCCGTGCCGCCGCCGCCTGAACCCGCCGCCAGGCCGGTCGCGACGCTTGAGGTCGACGGGCTCATCGAGCACATCATCGCCCGCTATCACGAGGTCCACCGCCGCGAGCTGCCCGAGGCCGTCCGCCTCGCCCGCAAGGTCGAGGCCGTGCACGGCGCGGCGCAGGGCGCGCCCGTCGGCCTGGCCGACCACCTGGCGCTGATCGCCGCCGACCTGGAGGAGCACCAGCAGAAGGAGGAGCAGGTCCTCTTCCCCATGATGCTGATGGGCGGCGCGCCGATGATCCGGTTCCCGATCGGCCGGATGATGGCCGAGCACGAGGAGGTGCGCGAACAGCTGGCGCGGCTGTCGGAGCTCGCCGGCCGCTTCGTCCCGCCGGAGGGCGCCTGCGGCTCCTGGCGCGAGCTGTGCCGCCTGTGCGGCAAGATCCATGACGACCTCATCGAGCACATGCGGCTCGAGAACGAGGTGCTGTTCCCGCGTTTCCTCGACTGACGCCCTGGGGGAAGGGATCGGTCGCTTCCCGACTCGACCGGTCCAGCGCGGCTTCGCGCACGGGCGTCGGGCCGGCGGCGGATCGGAGGGATCCGCCGCCGCCCTTCCTTCAGGGGCAGATGCCGCGGTAGCGGGGAACCTGGCCGACCAGCGAACAGGGCCGAAAGCGGCTGTCCAGCTCCTGCGACAGGACCAGGTCCCAGGCGTCGCGGCAGGCGCCGGTCGAGCCGGGAACGCAGAACACGAAGGTGTCGCCGATCTGGCCCGCCAGGGCGCGCGACTGCAGGGTCGAGACCCCGACGGTCGTGTAGCTGGCCTGGTGGAAGACCACGGAAAAGCCGTCCATCTCCCGCCGCAGCAGGGGCCTGATGGCCTCGGGCGTGACATCCCGCGGCGAGAAGCCCGTGCCGCCGGTGGTCAGGATGACGTCGACATTCGGATCGTCGGCCCAGGCGAGCACCGTGCGACGGATCGCCTCGACCTCGTCGGGGACGATCGCCTTGTGGCGAAGGTGATGCCCCGCCGACCGCAGCCGCTCCGCCAGCAGTCCGCCGGAGGTGTCCGTCTCCTCGCCGCGGGTGTCGGACACGGTCAGCACCGCGATCCCCAGAGGCAGGAAGGGCAGGTCTTCCTGGATGCGGGCCTTGTTGGCGGGCGAGAGGGAAGCGGATGGGGTCACGGCGGGCTCCGGGGCGATATCCCCGGCTGCCTAGCGCGGCGGGCGGCGAGGCGAATTGTCGTAGGTCAATCGGGCCGGACCTGTCGCTGAAGTCTCCGACGACGGGGCGCGAATAGGCGCGCGCCCCGGCCGACCGGCGCGGGGCGGCGGCGCCGGTCCTTCCCGCAATCTCCGGAACGACCGGCCCCCCGGGGTTTCGCCGGATCGGCCTTTCCCGAAGGACCCGGGCCCGCTGCCCATTTTCCGGGCGCCGTGAGGGGTTCGGCCGGACGGGGCGGACTTTCCTTCGTCGCCGCGACGCTCCGGGGCCTAATGGCGGGGCGATGCGCGTGCTGTTGGTCGATCCCGATCCCGCCAGGGCGGCGCTGGTCGCCGAGGGGCTGGCCGGCGTCGATCCGCTCGAGGTGCGCCTGGCCGCGACTTTCGACGCGGCCGAGGCGGCGCGCTTTTCGCCCGATGTCGTGGTCGTCGCCTGCGACAGCCCCGACCGCGACATCCTGGAAAGCCTGCGCGAGGCCAGCGAGGTCAATCCTCGGCCGGTGGTGATGTTCGCCGACCGGTCGGAACCGGGCCTGGCCGAGGCGGCCGTCCGCGCGGGCGTGGCGGCCTATGTCGTCGACGGCCTGGCGCCCGGGCGGGTGCGGTCGGTGCTCGACGTGGCCATGAGCCGGTTCTCGCTGATGAACCAGCTGCGCCAGGACCTGGCCAAGGCCCGGGCCGACCTCGCCTCGCGCAAGACGGTGGAGCGGGCCAAGGCCCTGGTGATGAAGGAGCGCGGCCTCGACGAGGACGCCGCCTATCGCCTGCTGCGCAAGCTTTCCATGGACACCGGCCGACCGCTGGGCGCGGTCGCGGCCGACCTGCTGGCCTTCGCCGGCGTTCTGAAGGGAGACGGCGGGTGAGCAAGGCGGGCCGACTGCGGCTGGGGTTCCTGGCGCTCGCCGACGCCGCCCCCCTGATCGTCGCCGAGGCGCAGGGCTTCTTCGCCGAGGAAGGCCTGGACGTCGTGCTGGAGCGCGAGGCGGCCTGGGCGACCGTGCGCGACAAGCTGGCGGCCGGAGCGCTGGACGGGGCGCAGATGCTGGCCCCCGCCGTCCTGGCCGCGACGCTGGGCCTCGGCGCGCCGGCGACCCCCCTGGTCGCGCCCCTGGCCCTGAACCGCGGCGGGGCGGCGGTCGTCCTGTCGCCCGCCCTGGCGGCGGCGGAGACGGCGGGCGCCCTGGCCGCCGCGCTCGAGGCCCGCCGCGTCGGCGGCGCGCCGGCGGTGTTCGGCGTCGTGTTTCCCTATTCCCTGCACGACTGCCTCCTGCGGCACTGGCTGGCGGCGCGGGGGATCGACCCCGACCGCGACGCGCGCCTGATCGTGGCCCCGCCTTCCCGGACGGCCGGATTGCTGGCGGCGGGAGAGCTGGACGGGTTCAGCGCCGGCGAGCCCTGGGGCGCGGTCGCCGTGGCGCGCGGCCTGGGCGCCGTCGCCGCGCGCGCCACCACCGTATTCCCCGGCGCGCCCGACAAGGTGCTGGCGGTCCGCGAGGAGATGGCGAGCCGCGATCCGGGCCGGCTGCGCGCCCTGCTGCGCGCCCTGCTGCGGGCCGGGCGCTGGTGCGACGAGCCGGACCACCGCGAGGCCCTGGCCGAACTGCTGTCGGCGGAGAGCCGGCTGGCCGTCCCGGCGGCGGCGATCCGCGCGGGCCTCGCCGACATTGTCTTCCACGCCGGCGAGGCGGGGGCGCCGGCCCCGGTCGAGGCCGCCTGGCTGCTCGCCCAGATGCTGCGCTGGGGCCAGGCGCCCGGCGTCGACATCGCCGCCACGGTCAAGCGGACCTGGCGGCACGACCTCTATGCGGCGGCGGCCGGAGATCTCGGCTGGCCTGTCCGCCCGCCGGCCTCGTCGCTGGCCCTGGGCGAGGCGGCGCCGTTCCGCCTGAGCGAGGCCCGCGCCTGGGCCGCGGCCCAGCCCTTCAGCCGGCTCTGATCGCGGGGGGCCGCCCAATTTTCGGTCAGGGGCCAGGCGGCGGGCGCCGAAATATTGCGCTGCAGCATAAACTCGGTCCCGGCCGTCGCCGGCCAGGGTGACCGCCCGCGCCGATCGCGCTCTCATGGACGTCAGGCCTCAGGACAACGGCGTTCGCGGCCCCCCGGACCGGCTCGATGGCGAGCCGTCCCGCCCCCGGCGACGCCGCCGCTTCGTCCAACCCGCGAGGCCCATTTCATGTCGTTCAAGACCTTCCTTAAGGCCGGGCATGCGCCCACCCTGTTCTCGGCCTTCCTGTATTTCGACCTCTCCTTCATGGTCTGGGTGCTGCTCGGCCCGCTGGGCGTGGCGATCGCCCAGACCTTCGGCCTGGACCCCGCCCAGAAGGGGCTGATGGTCGCCATTCCGGTGCTTTCGGGCGCCCTGCTGCGGGTCGTCGCCGGGGTGCTGGTCGACCATATCGGGCCCAGGCGCACCGGCCTGATCGGCCAGGCGATCGTGCTCGCGGGCCTCGTCCTGGCCTGGTTCCTGGGCGTCGAGAGCTACAGCCAGGTGCTTCTGCTGGGCCTTCTGCTGGGCGTGGCGGGGGCCTCGTTCGCCGTCGCCCTGCCGCTGGCTTCGCGCTGGTATCCGCCGGAACACCAGGGGCTGGCCCTGGGCATCGCCGGGGCCGGCAACTCCGGCACGGCGCTGGCGGCCCTGTTCGCCCCAGGCCTGGCGCAGATCTTCGGCTGGCGGAATGTCATCGGCCTGGCCGCCCTGCCGCTGGCCGTCGCCTTCGTGGTCTACCTGCTTCTGGCCAGGGATGCGCCGCAGCGCCCGCCGGCCAAGCGCTGGTCGGAATATCTCGACGTCCTGCGCACGAAGGACGCCTGGTGGCTGATGCTGCTCTACGCCGTGACCTTCGGCGGCTTCGTGGGCCTGTCGTCGTCCCTGACCATCTACTTCAACGCCGAGTACGGCCTGCCCGCCGTCATCGCCGGCTTCTTCACCGCCGCCTGCGTGTTCGCCGGCTCGTTCGCCCGCCCGATCGGCGGAGGCCTGGCCGACCGTTTCGGCGGCGTGCGGACCCTGACCGCGGTCTACGTGCTGGCCGCCCTGTTCCTGGCCCTCGCCAGCTTCAAGTCGCCGAGCGCGTGGATCTCGCTGTCCCTGCTGATGACGGCCATGGTCGCGCTGGGCGCCGGCAACGGGGCGGTGTTCCAGCTGGCGCCGCAGCGGTTCTCCCGCGAGATCGGCGTCGTCACCGGCCTGGTGGGCATGACCGGCGGCGTCGGCGGCTTCTACCTGGCCGCCAGCCTGGGCTGGGCCAAACAGGCGACCGGCTCCTACCAGCTCGGCCTGCTGGCCTTCGCGGCGCTCGCCCTGGTGGCCCTCACCGCCCTGACCGGCGTCAAGGCCCGCTGGCGGCGCACCTGGCTCGCCGGCCTGGAACCGGCGACGGAGACGGCGCAATGAGCCGCGAGACGCTTGTGGTGGTCGGCAACGGCATGGCCGGCTGCCGCGCCGTCGAGGAAATCCTCAAGCGCGACCCGGATCGCTACGACATCGTCGTCTTCGGCGCCGAGCCGCGGGTCAACTACGACCGGATCATGCTCTCGCCGGTGCTGGCGGGCGAGAAGACCTTCGCCGACATCGTCATCAACGATGAGGCCTGGTACCGCGACAACGGCGTCACCCTGCACGCCGGACGGGCCGTCACGGCCGTCGACCCGGCGGCGCGCGCGGTGATCGCCGAGGGCGGACTGACCCAGCGCTACGACCGGCTGATCCTGGCCACGGGCTCGAATCCGATCCGACTGCCCCTGCCGGGCGCGGACCTCAAGGGAGTGGTCACCTTCCGCGACCTCGACGACGTCGAGGCCATGGTCGCCGCGGCGGCGAAGCCGGGCGGCCGGGCGGTGGTCATCGGCGGCGGGCTGCTGGGCCTGGAGGCGGCCTGGGGGCTGGTCCGGCGCGGGATGGCGGCGACGGTCGTCCACCTGATGGACGTCCTGATGGAGCGCCAGCTCGACGAGTCGGCCTCGTTCCTGCTGCGCCAGGCCCTGGCCGAGCGCGGCGTCGAGACCGTGCTGGGCGCGGAGTCCGAGGCGATCGTCGGCGAGGAGGGCCGCGTCGCGGGCCTGCGCCTGAAGGACGGAACCCTTCTGCCGTGCGAGCTGCTGGTCATGGCCGTCGGCATCCGGCCCAACGCGGACCTGGGCCGGGCGGCCGGCCTGGCGGTCGGCCGGGGGATCGTCGTCGACGACGCCATGCGCACGTCCGATCCGGCCATCTTCGCGGTCGGCGAGTGCGCCGAGCACCGGGGACAGTGCTATGGCCTGGTCGCGCCGATCTGGGAGATGTGCCGGGCGCTGGCCCGCACCCTGACCGACGGCGAGGGCGGCTATGCGGGCTCGATGCTCTCGACCCGGCTCAAGGTCTCGGGCGTCGACGTCTTCTCGGCCGGCCGCTTCGCCGGCGGCGAGGGCTGCGAGGACATTGTGTTCCGCGACGCCGCCCGCGGCGTCTACAAGCGGGTGGTCATCGAGGACGGCAAGGTCGCCGGCGCGGTCCTGTTCGGCGACGCCGCCGACGGCGGATGGTACTTCGACCTGATGAAGTCCGGCCGCGCGGTGGCCGACATCCGCGAGACGCTGATCTTCGGCCAGGCGATCACCGAGGGGCTCGCCGGCCTGGACCCTAGCGCCGCCGTTGCAGCGATGGCCGACGAGCAGGAAATCTGCGGCTGCAACGGCGTCTGCAAGGGCCAGATCGTCGCCGCCGTCGCGGGCCGGGGACTCTCGACCCTGGAGGACGTGCGCGCGGTCACCAAGGCGTCCGCCTCCTGCGGCGGCTGCACGCCGCTGGTCGAACAGCTGCTGCGGCTGACGCTGGGCGACGCCTTCGAGGCGCGCACCGGGCCGGCGCCGGTGTGCGGCTGCACCCGTCACGACCACGGCCAGGTGCGGCGGCGGATCGTGGCCGAGGGGCTGAAATCCATGCCGGCGGTCATGCAGGCGCTCGAGTGGACCACCCCGGACGGCTGCGCCGCCTGTCGTCCGGCGCTGAACTACTACCTGCTCTGCGCCTGGCCCGGCGAGTACCGCGACGACAAGCAGTCGCGCTTCATCAACGAGCGGGTCCACGCCAACATCCAGAAGGACGGCACCTATTCGGTCGTGCCCCGCATGTGGGGCGGCATGACCACCCCGGCCGAGCTGCGCGCCATCGCCGACGTGGCCGAGAAGTTCGCCATTCCCGCCGTCAAGGTCACGGGCGGCCAGCGCATCGACCTGCTGGGGGTGAAGAAGGACGACCTGCCCGCCGTCTGGGCCGACCTCAACGCCGCCGGCATGGTCAGCGGCCACGCCTACGCCAAGGGCCTGCGCACGGTGAAGACCTGCGTCGGCAGCGACTGGTGCCGGTTCGGCACCCAGGATTCCACGGGCCTGGGCATCCGCCTGGAGAAGTTCCTCTGGGGGTCCTGGACGCCGGCCAAGGTCAAGCTGGCGGTCAGCGGCTGCCCGCGCAACTGCGCCGAGGCGACCTGCAAGGACATCGGCGTCGTCTGCGTCGACAGCGGCTACGAGATCCACATCGGCGGCGCGGCCGGCCTGCACATCCAGGGCACGGAGGTCCTCACCCGCGTCGTCTCGGAAGAGGAAGCGGTCTGGACCATCGCCGCCGCCCTGCAGCTCTATCGCGAGGAGGGCTGGTACCTGGAGCGCATCTACAAATGGATGGCCCGGGTGGGCCTGGAGACGATCCGCGCCCGCGTCGTCGATCCGAACGAGCGGCGGGCGCTCTATGACCGGTTCGCCTATTCGCAGCGGTTCGCCCGGATCGATCCGTGGGCGGAGCGCGTGGCCGGCCGGCACACCGAGGAGTTCCAGCCCCTCAGCCGCCGCCTGGAGTTCGCCCCCGCATGAACGCGCCTGTCAGACCCCCCCATCTTCACTGGACCGACGTCGGGGCGGCGAGCGACATCCCCCGCCGGGGCGCCCGGCGCGTGCCCAGCCCGATCGGCGACATCGCCGTCTTCCGGACCGGCGACGGCGAGGTGTTCGCCTTGCTCGACCGCTGTCCGCACAAGGGAGGGCCGTTGAGCCAGGGCATCGTCCACGGCCGCGCCGTCGCCTGCCCGCTGCACAACTGGACCATCGACCTGGCCACCGGCGAGCCGACCGGCGCCGACCGCGGCAAGGGCTGCACGCCGGTCGTGCCCCTGCAGGTGCGCGAGGGCCGGCTGCTGCTGGGCCTGCACGCGGCCGACGCCGATGGCTGACGGCGGCCTCGCCGGGGCGGTGCGGACGACCTGCCCCTACTGCGGGGTCGGATGCGGCGTCGCCGCGGCCGCCTCCGGGCGAAGCCTGGCCGTGGCCGGCGATCCCGCCCATCCGGCCAACGCCGGGCGGCTGTGCTCGAAGGGGACGGCCCTGGGCGCCACGGTCGGCCTGGAGGGCCGGCTGCTGACGCCGATGATCGGCGAGCGCCAGGCGAGCTGGAGCCAGGCGATCGCGCTGGTCGCCCGCCGCTTCCGCGAGACCGTCGCCCGCCACGGCCCGGACTCGGTCGCCTTCTATGTTTCCGGCCAGTTGCTGACCGAGGACTATTACGCCGCCAACAAGCTGATGAAGGGCTTCATCGGCTCGGGCAACATCGACACCAACAGCCGGCTGTGCATGGCCTCCGCCGTCGCCGCCCACAAGCAGGCCTTCGGCGCCGACCTGGTTCCCGGCTGCTACGAGGACCTGGAGCTGGCCGACCTGGTCGTGTTCAGCGGCCACAACGCCGTCTGGACCCACCCGGTCCTCCACCGGCGGACGGAGGCGGCGCGCGGGCGCGGCCAGCGGCACGTCGTCATCGATCCACGGCGCACCGACACGGCCGAGGGCGCCGACCTGCATCTGGCCATCGCGCCGCAGACGGACGTCCGGCTGTGGAACGGGCTGCTGGCCGACCTCATCCGGCGCGGGGCCGTCGACCGGGCCTACGTCGCCGCCCATGTGACCGGCTTCGCCGCGGTGGAGGCGGCGTTGGCGGAGGCCGACCAGTCGCCCGCCGCCGTCGCCGCCGACTGTGACGTTCCGCTTACGGACGTTCTCGCCTTCTTCGACCTGTTCGCGGCGACGCCCCGGACGGTGAGCCTGTTCTCGATGGGCGCGAACCAGTCCGCCCAAGGGGTCGCTAAGGGCCTTTCCATCCTCAACGCCCACCTGGCGACGGGGCGCATCGGCAAGCCCGGCGCCTGCCCCTTCTCGATCACCGGCCAGCCCAACGCCATGGGCGGGCGCGAGACCGGCGGCATGGCCAACACGCTCGCCGGCCACATGGACTTCGATCCCGCCGACGTCGCCCGCCTGGCCCGCTTCTGGGGCGCGCGGGCGGTCGCGACCCGGCCGGGCCTGAAGGCGGTGGAGATGTTCGAGGCCGTGCGCGAGGGGCGCGTTCGGGCGCTCTGGATCATGGCCACCAACCCCGCCGTCAGCCTGCCCGACAGCGCCCGGGTGCGCGAGGCGCTGGCGCGGTGCCCGTTCGTCGTGGTCTCCGACTGCGTCGCCGCGACCGACACCCAGCGCTACGCCCATGTCCGCCTGCCCGCCCTGGCCTGGGGCGAGAAGGACGGCACGGTGACCAATTCCGAGCGGCGCATCTCGCGCCAGCGGCCGCTGTTTCCGCCGCCGGGCGAGGCGCGGGCCGACTGGCGCATCGTCGCCGACGTCGCCGGCGCCATGGGCTTCGGCGACGCCTTTTCCTGGACAGACCCCTCGGCCGTCTTCCGCGAGTGGACGCGGCTGACCGCCTACGAGAACGGGAGCCGGCTGCTGAACCTGTCGGGGCTGATGGGCCTTGGGCGTGACGCCTATGACGCCCTGGCGCCCGTGCAGTGGCCGGTGACGGCGGCCGGCGGAACCGCCCGCCTGTTCGCCGACGGCCGCTTCCAGACGCCCGACGGCCGGGCGCGGATGGTTCCGGTCCGCCCGGCGCCGCCCGCCTCGGCCGTCGACGACGTCCACCCCTTCGCGCTCAACACCGGCCGCGTCCGCGACCAGTGGCACACCATGACCCGCACGGGCCTGGCCGCCGACCTCTGCCGCCACGCGCCCGAGCCCTATGTCGAGATCCATCCCGGGGACGCCGCGCCCCTGGGAATCGCCGAGGGCGCCCTGACTCGGGTGCGCACCGCGCGGGGCGAGGCGGTGGCCGTCGCCCGGCTGACCGACCGCCAGAGGCGGGGCGACCTGTTCATGCCGATGCACTGGACCGACGCCTTCGCCCCGTCCGGCCGCTCCAACGGCCTGATCGCGCCCCATGTCGATCCGACCTCGGGACAGCCGGAGCTCAAGCACACGCCGGCGCGGGTCAGCCCGTACCGCGAGACCTGGCGCGGCTTCCTGCTGACGGCGGAGGCGGCCGCGCCGGCGTTTCCGGCGAATGTGGTGTGGCGGCGGATCCCCCAGCGGGGCTGCCGCCTGTACGAGTTCGCCGGCCGCGGCGACGGGGCCGAGCGCGAGGCCGTGCGCCGGGCGGCGGCGCGGGGCGCGGCGGGCGAGCCGCTGACCTTCGAGGACGCCAGCACGGCGGCCCTGCGCCTGGCCTGGATCGCCGAGGGGCGGCTGGCGCGGGTGCTGTTCACGACCACCGCCGGGCGGTTGCCGCCGCGCGACTGGCTGATCGGGCTGTTCGCCCTGGACGACCTGCCGCCGGAGGCGCGGGCGACCCTGCTGTTCGGGCGGCCGGCGGGACCGGTCCCGGACTTCGGCCAGGCGGTCTGCGCCTGCCGCAACGTCGGTTCGACGGCGATCGCCGCGGCGGTCGCGGCCGGGGCGCGGACCGCGGACGCCGTCGGGGCGGCGACCGGCGCCGGAACCACCTGCGGCGCCTGCCGGCCCGAGATCCGGCGCCTGATCGCCGCCGCCCGGGAGCCGGCCCATGCCTGACGCGCCCGGCAAGGTGTGGCTGGTCGGGGCGGGGCCGGGAGCCGCCGACCTGATGACCGTGCGGGCCCAGGACCGGGTGCGGGGCGCGCAGGCCCTGCTCTATGACGCCCTGGTCAGCGCCGAGGCGGTCGACCTCGCGCCGCCCGGCTGCATCCGCATCGAGACCGGCAAGCGGGCCGGCCGCGCCGGCATGCGCCAGGAGACGATCAATCGCCTGATGCTCCGCCTCGCGCGACGGGGGCTGGCCGTCGTGCGGCTGAAGGGCGGCGATCCGTCGGTGTTTGGCCGCGTCGGCGAGGAGGCGGCCTTCCTGCGCGCCCACGGGATCGACTGCGAGGTGGTGCCCGGCGTCACGGCCGCCAGCGCCGCGGCGGCGCAGTTCGGCTTTCCCCTGACGCACCGGGGCGAGGCGCGCCGCCTGCTGATCGCCACCGCCACGACCGGCGACGGGGCCCTGACGGCCGAAGGCTGGGCCGCCGCCGCCGATCCGCAGACGACCCTGGCCCTCTACATGGGCCGCGACCAGCTGGCGGCGGCGGTGACGCGGCTGATCGACCAAGGCCGCGCGCCCGACACCCCCGCCGTCGCCGTCGAGAACGCCGGCCGCGCCGACGCCCGGGCCCTGGCCGGGAGCCTCGGGGAACTCGCCGGCCGGCTGGGCCGCCGGGCCGCGGACGGCCCGGTCGTGGTCATCGTCGGCGCGGTCGTCGCCCGGGCGGCGGCCCGCGAAATCGCGGCGGCGTTCGCCCCGCGAGGCCGGCCGCCCCGGCCCGCCGCTTGCGCCCGGCGGACTTCCTGACGAAGCTCGGGCTCCAGCCCCCGGGGGTCCCGTCCGATGATCCGTCTCCGTCCCTGGCTTTCGCTGGTTCTCGCCCTGACGCCCGCCGCCGGCCTGACCGCCCCGGCGTCGACGGCCTGGCGGGACCTGGACCGCGACTACGTCGCCTTCATCCGCCTGCAGGACCCCGTCCGGGCCGGCGCGCGCGGCGACCGCGAGGCCCTCACCCGCTGGCCCGACAACGCCCCCGCCGCCCTGGCGGCGCAGGCCGACGCCCTGAAGCGGTTCCAGGCGCGGCTGGCGGCGATCGCCGACGCCGACCTCGCCGAGGAGGACCGGCTGAGCCGCGCCGTCATGGCCCGCCAGGTCGACTTGGCGCTCGAGGGCCTGGCCCTCGACGAACTGCGCATGGCCTTCCGCACCGGCGAGGGCTTCTACACCGTCCCCGACGGGACGGCCCAGGTCACCCGGCTGGCGAGCGAGGCCGACGCCCGCGCCTGGCTGGCCCGGATGGCGGCGATCCCCGCCTATTTCGGGCGCGAGACCGCCAATCTGCAGCGCGGCGCCGACACCGGCTTCACGCAGCCCGCCCTGGTCGTGCGGCGGGCGATCGAGGCCGTCGGCGGGGCCGCCGCGCAGCCCGCCGCCGACAGCCCGCTGCTGCTCCCCTTCGCCACCCTCCCCGAGACGGTTCCCGAGGCGACCCGCCGGGCGCTCCGGGCCGAGGCCCTGCGGATCGTGGAGGACGAGGTCAAGCCCGCCCAGCGCCGGCTCGCCGCCTTCCTGCGCGACCGCTACCTGCCCCGCGCCCGGCCGGCGACCGGCGCCGCCACCCTGCCGGACGGGGCCGCCTACTACGCCTTCCTGGTCCGCCGCGAGACGACCACCGACCTGACCCCGGCCCGGATCCACCAGCTCGGCCTCTCCGAGGTCGCCCGGATCCGCGCGGCGATGCGGGCGGTGATGGACGAGGCCGGATTCAGCGGCGACGTGCGCGCCTTCGCCGACCAGCTGCGGGCCGACCCGGCCTCCTACGCCCCCACCGCCGAGGCCTACGCCGAGAAGGCCGGCGAGATCGCCAAGCGCATCGACTACCTGCTGCCGCGCTACTTCGGGACCCTGCCGCGCCTGACCTACGGCGTGCGGGCCAAGCCGGCGGCGCTGGAGAGCACCTCGGACGGCTATCTCGCCGGCAGCCCCGAGAGCGGCCAGGCGGGGGTGGTGGTCTACAGCGCCGCGGCCGCCCCGCGCGAGCCGCTCTACAACCTGCCCGCCTGGCTGATGCACGAGGGCGTGCCCGGCCATCACCTGCAGATCGCCCTGGCGCAGGAGAATACGGGCCTGCCCGAATACCGCCGCGACGACACCGTCACCGCCTATGTCGAGGGCTGGGCCCTCTACGCCGAGCGGCTGGGCGAGGAGATGGGCGTCTACCGCACCCCGCGGGAGCGGTTCGGACGGCTGTCGATGGAGATGTGGCGCGCCTGCCGCCTGGTCATGGACACCGGCCTGCACGCCATGGGCTGGACCCGCGACCAGGCCGCCGCCTGCCTGAAGGACAACACCGCCATGACCGAAGCGGCGATCTACGGCGAGGTGGACCGCTACATCGGCTGGCCCGGCCAGGCGCTGGGCTACAAGATCGGCGAGCTGCGTCTGGTGGACATGCGCCGCCAGGCGGAAGCGACGCTCGGCGACCGCTTCGACCTGCGCGCCTTCCACGACATGGTCCTCGCCGGCGGCGCCATGCCCCTGGACCTGCTCCAGACCCGCCTCGACGCCTGGCTGGCGGCGCGGCGGTGAGGGGGGCGGGTACTAGCGGCGCCTGAGCCGATCGGCAGGCGGCCACGCCTCAGTTGATGATCTCGCCTCGTTCGTCCGAGCGCAGCGCGGCCAGTCGCTCCCTCCACATCTGCAGGGCTTCCGGCGTCAAGCGGGTCCAGTGCGTGATCTCGCCGACGACCTTCAGCGGCGCGCTGCTGCGATACGACCGCGTGGGATTGCCGGGAAATTTCTTGTCGGTCACGTTGGGGTCGTTCTCGAACGCCCCCGTCGGCTCCACGACGTAGACACGCGGGACCGCTGCGCCTTCGGCGAGCTCCACCGCGATTTCAGCGGCAAGCCCGGCGCCGTCCACGATGGCCGTGAAGTATATGTGGTTCATCACCACCTCAGGACGATAGTTCGACCGGCGGCCCGCGGTGAGGAAGTCACCGGCGCGCAAGTCCGCGATCGTGCCGTGATAGAACGGTCCCTCGTCCAGCACTTCGGCCATCGTCGCCTTCCTCGTCTCGTCGGTCTGGTTGTACTCAGCGAGCCAGGCGGCGCCAACGACGCGACCTCGCGGCCACCGCCTGCGGCGGGCTGTGCATGCACCGCGAGGGGACCAGCGTCTCCGCCGAGCTCGCCGGCCGCCATCGATCCGGACCCGAAGACCCCGCGGCCCCTCGACGACCCGCTCAGCCCGAGGCTGTCACCCTTGTCTCGGGGACGACGTGTCGGCCATCAGTCCGGATCGGATGCGGGGCCCGTGGCGGAGAGGGAGGGATTCGAACCCTCGATACCCTTGCGAGTATGCCGCATTTCGAGTGCGGTGCTTTCAACCGCTCAGCCACCTCTCCAGGCCGGAACCGGGGGAGCGACAAGGCCCCCTCTGAGCGAAGGCGCGGAACCTAGCGATGCGGCCTCGCTTTCGCAAGCGGGGGATTTCCGGCGACGGCGGACGCGGCCGTCAGTCGAATGTCCCACCCCGGCCCTGGCCGCCGGCGAAGCGGGCGGCGCCGGCGGCGGTCTCGCCCGAGCGCAGGGTCTCGAGGCCCAGCTCGACCTCGCGGGCCGTGGCGGCGTCCGCATCGAGGCTCCACTGCTCCAGGGCCGACCGGCGGTCGTTGCGCAGGCACAGCTGCGGGAAGGCGGCGATCTGCCGGGCGAGCGCGACGGCCGCCTCCAGCGCCTGGCCGTCCGGGACCAGGCGATTGGCGAGGCCCATGCGCTCGGCCTCCTCGGCCCCGACGGCGCGGCCGGTGAGGATCATGTCCATGGCCCGCGACTGGCCGATCAGGCGCGGCAGCCGCACGGTTCCAAGGTCAATCAGCGGCACTCCGAAGCGGCGGCAGAAGACGCCGAAGGTCGCGCCCCGGGCGGCCACGCGCAGGTCGCACCACAGGGCCAGCTCCAGCCCGCCGGCCACCGCGAACCCCTCGACCGCGGCGATCACCGGCTTGGAGAGCGCCAGCCGGGTCGGGCCCATGGGGCCGAAGTCGCCCTGGCGCTCGACCGGGTTGCCGCCGCCGCCGGCGATGGCCTTCAGGTCGGCCCCGGCGCAGAAGTTCCCGCCGGTTCCGGTGAGGACGGCGACGTGGGCCGACGGATCGGCGTCGAAGGCCCTGAACGCGTCGTAGAGGGCGCGGGCCGTGGCGCCGTCGACGGCGTTGCGTCGCTCGGGCCGGTCGAGGGCGACGATGGCGATGTCGCCGTCGCGGGCGATGGAAACGGTCATCCAGTCCTCCCGTGGGGTTCGGGCGGTCAGGATGAGCCCGTCGACGCCGGGGAAGACAAGCCCCGCCGGGAGCCTATCGCGAGGCCGCGACCGCTTCCGGCTCGGGCGGGCCGAGCTGCCTCTCCCATTTGGCGACCACGGCCGAGGCGACGCTGTTGCCGACCACGTTGGTCGCCGAGCGGCCCATGTCGAGCAGCTGGTCGACCGCCAGGATCAGGGCGACGCCCTCGGCCGGCAGGTTGAAGTAGGCCAGGGTGGCGGCGATCACCACCAGCGAGGCGCGGGGCACCCCCGCCATGCCCTTCGAGGTGACCATCAGCAGGAGCAGCATGGTGACCTGCTGGCCCACGGTCATCTCGACCCCGTAGATCTGGGCGATGAACAGGGTCGCGAAGGTGCAGTACATCATCGACCCGTCCAGATTGAACGAGTAGCCGAGCGGCAGGACGAAGGAGGCCACCTTGCGGCTGACGCCGAACTTCTGGAGCGCCTCGAGGGTGCGCGGGTAGGCCGCTTCCGAGCTGGCGGTGCCGAAGGCCAGCACGATCGGCTGCCAGACGCTGGCCAGCAGGGCGAAGACGCGGGGCCCCACGATCACCAGGCCGGCGAAGGCCAGCAGGGCCCAGAGGGCCCCCAGCGACAGGTAGAAGCCGCCGATGAACTTGGCGTAGATGGCCAGGATGTCGATGCCGTACCTCGCCACCGTCCCGGCCAGGGCGGCGAAGATGGCCAGCGGGGCCAGCCGCATCACGTAGCCCGTCACCTTCAGCATGATGGCGGCCAGCTGTTCGACGAGATTGAGGATGGCCGGCGCCTTGTCGTCCAGCGAGGCGACCGCGACCCCGACGAACAGCGAGAAGACGACGATCTGCAGGATCTCGTTGTTGGCCATCGCCTCGAAGATCGACTTCGGGAAGACGTGGGTGATGAATTCCTGCAGGGTGAACTTGGTGGCGTCGACCGCGCTGGCGGCGGTCTCGGGCGCGGGCAGGGTCAGGCCGACGCCCGGCTGCAGCAGGTGGACCATGCCCAGGCCCAGCAGCAGCGAGCAGATCGAGGCCAGGATGAACCAGAAGACGGTCTTGATTCCCACCCGGCCGACGCTGGCCGCGTCGCCCATGTGGGCGATGCCGGCGACCAAGGTCGAGAACACCAGCGGGGCGATGATCATCTTGATCAGGCGCAGGAAGACGTCGGTGACGACCTTGAACCAGCCGACGATCTCGTTGATCTGGGCGGGATCCGTGAAGGTCTGGTTGCACCACCAGCCGACGCCGACGCCGGCGACCATGGAGACCACGATGAGAAGGGTGAAGAGGCGGTTCATGCGTCCCCCGGGGCAGCGAGCCGCCCTTTCTGGCCGGGAAACCGGCCGCCGTCCATGGGGACGGCGGGATCGGCGCGGAGGGACCGGCCGTGGCCGATGACTTCGACATCCTGACCGCCGCGCTCGCCGCGCTAATGCAGCGGGCCGCCGTCGGCATGACGGTGTCGCGCTCGGGCCCCGACGGCTGCGAGCTGCTGGCCGCCTGGGACAACCCGGCCAGGCGCGGCCAGCGGATTTGGTTCGGCGGGGTGAAGCGGATGAAGGGCTACGTCAGCTATCACCTGATGCCGGTCTACACCCACGCCGCCCTGGCCGCGGCGATCTCGCCGGCGCTGAAGAAGCGGATGCAGGGCAAGAGCTGCTTCAACTTCCGGGCCGAGGACCCGGCCCTGTTCGCCGAGCTCGAGGCCCTCACCCGCGAGGCGGCGCGCCTCTACGAACAGCCCTTCCGCCTCGAGCGTCCGGGACCGCCGTAGCGGGCGGTCAGGACCAAGGGCCCGGGCGGGTGCGCGGGACGGCCGTGCCGGCGCGCGGGCGGCCGGCGATCGCCAGCAGCGCCTCGACCCGGCTGGCGGTGGCCGGATGGGTCGAGAACAGGTTGTCGGCCCCGCGCCCGACCAGCGGATTGATGATGAACATCTGGCCGGTGGCCGGATTGCGCTCGGCGGTCTCGTTGACCGTGCGGTGCGCCCAGGTCTCCATCTTGCGCAGGGCGCTGGCCAGGGCTTCCGGATCGCCGCTGATCTCGGCGCCGTGGCGGTCGGCCTCGTACTCGCGGCCGCGGCTGATGGCGAACTGAACCAGGGCCGCGGCGATGGGGGCCAGGATGGCGACCAGGATCGCCCCGATCGCCCCGCCCGGCCGGTCGCGGTCGCCGCCCATGAAGAAGGCGATGTTGGCCAGGGCCGAGACCGCCCCGGCGATGGTCGCCGTCACGGTCATGGTCAGGGTGTCGCGGTTCTTCACATGGGCCAGTTCGTGGGCCATGACGCCGCGGATCTCGCGGCGGTCGAGCAGGCGCAGCAGGCCGGTGGTGGCCGCGACGGCGGCGTGCCGCGGGTCGCGGCCGGTGGCGAAGGCGTTGGGCTGGTCGGTCTCGATGACATGCACCTTCGGCCGGGGCAGCCCGGCGCCGTCGGCCAGGGCCAGCACGTCGGCGACGTAGTTGCGGATCAGCGGGTCGGGATGGGCCTCGTCGACCTCGACCGCCCGGTACAGGCGCAGCACGATCCTGTCGGCGTTCCAGTAGCTGAAGAGGTTCATGGCCCCGGCGAGGACCAGCGCGATCAGCATCCCGCCGGTCCCGCCGAGCAGGTAGCCGGCGACCACGAAGATGGCCGTCAGCGCGGCCAGCAGCATGAAGGTGCGAAGCGTGTTGTTCATGCCGGGAAATGTGGCCCCGGCCTCGCGCTTCGCAAGCCCTCCTCAGCCCTCCGCCACCTTCAGGGGCAGGAAGCGGCGGTTGCACAGCAGGGCGGCCGAGATCAGCGAGATGATGAAGCCCACCGGGAAGATCTCGGTGAAGGTGACCGGCATGCGGTACAGCGGATTGGCGTAGTCGGCGGTCGACTTGGCCAGCTTCCGGGCGAGCGCGGCGAGTTCCGCCCCCGACGCTCCCCTGGCCTTGGCCTCGGCGATGACCGCGGCCGAGTAGCTCTCCATGAAGTTCATGTCCGTGGCCGCCAGGGTGATCTCCCAGCCGATCACGTAGATCAGCGAGGCGACCGCGCTGATGCCCAGGCCCATGAGGAAGGCCGGCAGGAAGCGGATGACGCCGCCCCGCGCGTGGTCGCGGAAGCGTTTGACGCCGACGAAGATCAGGCTGAAGGCGGCGATCATGATGGCGAAGCCGACGATCATCGACCGCGTCAGCGAGCCGTGGTCGGTGTTGACGGCCATGACCGACATCGGCGCGATGACGATCACGCCGGCGATCGCGCCAAAGAAGAGAATGGTGCGCAGCATTGGTGTTCCCCCAGGTGGACTTCCGCGCGCCAGCAAGGCCGCGCCGGACCGCCGCGACAATCGCCCAAAAGGGTGATTTGGCGAAGATCGCCCGGACTTACGGGATCAGCCGCAGCTCGCGGGCGCGCAGGATCGCCTCGGTGCGACGGGCCGCCTCGAGCTTCTCGAACAGCCGCGCGACATGGGTCTTCACCGTGTTGGGCGACACGGCGAGTTCGCGGGCGATCTCCTTGTTGGAGCGGCCGTCGGCGATGAGGGCCAGCACCTCGCGCTCGCGCGGCGTGATGCCGAGCGCGGCGATGGCGGCGACGTTGGGCTCGAACGGGCCGGTCCGGATCTGCGGCCGGAACAGCCGGGCGCCGACCCAGACGCCCAGGCCGAGAAAGCCCGCGGCCAGCAGGCCGATCCAGAGCTCCGACGCCGGCGAGCGGGCGGCGATGCGGTACTCCAGCCCCTGCAGCGCCATCGCCGCCCCGGCCAGCACCGCGCCATAGATCAGCACAGTCCGAAACATGGTTTGAGCTTAGGAGCGGCGGGGCCGGCTCGCCAGTTCCGAATGTCGCCGCTATAAGGCCCCATGACTCATGAAGAAGAAGCAGCCGTCATCGTCGAACGGCTTATTGAAGAATACGACCGCTCCGTCTCCGCCCTGCGGACCGCCCTCAAGGCCTTCCTGACAACCGGAACCCGTCCCGACCCGGCGCTCCGGTCCGCCGGCGCCTTCGTCTATCCGGAACTGAGGCTGCACTGGAGCGGCGAGGACGGCTGGCCCCGGATCAGCCGCGCCTACGCCCGCATCGGCCTGCCCGGCGACTACGCCGCGACGGTGACGAGGCCGCGCATGTTCCGCGACTACCTGGTGGAGCAGCTGGCCCTGGTGATCCAGGACTTCGGCGTCGAGCTGGACGTCGGCCGCTCGACCCAGGAGATCCCCTTCCCCTACGTGCTGGACGGCGGCGACATCGCCATGGCCGACATCAGCGCCGCCGAGATCGCCCGCTGGTTCCCGACCACCGAGCTGGCCCACATCGGCGACGAGGTGGCCGACGGCTACTGGGATCCGGCGCTGGAGCTGTCGCGGCCCCTGGCCCTGTTCGACGGCCTGCGCACCGACTTCTCCCTGGCGCGGCTGAAGCACTACACCGGCGCGCCGGCCGAGGACGTCCAGCAGTACATCCTGTTCACCAACTACCACCGCTATGTGGACGAGTTCGTCCGCTGGGGCTGCGAACAGCTGCGCGCGCCGGGCAGCCGCTTCACCGCCCTGTCGGCGCCGGGCAACATCACCGTCGACAAGGACACCCCCGATCCCGAGCTGGCGATCGCCAACGGGCCCTGGCGGCGGCACCAGATGCCCGCCTACCACCTGATGGCGCCGGGCGGCCAGGGCGTGACCCTGGTCAACATCGGGGTCGGTCCGTCGAACGCCAAGACCATCACCGACCACCTGGCGGTGCTGCGGCCGCAGGCCTGGATCATGATCGGCCACTGCGGCGGCCTGCGCGGCAGCCAGACGATCGGCGACTACGTGCTGGCCCACGCCTACCTGCGCGACGACCACGTGCTGGACGAGGTGCTGCCGCCGGACATTCCCATTCCGAGCATCGCCGAGATGCAGAGGGCGCTCTACGACGCCGCCAAGCAGGTCAGCGGCGAAACCGGCGAGGTCCTGAAGCGGCGGCTGCGCACCGGCACGGTGGTGACCACCGACGACCGGAACTGGGAGCTGCGCTACACCTCCAGCGCCCTGCGCTTCAACCAGAGCCGGGCAGTGGCCATCGACATGGAAAGCGCCACCATCGCCGCCCAGGGCTATCGCTTCCGGGTGCCCTACGGCACGCTGCTCTGCGTGTCGGACAAGCCCCTGCATGGCGAGATCAAGCTGCCCGGCCAGGCCAACGCCTTCTACGAGCGCGCGATCAGCCAGCACCTGCAGATCGGCATCGCCACCGTGGACCTGCTGAGGGCCGAGGGACCGAATCTGCACTCCCGTAAGTTGCGGGCGTTCGATGAGCCGCCGTTCAGGTAGAGCTGGACGGACGAAGCCTGGGAGCGTAGGCTTCGTTCATGTCCAGACCGCCCCCAAAGATCGACCGACCGCCCGGCATGGAGGAGTCTGCCGCTGCCTGGATCGACGATCCGGAACATGAGGCGACGCTGGCGGCGCTTGAGGAATACCGGACGACCGGCGAGAGCCACGACGCTCGGGAAGAGCTCGACGCCTTCGTCATGCGAGTGCGCGAGCGGACCGCCACGAAACAGTGAAGCACCACGTCCGTCTATCAAACACGGCCAAGCGGGACTTGGCGCGGCTTGAGGACTTCCTGGTCGAAAAGTCGCCGCACGCGGCCAGGCGTGCTTCCGAGGCGCTCCGCAAGGGCGTGCTTTCGCTGGAGGGCTTTCCGGGGCGCGGCGCCGCCAATCCCGAGACCGGCGCTCGGGAGTTGCCGATTCCCTTCGGAAACAGTGCATACATGATCCGCTACCTGATCCAGGACGACACGGTCCTCATCCTCCGCATCTTCCACGCCCGCGAAGGGCGGTGACAGGCGGGCGCCCTTCCGCTATCGCACGCGCGCTAGGGATTTCGGAGCGCCGCGCCTTGACCGACAAGACCGAGGAAGCCGGCTGGGCCACCGCGAAGACCCTCGCCGAGGCCCTGCCCTACATCCAGATCTATGACCGCGAGACGGTGGTCATCAAATACGGCGGCCACGCCATGGGCGAGGACCAGGTGGCCCGCCTGTTCGCCGCCGACGCCGTGCTGCTCAAGCTGATGGGCGTGCATCCCGTGATCGTCCACGGCGGCGGGCCGCAGATCTCCTCGATGCTCGACCGGGCCGGCGTGAAATCGACCTTCGTCGACGGCCTGCGGGTCACCGACCAGGCGACCATGGAGGTCGCCGAGATGGTTCTCTCGGGGGCCATCAACAAGGAGATCGCCAACTGGATCACCCTGGCCGGCCGCGAGGCGGACGTGCGCGGCGTGGGCCTGTCGGGCAAGGACGCGCGGCTGATCACCGTGACCAAGGCCCGGCGGACGAAGAAGGACCCGGACAGCAACATCGAACAGGTGGTCGACCTGGGCTTCGTGGGCGAGCCGCAAAAGGTCGATCCGGAAATCGTCAAGGCCCTGATCCACGCCGAGAAGGACTACATCCCGGTGGTGGCGCCGATCGGCGTCTCGGAGTCCGGCCAGACCTACAACATCAACGCCGACACCGTCGCCGGGGCCCTGGCCGGGGCGCTGAAGGCCAAGCGCATGCTGCTGCTGACCGACGTGCCGGGCGTGAAGGACGCCAATGGCGAACTGATCCGGCAGATGACGGTGAAGGAGGCCTTCGAGCTGATCCGCACGGGGGTCGCCACCGGCGGCATGATCCCCAAGCTGGAGACCGCCATCGCCGCCGTCGACGCCGGGGTGGAGGCGGTGGTCATCCTCGACGGCCGGCGGCCTCACGCCATGCTGGTCGAGCTGTTCACTGAACACGGCGCGGGCACCATGGTGAAGGCGTGAGCGCCGACCTGACCCATATCGACGTCTGGCTGTTCGACCTCGACAACACCCTCTACCCCGTCGAGAGCGAGGTCATGACCCTGGTCGAGGGGCGGATGACCGACTTCATGGAGAAGATCACTGGCCTGCCGCGCGACGAGGCCCGGGCCATCCAGAAGTCCTACTACCACAATCACGGCACGACCCTGGCCGGGCTGATGCAGCATCACGGCATCGACCCCGAGGACTTCCTGACCGAGGTGCACGACATCTCGCTGGACGCCCTCGCGCCCGACCCGGAGCTGACGGCGGGTCTCGAGCGGCTGCCGGGGCGGCGGCTGGTGTTCACCAACGGCTCGGCCGCCCACGCCGAGCGGGTGCTGGAACGGATGCAGATCGCCCACGCCTTCGAGGACATCTTCCACATCGCCTCGGCCGACTACATCCCCAAGCCTTCGCCCGTCACCTTCGAGAAGATGGCGGCGCGGCACGACGTCGACCCGCGCCGCACGGCCTTCTTCGAGGACAGCGAGAAGAACCTGGCCCCCGCCGCCGCGCTGGGCATGACCACGGTGCTGGTCGGGCCGCACGCCGCCGGATCGACCGCGCCCTTCGTCCATCACCGCACGCACCGGCTCGCCGGCTTCCTGCAGGGAGCGCGGGTCAGGAGGACCGCCCCATGACCGCCGTTTCCCTCGCCGACCTCGAAGCCGAGATCGAAGCCGCCTGGGAGGCCCGCGACACCGTCGGCGTCTCCACCGGAGGCCCGGTCCGCACCGCGGTGGAGGAGACCCTGAACCTGCTCGACGCCGGCAAGGTGCGGGTGGCCGAGAAGGTCGACGGAGCCTGGATCGTCCGCCAGTGGGCCAAGAAGGCCGTGCTTCTCTCCTTCCGGCTCAATCCCAACACGGTGATGCGGGCGGGAACCCTTGGGGGCGGCGTCGGGCCGTGGTGGGACAAGGTCCCCAACAAGTTCGACGGCTGGGACGCGCCGCAGTTCGAGGCCGCCGGCTTCCGCGCCGTGCCGGGCGCCATCGTCCGCCGCGGGGCCCACGTCGCCCGGAACGTCATCCTGATGCCCTCGTTCGTGAACATCGGCGGCTACGTCGACGAGGACACCATGGTCGACACCTGGGTGACGGTCGGCTCCTGCGCCCAGATCGGCAAGCGCGTCCACCTGTCGGGGGGCGTCGGCATCGGCGGGGTGCTGGAACCCCTGCAGGCCAACCCGACGATTGTCGAGGACGACTGCTTCATCGGCGCCCGCTCCGAGGTGGTCGAGGGCGTGGTCGTCGGCCAGGGCAGCGTGCTCTCCATGGGCGTCTTCCTGTCGGCGTCGACCAAGATCGTCGACCGCAAGACCGGCGAGGTGCATCGCGGCTACGTGCCGCCCTACAGCGTGGTGGTCCCAGGAAGCCTGCCCGATCCGCACGGCCTGGGGCCCAGCCTCTCCTGCGCGGTGATCGTCAAGACCGTCGACGCCCAGACCCGCTCCAAGACCTCGATCAACGAGCTGCTCAGGGACTGAGCGGCCTGCGGAGGGCCTGCATCGACACGGTCCGCGCCCGCTCCAGTCGGCCAGGCGCCTCTAGCCAGGGCGCATGATCCGCCGGGCCAGGGCCGGCGACAGTCGGTCGATATGGCGCAGGAGCGCGGTCCGGCCGACGTAGACCTCGTCCTCGCCGCGGACCAGGGCCTTGAGGATTCGCCTGGCGACGACCTCCGGCGCGATCTTGCCGGCGCCCCGGCCCCTGGTCATGGGCGTGTCCACCAGAGGCAGGACGATGTCGACGAGACGCAGGGCGCGGCCGGCGGCCGCCATCTGGTTGCGAGTCCCGACGGTCAGGTTTCTCAGGGCGGCCTTTGTCGCGCAGTAGACCGCCGCCGACGACTTGGGAGCGATCGCCAGCCCGCTCGTGAGATTGACGATGAACCCCCCGTCGTCGGGCAGCCGGGGAATGAGGCGCGCGGCCAGGATCGCGGGCGCCGTCAGATTGGTTCGAATCTCGCGGTCGATCGCCGTCGAGGCCTGGTCGGCGAGGCGGAGGTTGTCCTGTCCGGCCGCGTTGTTGATCAGGCCGAGAAGTCCCGGGAAGCCCGCCGCTTCGAGGGCGAAGCGATCCACGGCCGCCGGGTCGCCCAGATCCACGACGCGGCCGGACACGCCGGGACAGGCCCGCATCAGCGTCTCCAGCTCGTCGCCGTGGCGCGAGCAGGTCAGGACCCGCGTTCCGGTGCGCGTCAGCAGCTTCACCAGGGCCAGGCCGACGCCCGATGTCCCGCCGGTCACGACGACAAGTCCTTCAAGCGCCATTCGGGGTTCCACGCCTTGCTTGCCCGTGATTGTTCTCCAGTGTGGATAGCGGCGGCCGCGGCCGGCCGCGTTATCCGGAGTTAAGGCTTGTCGGGCGATCGGGAATCCCTGCGCGCATTTTTCGCCCATCTGGCCGAGGACAGTCCGCCGGAGTGGGAAACCCTGGCCCCCTCGATCACGAGGCGGGTCTATCCGCGTGGCCGGCAGATCTTCGGCCAGGGCATGCCCGACCTGACCCTGCGCTTCCTGGAACGCGGCGTGGTGCGCCTGGCCTATGAGCACGAAGACGGCCGCCGCTCATCGAAGTCGATCATCACCGAGGGCGATCTCGTGGCCAGCGCGACCGCGCTGGCCGGAGGTCCGGCGTCATTCTCGGCGACGGCGCTGACCCAGGTGGAACTCCTGGCGATCCCCTTTCCGGCGATCGAGCGTCTCATGGCGCGCCACATCGCCTGGGAACGCGTGGCCCGTAAGCTGTTCGCCGGACTCGCGCGGATCAAGGAGCAAAGGGAGTTCGAGTTCCTGACCCTGACGGCGGAGGCGCGCTGGCGGGCGCTGATGGCTCGCCGTCCTGACCTCGTCACGCGCGTCAGTCAGGCCGAGCTCGCCGCCTTGATCGGAATCACCCCGGTCGCGCTTAGCCGCATCAAGGGCCGATCGCGCTGAAGGACCAGCGCCAGCCGGCTGCGGCTGTCGATTGGCTCTGGCGACGACAGGCCGCTCCCCCTAGACTTGCATCGGGGGAGTCGCCGATGGACTGGTTGAGGGCGCTGTTCAGTTTCCGGGGTCGGACCTCGCGGCTGAGCTATTGGCGCGTCGGGCTGGGCGTTTCGGTCGTGCTCTCGGCCCTGTGGGTCCTGAGCATCGTGCTGGCCATGAACGCCAGCCCCGCGGCGGCGATTCCCCTTCTGCTGGCGGCGCCGCTCCTGCTGGTGCTGGCGGCGGTCTGCGTGCGACGCCTGCACGACCGCGGCAAGGGCGCCGGGTGGCTGCTTCTGTTCTGGGGCGGGCCTATGGGCCTGTACCTGGCGGTCGAGTCGATGATCGAGGCTGACGGAACGGGCGGCCTGGCCGCCGCGGCCATGGCGCTGGCCGGCCTCGGGATCGAGATCTGGGCCATCGTGGAGCTGGGTTTCCTCAGGGGGTCGCCCGGCGTCAACCGGTTCGGACCGCCGCCCCCGGTCCGCCTCCGCCTGCGCGCGATGAAGGCCGCCTGACCCGCGCCGCCTTGCACAGTCCGCGCCGGCGCCCCTAATGGGTCGCCGATGACCCTGCAGATCGATCCCGTCGACCTCGCCCGCGACCTCATTCGGCGCCCCTCGGTGACGCCGGCCGACCTGGGCGCCATGGACATCGTCCAGCGGGCCCTGGAGAGCCTCGGATTCGCCTGCCGGCGGATGAAGTTCGGCGAGATCGAAAACCTCTACGCCCGGCGCGGGACGGCCGGCCCCAACCTCTGCTTCGCCGGCCACACCGACGTGGTGCCGGTCGGCGACGCGGCGGCCTGGAGCGTGCCGCCCTTCGAGGCGGCCCTGGCCGACGGGGTGCTGGTCGGGCGCGGGGCGGTGGACATGAAGGGCGGCATCGCCGCCTTCATCGCGGCGGTCTCGGAGCATCTGGCCGCCGGCGAGCCGAAGGGCTCGCTCAGCTTCCTGATCACCGGCGACGAGGAGGGCCTGGCCTTCGACGGCACCCGGCGGGTGGTCGAGGTGCTGCAGGCCGAGGGCGAGGTCATCGACCACTGCATCGTCGGCGAACCCTCCAGCTCGCAGCGGCTGGGCGACATGATCAAGATCGGCCGCCGCGGCAGCATCAACAGCTGGATCACCGTCGAGGGGGCCCAGGGCCACGTGGCCTATCCCCAGCGCGCGGCCAATCCGCTGCCCGTGCTGGTCGACTTGCTTTCGCGGCTGCAGGCGCGGGTGCTGGACGACGGCTATGAGGATTTCCAGCCCTCGAACCTCGAGATCACCACCATCGACGTCGGCAACACGGCGACGAACATCATTCCGCGGGAAGCCAAGGCGCGGCTGAACATCCGCTTCAACCCGGCGCACCGGGGCCAGGACCTGGCCGACTGGATCGAGGCGACGGCGAAGGCGGCCGCCGAAGGCTTCAAGGGTCGGGTCGAGGTCAAGTCGATCGTCAGCGGCGAGGCCTTCCTGACGCCGCGCGGCCCGTTCATCGCGCTGGTGGCCGAGGCCATCGCGGAGGCGACCGGCGCGCCTCCCGAACTGTCGGTGACCGGCGGAACCTCCGACGCCCGCTTCATCCGCGCCCTCTGCCCGGTGCTGGAGTTCGGCCTGGTCGGCCAGACCATGCACGCCGTCGACGAACAGGCGCCGGTGAGCGATATCCGCGCCCTGCAGGGCCTCTACCGGCTGATCATCGCCCGCTACTTCGAGCGGTTCGGCGAGGCGGCGCGATAGCCTTGCACCAGGCGGACCAGGGCGTCCTCAAGCGCCTGGGTTCCGAGCAGGGGCGAGGCCTCCAGCACCGCGGCGCGGACCACGCCCATGACCGCGCGGGAAATGACGAAAGCGTGCACGGCCCGTTCGCCCCCGCCGACGAAGGGGGCGATGCCGGCGTCGATCTCGCGCGCCATGCCCGGTGTCGCCGGCGCCTGCAGGATGGCCTGCAGCACGGCCCGCCTGGCGTTCGTCCGACCGTCGAAGGCGGACAGCTGGGCGCGGATCGAGGCGCGAACCGGATCGGCCTCCTGGCGGCCCGCCAGGCTCGCGGCCTGCATGGCGGCCCGCTCGCGCGCGCCCAGCGCCTCGAGGATCGCGGCCTTGTTGGGGAAGTACTGGTAGAGGGTGCCCACGCTCACGCCCGCCCGCTCGGCGACGTGATTGGTGGTGAACGGCTGGCCCGCTTCCAGAATGCGAGTTGCAGCTTCCAGAACCGCGTCCACGGTGGCCCGCGCGCGCGCCTGGCGGGGCGAACGGCGCGCCGCGCCAAGGTCTTGCGGCGCCGGGGCGGCGGTCTCGGACATGCGAGTACTCCCAGATCCGGTCAAGCTTCACATCTCCGGCTCCGAAGACAAGGCGGAGCCGCCATGACCTGGGCCACGGAGAGACTGGACGCGCTGGTGCGCGGCGAGGCGGAGCCGCCGCCGGTCGTGACCACGCTGAGGCTGGGAACCCTCGACGCCTGGGGCGATGGCTGGGCCCGCAAGCGCTGGGAGCCGTCGCCCGAGGTCATGAACGGCGACGGCTCGATGTTCGGCGGCTACCTCGCGGCCCTGGCCGACCAGATGCTCACCTTCCCGGCGATGACGGTGGTGGAGGCCGCCAGCGCCTTCCGCACGACCGACCTGCAGGTGCGGTTCTTCCGGCTGGTCCGCGCCGAGCCGTTGCGGATCGAGGGCCGGGTCGTCGCGCGGACGAAGTCCCTGATCACCGTCGAGGTCGAGTTCCGTCGCGACGACGGCGAACTGGTCGCCAAGGCGAGCGGCCTGCAGTTCGTGATCCCCTATCCGTCGCCGTAGCCGACGCCCGTGAGGTAGAGCCCGTCGGCCGGGGCGACCGGGCCGCAGGCCCTGCGGTCCTTCGCCTCGAGGGCGGCGGCCAGGTCGGCCGCCGTCCAGCGGCCGACGCCGACCTCGGCCAGCGAGCCGGTCATGGAACGGACCTGGCGATGGAGGAAGGAGCGGGAGGCGAACTCCAGATGCAGCTCCTCGCCGACGCGGCGGACCGTGGCCAGATCGAGGGTCTTCATCGGCGACTTCGCCTGGCAGCCCATGTCGCGGAAGGTGGTGAAGTCATGGTGGCCGACCAGCGCCTGGGCCGCCTCATGCATGGCCCGCGCGTCCAGCGGCTTCCTGACGTGCCAGACGCGGCCTTTGTCGAGGGCGGGCGGCGCCGTGCGGTTGAGGATGCGGTAGAGGTAGCGCCGCTCGCGGGCGGAGAACCGGGCGTGCCAGCCCTCCGGCGCGACGGCCGCGTCCAGCACGGCGATCGGCTCCGCAACCAGATGGGCGTTGAGCGCGTCGCGGACGACCTCGGGCTTCCAGTCCTTCGTCAGGTCGATTTGGATCACCTGGCCGGTGGCGTGGACGCCGGTGTCGGTGCGTCCGGCCGCCTGCAGCCGCAGGGTCTCGCCGGTGAAGCCGAACACGGCCTTCTCGACCGAGGCCTGGACGCTGGGCAGCCGCCCCTGGGCCTGGAAACCGCGATAGGGCCGGCCGTCGTACTCGATAGTCAGGCGGTAGCGCGGCATCAGGACAGGTCCGCGCCGGCCGGAACCGGAAAGCCGCGCAGGAAGTCGGCGGCGTCCTGCTGGCCCCGGCCCTCGCGCTGGGCGCGCAGCAGGCGCACCGCGCCCGAGCCGCAGGCGACGAGCAGGTCGTCGTCGAGCGCCCGGCCCGGCGGGCCCTGGCCGTCCTCGACCCGGGACAGCAGGGCCTTCACCCGGACGGGGCCCCGGGCCGACGCCGCCTCGAACCAGGCGCCCGGGAAGGGCGAGAGGCCGCGGATGTGGCGGTCGACCTCGGCGGCGGGGCGGGACCAGTCGATGCGGGCTTCGGCGGTCCTGATCTTCTTCGCATAGGTGACGCCGTCGGCCGCCTGGGGCGTCTCCACGGCGGTCCCGGCCGCGATCGCCGCCAGGGTCGGCGGCAGCAGCCGTGCGCCGGCCTCGGCCAGGCGATCATGCAGGGAACCGGCGGTGTCGAGCGGACCGATGCGCACCGTCTCCGTCGCCAGCACGGGCCCCTCGTCGAGCCCCTCGGTCATGCGCATGACCTGGACCCCCGTGACGGCGTCGCCGGCCATGATCGCCCGCTGGATCGGCGCCGCGCCGCGCCAGCGCGGCAGCAGCGAGGCGTGGAGGTTGAAGCAGCCGAGCCTGGGCGCCTCCAGCACCTCGCGGACCAGGATCTGGCCGAAGGCGACGACCACGGCGGCGTCGAGCCCGAGGGCGCGGAAGGCGGCGATCTCCTCGGGCGCCTTCATCGAGACCGGCGTGCGGACGGCCAGGCCGCGGGCCTGGGCGAAGGCCTGGACCGGCGAGGGCGCCAGCGCCTGGCCGCGGCCGCGCGGGGCCGGCGGCTGGGAATAGACGCAGGCGATCTGATGCCCGGCCGCCAGCAGGGCGTCGAGGCCGCGGACGGCGAAGTCGGGCGTTCCCAGGAAGGCGAGGCGCATGGGCGCGGTTTAGCGGCGCGCGCCGCCCGCGGGAACCCGCCGCTTCACGGACCGTTGATCGACGGACGCGATTCCATCGCAGGAGACCATCATGCGCACGATCGCCCTCGCCGCCGCGGCCGTGGCCGCCCTCGCCCTCGGCGCCTGCTCGCGCCAGGACCGGCAGGAAGTGAAGGAGGGCGCCGAAGCCGTCGGCGCCGAGGTCAAGGAAGCCGCCGGCGAGATCGCCGCCAATCCCGAGGTCAAGGAGGCCGGGGCGGAGGTCGGCGAGGTCGGCGAGGAAGCGGCCAGCGCCGTCAAGGGCGCCGCCGGCAAGGTCGAGGAGGACGTCTCGGAGGCCGCCGCCAAGGCCCGGCGCGAAGCCGACGAGGCCCGCGCGGCGAGCGGCGACACGAGGAAGACCTACTAGGCCGCCCGGGCGGCCTTCCTGACGCTCTTGATCGCCCGCTCGCGCTTGAGGCGGGAAAGGTGGTCGATGAACAGCACGCCCTCGAGGTGGTCCATCTCATGCTGGATGCAGACGGCGAACAGGCCCTCGGCGTCCTCCTCCACCGCCTCGCCGGCGTAGTTGAGGTACTTCAGCCTCACCCGCGCGGGGCGCTCGACGTCCTCGTAGATCTCCGGCACCGACAGGCAGCCCTCCTCGTAGGAGGCCAGCTCCTCGGATCGTTGCACGATCTCGGGATTGACGAAGAAGCGCGGGTTGCGCCTGGCCTCTTCAGGGGCGCCCTCCTCCGCCTCGCGGTCGGAAAGGTCCATGACGATGATCCGCCTGGGATCGCCGACCTGGACGGCCGCCAGGCCGATGCCGGGGGCCGCGTACATGGTCTCGAGCATGTCGTCCATCAGCGCGCGAATCTCGTCGGTCACGCCGCCCTCGACAGGGGTCGAGACCTGCTTGAGGACCGACAGGTCCGCGTTGCTGTCGACAGTCAGGATGCGCCGGATCGCCATGCGCTCACGAGGTAGGGTGGGCGCTATCGGGCGTCAAGGTAAGGGCTCGGCTCCTGGGCGCGGCGTTCGACCGCGCTGACGACCCAGACGCCCTGGGCGAACAGCAGGACGCCGATGACGATCATGACGGCGGCGGGGGTCAGCGCGCCCGAGCGTTCCTTGATCAGGGCCGAGAACCGTTCGGGTTCGGCGTCACGTTCGACATTGGGCCGGCCATGGGTCTTGCTGGTCCAGACCCCGGTGCGGACGGCGCGCAGGACCGGCAGGCCCCTGGTCCACAGGATGAACAGGCCGGCGATGATGAGCCCGAGGGCGGCGGCGAACTGGATCATGCGCTCAGGCTAGGCGCGCGCCGCGAGGCGGGCAAGGTCAGGCCTCGCCCTGACCGACGACCCGGACCTGCGGCGGCTCGGACGCCTCGAGCTTGGTCAGCGGCCGCAGGCCCGTCTCCACCGGATCGAGCGGGGGAAGCGCCTTGCCCTCGTGGTCGACCTTGAGCTCCTCGAACCGGCGGGCCTGGGTGAGGACCTGGGTCTCCAGCGAGGCGACGAACTGGTTGTAGCGGCCGACGGCTCCCTCGAGGGCCTTGCCGACGCCCGCCACGTGGCCGCCCATCACCGACAGGCGCTTGTAGAGCTCGCGGCCGAGAGCGGCGATGCGGTCGGCGTTGGCGGCCTGCTCCTCGACCCGCCAGCCATAGGCGACGGCCTTGCAGAGGGCGAACAGGGTGGTGGGGGTGACCAGCAGCACCCGCCGGTCCATGGCCTCGGTCATGAGCTCGGGGAGCCGGTCGAGGGCCGCGGCCAGGAAGCCGTCGCCGGGCACGAACATGGCCACGAAGTCCGGAGACCGCTCGCCCTTGAACTGGTCCCAGTAGGCCTTGGACGACAGCCCCTGCATGTGGCCGCGGACGCTCTGGGCGTGGCGGGACAGGGCGGCGTCGCGCGAGGCCTCGTCAGCGGCGTCCTGGGCTTCGAGGAAGGCGTTTAGCGAGCATTTGGCGTCGATGGCGAACACGGCGCCGGCCGGCATCTTCACCTTGACGTCGGGCCGGCGGCGACCCTCGTCGGTGTCCAGCGAGACCTGTTCGGAGAAGTCGTAGTGGGCGGTCAGGCCGGCGGCGTCGAGCACGTTGCGCAGGGTCTGCTCGCCCCAGCGGCCCTGCACGCCCGCCCCGCGGCGCAGGGCGGCCGACAGCTTGCGGGCCTCAGCCTGGGTGGCGTTGGAGGCGTCCATCAGGGCGGCGATCTGGGCCTTCAGGCCGCCGGTCTCCTCGGCGCGGGCCTTCTCGGCGGCGGTGACCTGGGCCTCGAACTTGGCCAGGGTGTCGGCCACCGGCTTCAACTGGGCCTCGATGCGCTGCTGGGCGAGCAGCTCGCGGTTGCGGAAGGTCTCGTCGGTCCGCTTCATCAGCGCCTCGGCGACGGCGTTGGCCGTCTGGGCCGCCTGGGCCGTCAGATTCTCGCGGACGCTTTCGCGGGCCTTGAGCTCCGCCGCCAGATGCACAGTGTTCGACCGCTCCCGCAGCCACAGGACCAGCATGGCCGCGAAGGCCAGGGCGAAGAGGACGGCGGTGGCCAGCGCCAGGGCGGCGGGATCGTTCATGCTCCGTTCCATAGGCGGAATCGCCGGGCTAGCAAAGCCGCTCCGCATCGCGGGGCGTCGGGCCGGCCCGGGCTCGGGCGCAGTGATCGCGAGGCGGTCGCCTGGTCCCGCCGACGCCGGTCAGGGCGCCGTCACCGGCACGCCGGCGCGCCAGCTGCGGTGGAGGAGGTCGCCGCCCAGCCAGTAGGCGAGTTCGGCCGGGCGCTCTATGTTCCAGACGGCGAGGTCGGCCAGCTTGCCGGCCTCGACAGTCCCGGTCTCGGCCGCCAGCCCGAGCGCCCGGGCGGCCACGCGGGTCGTCCCGGCCAGCGCCTCCTCCGGCGTCAGGCGGAACTGGCTGCAGGCCAGGTTCATCGCCGCCCGCAGGGAGAGCAGCGGCGAGGTCCCGGGGTTGCAGTCGCTGGCGACCGCCATCGGCACGCCCGCCGCCCGCAGGGCCGCGACCGGCGGCCTCTGACTCTCCGCCAGGGCCACGAAGGCGCCCGGCAGCAGGACCGCCACGGTCCCGGCCTTCGCCATCGCCGCCACGCCCGCTTCGGAGGTGAACTCCAGGTGGTCCGCCGACAGCGCGCCGAACCGCGCCGCCAGCGCCGCGCCGCCGCCGTCCGACAACTGGTCGGCGTGCAGCCGCACCGGCAGGCCCAGCGCCCCCGCCTTGTCGAACAGGCGCGCGACTTCCGCCGGGGTGAAGGCGATGGACTCGAGATAGGCGTCGACGATGTCGACCAGCCCGGCCGCCTTCGCCGTCGGCAGGGCCTCTTCGACGATCATCGCCACATAGGCGTCGCGGTCCTGGTCCTTCGGGACGGCGTGCAGGCCCAGGAAGCTGGTCACCACGCGCACGTCGCCGTCGAGGTAGCGGGCGGCGCGCAGCATCTTCAGCTCGGTCTCGGGATCGAGGCCGTAGCCGGACTTGATTTCGATGGTGGTGACGCCCTCGGCGATGAAGGCGGCCAGCCGCCTGCGGGCGGCGCGGACCAGCTCGGCCTCGCTCGCCGCCCGGGTCGCCGCCACCGAGGCGCGGATGCCGCCGCCGGCGAGGGCGATCTCCTCGTAGGTCGCTCCGCCCAGCCGGGCCTCGAACTCGCCGATGCGGTCGCCGCCGAAGACCAGGTGGGTGTGGCAGTCGATCAGGCCCGGCGTCACCCAGCGGCCGTCGAGCTTCGCCGTGCTCACGGGCCGGAAGTCCGGCGCCTCGCCGCGCGGGCCGATCCAGGCGATGCGCCCGCCGGCCACCGCGACGACCGCGTCATCGAGGGCGCCCCAGGGCCCGGCCCCGGCCGCCATGGTCGCGACGCGACAGTCGGTGAGAAGGAGGTCGATCCGCTCCATGCGCCTGTCTTGCCACCGGCGCGGCTTCGTGGATAGAGTGCTGCTGTCTAGACAGGATTAGACAAGTGGCCGACCATCTCCATCTCGACCGCGCCCGCCTGCCGCACGGCTGGGCGGAGGCCGTGCGCCTGACGGTCGAGGACGGACTGGTGACGGCGATCGAGACCGGCGCCGACCCGGCCGGCGCGACCCGGCTGAAGGGCGCGACGATCCCGGCGATCACCAACCTGCACAGCCACGCCTTCCAGCGGGCCATGGCCGGGCTGGCCGAACGGGCCCGGGCCGGGGTCGAGGACTTCTGGGCCTGGCGCGAGGCCATGTACCGCTTTCTCGACCGCATCACGCCGCCGCAGATGGAAGCCATCGCCGCCATGCTCTACGCCGAGCTGGCCGAGGGCGGCTACGCCGGCGTGGTCGAGTTCCACTACCTGCACAACGACCCGGACGGCCGCCCCTACGCCGATCCCGCCGAGACGGCTCTCGCCCACCGCCGCGCGGCGGCGACGGCGGGCCTGGGCCTGACCCTGGCGCCGGTGCTCTACAGCCATTCGGGCTTCGGCGGCCTGGCCCCGAAGCCGGGCCAGCGGCGCTTCATCCGGACGGTCGACCAGTTCCTGCGGATGCTGGAGGCCGCCGGGCCGGAGGCGATGGCCTTCCACAGCCTGCGGGCCGTGACGCCCGACCAGATCGGCGAAGTGCTGGCCGCCGTCGACCCTGCCCTGCCGGTGCACATTCACGCCGCCGAGCAGACCGGGGAGGTCGATGACTGCCTCGCCTGGTCCGGCGCCCGGCCGGTGGAATGGCTGCTGGCCAATGCGCCGGTGTCCGGCCGCTGGACCCTCGTCCACGCCACCCACATGACCGACGCCGAGGCGGCCGGCCTGGCCCGGAGCGGCGCGACGGTCGCCCTCTGTCCGTCCACGGAGGGCAACCTCGGGGACGGTTTCTTCAACGCCGACGCCTACCTCGGCGCCGGGGGCCGGTTCGGGATCGGCTCGGACAGCCATGTGACCACCAACGCCGCCGAGGAGCTGCGCTGGTTCGAGTACGGCCGCCGGCTGCAGGCGCGGAAGCGCACGCTGAGCGGCGGGACCGGCGAGCATGTCGGCGCCGGGCTGTGGCTGTCGGCCGCGCGGGCGGGAACGCCGGCCACCGGCCGCCGCACCGGCGAGATCGCGGTCGGCGCGCGTTGCGACCTGGTCGTGCTGGACACGGAACACCCGGTGCTGGCCGGGCGCGAGGACGACCTGATCCTCGACAGCCTGGTGTTCTCCGGCTCGGGGGCCGTCGACGCGGTGTGGTCGGGCGGCCGGCGCATCGTCGAGGGCGGCCGCCATGTCGCGCGCGACGCCATCGCCGCCGCCTACCGCCGCGCGGTCGCGGAGCTGACCGCGTGACCGCCGCCCGCGCCGCCCGCTACCAGTCGGTGAAGCGGCACGTGCTGGGCGCCATCCGCACCGGCCGTTGGCGGGCCGGCGACCGCATCGCTTCCGAGCATGAGCTGGTCCGCGAGCTGGGCGTCGCGCGGATGACCGTCCGCCGGGCCCTGGACGAGCTGACCCGCGAGGGGCGGATCGTCCGCCGGGCCGGCGTCGGGGCCTTCGTCGCCGGCGAGCCGCTGGCCGAGAGCCATCCGCTGGAGATCCGCGACATCGCCGAGGAGGTCGCCGCCCGGGGCCATGCCTGGCGCGCCGAGGTGGCGGCTCTGGAGGCGGCGACGGCCGACGCCGAGCTCGCCCGCTGGTTCGCCGCCGCGCCCGGCGCCCCGCTGTTCCGCTCCGAGGTGATCCACTGGGAGGGCGAAACGCCGATCCAGCTGGAACGGCGCTGGGTCTCGCCGGCCATCTTCCCCGACTACCTCGCCCAGGACTTCACCCGCGCGACGCCGGCCGCCCATCTGCTGGCCGCCGCCCCGATCGAGGCCGGCGAGCAGATCGTGCGCGCCGAGGCCGCCGACGCGCGCACCGCCGGCCTGCTGCGGCTCGCCCGGGGCGCGCCGGTGCTGACCGTCGCCCGCCGCACCTGGAGCCGGGGGCAGGTCGCCTCCGCCGCCCGCCTGATCCACCCCGGCCACGCCTTCCAGCTGGCCGGCCGCTTCGGAGACATCCCGTGACGACCAGCAACAGCCGCATCGTCCGCGCGCCGCGCGGAACGGAAAGGAGCTGCAAGTCGTGGCTGACGGAGGCCGCCCTCCGCATGCTGATGAACAACCTCGACCCCGACGTCGCCGAGCGGCCCGAGGACCTGGTTGTCTATGGCGGCATCGGCAAGGCGGCCCGCGACTGGGCCGCCTTCGACCTCATCGTCGCCGCCCTGCGCCGGCTGGAGGACGACCAGACTCTGCTGATCCAGTCGGGCAAGCCGGTGGGGATCTTCCGCACCCATCCCGACGCCCCGCGGGTGCTGCTGGCCAACTCCAACCTGGTGCCCCGGTGGGCGACCTGGGAGCACTTCCACGAGCTCGATCGCAAGGGGCTGATGATGTACGGCCAGATGACGGCCGGCTCCTGGATCTACATCGGCAGCCAGGGGATCGTTCAAGGCACCTACGAGACCTTCGTCGAGGTCGGCCGCCAGCACTTCGGCGGCGACCTGACCGGCAAATGGATCCTGACCGGAGGCCTGGGCGGCATGGGCGGGGCGCAGCCGCTGGCGGCGACCATGGCCGGCGCCTCGATGCTGGCCGTGGAATGCCAGCGCCGCTGCATCGAGCGGCGGCTGGAGACCCGCTACCTGGACGAGGCGACCGAGGACCTCGACGACGCCCTGGCCCGCATCCAGAAGGCCGCGAACGAGGGCCGCGCCCTCTCCGTGGGCCTGCTGGGCAACGCCGCCGACGTGTTCCCCGAGCTGGTCCGCCGGGGCGTGCGGCCGGACGTGGTCACCGACCAGACCAGCGCCCATGACACCGTCAACGGCTACCTGCCGAAGGGCTGGACCGTCGAGCGCTGGGAGCAGGCCCGGCTGAGCGACCCGGCCGGCGTCGACCGCGCCGCCCGGCAGTCGATCGTGCCGCATGTGCAGGCGATGCTCGACTTCCACGCCATGGGCGTCCCGGTCCTCGACTACGGCAACAACATCCGCCAGGTGGCCCGCGACGAGGGGCTGGAGAACGCCTTCGACTTCCCGGGCTTCGTGCCGGCCTACATCCGCCCGCTGTTCTGCCGGGGCGTGGGGCCGTTCCGCTGGGCGGCGCTGTCGGGCGATCCGGAGGACATCTGGAAGACCGACGCCGCCATGAAGCGGCTGTTCCCGGACAACGTCCACCTGCATCGCTGGCTGGACATGGCCCGCGAGCGGATCGCCTTCCAGGGCCTGCCGGCGCGGATCTGCTGGATCGGCCTGGGCGACCGCCACCGGGCGGGCCTGATGTTCAACGAGATGGTCGCCCGCGGCGAGCTGAAGGCCCCGATCGTCATCGGCCGCGACCACCTGGACAGCGGCTCGGTCGCCAGCCCCAACCGCGAGACCGAAGCCATGCTCGACGGCAGCGACGCGGTCAGCGACTGGCCGCTGCTCAACGCCCTGCTCAACACGGCGGGCGGGGCCACCTGGGTGTCGCTGCACCATGGCGGCGGAGTCGGCATGGGCTATTCGCAGCACGCGGGCGTGGTCATCGTCGCCGACGGCACGCCCGAGGCGGCCGCGCGGCTGGAGCGGGTGCTGTGGAACGACCCCGGCACGGGCGTCATGCGCCATGCCGACGCCGGCTACGACATCGCCGTCGACTGGGCCCGCGAGCAGGGCCTCGACCTGCCGTCGCTGGGGGCGGAGCGATGAGGACGGTCACCCTCGGCGGCGATCGCCGCCTCGGCCCCGTCGATGTGGAGCAGGCGCTCGCCGGCCCGGTCGCCGTGACCCTGTCGGCGTCGGCGCGGAAGGCCGTCGCCGACTCGGCGGCCGCCATCGATGCGATCGTCGGCAGCGGCCGCACCGTCTACGGCGTCAACACGGGCTTCGGCCTGCTGGCGAGGAAGACGATCCCGCACGACCAGCTGGCCGAGCTGCAGCGCAACCTCGTGCTGTCGCACAGCTGCGGAGTCGGCGCGCCGCTGCCGGACGAGGTGGTGCGGCTGATCCTGCTGCTCAAGGTCGCCGGCCTGGCGCGCGGCTTCTCCGGCGTGCGGCCCGAGCTGATCGCCATGCTGGTCCGGCTGCTGGAAGCCGACGTCCTGCCGGTGATTCCGGAGAAGGGCTCGGTCGGCGCCTCGGGCGACCTGGCCCCGCTGGCCCACCTGGCCGCCACGCTGATCGGCGTCGGCGAGATGCGCATCGCCGGCCGGTCCGTTTCCGCCGCCGAGGGCCTGATGGCCGCGGGCCTCGAACCCATCGCCCTGCGCGCCAAGGAGGGACTGGCGCTGATCAACGGCACCCAGGTCTCCACGGCCCTGGCGCTAAAGGGCCTCGTCCTCGCCCGCCGCGTCTTCGACGCCGCCCTCGTCGCGGGCGGCCTCAGCACCGACGCGATGCTGGGCAGCGACGCGCCCTTCGATCCGCGCATTCACGCCGCCCGCGGCCAGCCCGGCCAGATCGCGGTCGCCGGGCGGCTGCGCGACCTGCTCGAGGGCAGCGCCATCCGCGCCAGCCACGCCGGCTGCGACCGGGTGCAGGACCCCTACAGCCTGCGCTGCCAGCCGCAGGTCATGGGCGCGGTGCACGACCTGCTGACCCATGCCGGGCAGACCCTGATGATCGAGGCGGAGGCCGTGACCGACAATCCGCTGGTCTTCGCCGACACGGGCGAGGCCCTGTCGGGCGGCAACTTCCACGCCGAACCGGTGGCCTTCGCCGCCGATACGATCGCCCTGGCCCTGGCCGAGACGGGCGCCCTCAGCGAGCGGCGCACGGCCCTGATGGTCGACCCGAACATGAGCGGCCTGCCCGCCTTCCTGGTGGCCGAGAGCGGGGTCAACTCCGGCTTCATGATCGCCCAGGTGACCGCCGCCGCCCTGGTCAGCGAGAACAAGGGCCTCGCCCACCCTTCCAGCGTCGACAGCCTGCCGACCAGCGCCAACCAGGAGGATCACGTCTCCATGGCGACCTATGCGGCCCGGCGGCTGACGCAGATGGCGGGGAACGCCGCCGCCGTGGTCGCCATCGAGCTTCTGGCTGCCGCCCAGGGCGTTGAGTTCCGCCGGCCGCTGAAGTCCTCCGACAGGCTGGAGAAGGCCCACGCCCTGGTCCGTGCCGTCGCCGCCCCCTGGGATCGCGACCGCTACTTCGCCCCCGACATCGCCGGTGTGACGACGCTGGTACTCGAAGGGGCCTTCAGCGCGTGACCGATGTCCTTGTCAGCGCCGGGTCGAGCCAGCTGATCGTCAGCTTCCCGCACGTGGGAACCGACGTCCCGGACGCCGTCGCCGCGCGGATGACGCCGGAGGCGCTCAGGCTGGACGACACCGACTTCGAGCAGCCGGCGCTCTATGACTTCGTCCGCGAGCTGGGGGCGGCGACGGTGACGGCCCGCTGGTCGCGGCTGGTCATCGACGTCAACCGTCCGCCGGACAACCAGCCCCTCTACCCCGGCCAGTGGGGCGCGGGGCTGGTCCCGGACCAGACCTTCGCCGGCGAGGCCGTCTACCGCGGCGCGGTCCCGGACGAGGCCGAGATCACCGACCGTCGCGAGCGCTTCTGGCGGCCCTATCACGCGGCTCTTGCCGCCGCCGTGGAGAGCGCCCTCGCCCGCCACGGCCGGGCCCTGCTGTGGGACGCCCATTCGATCAGCGCCGTGGTCCCCCGGCTGTTCGAGGGGACCCTGCCCGACCTCAACATGGGCACCGCCGGCGGCGGCGCCTGCGGCGAAGCGGTCGCGAGGGCCGCCTTCGCGGCTTGCGAGGCCAGCGACTTCTCCGCCGTCCTCAACGGCCGCTTCAAGGGCGGTTACATCACCCGCCGGTACGGCCAGCCGGGCCGGGGCGCGCACGCCATCCAGATGGAGCTGGCCAAGACCACGCATCTCGGCCCCGACCGACGAATCGACGAGGCCCGGGCGGCGCTTCTCCGGCCTGTCCTGCGGAACGCGATCGAGGCGGCCCTGGCGGCGACGGGCTGATCCAACCGATTGATCTCCGTCAAGGTTGGCGGCCGGGCGGGCGCGCATGATGGCGCGTTTCATGGAGGAGTGACGGTCATGACCACGGTCAACCCAGTTGCTTCCGGCGCCGGCCAGCTCGGCGTGCTGCGCTGCGCGGTCACCGGCGCGGCGGTGATGGGCCTGTTCTACGTCCTGTGCTGGGCGGGGGCGGCGCTCAACCTGACCAACGTCTCGCACATGTACCTGGCCCTGTTCACGACGGCGCCGATGATGTCGCCGGCCGCGCTGTTCATCGGCGTGGGCTGGTCGCTGGCGTTCGGCGCGGTCATGGGCGGCCTGTCGGCGGCGATCTACAACGGCCTGGGCTTCCTGAAGCCGCGCTGAGGCCGCGGGCCGCTCTACGTCCCGGCCAGGTTGCTCCGGGTGCGGGCCCAGAGCAGGTAGATCGCCAGGCCGACGAGGTTCCAGGCCAGGAACACCTTCATGGTGAAGGTGCTGAGGCCGGCGAACAGATAGGCGCAGCCGATCACCGCGAAGGGCCCGACCAGCCACCACAGCGGCGTCCTGAACCGGCGGGGACGGGCGGGCTGTCGCAGCCGCAGGATCATCATGGCGATCGCCGTGGCGATGAAGGCCGCCAGCGTGCCGGCGTTGGCCACCGAGACGATCTCGCTCAGCGGCAGCGCCCCGCCCAGCACCGCGGCGATCGCCCCTGTCATCAGGGTCACGGTCACGGGCGTGCCGAAGCGGGCGTGAACCCGTGACAAGGCCCTGGGCAGCAGGCCGTCACGGGCCATGGCGAAGAACACCCGGGTCTGGCCGTACATGAAGACCATGATCACCGTCGGCATGGCGACCACGGCGGCCAGGGCGATCATCTTGGCGGCCTCGTCATGGCCCAGGCTGCGGATGATGTGGGCCAGCGGTTCCGTGCTGGTCGCGAACTCGGCGGGCGCCATGGCTCCGATCGCTGCGGCGGCGACCGCGATGTAGATCGCCGTGCACAGCGCCATCGAACCGACGATGCCGATGGTCAGGTCGCGGGCCGGGTTCTTCGTCTCCTCCGAGGCCGTCGAGATGGCGTCGAACCCGTAGAAGGCGAAGAAGATGATCGAGGCGGCGGCCATCACGCCCATCTTCACGCCGTCGACCTCGTGGGCCCAGAACCCGTTGGGCATGAAGGGGGTGAAGTGGCCGGCGTCGAAGGCCGGAAGGGCCAGCACGATGAAGCCGGCGAGCGCCGTCAGCTTGACCAGCACCAGGACGAAGTTGACCCGCGCGCTCTCCCGCGTGCCGAGGGCCAGCAGGCCAGCCACGGCCATGGCGATGAACACGGCGGGCAGGTTGACCAGGCCGCCCGCGTGCGGCCCGCTCATCAGCGCCTTGGGCGCGTCCGGCCAGTACTGCAGGATGAGGCCCGAGGCGTAGCCGGACCAACCCACCGAAACCGCCGCGCAGACCACGGTGTATTCCAGGATCAGGCTCCAGCCGACGATCCAGGCGATGGTCTCGCCCATCACCGCGTAGCTGTAGGTGTAGGCGCTGCCGGCCCTGGGCATCAGGGTCGCCATCTCGGAATAGCAGAGGGCCGCCGCGGCGCAGACGGCGCCGGCGATCAGGAACGAGAGCATGGCCCCCGGCCCGGCGAGACCCGCCGCCTCGCCGGGCAGGACGTAGATCCCCGTTCCGACGATGGCCCCCACGCCCAGGGCGACCAGATGCATCCAGCCGAGGGTGGGCTTCAGGCCCTTGCCCTCCACGTGGCCGATCTCCGCGTCGATGGCGATGCGCCGCGTCAGGAAACTCATGGGCCTCTCCCCAGCCGAAGGCGCGACCATGGCCCGCGCCGGGGGTATTCGCCAAGCCCCCCGCCGCCACGCCGGCGCTTGCGGCCCGCCGCGGGCTGGGCCAGCTTCGCCGCCGAGAGCGTGGGGAGTCGATCATGAAGCGCAACGCCTTGCTGGCCGCCGCCGCCAGCGTCCTGCTCCTGGCCGGCGCCGGCGGCGTCGGTCCCGGAACGGCCCATGGCGCCTCGCCGGCGACGGCGACGGCCGGAGCCGAGGCCGGCCTCGCGGCCCTGGTCGCCGACTACGAGGCCTGGAACGCCGGCGAGAACCCGGTGTCGGCCGGGGCCAACGGCGACCTCGACGCCCTGGCCAGGCTGCCCGACTATTCGCTGGCCGCCGACAAGGACCGGCGAGCGCTGCTGGCCGGGTTCCGCGACCGCCTGCGGGCGGTTCCCGCGTCCGTCCTCTCCGACGACAGCCGGCTCAACCGCGCCTTCCTCGAGCGGCTGATCGACGACCAGATCGCGGCGATCGATCTCGACGTCGGCCGGCTGCCCTTCTCGAGCGACAACTCGCTGGACGGTTTCATCGGCTATCTGGCCCTCACCGCGCCGATGACCTCGAAAGCCGAGGGCGAGGCCTGGCTCCAGCGGCTGGCGGCGAGCGGCGACTACTACGACCAGAACATCGACAACGCCCGGCGCGGCCTCAGGACCGGCTGGGTGCAGCCCCGGCCGATCTCGGTGATCGTCGCCGAACAGGCGCGCAAGGCGGCGGCCGCGCCGGTCGGTACGGACGCGGCGGTGACCGCCCTCGACCGGCTGCCCGCCACCCTTCCCGCCCCCGAGCGGGCGGCCCTGAAGGCGAGGGCGGCCGAGCTGGTGAAGACCGTGCTGCGGCCCGCCCAGGCCCGCTACGCCGCCTTCATGGAGACGGAATACCTGCCCGCCAGCCGCCAGAGCCTGGGCGCCTCGGCCATGCCGGGCGGCAAGGCCTACTACGCCTGGCTCGCCCGCCGCTACACGACCACCGACCTGACCCCGGACCAGATCCACGAGATCGGCCTCAAGGAGGTGGCGCGCATCCGGGCGGAGATGGACGCCGTCCGGGCCGAGGCCGGCTTCACCGGCACGCACGCCGAGTTCCTCGCCTTCCTGCGCAGCGATCCGCGGTTCTTCGTGACCACCCGCCAGGCCTTGCTGGAGAAGGCCAGCGAGATCGCCAAGCGCATCGACGACCAGCTGCCGCGCTTCTTCGGGACCCTGCCCCGCCTGCCCTATGGCGTGCGCGAGGTGCCGCGCGAGATCGAGGTCGGCTACACCACCGGCCGCTATTTCCCGGGCAGCCCGGCGATGGGCGTCGCCGGCGGCTACATGGTCAACACCTCGGCGCTGGACCAGCGCGGCCTCTACGAGCTGCCGGCCCTGACCCTGCACGAGGCCGTGCCCGGCCACCACCTGCAGATCGCTCTCGGCCAGGAGCTGGAGGGCGTTCCCGCCTTCCGCCGCGACGCCGACATGACGGTGTTCGTCGAGGGCTGGGGCCTCTACGCCGAGCGGCTGGGCATCGAGATGGGCATCTATCGCACGCCCTACGAACGGTTCGGCCGCCTCAGCTACGAGATGTGGCGCGCCTGCCGGCTGGTCGCCGACACCGGCATCCACTGGAAGGGCTGGAGCCGCGAGCGGGCGAGGGCCTGCTTCATCGAGAACAGCGCCCTCTCGCCCCTGAACATCGAGGTCGAACTCGACCGCTACATCTCCTGGCCGGGCCAGGCCCTGGCCTACAAGATCGGCGAAAGGAAGCTTGTCGAGCTGCGCGCGCGGGCCGAGGCGGCGCTGGGCGAGCGGTTCGACGTTCGGCGGTTCCACGACGCCGTGCTGCTGGCCGGCCCGCTGCCGCTCGACCTGCTGGAGACGAGGATCGACCGCTGGATCGCGGCGGAGAAGGCGAAGGGCTGACCCTCCCGTCCGGTCAACCCGGCGAATGCCGGGATCCCGTCGCAAGCGCCGGACTTCGGTCGGGATTCCAGAAACCCAGGCTGAATCCGGGTCCCGGCATTCGCCGGGATGGGCGGGTTGACTAGGTCCAATCGACATTCAGCGCATCCAGAGCATGGAGGCGGCGATGTGGATGAAGGCGAGGTAGTGGCTGGCGAGCCGGTCGAAGCGGGTGGCGAAACGGCGGAAGTGCTTGAGCCTGTTGAAG
>JBMOOF010000056.1:0-5421 GCA_049323695.1 Pseudomonadota bacterium
TTCAACAGGCTCAAGCACTTCCGCCGTTTCGCCACCCGCTTCGACCGGCTCGCCAGCCACTACCTCGCCTTCATCCACATCGCCGCCTCCATGCTCTGGATGCGCTGAATGTCGATTGGACCTAGTTCACATCCGTCTTCTTCGGGGCTTTCGGCGGCAGGGGCGCGACGGGAACGCCGTCCTCGACCAGGGACCTCACCTCGGCGGGAGACGCCTCGCCGTAGATGCCGCGTTCCTCGCTCCGGCCCTCGTGGATGTCGCGGGCCTCGCGGGCGAAGGCGTCGCCGACGTAGTCGAAGGTCTCCTCGACGTGGGCGCGGACCTTGCCCATGGCCTCCATCATCATCTGGCGGGCCTGCGGCGGCAGGTCGGCGCCGGACCGCTGCGCCTTCGTGCCGGCGACGGCGGGGGCCATGATCTGCTTGCGCACGGCCTTGCTGGCGCAGACGGGGCATGCCAGCAGCCCGCGCGCGGCCTGGTCGTCGTAGTCGGCCGAGGAGCCGAACCACCCCTCGAAGTCGTGGCCGTGCTCGCAGGCGAGGGCGTATCTGATCATGGGCCGGTGAAGGGGCGGGCGTTGGACAGGACGGGGATGGCGGCGCGGGCCCGGTCGACAGCCGCCAGGTCCAGGTCGGCGATCAGCACGCCGGGCTCGTCATGGTCCAGCTTGCCGATCACCTCGCCCCAGGGGCCCACGGCGGTGGAGCGGCCCCAGGTGCCGCGGCCGTCCTCGTGGAAGCCGCCCTGGGCCGCCGCCAGCACGAAGCTGCCGGTCTCGATGGCCCGGGCGCGAAGCAGCACCTCCCAGTGGGCCTCCCCGGTCGGGCGGGTAAAGGCGGCGGGAACGGTCATCACCTGGGCCCCGGCCGTCGCGAGCGCCCGGTAGAGCGCCGGAAACCGCATGTCGTAGCAGATGGTCAGGCCGAAGACGGCGCCGTCCGCGCGGGCGATCACCGCCCGGTCGCCGGGCTCGTAGGTCGCCGATTCGCGCGCCGTCTCGCCGGTCGGCAGGTCGACGTCGAACATGTGCAGCTTGTCGTAGACGGCTGCGATCGCGCCGGAAGGATCGATCAGGGCCTGGCGGTTGGCGGCCTTGCCGTCCTCGCGCCTGACCAGGGCCGAGCCGACGTCGATCCAGACGCCGAGCTCGGCCGCCAGCGCCCGCAGGCCGGACACGACCGGGTCGTCGTCCAGCAGGGTCAGCCGCGGCAGCAGCGCCTCCCGGTCGCGTTCGAGGATGTTGGTTCCTTCCGGCGTCAGGATGAAGCGCGCGCCCCGGCCGGCCGCCTCGCGCACGAGGGGGGCCACGTGCGACAGGGCGGCGGCGTGGGTCGCCGGCGTGCGGGTCTGGACGAGGGCGACGCGCAGGGTCATCCGGCCAGCAGGGAGTCGAGCTCGCCCGCCCGGTCGAGCGCCATCATGTCGTCGCAGCCGCCGATGTGCCGGTCGCCGACGAAGATCTGCGGAAAGGTCGAGCGTCCCGAACGCTGCATCATCTCCTGGCGCAGGGCCGGGTCCATGCCAGCGTCGATTTCGACGACGTCGGCGCCCTTGCCCTCGAGCAGGGACAGGGCGCGGGCGCAGTAGCCGCAGAAGGGTCGGGTGAAGATGGTGACTTGGGCCATGGTCTCGCGAGGGGTCGGTTGTCGACGCCTCATATAGTGGGGTCCGCGCCGCCGCGCACCCGGGCGACGACGGCCAGGTCCACGGCGGCGGCGCCGGCCGCCTTCAGCGCGCGGGCGCAGGCGTGGGCGGTGGCGCCGGTGGTCAGCACGTCGTCGACCAGCAGCACCCGCCGGCCTTCGACCCGCCGCCGTCGGGCGGCCGGCACCTCGAAGGCGCCGGCGACGTTGCGGCGGCGGCCGCCGGCGGACTTTCCGCCCTGGCTCTCGGTGCGCCGCACCCGGACCACCGCGTCGGGCAGGACCGGAATCCCCGCCAGCCGTCCCAGCGGCCTGGCCATTTCGGCGGCCTGGTTGTAGCGGCGGGCGAGCAGCCGGGCGCGATGCAGCGGCACGGGGACGATCAGCTCCGCCTCCGCCAGCAGGGGCCGCGCCGCCCGGCTGAGCCAGCGCGCGAGCGTCAGGGCCAGGTCCGTGCGATCGGCATGCTTGAGCTTGAGGATCAGGTCGCGGCTGGTCTCGTCGTAGAGGCAGGCGGCCCGCGCCCGGTCGAAGGCCCGCGGCCGGCTGGCGCAGGCCGGACAGCGGACATCCGGACCGGGGGAGAATTCGAAGGGCGCGCCGCAGCCGTCGCAGACCGGGTCCTCGAGGAAGACGATGCGGCTCCAGGCCTCGGCGGGAAGCCCGGGCGAGAGGGCCGGCTCGCCGCGGGCGTCCAGCACGGGCAGGAACAGGTCGAGCAGGGCGCGCCCGGCGCCGGCCAGGCGCGGACCCGGTTTCCATGACAGCCGCGAAAGGCCATCTTCCGCCCGCATGTCGACCACGCCCCCCGTCCTCTTCGACCGCGCCCTGCACCGGCGGCGGCTGGACCGCGCCGCGCCGGACTTCGCGCGCGCCGGCTTCCTGAAGGCCCGCGCCGCGGAGGACGCCGTCGCCCGGCTGGAGGCGATCATGCGCCGGTTTCCCGTGGCGGTCGACCTGGGCGCCCGCGACGGCGCCTTCGCCCGGGCGCTGGCGGCGAGCGAGGCGCGGGAGAAGATCGACCTCCTGATCGAGACCGACCTGTCGGCGCGGATGCTCGCCGGCCGGTCCGGCCCCCGCCTCGTCGCCGACGAGGAGCGGCTTCCCTTCGCGCCGGAGAGCCTGGACCTGGCGGTCTCGACCCTGGCGCTGCACTGGACCAACGACCTGGTCGGCGCCCTGGCCCAGATCCGCCGGGCGCTGAGGCCGGACGGCCTCTTCATCGGCGCGTTCCTGGGCGGCGCGACCCTGACCGAGCTGCGCCAGTCGCTGCTCGAGGCCGAGGCCGACCTGACCGGCGGCGCGAGCCTGCGGGTCTCGCCCTTCGCCGACGCCGCCGACGGCGGAGCGTTGCTGCAGCGGGCCGGCTTCGCCCTGCCGGTGACCGACGTGGACCGCGTCACCGTGCGCTACGCCCATCCGCTTGACCTGCTGCGCGACCTGCGGGCCATGGGCGAGACCGGGGCCCTGGTCGACCGCCCGCGCCGGCCGCTGTCGCGGCGGCTGCTGACGCGGGCCCTGGAGATTTACCGCGACCGCTTCGCCCAGGCGGACGGCCGGATCCCGGCGACCTTCGAGATCGTCACCGTCACCGGCTGGGCGCCGCACGACAGCCAGCAGAAGCCGCTGAAGCCCGGTTCCGCCAGGATGCGTCTGGCCGACGCGCTGGGAACCACCGAGAAGCCCCTGCCGCGGGCGTAGGGAATTGGAGGGACGAATTGGAGGGACAGCTTACTCATTTCCGCCTGGGCTGACGCGCGTTCGACGGAAATGAGTAAGCTGTCCCTCCAATTCAGTTAGGCGATCGCGGCGGCGATGGCGTCGCTGACCGTCTGGATGATGGTGGTGGTCCTGGTTCCGAAGGTGGTCACCGAGGCGACGATGACCAGGAACACCAGGGCGCAGATCAGGCCGTACTCCACGGCGGTGGCGCCGCTCCGGTCCCGGCCGAAGGCCTTCAGAGACAGTCGCGCAGCCAGGCGACCAGCGGCAGGTCCGCCGGCGGCATCGGATAGTCGGAAAGGTTGCCCGGTTTCACCCACGCCAGCGCCTCGTGCTCCCGCGCCTCGACGAACCCGTCCCAGCGCCTCACCAGATAGAGTGGCATGAGCAGGTGAAACGATTCGTAACCGTGGCTGGCGAAGACGAACGGCGCCAGGCAGGCCTGGGTGACCGTGATCCCCAGCTCCTCGCGCAGTTCGCGGATCAGGCAGGCCTCGGGGGTCTCGCCATCCTCGACCTTGCCGCCCGGAAACTCCCACAGCCCGGCCAGCTGCTTGCCCTGCGGCCGCTTGCAGATCAGCACCCGCCCGTCGACGTCGACGAGCGCCGCCGCGGCGACGAGGATGAGTCTCCCGGCGGTCAGGACCGGTAGTCCCCGTTGATGGCCACGTACTGCTTGGTGAGGTCGCAGGTCCACATGGCGGCCGAAGCGCGGCCGACGCCGACGTCGACCCCGACCTCCAGCTCGGCCTTCTTCATGTAGGCGCTCATCTTCGCCTCGGAGTAGGTCGGCGAGACCATGCCGTCCTGGGCGGCGACCAGCTTGCCGAATCTCACCGACATCTTGTCGCGGTTGACCGGCTCGTCGGCGCGGCCGACGGCCATGACGATGCGGCCCCAGTTGGCGTCCTCGCCGGCGAAGGCGGTCTTGACCAGCGGGCTTTCGCAGATGGTGCGGGCGATCTTGCGGGCGCTGGCGGGGGTCTCGGCGCCGGTGACGACGACCTTGACGAACTTGGTCGCGCCCTCGCCGTCGCGCACCAGCTGCAGGGCGAGGTCGAGCAGCACCTTCTCCAGCTTGTCGCGGAAGTCGGCCAGGCGGTGGTCGCCGGCCCGGCTGATGCGCGCCCCGCCCGAGGCGCCGGTGGCGAACAGCAGCAGGGTGTCGTTGGTCGAGCGGTCGCCGTCGACGGTGACGCTGTTGAACGTCGTGCGGGTGTAGAGGCTGACCAGGGTCTGCAGGGCCTTGGGGGCGATGTTGGCGTCGGTGGCCACGAAGGCCAGCATGGTCGCCATGTCCGGGGCGATCATGCCCGAGCCCTTGGCGATGCCGTTGATGCGCACGGTGCGGCCGTCGATCTTCGCCGTGGCGGTGGCGCCTTTCGGGAAGGTGTCGGTGGTCATGATCGCCTGGGCGGCCTCGGCCCAGGCGTCGTCGCCGAGGCGGCCCTCGACCTCGGGCAGGCGGTGGGTGATCCTGGCGTCGTCCAGCACCACGCCGATGACCCCGGTCGAGGCCATCATCACGTCGCGCTGGCGGCAGTCGAAGCGCTTGGCCGCCGCGCCGGCGACGCGGCGGACCGCGTCGGCGCCGGGCTTGCCCGTGAAGCTATTGGCGCAGCCGGCGTTGACCACCAGCGCCTGCACGCCCTCGCCGCCGGAGGCCTCCAGCTGGCGCTTGCACCAGTCCACCGGCGCCGAGCCCACGCCGTGGCGCGTGAAGACGCCGGCGCAACTGGCGCCCCCGGCGAACCGCATGACCAGCAGGTCGGGCCGCTCGTGCTTGTAGAATCCGGCCCGGCCGATGCCGATCCGTACCCCCGGCACCGGCGGCATCTTCGGAAAGGGCGTCGCCAGCGGCGAGACGGCCAATCCCGGCTTGCCGGGCGCGGCGGCCGGCGGCGAGGGTTCGGCGGCGGGGGAGAACTGACGGCTCTCCTTCTCGGCGCGCTTGAGCCCGGCGCGCTTGAGGACCGAGGCGAGCGGGTCCAGCGCCCGCTCCACGGCCTGGCCGACGATCTCCGCGGGCTTGGCCGGCGTCTTCTTCGTCTTCACG
>JBMOOF010000057.1:0-47742 GCA_049323695.1 Pseudomonadota bacterium
CCGTCCCGGCCAGGGGCCGGTCCGGTCCCGCTCCGCCGACGCGGTGCGCGGCGACGGCAGGACCTTCCCGGCTGGCGCCGGAGCGGGCTTCCCGCTCGAACCCCGCCCCGCCGCCGCCTCGGATCGCCTGGCCGCGGCGCCCTCCCCGTGCGACGGGGCGAGGGCAAGGATAGGGGCGAGGGGCGCGGGGCGGCGACGGGACGGCCCGCGCCGTGCGGCCGGGGCGGCGAGGTCCCGCGAAATCAACCGCTTGCGGCGGCGGAAACCGGGGTTTCACCGTGCGGGCGGGGACACGTACTTTTCAGATCCATGAACAGCCGAGCAATCCGTCCCCGCGTGCGGCTGTTCATGGATCTGAAAAGTACGTGTCCCCTTTTCCGGACTCGGCGGGGCATGCGATGTTGCACGCTCCAGTTGGGGGAGCTTCCATGACAAGCCGCATCGTCCGCACCGCCGCCTGCTTCCTGCTGCTGGCGTCCGCCGCGCCGCCGGCCTTCGCGGCCGAACCCGCGGGCGCCGGGGCGACCGACCGGGCCGCCGCCTGCGCCGCGCGCTACGTCGACGCGCTCGATATGGAAAAGTCGATGCGTGAGATGTCGGCGACAATGAGCAACCAGATGATGACCATGCTCGGCGACCGGCTTGACCCCAAGGCCGGCCAGCGGCTGTCCCGCATCGTGGCCGAGGTCATGGACGAGACCCTGGTCGAGATGGCGCCCAGGCTCATCGCCGACCTGCCGCCGATCATGCTGAAGGTCTATTCCGAGGCCGAGCTCTGCGCGATGGCGGACCTCTTCGACACGCCGCTGGGCCGGGGGATCATCGCCAAGATGCCCCAGATGAACGGGGAGATCGTCGCGGTGACCATGAAGTACCTCCCCGACATGCAGGCGCGCATGCAGGAGCGGATTTGCCGGAAGGTCAGCTGCAAGGGAACGCCGTTGGAAACCCTGCGGGCGTCCTGACCGGCCGACGGGGACCCGTACGATTCAGGTGCATGAACACGCGCCACCTGCGGGGAAATTTAGGCCGTGCGCGCCCCGCCCCGGGCAGGGGCCTGGAAAGCCATACTGTTCATGAACCTGAAAAGTACGTGTCCCCGCTTCCCGTTTAAGAAGGCGGCTGCGTGAGATGGAGGCGAGGAAGTGACCGTATACACAGATTTCGAGCACAGCATCGCGTCAGCCAGAAGTTTGACGGCGATGTATGTAGAGCTGCGACGAATACGGAAGCTCGGTAAACGGGGCCGGTTGCCGCCAGAACACCAAGACCTACTTTGGCTTCCGCGCTCCGCCGTCGTGGCCGCGATTTCTTCGCTGGACGCGTACGTCCACGCGGTGGTCCTTGGGCGCCTGCCCCATGTACTTCGGTCCAACCCCGTGCCCGCGCCGCTATGTGTTGCGATGGCAGAGATTCTGCCGATCAAGAATGGCGACGGCTTTCGTGAGGCTCTGCCGGTAATCACAAGCGCCAACGCTGAGGCGGAACTCACCAACCGCTTCAATGAGAAGGTGCTCGCGTTCAATTCTTACCAAGCACCTGAAAAGGTGCAGGGCGCATACGCACTGATAGGCCACTCTGGCGTGTTCGACACCGTCGCCGCCACTTGGCCAGGTCCAAACACCTCTGCGGATGATCTGAAAAGGTATTTGGCAAGCTACGTTAAGCGCAGGAATCAGATTGCGCACGAGGGAGATCGAGAAGCGAGCGGAGACGTCCGACCTATGCAACCCGCGTACGCCAATGGTTGCACAAGCTTTATTGAGAATCTTGTGGCCCGATTAAATCGGATCGTCTTCGAGCCGTAGCGGTACTCGCGGCACTCCTGTTTCCCCTCGAAGAATGGGGTAACGAAACGGAGGACACGTACTTTTCATATACATGAACAGCGCCCGCTGGGGACACGTACCGGCTGCGCCGGAACATGTCCCCGGCGGACCGCGGACGGCGCCTGTCTCCGCCGGCTGCTACGGATGCGCCGCGCGCCAGGCCTTGACCGCCTCCTTGGCCTTGGCGATGTGCGACTGGGGGTCGGTCAGGGAGGCGTAGGCCAGCACGATCCTGCCGTCGGGGGCGATGACGTAGGTGACCCGGTCCGACAGGTCGGGCTTGAGGGCGAGGACCGCGTCGTAGGCCCGGATCGTCTCCTGGCTGACGCCGGCGACGGGGAAGGCGTCGCGGCATTCGCTCCTGGAGAACTCGGCCAGCCGCTCCACCTTGCCGGCGGTGACGCCGATCACCTGGGCCCCCAGGGCCTTGAACTGCGGCGTCGCCTCGGCGAACTCGTGCGCCTCGATGGTGCAGCCGGAGGTGAAGGCCGACGGGAAGAAATAGAGCACCACCGGCCCGCTTTTGAGCGCGGTCGACAGGCGGAAGGGGCTGGGCTTGCCGGCCAGGAAGGCGGTGGTGGCGAAGTCGGGGGCGACGGCGCCGACCTTCAGGGCGGCGAGCGCGGGCGCGGCGAGAAGGCTGAGGGCGAGCGCGGCTGCGGCGAGGCGTTTCATCGGAAGTCTCCCGTTTGGACGCAAACGTAGTCCGCTGGGGGCCGGCGTCCAGCGCGATGACGCCGCCGACCCCCCGCGGGTCAGCGGCCGGGCTCGACCAGGATCTTCACATGGGTCTCGGGATTGGCCAGGTCGGCGAACGCCTGGGCGACGCCGTCCAGGCCCACGGTTCCGGTGATCAGGGGCGCGACGTCGATCCGGCCCTCGGCGATGTCGGCCAGGGTCCGGGCGAATTCGTCGGGCTGGTAGCCGAGCACGAAGCGCAGATCGAGCTGCTTGTTGATGGCCAGCGAGGGCTCGATGCGGTCGGGCTCCATGCAGACGCCGGCGACGACGATCTGGGCCCTGGGCGGGCAGCCCTCGATGATGCTCTGCAGCACGCCGGGCGCGCCGACGCATTCGAACACCACCGGCCGGCCATAGGCCTTGCCGCCGAACAGGGCCATGCGCATGCCCTCCAGCGTGGCGGGGACGCCGAATTCGGCCCATTTGCCGTGCGGGCCGGTCTCGGCGGGGTCGACGACGTGGTCGGCGCCCATGGCCTCGGCGGCCCTGCGCCGGCGGGGCGAGAAATCGGCGGCGATGACCGGTCCGTGGCCGCGCACCTTCAGCGCCGCGATGACCGCCAGCCCGACCGGGCCGCAGCCCAACACCAGGCACACCGAGTCCTTGTCCAGCGCGGCGCTGGCCACGGCGTGGGCGCCCACCGCCATGGGCTCGGTCAGGGCCGCATGTTCGGTGGAGAGGCCGTTGGGCGCCTCCAGCAGCAGCATTTCCGTCAGGATCATCCGTTCGGCGAAGCCGCCGGGGTAGTCGTTGGAGTAACCGATGGCCGAAAAGCCGTCCGGGCCCATGTTGACGGGCATGGAGACGACCCGCGTCCCCGGCTTGAACCGGGTCGCGCCGGGGCCGCCCTCCAGCACCTCGGCGCAGAATTCGTGGCCGAAGACGATGTCCCGCTTCGGATCCATGCCGCCGCCGGCGCCGGCGCGGGCGGCCATGTCGACCATGTGGTCGAGGTGATGCAGGGCGTGCAGGTCCGAGCCGCAGATGCCGCAGGCCAGGGTCCTGACCCGCACCTGGCCCGGCCCCGGATCGCGTTCCTCGATCTCGTCGCAGACCAGCCTGCCGCCCCGCCGAACCACCGCCCGCATGACCGTCCTCCCGTGCCTGGCGGCCACGCTAGGCGATGACGCGGCGGCAACGCCAGAGGTTGCCGCGCCCGGACCTTTCGCCTAACCGTCACGCCGGAATCGGAGACACAGGAGCGGCCATGAGCCTCGCCTTCATCTTTCCCGGCCAGGGCAGCCAGGCCGTCGGCATGGGCGTCGAGCTGGCCGGCGCCTTCGCCAGCGCCCGCGAGGTGTTCCAGGAGGTCGACGAGGCCCTGTCCCAGAAGCTGTCGGCCCTGATGCGCGAGGGGCCCGAGGCCGACCTGACCCTGACCGAGAACGCCCAGCCGGCGCTGATGGCCGTCAGCCTGGCGGCGATGCGCGCCCTGGAGGCGGAGTTCGGGATCGGCGTCGAGCGGGCCGCCTTCGTGGCCGGCCACTCGCTGGGCGAATACAGCGCCCTGGCCGCCGCCGGGGCCCTCAGCCTGGCCGACACCGCCCGCCTGCTGAAGCTGCGCGGCCAGGCCATGCAGCGGGCCGTGCCGGTGGGGGCCGGCGCCATGGCCTCGCTGATCGGCCCGAAGACCGACGTCGCCCTGGCCGAGGCCGCCGCCGCCGCCGGCGCCGAGGTCGGCGTCTGCGTCGTGGCCAACGACAACAACAACGGCAACGTGGTCATCTCCGGCGACAGGGCCGGGGTCGACCGGGCCATCGAGAAGGCCAAGGAACTGGGCGCGCGGGCCATTCCGCTGAACGTCTCCGCGCCCTTCCACTGCCCGCTGATGCAGCCGGCCGCCGACGAGATGGCCGCCGCCCTGGCGACCGCGGCCATCGTCGCCCCGCGCGCGCCCGTGGTCGCCAACGTCACCGCCCGCCCGACGCTGGACCCGGAAGCGATCCGCCGGATGCTGGTGGATCAGGTGACCGGTCGCGTGCGCTGGCGCGAGAGCATGGAGTGGATGGCGGGCGCGGGCGGCGTCACCCGCTTCGCCGAGGCTGGCGCCGGCAAGGTGCTGACCGGCATGGCCAAGCGCATCGCCCCCGACGCCGAGGCGACCCCGCTGAACACGCCGGCGGACCTGGAAGCGTTCGCCAACTCTCTCTGACCCGACTGTCCCCGCGAAAGCGGGGATCCAAGCCGAGGTTCAGCTTGGGCCCCCGCTTCCGCGGGGGTGATCGGATAAAAAGGAACGGAAATGTTCGACCTCACCGGCAAGACCGCCCTCGTCACCGGCGCCACGGGCGGCATCGGCGGTTCGATCGCCCGGGCGCTGCATGCGCAGGGCGCCCATGTGGTGCTCTCCGGCACCCGCGAGGAGGCCCTGAAGGCCCTGGCGGCGGAGCTGGGCGGGAACGCCTCGGCCGTCCCCTGCAACCTCTCCGACCCGGCCAGCGTCGACGGCCTGATCGCGGCGGCGGAGGCCGCGGCGGGCAAGGAGATCGACATCCTGGTCGCCAACGCCGGCATCACCCGCGACGGCCTGATGCTGCGCATGAAGGACGAGGACTGGGAGCAGGTCATCAAGGTGAACCTCGAGAGCTACTTCCGCCTCTCCCGCGCCGCCCTGAAGGGAATGATGAAGCGCCGCTGGGGGCGGATCATCGGCATCACCTCGGTGGTCGGGGTCACCGGCAATCCGGGCCAGGCCAACTACGCCGCCTCCAAGGCCGGCATGATCGGCTTCTCCAAGGCCCTCGCCCAGGAAGTGGCCAGCCGCAACGTCACCGTCAACACCGTCGCGCCCGGCTTCATCGCCAGCCCGATGACCGACGCGCTCAACGACGCCCAGCGCGAGACCATCCTGGCGAAGATCCCCGCCGGGCGGCTCGGGTCCGGCGAGGACGTGGCCGCCGCCTGCGTCTATCTGGCCGGCGACGCGGGCGCCTACGTCACCGGCCAGACCTTGCACGTCAACGGCGGCATGGCGATGATCTGACGGCGGCGCGTGGTTCGTCGGCTGGCCGCTGGCCTCCCCCGATGGATCATGCTAGGCGAAGCCCGATTTCCCGCGACGGGCGTTTGTCCCGCGCGGCCACGAAGACCTAAAGAGGACCCCAACGAATGTCCGACATTCTCGAGCGTGTGCGTAAGATCGTCATCGAACATCTCGACGCCGATCCCGAGAAGGTCACCGAGAAGGCGAGCTTCATCGATGACCTTGGCGCCGACAGCCTCGACAACGTCGAGCTGGTCATGGCCTTCGAGGAAGAGTTCGACATCGAGATCCCCGACGACGCCGCCGAGCACATCCAGACGGTGGGCGACGCCGTGAAGTTCATCTCGGAGAAGGTCGGCGGTTGATCCGCCGGCCGGTTCCGGTCGATTCGCCGCCGCGCGGCGCCGGGCCCCCCGGTGCGCGCGGCGGTCTTCGTTTTGAGCGGTCCCCGGCCCGCACGGGGAAGGAGTTGAGCCCATGCGTCGCGTCGTCGTCACCGGTCTTGGCCTTCTGACCCCCCTCGGCCACGGGGTCGACGCCACCTGGAAGGGCATCGTGGCCGGGCGCTCCGGCGCCGGACGCATCACCGCGTTCGACGCGACCGACTACGCCTGCCAGGTCGCCTGCGAGGTGCCCCGGGTCGACGGCCGCGGCGGCGGCGGGCCGGACGTCGCGGGCTCGTTCGACCCCGACAAGACCATGGCGCCCAAGGACCAGCGCAAGGTCGACGACTTCATCCTCTACGCCATGGCCGCCGCCGACGAGGCGGTGCGCGACGCGGGCCTCGCCGAGGCCGACGAGGCGACGCGGCTGCGCACCGGGGTGATCCTGGGCTCGGGCATCGGGGGCCTGGCGACCATCGCCGAGACCTCGCTGGAGCTGCGCGACAAGGGCCCGCGCCGGGTCAGCCCCTTCTTCATCCCCTCGGCCCTGATCAACCTGGCCTCGGGCCAGGTCTCGATCCGCTACGGCTTCAAGGGCCCCAACCACGCGGTGGTCACCGCCTGCGCCACGGGGGCCCACGCCGTCGGCGACGCGACCCGGCTGATCAAGTACGGCGACGCCGACATCATGATCGCCGGCGGGGCCGAGGCGGCCGTCTGCCCGATCGGCATCGCCGGATTCATCGCCTGCCGGGCCATGGCCACCGATTTCAACGACACGCCCGAGAAGGCCTCGCGCCCCTATGACAAGGATCGCGGCGGCTTCGTCATGGGCGAGGGCGCCGGCGTGCTGGTGCTCGAGGAATACGAACACGCCAGGGCGCGCGGGGCGACCATCTACGCCGAGGTCGCCGGCTACGGCCTGTCGGGCGACGCCTATCACATCACCGCCCCGTCCGAGGACGGCGACGGCGGCTTCCGGGCCATGACCGCGGCCCTGAAGGACAGCGGCCTGAAGGCCTCCGACATCGCCTACGTCAACGCCCACGGCACCTCGACCATGGCCGACGGCCTGGAGCTGGGCGCGGTCGAGCGGTTCATGGGCGCGCACGCCGGCAACGTCGCCATGTCCTCGACCAAGTCGATGACCGGCCACCTGCTGGGCGCCGCCGGCGCCATCGAGGCGATCTTCTCGATCCTGGCCATCCGCGACCAGGTGGCGCCGCCGACCATCAATCTCGACAATCCCGAGTTCGAGACGCCGATCGACCTTGTCCCGCACAAGGCGAAACCGATGGCGATCGAGGCGGCGATGTCGAACAGCTTCGGATTCGGCGGCACCAACGCCTGCGTGATCTTCAAGAAGGCGTCGTGAGCCGAAGAGCGACCCGCACCGCCGGACTGCCGCTGATGCGCCGCCTGCTGATCATGGCGGTCAGCGGGCTGGCGACGGTCGCCCTGGCCCTGGCGGTGGTCGGCCTGTGGGCGGTGTGGAGCTATCGCGGCCCCGGTCCCGCGGCGCGCGGCGGCGACAAGAGCGTCGTCATGCTGCGCCGGGGCGCGGGCCTCAGCGAAATCGCCTCCGCGCTGGAGGGCGCCGGCGTGGTCGGTTCGCGCACCCTGTTCATCGCCGCCGCCCAGGTCACCGGCGGCGCCCGCGAGCTGAAGGCCGGCGAGTACGAGTTCCCCTCCCGCGCCTCGATGGCCCGGGTGCTGGCCGACATCCGCGCCGGCCGCGTGGTGCGCCACGCCGTGACCATTCCCGAGGGCGTCACCGCCGAGATGGTCATCGACATCCTGGAGAAGGAGACGGCGCTGACGGGCGTCGCCCCGACTCCGCCGGAAGGCGCGGTGCTGCCCGAGACCTATGACTTCGAGCGCGGCGAGGACCGGGCGGCGGTGCTGCAGCGGATGATGGACGCCCGCGACCGGCTGCTGGCCACGCTCTGGGCCCGGCGGCAGCCGGGCCTGCCGGTCGCGACGCCGGAAGAGGCGGTCGTCCTGGCCTCGATCGTCGAGAAGGAGACCGGCGTCGCCCGCGAGCGGCCTCAGGTGGCCTCGGTGTTCGTCAACCGGCTGCGCAAGGGCATGCGGCTGGAGAGCGACCCCACCATCATCTACGGCATCACCAAGGGGCGGCCGCTCGGGCGCAGGATCTTCCTGTCGGAGCTGACCGACCCGGCCAACCGCTACAACACCTACGTCATCGACGGCCTGCCCCCCACGCCGATCGGCAATCCGGGCCGGGCCTCGCTGGCGGCGGTCCTGGATCCCCCGGCCACCGACTACCTGTTCTTCGTGGCGGACGGCAGCGGCGGCCACGCCTTCGCCGCCACCTACGAGGAGCACGTCCGCAACGTCGAGAAATGGCGCGCCTGGCGCGCCAGGACCGGCCGCTGATGGCCCTGTCGGGCATGACCGGCTTCGCCCGGGTGGAGGGCGCGGAGGGGGCCTGGACGTGGGCGGTCGAGGCGCGGTCCGTGAACGGTCGCAATCTCGAAGTCCGTTTCCGCGGCCCGCCGGGCTTCGAGGGGCTGGAGCGCGGCGCCCGGGACGGCGCCCAGGCCCGCTTCCAAAGGGGCCAGATCAACGTCGGCCTGCAGGCCCGGCGCGCGGAGACCGGCGCCAACGTCACCGTCAATCGGGACCAGCTGGCGCGCTACCTGGCGCTCGCCGACGAACTGACGGGCTCGGGCCGCGCGACGCCGCCCTCGGCGGACGGCCTGCTGGCCCTGCGCGGCGTGCTCGAATCCGCCGACGCCGAGGACGATCCCGAGGTGCGGGCCGCCCTCGAGCAGGCGATGGCCGCCAGCGTGCTGGCCGCGCTCGACGCCCTGAAGGCCGCGCGGCTGGCCGAGGGCGCCGCCCTGGAGCCGGTGCTGACCGGGCAGCTGGACCGCATGACCAGCCTGGTCGACTCCGCCGAGGCGGAGGCCGCCGGCCAGCCGGCGGTGATTCGCGACCGTTTCGCGCGGCGCCTGCGCGACCTGGTCGCCGAGGCGGCCAGCGAGGATCGCATCGTCCAGGAGGCGGCCGTCCAGGCGACCCGCGCCGACGTGCGCGAGGAGCTCGACCGCCTGGCCGCGCATGTCGTTTCCGCCCGGGCCCTGCTGGCCCAGGACGGCGCGGCGGGCCGGCGCCTCGATTTCCTGACCCAGGAATTCATGCGCGAGGCCAATACCCTCTGTTCGAAATCGGCGACCTCGGCCTTGACCGCCATCGGCCTCGACCTCAAAGCGGTCATCGAGCAGTTCCGCGAACAGGTGCAGAATGTCGAGTGACGAGGCCCAGAAGACCCGGGGCCTGATGCTGATGATCGTGGCGCCGTCCGGGGTGGGCAAGACCTCCCTGACGCGCCGCCTGGTGGCCGATCATCCGGACCTGCACCTGTCGATCTCGGCCACCACCCGCGCCCCGCGACCCGGCGAACACGAGGGCCGGGACTACCACTTCGTGGCGCGCGAGGAATTCGATCGCATGATCGAGGCCGACGCCTTCCTCGAATGGGCCGAGGTGTACGGCAACCGCTACGGCAGCCCGCGCGCGCCGGTGATGGACGCGCTCGAGCGCGGGGATTCGGCCCTGTTCGACATCGACTACCAGGGCGCCATGAAGATCCAGGCCCAGGCGCCGGACGACACCGTGCTGGTCTACATCCTGCCGCCGTCGCTGGCCGAGATGAGCCGCCGCCTCATGGCCCGCTCGCAGGACAGCGAGGAGGTCATCCGCGAGCGCATCGCCCGGGCCAAGGAGGAGGTCGCCCTCTGGCGGACCTTCGACTATGTCGTGCTCAACGACGACTTCGACCGCGCCTACGCGGAGCTGGCCCACATCTACCACGCCGAACGCCGGCGGGCCTCGCGCAACCTGTGGATCGAGCCTTTCGTCGAAGACCTGCTGGCCGAGCCGATTCCGGAGCTGTAGCCCGGCCCGGACGCTACAGCGCTCGCGCCAGCCTCAGGAACCCTTCGACATCGACGGTCTCGGCCCGCACGGCCGGATCGACGCCGGCCCGGGCGCACAGGGCCTCGCCGCCGAGCGCCCTGAGGCTCGAGCGCAGCATCTTGCGACGCTGGCCGAAGGCGGCGGCGGTCACCCGCTCCAGCGCGGCCAGGACGTCGGCGCCGGGCGGATGGGGCAGGGGATCCAGCCGCACGACGGCCGAGGCCACCTTCGGCGGCGGGGTGAAGGCCCGGGCCGGCAGGTCCATCACCACCCGCGCTGCGCAGACGGCCTGGGCGATCACCGCCAGCCGTCCGTAGGCCGCCGAGCCGGCCGGGGCGGCGATGCGGTCGGCGACCTCCTTCTGGAACATCAGGGTCATCGAGGCCGGGCGCCAGGGCCCGGTCAGCCATTTGATCAGCAGCGGCGTGCCGACGTTGTAGGGCAGGTTGGCGACGACGTGGGCGGCCCCGCCCGCGAGCGCCGCCTCGTCCACCTTGAGGGCGTCGGCCTCCACGACCGTCAGCGCGCCGTCCGCGGCGGCCGCCAGCGCGTCCAGCAGGGGGACGAAGCGGCGGTCCTTCTCGACCGCGACCACCCGCGCCCCGGCCTCGAGCAGGGCGCGGGTCAGGCCGCCCGGGCCGGGCCCGACCTCGATCACCGTCTCGCCCGCGAGCGGACCGGCCAGGCGGGCGATCTTCCGCGTCACATTGAGATCGAGCAGGAAGTGCTGGCCGAAGCTCTTGTCCGCCGTGAGGCCGTGCTCGGCCAGGGCCTCGCGCAGGGGGGGGAGCTGTTCCAACGTCACTGCCGCCAATGCCAATGCCCCACCGCCGTCATCGTCGGACTTGTTCCGACGACCCATGAACACAGGGGCTACCGAGTGTTCGCTCGGTCACGCCGAGCCCTCTTCGCCGGACTCACCACGCATGGGTCGTCGGAACAAGTCCGACGATGACGAAGCTAGGAGGTGCGCAGCGCCGCGATCGCCGCCGCCAGGCGGATGGCGGCGATCAGGCTGTCAGGACGGGCGAGGCCCCGGCCGGCGATGTCGAAGCCCGTGCCATGGTCCGGCGAGGTGCGCACGATGGGCAGGCCCAGGGTGACGTTCACCCCGCCCCAGAAGTCGAGCATCTTCACGGGGATCAGGGCCTGGTCGTGATACATGCACAGCGCCGCGTCGTAACCGGCCCGGGCTTCGGCATGGAACAGACTGTCGGCGGGATGGGGCCCGCTGGCGGCGACGCCCCGGGCGCGCAGGGCCGCGACCGCCGGCGCGATGATCGCGCTCTCCTCGCCGCCGAGGGCGCCGTTCTCGCCGGCGTGGGGATTGAGACCCGCGACCGCCAGCCGCGGCGCGGCGACGCCGAAGTCCCGCTCCAGGGCCCTGGCCGTCACCAGGCCGGCGTTGACCACCCGCTCGACGCTCAGCAGGCCCGGAACGGCCGCCAGGGGTTCGTGGATGGTGACCAGCGCCACCCGCAGATCGGCGGCCGTCAGCATCATCACCGGCCCGACGGGCCCCTCCTGGCCGCCGGAGAGGGTCAGTTCGGCGAGAAATTCGGTGTGGCCCGGAAAGCCGAATCCGGCGGCGTAGAGCGGCGCCTTGGCGATCGGCGCCGTGACCAGGCCGCTCACCGCGCCCGGGAGGGCCAATCCCGCCCCGGTCTCGATCCAGCGCACCACGACCGCGGCGTTGGCGGGGTTCGGCTGGCCGGCGATCACCGGCGCGGCCAGCGGGATGTCGAGCACGGGAATGGCGTCGGCGAAGACCCCGGCCGCGTCCTGCGGGCCGGCGACGGCCTGGGTCGGCGCGCCGCCGCCGGGCGTCGAGGCGAGGGTCTGCCGGTCGCCGACGACCATGAAGACCGGGCCGCGCTCGCGCAGCGCCCGCCAGGCCTTGACCGTGATCTCCGGACCGATCCCGGCGGGATCGCCGAGGCTCAGGGCCAGGGGCGTCGCCGTCACCGCGTCTCGATGGTGGCGGTGTTGCGCAGGTCGCGCAGAATCCGCTTGGAGATGTTCGACAGCTGCAGGCTCATCAGCCGCGCCTCGACCTGTTCGGAGCTGGGCAGCTGGGCGCCGGCCGTGCGGCGGCCGCAGACCATGACCAGGTGAAGGCCGAGCTCGGTGCGGATCGGCTGCGACAGCTGGCCGTCCGGCGTGCCCGCGATCGCCTGCTGGAAGGCCTCGGTGAGGCCGGTCACCTCGGCTTCGCCCAGGTCGCCGGCCATCACGCCCGGCACCGTCGACGCCTTGGTCTCGAGATCGGCGCAGCCGGTGACCTGGCCCCGGATGCCCTCCAGGGTCGCGACGGCGGCCTGCACCTGGTCGGGCGAGGCGTCGACGCCCAGTTCCACGGCCGCCTGCTTGAGGCTGACCATGGCCACGTTCGAGCCGGCGCGCTTGTCGCGCAGGTAGATGATGTAGACACCGTCCTGCACCGGGATGGGCGGGGACAGCTGGCCCGGGCGCATCTGGTCGAGCACCTGCTCCACCTCAGCCGGCATCTCGCCGGCGCTGACCCAGCCGGCGTCGCCGCCGTTGGCCGCCGTCGGCGAGGCCGAGAACTGCCGGGCCACGGCGCCGAAGGGAGCGCCCTGCTGCATCTGCTCGATCAGCGACTGGGCCCCCTGATAGGCGACCTGCATGCCGCCCACGCGGGCGGCGTCGATGTAGACTTCGCCGATCTCGTACTGCGGCCGGGAAGCCGAGGCGGCGAGGCGGTCGAGCGCGGCCTTGACCTGGTCGCGGCCGATGCGGGTGCGCGGGCCGAAACGGCCCCGGATGTAGCCCTGCCAGCTGATCTCGGCGCGAAGCTGGGCGCGGAGGGTCTCCGGACCGATGCCGGCCGACCGCAGCTGGCCGGTCAACTGGTCGGCGCTCATGTTCGCGCCCTTGGCCATTTCGGCGATTTCTTCGTCGACCTCGGCGTCGGTGGCGACGATCTCGATCTTGTTCTCTTTCTCGACGCGGCGAAGCTCCTGGATCTCCAGGCGTTCGTCGATCAGCCCGCGCAGCGCGGCGTTCTGCAGCTGGGGCAGGCTCTCCTCGGTGATCTGCATCCCCGAGGTGATGGCCAGCAGCCGCATGCGCTGGACCAGGTCGTAGGTCGATATGATGTCGTCGTTGACGATCGCCGCGACGCTTTCGGCCACGGTCGGCGAGGGCGCGGCCGGCGGCGAGGGCGCGGTGGCGACCTGGACGCCCTCCTGGGCCGCGGCGAGCGGCGCAAAGCCGAGAGACAAGGCGGAAACGGCCGCCAGGGCCAGGCCCGTCCCGCTACGCACTGACGTCATGTATCTGGTCGTTCCCATGGGGCTATCGCCCGGCGAAGTCACGCTGGTCCGGTCGATCGTCATTGGCTGTAGCCTTTATCACCCAATGTGGCGAGCGTTAGGCGCAGGATCACCGAATCCGAGGGGCCGAGCGACCGGTTGTAGGTCTCCTCGTGCACCCAGACCACGGCGATATCCAGGCAGTCGTCGCGGTAGAGGGCGCCGACTTCCTGGCGCCGCCAGACGTCACCCTCGACGTCGCGGACCCCCGCGAACGTGACGCCCCAATTGCCGGCCAGAAGGATCTCGCCGGCGAAGTCGATGTCCTCGCGCTGGACCCCGGTGATGTCCTGGTTGTCGCGCAGATACCGCACGAATCCCTTGGCCCGGTCGAGGTCCAGGTTCAGGCCCGCCTCCATCCGCTGCACGTCCCAGTCGGCGGCGTCGAAGCGGGCGCGGGTGAAGAAGGTGAAGCGGTCGGTCAGGTTGCCCTCGGCGGCGACGATCCAGTCGGACTCGCGGCCGCGCAGACCGCTGCGGGCGGGAAACTGCGGATCGGGCTCGGCGCGGAAGGTGCGGCCGATCATCACACTGGCTTCGCGACCGTCGTCGAACAGCAGGGTGGCCCGGCCGCCGACGTTGAGCCTCTGGCCGCCCTCGTAGAGGTCGAACCCCGGAAACTTGTCCGCGCGCAGCAGGTTGGTCTCGTCGTACTCGAGGACCAGGCTGTCCTCGTTGGGGATGCGCGGGTCCGGGTCGCTGTCCGGCGAGACGGCGATCTGCAGCAGCGGCTCGAGCACCCAGGTGCGGTCGCCGTCCCGGCGGGCCAGCGGGAAGCTGACGTCGACCCCGACCACGCCGAGGCCGCGGGCCACGGTGTCGTCCTGACCCGCGTAGGGCGGGGGGAGGTCGGCCAGGTTGTAGACGTCGGCCCTGGCCTGGGCGAACGGCGACAGGCGCAGCCCGCTCGGGAAGGTGACGTTGGCGCGCCAGTCGCCGGCGACGCTGGCGCGGCGACTGTCGGGGCCGGGCAGGCCGGCGAGCGCCTGGGACTGCTCGCGGGTCAGGGCGACGGCGCTCCCCTGCACCCGCAGCCGGCCGCCGAGCACCGGCGCCGCCGGTTCCCAGCGGGCCTCGACCAGCGGGGCGACCAGCGGGAAGGTGCGATCGATGTCTGTCGCGCGCAGGCCCTGGAAGCTGAGGGCGGCGATGCTGAAATAGGAGCGCGCGTCCTGGCGCACGGCGTAGATCTGGCTGGTCAGCCGCTTGTCGTCGGTCGGGATCAGGCCGCGCTGGGCGTAGACGTCCCCGACGTCGTACTTGTCGAAGATCAGGTCTTCGGACGCGCGTTCGGCCGCGAAACCCCAGCGCCAGTGCTCGTCGAGGCGGAAGGCCCCGTCGGCCAGGATGTAGCTGCGCGAGGTCAGGTCGCCGATCCGATCGCCGTCGCCGGTCAGGTCCTCTTCGTAGGTGTAGCCGAACCGCGCGTTCACCTGGCCGCTGGCGAAGCGCCGGCGCCATTGCAGGTTCAGGAACGGATTGACGTCGGTGTTCAGCTGCGGGCTGATCACCAGGTCCTCGGAGGGGGAGATGATCCAGGCGTAGGGCTGCTCGTAGGACAGACCCCGCCGTTCTGAGAAGGTGACCTTCGGCTGCAACAGGCCCGACTTGCGCTCGGCGCTGGGGTCAGCGTGCCAGAACACCGGCAGGTAGAGCACCGGCACGCCGAACATCTCGATCACGGCGTTGCGGTAGTAGATGACCTGCTTCTCGCGGTCCTGGACGACCTTCTCGGCGCGGATGGACCAGCTCGGCGGCTTCTGCGGCTGGTCCTTGCAGATCTCGCAGGGGGTGTAGATCGCCCGGTCCAGCTCGTTGACCAGCTCGCTTCGGCGGATCGCCGTGGCGGCGGCGATCTTGACGTTGTTCTGAAGCCGCGCCGAGAAGCCGCGCGCGACGCCGGCGCGCATCTCCTCGTCGAGGATCATGCTGTCGGCGAAGGTCACGCCGCCGGACGGATCGACGACCACGACGTTGTCGCGGGCGGTGATCACGCCGCTGTCGAGGTCGTAGGTCAGCTCGCCGGCGCGAAGGGTCCGGCCGCGGTAGCGGACCTCGACCTCGCCGCGGGCCGTGACCATGCGGTTGGCGTCGTCCTGAATCAGCAGGTCGCTCTCCAGGTAGAAGCCGCGCTCGCCGAGGCCGTCGTCCTCGCCGGCGGCGGGCGGGGCGGGCGGCGCGGGCGGGACCTCCTGCGCCAGCGCCGGCGCGGCCGTCAGGGCCAGGGCCGCGGCGCCGGCGAGGAGCCGGCCGCGGCCGGTCCGGGTCGCATTGCGTCGGGTCATCAGGCGCGCGTCCTCCTGGCGACATGCCCCCGCACGATTCCGCCGTCCTCGGTATAGCAAAGCAGGGTCAGTCCCGATAACAGCGCCAGCAGCGGCGGGGCCCAGGCGGCGGCGAAGGCCGGCAGGATCTCCGCCTTGCCAAGCGCGCCGCAGAACTGGTTGAAGAAGAAGAAGATGAAGCCGAGCGCCACCCCCGAACCGGCGAGCGCGGCCAGGCCGCCCAGCCGCATCAGCCGCAGCGAGAAGGCCGCGGCCAGCACCGACAGCGCGGCGTAGAGCAGCGGCGTCGCCAGCAGCTGATGCAGGCGAAGCCGGTAGGGCAGGGCGGAGAAGCCGGCGGACTCGGTGCCGCGGATCGTCGCCGGCAGCCGCCAGAAGGCGATGGCGTCCGGCGTGGTGAACCGCTCGATCGCCGCCTGCTCGTCCAGGGTCGAGGGGATGGACAGCGATTCGGATCGCACCGAGCCGGCCCCCGGCGCCGCCTCGCGCACCCCGGACAGCCGCCAGTAGCCGGGCATCAGCCGGGCCTCCTCGGCCTCGATGCGGCGTTCGAACTCCAGGCCGCCGGCGGCGTTGACGCGATACTTGAACATCGACACGTCCTTGAGGCGGACGGCGCCGTCGATCTCGTCGTGCGAACGGGCGCGGATCACGACCTGGGAGTTCGCGTCGCCCTGCCGCAGCCAGGTGTCCTTGGCGGCGGACGTCTGGAACTCCTCGGCGATGGCGGACCGCGACCGTTCGAAGGTCGCCCCCAGCATCGCCGCCATCGGATCCAGCGCCGAGACGGTGATCGCCCCGACCACGAAGGCCGCCGCCGCGGCGGGCAGGATGAACCGCCAGGCCGAGACCCCCGCCGCGCGCATGGCGATCAGTTCGCTGCGCCGGTTCAGCCCGACGAAGGCCGCGAGCGTGCCGAACAGGAAGGCGAACGGCAGCAGGGCCAGGACGGTGGACGGCGCCTTGAGCAGGGTCAGCCACAGCAGCCGCGGGAAGCCCGCGTCGCCGCGGCCGCCGACCGTGCGCGAGACCTCGACGAAGTCGATCAGCAGGATCACCGCGGCGATCACCGCCAGCGCCCCGGCGACGCCAGACAGGGTGCGGGTGAGCACATAGCGCTCGAGCCGTCCGATGCCCCGGCTCATGCCGCGCTCCCCCGCGCCGGCGCCGCGAACGGCAGCCATTCCCGCCAGCCCTGCCGGCGCTGCACCGGCCGGTACAGCTGGCCGAACGCCCAGGCCGCCGTCGCCGCCGGGATCAGGTACTGCAGGACGTTCAGCGCCGGCGCGTCCTCACAGGCCGACTGCACGGCGAAGCCGACGATCCGCACCACCGCCGCCGTCGCGCCCGCCGTGGCGATCCGCCGGCCGTAGCCGAGCCGGCTGAAGCTGGAGCCCAGCACGGCGGCGAAAGCCATGGCCATGAAGGCGATGCTGTAGAGCGGCGAGGCCAGGCGGGCATGCCCCTCGGCCAGCAGCTTGTCCTTGTTCTTGCGCTCGTAGGTCCGGCTCAGGTCGGGATAGAACAGCTCGTGCAGGTAGCGGTCCGACGCCTCGTAGGTCACCCCGCCGCGGGTGTTGAGGAACGGCGTCAGGTCGAGGGCGTACTCCTCGAACGACAGGTAGTTCAGCACGCCGGTGCTGGAGAACTCCTGGTTCGAGCCGTTGCGCATCACCAGCACCGGCCGGCCCTCGCGATAGGTGATGCGGCCCTCCTTGGCGGTGTAGGTGGTGGCGCCGCCCTTCTCGGTGCGGTGGTGGATGAACAGGTTCTGGATGCGGCCGTCGCTCTCCACCGTCTGGCCGTAGACGGTCAGGCGCGGCGCGGGCTCGGTGAACTCGCCCTCGCGGACCAGGGTCGCGGCCAGGTCGGTCTTGGCCGCGTAGTAGATCTCGCGCATCGCCCGATAGGCGGCCGGCTGGACCCAGAGGTTGATGAACAGGCCGGCCAGCGTCGCCAGCACCGCCAGGCGCAGGCCCGGAGACATCACCCGCCAGCGGCTCATGCCGGCGGCGTAGCAGACCACGAGTTCATGCTCGGCGTGCAGCCGGTTCAGCGCCACCAGCGCCGCGACGAACACCGCGATCGGCAGGATCAGGTTCAGCAGCTGGGGCATGGCCAGCACGATGACCTTGAGGAACACCCAGGCCGTCTGGCGCTGCTCGATGATGATGTCGAGCTGGCCCAGGCTCTGGCTGAGCAGGCCGACCGCGCCCAGCGCCGCCGCCGTGAGGAGGGTCGGCGTCAGCAGCTGGCGGAACAGATAGCGCTCGATCAGACGCATGGGGGAAACAGGCCGAACCCGTCCGGGGCCAAGGGAAATCCCCGAACCGGGGCTGACCGTTCTATACGCCGCCGCCCGTGCGACACAACCGCCCGCGCTTCCCTGACGGGCGCGGTTGGACTATGCCCGCGCGACGCCAATCGAGGAGTGATCCATGCGCATCGAGTTCGTGGCCGCCGACACGGTCCTCAAGGGCGGCGCCGTGGCCGTCATCGCCTTCGAGGACGGCAGGTTCTCCACCGCCGCCGAGGACATGGACAGGGTCACGGGCGGGGCGGTGCGCCGGGCGATCGCCGTCGGCCGCTTCGCCGGCAAGCCGGGCCAGTCGGTCGAACTGGTCGCGCCGTCCGGCCTGGAGGCCGACCGCCTGGTGATCGTCGGCTGCGGCCCCGACGCCGGCTGGGGCGGCGACTGCGCCGAACGGTTCGCGGCCCAGGCCTACGGCGCGGTGAAGACCTCGGGCGCCGAGACGCTGTTCGTGATGACTCCCGGCGCCGCCGCGGAGGAGTCCGCCCGCGCGGCCTTTGGCGCGGCGCTCGCCGCCTACCGGTTCGACCGCTACATGACCACCGAGAAGCCCGACAGGAAGCCCTCGGTGCAGACCGTCAAGGTCGTCGCGACCGACCCCGCCGCGGCCGAGGCGGCTTTCGCGCCGCTGAAGGCGCTGGCCGAGGCCATCTGCTTCTCGCGCGACCTGGTGTCGGAACCGCCGAACGTCCTCTACCCGGCCGAGTTCGCCAGGCGGGTCAAGGCGCTGGAGTCGCTGGGTCTCGAAGTCGAGATCCTCGGCGAGGCGGAGATGGCGAAGCTGGGCATGGGCAGCCTGCTCGGCGTCGGTCAGGGCAGCGTCCGGGAAAGCCAGCTGGCGGTCATGCAATGGAAGGGCGGGGGCGAGGCCCAGCCTATCGCCTTCGTCGGCAAGGGGGTCTGTTTCGACACCGGCGGCGTCAGCCTCAAGCCGGCCGACAGCATGGAGGACATGAAGTGGGACATGGGCGGCGGCGCCGCCGTGGCCGGCGTCATGCACGCGCTCGCCGGCCGCAAGGCCAAGGTCAACGCCGTCGGCATCCTGGGCCTGGTCGAGAACATGCCGGACGGGGCCGCCCAGCGGCCCGGCGACGTGGTCACCTCGATGTCCGGCCAGACCATCGAGATCATCAACACCGACGCCGAGGGCCGGCTCGTCCTGGCCGACGCCCTCTGGTACTGCCAGGACCGGTTCAAGCCCCAGTTCATGATCGACCTGGCCACCCTGACCGGCGCGATCATCATCTCGTTGGGCAATGACTACGCCGGATTGTTCAGCAATGACGATGGCTTGTCCGAGAAACTTCTGGCCGCGTCCAAGGCCAGCGGCGAGCCGCTGTGGCGCATGCCGATGCCGGACGCCTACAACAAGCAGATCGAAAGCGTGATCGCCGACGTCAAGAACACCGGCGGCCGGCCGGCGGGTTCGATCACGGCGGCGCTGTTCCTGCAGAAGTTCGTCAACGGCCTGCCCTGGGCCCACCTCGACATCGCCTCGACCGCCTGGAAGAAGCCCTCGACGGTGGCGACGATCCCGGAGGGCGCCACCGGCTTCGGCGTGCGCCTGCTCGACCGCCTGGTGGCCGACGCCTACGAGGCCTGACCCGAAATCCGATTGCCCCCGCGAAGGCGGGGGGCCAAGCTGGGTCGGGTGAAGCGGTCAGTCCGCTTGGGTCCCCGCTTTCGCGGGGCTGGTCGGAGCAGACATGTCGGAATCGTCCTGCGAGGTCTGGTTCTATCACCTGGAGCGCTCGTCGCTCGACCAGGTGCTGCCCGACCTGCTGGACCGAACCCTGAAGCGCGGCTGGAAGGCGCTGGTTCGCACGCGCGATCCCGCGCGGCTGGAGCACCTTGACGGCTGGTTGTGGAGCTTCCGCGAGGAGGCCTTCCTGCCGCACGGCCTGGACAGCGAGCCGTTCGCCGACCGCCAGCCGGTCCTGCTGACCAGCGGCCCGGACAACCCCAACGGCGCGGAGGCGTTGTTCCTCATCGACGGGGCCGAGGCCGGCGACCTGACGCCGCACGCCCGTTGCGTCATCCTGTTCGACGGACGCGACGAGGCCGCCGTGCAGGACGCCCGCGGGCGCTGGAAGGCGTTTCGGGCCGAGGGACGGCCGGTGAGCTACTGGCGCCAGGGCGAGACCCGCGGCTGGGAGAAGATCGCATGAAGATCGCCGGTCTGGCCTTCGTGCTGTCCCTGGCCGCCTGCGCCTCGCCCGCCGCCGCGCCGGCCCCGGCCGCCGACGCCCCGCCGATCGCCGCGGCGCCCAGCGAGCCCCTGCCGCCGCCGCCGCCGCCCGACAGCTGCCGCGCGAGCGAGCTGGCCTGGCTGGTCGGCCGGCCCCGGAGCGAGATTCCGGTGCCCACGGAGCCCGGCCGCCGCCGGGTGACCTGCACCACCTGCCCGGTGACGCTCGACTACAATCCCTGGCGCCTCAACATCCTCTTCGACGCCGAAACGGGGATCGTGAAGGAAGTGAAGTGCGGGTGAGGACATAATCAGGGGCAGACACCAACTGCGCGCAGCACAAGTGCTGTCTGTCCCTGATTATGTCTCCGCCGCGGTCCTACAGGCAGGTTCCCCAAGTCGGTTCGCCGGGACGCTCCAGCAACTCATCGACACTCTGGCGGATCGGGGCAGGCCCCTGGGCCACCAACGCCTCGTACATCTCCTCGGCGCTTCCCGTGCAAAGCTGTTCTGCGGGCGCACCGACGTGTCCTTGTTTCCGTTTGAAGGCGTCCAGATCCTCTCGCGTCGGAGTTGGTGTCAAGTTCGCCAGGACGTAGGCGTCGATCTTCTCGACTGCGCGGGCGACCTCCGCCTGTATGGCGGCGTCCTCGCCAGGATGACACCGCGGCCCGACCTCATTCATGACGGTGTAGATCGCCCAGGCGCAGATCACGCCTTCGCCCGGCGCCGGCGTCCGCTCGCCATCCTGGGCATGGGCGACCGGCTGGGCGAGCAGAATCGCGGCCGTAGCGGCAGGCGCGAGCGCTCGGCCGAGCCTCGACAGAAGGGGCCTGTTCATGGACTGGAGCGTAGCAGCTACGCTTCCACCGCCGCCAGCTGTTCGGCGATGGCCATCCACTCCGCCTCCGCCTTGTCGACAGCGGCCTGGGCCTTGGCGCGTTTCGCCGCGAAATCAGCGGCCTTGGCGGGAGTCTTCACGTAAAGGTCGGGATCGGCCAGGACGCTGTCGATGTCGGCCAGCGCCCGGGTCGTCCGGTCCAGCACGGCCTCGGCGGCCTCCAGCTTGCGCTTCAGCGGGCCGGCGGACGGCTTCGGCGCCGGCGGCGGGGCGGCCTTGACCGGCTCCGGCTTCTCATCGCGGACCTGGCTCGGCGCCCGCGCCGCGGCCCGGGCGCGGTCGAGGACGAACCGGGCGTAGTCGTCCATGTCGCCGTCGAAGGGCCTGATCGTCCCGTCCGCCGCCAGCCACAGCCGGTCGGCGACCAGCTCCATCAGCGAGCGGTCGTGGGTGATCAGGATCACCGCCCCCTCGTAGTCGTTCAGCGCGTCGAGCAGGGCGCGACGGCTGTCGATGTCGAGGTGGTTGGTCGGCTCGTCGAGGATCAGCAGGTGCGGGGCGTCCATCGCCACCAGGTTCAGAAGCAGCCGCGCCCGCTCGCCGCCGGACAGGGCCTCGACCCGGGTCTCCTGCTTCTCGAACGGCAGGCCGAACTGCGCCAGCCGGGAGCGACGCGAGGACTCCGACGCCTCCGGCATGGCCCGGCGGATGATCTCCAGCGCCGTGTCGTTAGGGTCCATGGCCTCGATCTGGTGCTGGTGGAACCAGCCGACCCGCATCCTGCGGTCGCGGTGCAGGTCGCCGGCCTGCACGCCCAGGGCGCCGGCGATCAGCTTGGCGAAGGTCGACTTGCCCGCGCCGTTGACCCCGAGCAGGCCGATGCGGTCGTCCAGGTCCATGCGCAGGTTCAGGTTCCGCAGCACCGGCCTGGCGTCCTGGTAGCCGACGCTGACCTTCTCCAGCCGGATCAGCGGCGGCGCCAGCGGACGCGGCGGCGAGGGCAGGGTGAAGGGCGCGACGCGCTCCTCCACGGTGAGGGACACAGGCTCCATCTTCGCCAGCCGCTTCATCCGCGACTGCGCCTGGGTGGCCTTGGACGCCTTGGCCTTGAAGCGGTCGATGAACGACTGCAGGTGCGCCCGCTCGGCGTCCTGCCTGGCCTTGGTCGCCAGCTGCAGCCTCGCCTTCTCGGCCCGCCGCTTCTCGAAGGCGTCGTAGCCGCCGGTGTAGAGCTCCAGCTTGCCCTGGGCCATGTGCAGGGTGTGGGTGCAGCTGGCGTTCAGCAGTTCGCGGTCGTGGCTGATGATCAGGGCCGTGTGCGGGTACTTCTTCAGCCGCGCCTCCAGCCACAGGGCGCCTTCCAGGTCGAGGTAGTTGGTCGGCTCGTCGAGCAGCAGCAGGTCGGGTTCGGCGAACAGGGCGGCGGCCAGGGCGACGCGCATCCGCCAGCCGCCGGAGAATTCGGCCATCGGTCGCCCCAGGTCGTCGTTGGAGAAGCCGAGGCCGGCCAGGATCTCGGCCGCGCGGGAAGGGGCGGCGTCGGCGTCGATCTCGATCAGCCGCGACCAGATGTCGGCCATGTCGTGGGGGTCGGCGGTCTCCAGCCGGGTCATCAGGCCGTGACGCTCGACGTCGGCCTCGAGGATGGTGTCGAGCAGGGAGACCGGCGTCGCCGGATGCTCCTGGGCCACCTGGCCGATGCGGGCGGTCCTGGGCAGGCTGATCTCGTCCCCCGGCGCGTGCAGCTCGCCGGTGATCAGCTTGAACAGCGTCGACTTGCCTACGCCATTGCGACCGACAAGCCCCACCTTGGCGCCGGGCGGCAGGGCGACGGACGCCTTCTCGAGGAAGCGCCGCCCCCAGGCGTCGAAGGTCAGGTCGGTGATCTGGAGCATCGGGGGCGGGGGGTGTTGGCGGATCGAGGGCCCGCCGCTATAAGCCCGCGACCTCCCGAACGCCAACTTCTGTGTAGGGCTTCATACAGCCATGACCGAACGCACCTTCTCCATTCTCAAGCCGGACGCCACGCGCCGCAACATCACCGGCAAGATCAACGCCGTGATCGAGGACGCCGGCCTGCGCATCGTCGCGCAACGCCGCGTCCGCCTCACGCAGGACCAGGCGAAGACCTTCTACGCCGTCCACGCCGAACGCCCGTTCTACGGCGAGCTGGTGGCCCAGATGACCGCCGAGCCGGTGGTCGTGCAGGTGCTCGAAGGCGACAACGCCGTGGCCCGCTACCGCGAGGTGATGGGGGCGACCAATCCCGAACAGGCCGCCGAGGGCACCATCCGCAAGCTCTTCGCCCTGTCGATCGGCGAGAACTCCGTGCACGGCTCGGATTCGCTGGAGAACGCGGGCATCGAGATCGCCCAGTTCTTCACCGAAGACCAGATCGTCGGCTGATCCCGGCCCTCGCCGCCGGCCGCCGTCCTATTGCAGCGGGCGGCGGGCGCCGGCGACGGACGCCAGGGCGGCGGCCAGGTCCTCGGGACGATAGGGCTTGGCCAGCACCGGCGCGCCGGGATAACGGCTCGCCACGCCGGCCCGGCCGTATCCGGTGGCGAACACGAACGGCACCTGCTGTTCGGCCAGCTTGTCGGCGAAGGGATAGACCAGCTCGCCGCCGAGGTTGACGTCGAGGATGGCCGCGTGCGCCCCGGCGACCACGCTGTCGACGCTTTGCAGGGCCTGGTCGAGGCTGCCCGCGACATTGACGACGACGCAGCCCAGCTCCTCGAGCATGCCTTCCAGCAGCATGGCGACGAGGCTTTCGTCCTCGACCACGAACAGCCGCAGCCCCCGCAGGCCTTCGGAAACCGGCATGCACCGTCACCCACGCGTCCAGGCGGACGCCGCCGCGCCCGCGCCGTCAACTTCTGAACCGTCGGTAACGCCGGCGGTCGAGTTCGACGGCGACACTATCGCGGGCGTTGATCGGCGCCAATATCGCCCATCGCACGAATTCGTCAGCGTCGCCGCCAGCGCAGGGGCCGGCCGCCGTCGCGGACCACCAGCCCCTTGGCCTCGAGATCGAGCTGGACGGTCTTCATCCACCAGCCGCTGGTCGTTCCCGGAAAGCGGTCGAGCGGCAGGGCCCGGCGCATGGCCAGCATCATCTCCCGCTGGGTCAGACCGGGCGCCTCCCGGGGCAGCAGGGCGAGCAGGGCCGCCCGGGCGTCGGCGTACCGGGCGGCCTCGACCCGATGGGTCCGGCCGGGATGGTTGACGTTCTCGACGGTGATCATCTCGCGCGGCATGCGGTGATGGCGCCACAACCCGGGCCGGGCGGCAAGCCGGCCGCCGGAATCGCGCTAGACGGGGATCAGGTCCACCGGAATCGCGACATGCCCGCACCGCTGAAGCTCGGTTTCCTGGCCTCCCGGGGAGGGACCAGCATGCGGGCGATCCTGGCGGCCATCGACGCGGGGGAACTCGACGCCGAGGCGCGGCTTGTGATCAGCAACAACGCCGACTCCGCCGCCCTGGCCTTCGCCCGCGAGCGCGGCCTCGCGGCCCTGCACGTCAGCGGCCGCACCGAGGGGTCGGCGGAGGCCGCCGACGCCCGCATCGCCGCGGCCCTGACCGAGGCCGGCGTCGAGCAGGTGATCTGTTCGGGCTACCTGCGGCCAGTCGGCCCGCGGACGCTGGCGGCGTTCGAGGGACGGGTGCTCAACATCCATCCCGCCCTGCTGCCGGCCTACGGCGGCCAGGGCATGTACGGCCGGCGGGTGCACGAGGCGGTGGTCGCCGCGGGCGAGCGGGAGACGGGCGCCACGGTCCATGTCGTCGACGCCGAGTACGATCACGGCCCCATCGTCCGTCAGCGGCGCATAGCGATCGAGCCCGGCGACACGGCCGAAACCATCGAGGCCCGCGTCATGGCCGCCGAACCCGGCCTGTTCATCGAGACGCTGCGGGCGCTCGCGGGTCGGAGCAGCGGCTAGCCCTCGCCCAGTTCGCCGCAGACGAAGGCGTCCTCGCCGGCTTCCAGCAGCCCGGCCAGCACGTCCGCCGCCGCCTCCCGGCCGACGATCAGCAGCAGGCCGACGCCGCAGTTGAAGGTGCGCCGCATCTCGCTCCCGGCGACGCCGCCCGTGTCCTGCAGCCACTGGAACACCGCCGGCATCGGCCAGGCGTCCCAGTCGAAGCGCGGGATCAGGCCCCCGGCGATGGCGCGGGGCGGATTCTCGATCAGGCCGCCGCCGGTGATGTGGGCGATGCCCTTGATGCGCCCGCCCCGGATCAGCGGCAGGGTCGACTTCACATAGATCCGCGTCGGGACCATCAGCGCCTGCGCCAGGGTCCCGCCGCCGAACGGGCTCGCCGCGTCCCAGGCCAGGCCCGAGCGCTCGACCACCTTGCGGACCATGGAATAGCCGTTGGAGTGCGGCCCGCTGGAGGCCAGGCCGATGAGCACGTCGCCGGCCCGCTGGTCGTCCAGCCGGGGCAGCACCCCGCCGCGATCGACGGCGCCGACGGTGAAACCGGCCAGGTCGTACTCGCCCTCGGCGTACATGCCCGGCATCTCGGCGGTCTCGCCGCCGACCAGGGCGCAGCCGGCCAGCTTGCAGCCCTCGGCGATGCCGGCGACGACCCGCGTCGCCGTCGCCACGTCGAGCTTGCCGGTCGCGAAATAGTCGAGGAACAGCAGCGGCTCGGCGCCCTGGGCCAGCAGGTCGTTGACGCACATGGCCACCAGGTCGACGCCGACCGTGTCGTGCAGGCCGGTCTCGATGGCGATCTTCAGCTTGGTGCCGACGCCGTCGGTGGTCGAGACCAGCAGCGGATCGTCATAGCCCGCCGCCTTCAGGTCGAAGAGGGCCCCGAACCCGCCGAGCCCCGCCTCCGCGCCCGGCCGCCGCGTCGCCCGGGCCAGCGGCTTGATCGCCTCGACGAGGGCGTTCCCGGCGTCGATGTCGACCCCGGCCTGGGCGTAGGTGAGGCCGTTCGGCCGGTCGGAATGTGAGGACACTTGGGTTTCGCGGCGAGGGAAGGGACGAAATTTTGACGCGGGCGGCCAGTCTCTTGCAGACTCGGCCCCGCGCGGCGCTATAGCTAGCCGATGCAGCCGATCACGACCACCGCCGAGCTGGCGGAATTCTGCAAATCCCTGAAAGGCCAGCCATTCGTCGCCGTGGACACCGAGTTCATGCGCGAAACGACCTACTGGCCCAAGCTGTGCCTGATTCAGGTGGCGTCGCCAAACGGCGCCGAGGCGACCATCGACCCCATGGCCGACGGCCTCGACCTGACGCCCCTGCTGGACATCCTGCGCGACGAGACCGTCGACAAGGTCTTCCACGCCGCCCGCCAGGACGTCGAGATCTTCAACAACCTGGGCGCCATGCCCCGGCCGCTGTTCGACACCCAGATCGCCGGCATGGCCGCCGGCTTCGGCGAGCAGATCGCCTATGACGCCCTCGTGCGGCAGATGCTGAAGATCGAGATCGACAAGTCCAGCCGCTTCACCGACTGGGCCCGCCGGCCGCTGACCGACGCCCAGCTCAGCTACGCGCTCGCCGACGTCACCCATCTGGCCCGGCTCTACCCGATGCTGCGCGAGCGGCTGGAGAAGGGCGGCCGCCTGGCCTGGGTCGAGGAAGAGATGGCCGCCCTGACCGACCCGGCGATGTACGATGTCGATCCGGAGAACGCCTGGCGGCGCCTGAAGCCGCGCAAGCACACGCCGAAGTACCTGGCGGTATTCAGGGCGGTGGCGGCCTGGCGCGAGCGCACCGCCCAGCTGCGCGACCAGCCGCGCGGCCGCATCCTCAAGGACGAGGCGATCGACGAGCTGGCCGCCCAGGCGCCCGTCGACGCCGCCGCCCTGGACCGGCTGCGCGGCGTGCCCAGGGGCTTCTCGGGCAGCCGATTCGGCCCCGACCTGCTGGCGGCGATCCGCGAGGCGCTCAAGGACCCGGAGGCCTACGCCCCCCGCATCGATCGCGAGCGCGGCCCGCAGAACGCCGCCGCCGGGGCGGTGGTCGAGCTGCTCAAGGTGCTGCTCAAGGCCCGGGCCGAGGACGCCGGCGTCGCCTCCAAGCTGATCGCCACCGTCTCCGACCTGGAGAAGATCGCCAATGACGACCGGGCCGACGTCGCCGCCCTGCACGGCTGGCGGCGCGAGGCGTTCGGCGACGACGCCCTGCGGCTCAAGCGGGGCGAGCTGGCCCTGGTGCTCGACGGCGCGCGGGTGCGGGTGGTCGAGGTCCGCCGCGCGCCGCGGACGGCGGCGGGTTGAGGAGAACGGCATGAGCGAGCGCCTCACCGCCATCATCTACGACTTCGACGGCACCCTGGCCCGCGGCAACATGCAGGAGACCAGCTTCATCCCCTCGCTCGGGATGACGCCGCGTCAGTTCTGGTACGATACCGTCCGCCCCCGGACCATCGCCGCCGACGGCGACGACATCCTGATGTACATGCAGCTGATGCTGCAGACGGCCCGCGAGCAGGGCGTCACCGTCACCCGCCGGATGCTGGCCGACCACGGCCGCGACGTGCCGCTGTTCGAGGGCGTGCGCGACGGCAGCTGGTTCGACCGCATCAACGCCTTCGGGGCGGAGTACGGCCTGACCATCCAGCACTTCATCCTCTCCAGCGGCCTGGCCGAGATGATCGAAGGCTGCCCGATCCACGACCGCTTCACCCACGTCTTCGCCTCCCACTATGTCTACGACGAGCAGGGGGCCGCGATCTGGCCGGCGGTGGGCATCAACTACACCACCAAGACCCAGTACCTGTTCCGCATCAACAAGGGCGTGCACAACAACTGGGAGCACGAGCGGATCAACCGATACGTCCCCGACGAGGACCGCCCGATCCCCTTCGAACGGATGATCTTCGTCGGCGACGGCGACACCGACGTGCCGACCATGAAGATGATGCACACCAAGGGCGGCCATTCGATCGCCGCCTATGACCCGCGCACCGAACCCAACGACCAGACCAAGCTCCACCGCCTGATCAGCGACGACCGCGTCAACTTCGTCGCCGCCGCCGACTACCGCGAGGGCAGCGCCATGGACCTGATCGTCAAGGGCATCCTGGGCCGCATCGCGGTGCGCGAGCGGACCATGCCGGCGGGGTAGGGGGCGACGCCGCCTTCACCCCTCCGCGTCCTGGCGCGTCAGCGCGCGCTCGACGGCTTCCGGATCGGCGGCGATCACCGTAAGCAGCACCTGGTCGGCCGCGCCGAGCTTGCGGCCCTGTTCCCAGCCCTCGACCGTTCGAGCCGGGATGCGGAAGCGACGCTCGAATTCCTTGGTGGATTTGGCCACCGATTTACGGATTTCCTTGACCCGGGCGGGGGGCATCGCGGCGAGGCGCCGGCTCTCCAGCGCCAGTTCGCCGCGCCGGTGCGCGATGGCTTCACGAAGACCGGCTTCGATGTCGAGACCCAGGAGGGTGCGGTTCTTGGTCATCGGGTCAATTCCTCGATCAGGGTCTTGAAAAGCTTGATCTCGTCAGGTGTGAGGTCTTCCTGGTCCACCTTCGCGTAGGCGGTGAGCAGGTAGACGACCTCATCTTCGGTGATCGCGAAGTAGATCGTCCGCCCGCCGCCGCTCTTGCCGGATCGGCCGTACCCGAACCGGAACTTCCGCAGCCCGCCCGAACCCTTGATCACCACCCCGGCTCCGGGGTTGATTGCGATCTCGTCCTCCATCGCGAGGATGTCCGAGTCCGTGGCGCCGAGCTTCCTGAGCCGTTTCAGATTGCGGCGGTAGACGCGGGTTCGAACGATTTCCACGTCAACTATCTACGCTAGTTGCGTATTGTCGTCCAGTGATTGATACGCGGATAGCGTAGTGGGGCGCTCACCCCCGCCGGATCTCCAGCTTCACGCCCAGCAGGGCGGCCAGCTGGCCCGCCCGGCGGGCGGTCTGTTCGCCCAGCAGCATGTCGGACCAGCCCTCGGCGGCGGTCAGCAGCAGGCGGCCCTCGTCCAGGCGCAGGCGGGACTGGGCGAGCAGGACCGCGTTGCGGCCCGACAGGTCGCAGCCAAGCCGCACCGCCGCGCCCAGGGCCCGGGCGCGGCGGCGCTGGGTTTCGCTGAGCAGGCGCCCGACCGTAGCGCCGTCCGGCACGGGCGCGGCGGCCGTATGGCGCGAGAAGGCGGCGAGGGCCAGGAAGGCGCGCTCGGCGTGGGACTGGCCGGCGACCGGCGCCCGCAGCACCTGTTCGAAGACGAGGTCGGCCCGGTGGTCCGGGTGCAGCCGGGCGCCGAGGTCGGCGAGGCGGCAGGCGGCGGACCGCAGCACCGCGTCGCGCGCCCCGAAGGCCGGCGGCAGGGCGTCGAACACCGGCGCCAGCCAGGCGTCCAGCGTCGGACCCAGGGTCTCGTCCACGCCCTGGCGGGCGGTGAGCGCCGCGCAGCCCTCGACCAGCGGGTCGAGGTCGCGGGTCTCGGGCGACATGGCCTCGAACAGCAGGCCTTCGCGCAGGCCGTAGGCCGACACCGCGACCCGCTCGATCCCCAGAGCCTCGATCAGCGCCTCCAGCACCATGGCGGCGTGGGGCAGGGTCTCCAGGCGCTTGCGCGAGACGCCCTCTATGGCCTCCAGCGAGGCCTTCGACTGGCGGCCGAGGAACCGGGCCGCCTCCAGGGCGTCGCCGCGGCTCATTTCGTACTGGTGGACGATCTGCAACGGATAGCCGCTCATCCGCATGTGCAGCAGGGCCAGGTTCCGCCAGGCGCCGCCGACGGCGTGGAACGTCGAGGCGGCGAAGCGCCCGGCGACGGGAGCCAGCCGGCGGACGATCTCCTGGCGCGCCCTGTCCGGCCCGACGCCGGCCAGCGCGAACGGGCCGAGCGCCAGCGTCGCGCCCTCCACCGGCCCCTGCGGCGCGAGCCGCACCAGCTCCAGGCTGGCCCCGCCGAGGTCGCCGACCACACCCTCGGCGCCCGGGCAGCCGGCCAGCACGCCCAGGGCGGCGTAGTGCGCCTCCTCCTGGCCGCTGAGCACGCGCAGATGCAGGCCGGTCTCGGCCTGCACCCGCCCGACGAAGGCCTCGCCGTCGGCCGCCTCGCGCACGGCGGCGGTGGCCGCGGTGAACACGTCCTGCGGCCTGACCGCGTCGAGCACCGCCCGGAACCGGCGCAGGGCGGCCATCGCGGTCTCGACGCCGGCCGGCGACAGCCGTCCGCTGGCGCCCAGGTCGCGGCCAAGGCCCGCCAGCACCTTTTCGTTGTAGACCGTCCAGATCGCCCGGCCCTCGAGCCGGTAGAGCACCAGGCGCACGGAGTTGGAGCCGACGTCGATCACGGCCGCGTCCCGCGCCGCCCGGGCGTTCTCCCGCGGCGCGCCTGCGCCCGCCGGACGGGGCCGGCGGATGTCGTCGCCCGTCCCGGCGTCCGCCATGCCCGATCCCAGAATGTCGACCCCTGTCATCCCCATCGCGCCCTCAGGTCGACGGAGGCGGGGTCTTGCGCGGACCGACATGGTCGAAGGCGCGGGGCAGGTCGCGCACCTTGTGGCCGCGTCCGGAAAGGCTGGGGTTGGTCATGAAATAGTCGTGGGCCGAGAACGCCCCCGCCCTATCCCAGGCCGGGTCGCGGCGATAGTGGCCTTCCGCGTCGAGGATCCAGCTCTGGGCCTCGTCGTTGAGGTTGGCGACCATGATCTGGTTCAGCACCTGCTGGTGGACGGTAGGGTTGTCCACCGGCGTCAGGCATTCGACGCGGCGGTCGAGGTTGCGCGGCATCCAGTCGGCCGAGCTGATGAACACCCGGGCGCCGGGGCCGGGCATGGCCTCGCCGTCCGCGAAGGCGACGATGCGGGCGTGCTCCAGGAAGCGGCCGACGATGCTCTTGACGCGGATGTTCTCGCTGAGGCCCGGCACCCCGGGCCGCAGGCAGCAGATGCCGCGCACCACCAGTTCGATGCGCACCCCGGCCTGGCTGGCGAGATAGAGGGCGTCGATGATCTCCGGATCGACCAGGGCGTTGAGCTTGGCCCAGATCGCCGCCGGCCGGCCGGCGAGGGCGTTCTCCGATTCCCGGGCGATCATGGTCGTCAGGTCGGCCTTCAGCGTCTCGGGGCTGTAGCTCAGCTTCTCCAGCCGCTCGGGCCGGGCGTAGCCGGTGATGAAGTTGAACAGCCGCGCCGAGTCCCGCCCCAGCGCCGGGTCGGTCGTGAACAGCGACAGGTCGGTGTAAACCCGCGCCGTCTGCGGGTGGTAGTTGCCGGTCCCGAAGTGGCAATAGGTGCGCAGGGTGTCGCCCTCGCGCCGGACGACCATGCTCAGCTTGGCGTGGGTCTTGTACTCGACGAAGCCGAACACGACGTGCACCCCGGCCCGCTCCAGGTCCTTGGCCCAGCGCAGGTTGGCCTCCTCGTCGAAGCGCGCCTTGATCTCGACCAGGGCGGTGACGTTCTTGCCGTTCTCCGCCGCCTCGATCAGGGCCGCGACGATCGGGCTGTCCTGGCTGGTGCGGTAGAGGGTCTGTTTGATGGCCAGCACATGCGGGTCGCGCGCGGCCTGGCGCAGGAACTGGACCACCACGTCGAAGCTCTCGAACGGGTGGTGGACCAGGATGTCCTTCTCGCGGATGGCCGCGAAGCAGTCGCCGTTGTGGTCGCGGATGCGTTCGGGAAAGCGCGGCGTGAAGGCCTTGAACTTGAGGTCCGGCCGGCCGTCGGGAATGAGCTGGCTCATCTCCGAGAGGCCCAGCTTGCCATCGACCAGCACCACGTCGTCGGGGCCGCACTGCAGGGCCCCCAGGATGAAGTCGCGCAGGTCCTCGGGCATCGCCGTCTGGACCTTGACCCGCACCACCGACCCCATGCGGCGGCGCTTCAGCTGGGCCTCGAACTCGCGGACCAGGTCCTCGGCCTCCTCCTCGATCTCGACGTCGCTGTCGCGGATCACGCGGAACAGGCCGCGGCCCTCGACCTCGTAGCCGGGGAACAGGTGGTGGATGAACAGGATGATCAGGCTTTCGAGCGCCACGAACCGCTCGTCGCCCTTGCGCCCGCCCGGCAGCCGCCAGAACCGGCGCACCTGCGAGGGGACCGGCGCCAGGGCGTAGAGTTCGCGGCCGTCCGGCCGCCGCAGCTTCAACGCCAGCGAGAAGCCGAGGTTGGGAATGAACGGGAAGGGATGCGCCGGGTCGATGGCCAGCGGGGTCATCACCGGGAAGACGTGGTTGAGGAAGATCTCCTCGGCCCGGGCCCGGTCCATCTCGCCGATGTCCCTGGCGTCGAGCAGGCGCAGGCCCTCGGCGTTCAGGCCGGCGCGCAGCTCGCGCCAGATGCGCTGCTGGTCCGCCATCAGCGCCGTGGCCGAGGCGTTCACCTTGACCAGCTGCTCGGCCGGCGTGAGCCCGTCCTGGCTGACCACCCGCACGCCCTCCCGCACCTGGCCCTTCAGGCCGGCGACGCGGACCATGTAGAACTCGTCGAGGTTGTTGGCGCTGATCGAGAGGAAGCGCAGCCGCTCGAGCAGGGGATGGCGCGGGTTCTCGGCTTCCTCGAGAACCCGGCGGTTGAAGGCCAGCCAGCTGAGCTCTCGATTGAAGAAGCGGTCGGGCGAGGCGAGCATGGCCTCGTCCAGCGGGGGGCGGCGCGGGGCCTCCTGTGAGGCGGCCGGCGAGGTCGCGGCGTCGGTCATGGCGTCCTTGGCGCGGCGTCGTCCGGGTTGTCGCGCGCGAAGCGGCGGGCTGCAAGGGGCCATGACGGACCTGTTACGGCGCCAGTGTTACTGTTTTGTCGCGCGCCCGGCTCAAGCCCCGGCAATTGTTGCAACTGACATTGACTCGCAACACCGGCGCGATTAGCCCGCCCCCTGACGAATGCAAATCAATCGCAAGAGGGGCTCATGCGAAGCGCGCTGCTGATCACCACCATCCTCGCCGGCTGGGCGACGGCCGCGCCGCTGGCGATGGCGCGGGCGGACACGGCCGACAGCGCCGGGGCGACGGAGCTGACGACGATCGTCGTGGTCGCCCCCGAGCGGCTCGACGAGGTCGCCGGCGCGGCGACCGTGGTGACGGCGGACGAGTTCGAGCGGTCGCAGCCGTTCTCGATCAACGACATCCTGCGCCGCGTGCCGGGCCTGTTCCCGCGCGGGGAGGAGGGCCTCGCCCTGCGCCCCAACATCGGCTTCCGCGGCCTGACGCCCACGCGCTCGACCGAGGTGCTGCTGCTCGAGGACGGCGTGCCGCTCGCCTACGCGCCCTATGGCGACAACGCCAGCTACTACCACCCGCCGTTCGAGCGCTTCAGCAGCGTGGAGGTGCTCAAGGGCTCGGCCCAGATCGCCTTCGGTCCCCACACGGTCGGCGGGGTGGTCAACTATGTGACTCCGGAGCCGCCCGACTCCTTCGAGGGCCGCCTGATCCTGCGCGGCGGCGGCCGCGACACCCGCGAGATCGTGCTGCAGGCCGGCGACACGGTGGGCGAGGTCGGGCTGTTCGCCAGCTACGCCGCCCGCGAGAGCGACGGCGTTCGGGACGAGAACCAGCGCCTGGCCTACCAGGACCTGTTCTTCAAGGCGGTGCGCCCGCTGGGCGACAACCAGGAGCTGACTTTCAAGGCCTCGGCCTTCGCCGAGGACAGCCAGATCTCCTATTCCGGCCTGACCCTGGCCGAGTTCCGGGCGAACCCGCGCGGCAACCCCTTCCACTACGACCGTTTCGAGACCGAGCACTACGCCCTCTCGCTGGTCCACGGCTGGCGGATCACCGACGACCTGACCCTGACCACGGCGCTCTACGGAGCGACCTTCGGCCGCGACTGGTGGCGTCAGTCGTCGAACTCCGGCCAGCGGCCGAACGACGCCTCCGACCCCCTGTGCGGCGGCATGGCCAATGTCAGCACGACCTGCGGCAACGAGGGCCGGCTGCGGCAGTACTACAGCCTGGGCCTGGACAGCCGCTTCGCCTGGGACTGGACGGCCGGCGCCGTCAGCGGCCGCCTGACCGGAGGCGTCCGGGTCCACCACGAGAACCAGGAGCGGCTGCAGTTCAACGGCGACCTGCCCTGGTCGCGGACGCCGGGCGTCACCGCCAACGCGGGCGTCAGGGAGAACGGCGTCCGCCAGGCGAGCGCGGCCTCGGCCTTCGTCCAGAACGCGGCGACCTTCGGCCAGGTGACGGTGACGGCGGGCCTGCGGGTCGAGAGCATCGACTACGAGCGGGTCAACAAGCTGACCGGGCAGCGCGGCGACACCGACGTCGACGCGGTGATCGGGGGCCTGGGCGTGGCCTGGGCGCCGAACGACCGCCTGACCCTGTTCGCGGGGGCCTGGGACGGGTTCTCGCCGCCTCGGGTCGAGGACGTGATCTCGGCCGCCGGCGGGATCATCGACCTCGACGCGGAAGAGAGCCTCAATCTCGAACTCGGCCTGCGCGGCCGGCCGGGGCCGGGCCTGCGGGTCGAGGCGACCCTGTTCCAGATGGACTTCGACAACCAGATCGTGCCCGGGACCCTGGCCGGCGGCGTGCTGACCAACGCCGGGCCGACGATGCACCAGGGCATCGAGGGCGCCTTCTCCTGGTCGAGCAAGGAGGCTTCGGGCACGGCGATCGACTGGCGCCTGGACGGCACGGTGACCAACGTCGCCACGGCCGAATACCGCGCCGACCGCGGCGTCCTGTCCATCAACGGCAACCGCCTGCCGTATGCGCCGGAGTGGTTCGGCCGCCTCGCCGCCGGCTTCGAGACCCCGGGCGGCGTCCAGGCCGAACTCGAGGCCGTCTACACCGGCGAGATGTTCGCCGACGAGCTCAACACCGTCGCAGTCACCGCCAACGGCCAGAAGGGGATCATCCCCTCGGTCACGGTCTACAACCTCTCCGCCGCCTGGCAGGTCACCCCGACCGTCCGGCTGTCGGCCCAGGTGCGCAACCTCGAGGACAAGCTCTACGTCGCCGACCGCACCCGCGGCATCCTGCCCGGCGAACCGCGGACGGCCCTGGTCGGGATCGAGCTGCGCTACTGAGACGGCGTCAGCCGCCGAACAGGTCGGCCGTCTCCTCCAGCACCTCGCGGGCGAGGAGACGGTTGACGGGCCGGCCCTGTTCGGCGGCGGCGGCGTCGAGGTGGGCGACCAGCGCCCGCGCGGCGGCGACCGAGCGGTCCATGCGCCTCAGCAGGTATTCGTAGAGGTCGGGCGCGGCGCGGATCAGCCGCTCGCGGAACAGCGCCTCGAGCACGGCGATCAGCAGGGCGTCGTCCGGCTCGCCGATCTCGGCGACGGTCAGGGCGTTGAGGCGCGAACGCAGGTCGGGCAGGGCGCAGGGCCAGGCCGCCGGTCGCAGACGGCTGGTCAGCAGCAACCCGCCGCCGCGGTTGATCAGGTGAAACAGCCGCTCGTCGCCGGCCCTGTCGGCGTCTTCCAGCAGCACCGGCCCGCTGTCCGGCGCCGTGTCGTCGGCCCCCAGCACGGCCGCGCCGGCCTCCTCGGCCCACACCCGCCCCAGGTGCGTCTTGCCGCCGCCCTCGGGCCCCACCAGCGCCAGCATGCCGCCCGGCCAGGACCGCCAGCGGTCCACCTGCGCGACGGCCGCCGCGTTGGCCGCCGACGTCACGAACGCCGCCCGCGTGAACAGGGGCGCGCGGGCGAGGTCGAGGCTGAACTGGCGGGGACGGGCGCTCACGGCCCGGATTTACCACGCCTCTCTCCCGCGGCGAGCGCGGACGGGTATCGGATCGGGGAAAGGCCCGGCGAGACTGTGGATGTCCTCGAGGACTCTGGGGACGCATCCTTCCGGGACATCGCGGGACAGGGAAGGAGGCCGAAGCGAGACAAACGCCAATCAATCCAACCTCTCCTGGCCTTGACCTATCATCCTCCGATGACCAGGGCGCCGGTACTTCCACCCCGTCATGGCCCGGCTCGTTCGGGCCACCCAAGCGTGATGAAACCACCGAGTGCGCACGGCGCGAACCGCCGGTGTTCATGGGTGGCCCGGACGAGCCGGGCCATGACGATTGAAGACTCGGGACAACCGGGACAAACCACGCCCGAACCTTGACAATCCGGGGGACGCATGCGCCCTTCCGCGCCTCCGAAAAACGCCGCCCCGGCGGCCCAGAAGACGACCGGAATGCACGCCTATCGCTCTCATACCTGCGGCCAGCTTCGCGCCGCCGACACCGGCGCCGCGGTGCGCCTGTCCGGCTGGATCCACCGCAAGCGCGACCATGGCGGCCTGGTCTTCGTCGACCTGCGCGACCACTACGGCCTGACCCAGCTTGTGGTCGGCCCGACGACCCCGGGCTTCGACCTGATCGAGCGCGTGCGCACCGAGAGCGTCATCCGCGTCGACGGCGAGGTCGTCGCCCGCTCGGCCGAGACCATCAACCCCAACCTGCCGACCGGCGAGGTCGAGGTGCGGGTCAAGGCCGTCGAGGTGCTGTCGGAAGCCGCCGAGCTGCCGCTGCCGGTGTTCGGCGAGCCGGACTATCCCGAGGATATCCGCCTCAAGCACCGCTATCTCGACCTGCGGCGCGAGACCCTGCACCGCAATATCGTCCTGCGCTCGAAGGTCATCGACAGCATCCGCAAGCGGATGGTCGACCAGGGATTCCTCGAGTACCAGACGCCGATCCTGACGGCCTCCTCGCCGGAGGGCGCGCGCGACTTCCTGGTGCCCAGTCGCCTGCATCCCTCGAAGTTCTACGCCCTGCCGCAGGCCCCCCAGCAGTTCAAGCAGCTGCTGATGGTCAGCGGCTTCGACCGCTACTTCCAGATCGCCCCCTGCTTCCGGGACGAGGACCTGCGCGCCGACCGCAGCCTCGAGTTCTACCAGCTCGACGTCGAAATGAGCTTCGTGACGCAGGAAGACGTGTTCGCCGCCATCGAGCCGGTGATGCACGGGGTGTTCGAGGAGTTCGCGAACGGCAAGGCGGTGACGCCCTATCCCTTCCCGCGCATCGCCTACCGCGACTCCATCGCCTGGTATGGCACCGACAAGCCGGACCTGCGCAATCCGCTGAAGATGGCCGACGTGTCCGATCATTTCCGGGGCGGCGGATTCGGCCTGTTCGCCCGCATCCTGGAAGACGCGAAGAACGCCGTCTGGGCCATCCCGGCCCCGGCCGGCGGCTCGCGCGCCTTCTGCGACCGCATGAACAGCTGGGCCCAGGGCGAGGGCCAGCCGGGCCTCGGCTACGTCTTCTGGAGCGAGGACCAGGGCGGCTGGGGCGGCCCGATCGCCAAGAACCTGGGCGAGCCGACCGACGCCCTGATGGCGTCGCTTGGGCTCGGCAAGGGCGACGCGGCCTTCTTCGTCGCCGGCGATCCGAAGGCCTTCCACAAGTTCGCCGGCTCGGCGCGGACCAAGCTCGGGACCGATCTTGTCCTGATCGCCGACGACCGCTTCGAGTTCTGCTGGATCGTCGACTTCCCGATGTTCGAGTGGAGCGAGGAGGAGAAGAAGGTCGACTTCTCCCACAACCCCTTCTCGATGCCGCAGGGCGAGCTGGCGGCCCTGGAGAGCCAGGATCCGTTGTCGATCCTGGCCTACCAGTACGACATCGTCTGCAACGGCTACGAGCTGTGCTCGGGCGCGATCCGGAACCACAAGCCGGAGATCATGCTCAAGGCCTTCGAGATCGCCGGCTACGGGCCTGAGGTGGTCGAGAGCCAGTTCGGCGGCATGCTGAACGCCTTCCGCTACGGTGCGCCGCCGCACGGGGGCCTGGCGCCGGGCATCGATCGCATCGTCATGCTGCTGGCCGGCCAGACGGCCATCCGCGAGGTGATCGCCTTCCCGCTGAACCAGCAGGGACAGGACCTGCTGATGAGCGCGCCGTCGGACGTCACGGAGAAGCAGCTGAAGGAGCTGCACATCCGCCTGGCCCCGCCGATCAAGGGATAGAGCCTGACAGGTTCAGATCGAACCGATCTGAACCCAGAATCAGGCTCTACACTTTTGTTTCTAAGCACGATTCAACGGTCGGACGATTCCGTCCGACCGCATCGTGCTTTAGAGGGGGCGCTCAGCCCCTGGAGGCCGCGACCACCCGCGCGGGCGCCGAGGCGCGCGGCGTGGGCTGCGTCGGCGGAGTCGGCGGCGCCGGCGGGGCGGGCGGAGTCCGCAGGATGATCGCCCTGCGGCAGGCCTTGACCTTCAGGCCGGCCGGCAGGCGGGTCTTGTCGTCGCCGCAGGCCTCGTCGAGCTGGGACTGGCGCAGGCCGCGGGCTCCGGAGAGGTCGGCGCCGATCAGGATCGCGCCGTCCAGGCTCGCGCCCTTGAAGTCGGCGCCGTCGAACACCGACCGGGTCAGCACGGCCCGGTCCAGCGAAGCGCCGCGGAACACGGCGTCGTCGAACCGCGCCGAGGAGAGCAGCGCGCCGTCCAGCTCGGCGTGGGTGAAGTCCGCCTCGCGGCCGTTGACGTGCATGAAGCGGGTCTTGACCAGCTCCGCCCCGCCGAACCGCGCGCCGGCCAGGTTGGCGAACATGAAGTTGGCGCCCGGCATTTCCGCCCCGGTAAGGGTCGCGCCGGCGAAATTCGCCCGCAGGAAGGTCGAGCCGGGTCCCTCGACCCCGTCGAGCTTGGCCCCGGTGAAGTCGGCGGCGGTGAAGTCCGTGCCGATCATGGTCGCCCCGCGAAGGTCGGCGCGGGCCAGGTGGGCGCGCTGGAAGCTCGATCCCAGGAAGGTGGCGCCGCGAAGGTCGCTGCCGACGAAGGCGGCGTCGTTGAAGGTCGCGCCGGCGAAGCGCGCGCCGGTCAGCCGGCGGCCGGAGAGGTCGCACCTGCTGCAGGCGCCGCCGAAGGAGACCAGCTTGGCCACGTCGCGCTCGTCGATCAGGGCGCTGGCCCGCCCGGCGAAACCGAGGCTGGCGAGCACGAGGGTCGAAAGGGCGATCGCGAAACGGGTCATCTCGAATGTCGGCAGCGGCCTGAACGGGCCTTCGTCGCCTTCGCATGTGCCGCGAAGCCGGCCGAGGCGCCACTTAAATCGCGGTAATGGCCTGGCTTACCGGCAGACGGGAATGCGCAGGCCGGGGGGCAGGGTGGTCGCCGGGTCGCCGCAGGCGCGGTCGAGCTGGGCCTGGGCGAGGCCGACGGCCCGGTCCATCTCCGCGCCCGAGAAGTTGGTCCCGGCCAGCGTCGCGCCGCGGAAGTTGGCGCCCTGCAGGTAGGCTCCCACGAAGGTGGCATTGGTCAGGTTGGCCCCGGCGAAGCTGGCGCTGGAGAAGACGCCGCCGTAGGCGTCGACGTCGCGCAGGTCGGCGCCGGCGAAGCTGGTGCGGTTCATGATCGCCAGCGACAGGTCGGCCTGGCGCAACCGGGCGCCCGACAGGTTCAGGCCCTTGAGCGTGCGGTTCGACAGGTCGGCCTGGAACAGGTTGCAGCGCGGGCAGCTGGCGCCGCGCTGCACCCGGGCGATCTGGCCCGCGTCCTGCGCCAACGCGGGCGCGGCGAGAAGGGCGACGGCGAACCCGAGGGCGGCGATCGGTCTCATGATGGGGCGAAATCCCGGTCCAGATCAGCGTTCACCCCTAACGCTGCAACCTTAAGGCCAGATTGCGCGGGTGGTTTGACTCCCGGATTCGGTCGGGAGGGCCGCGGCCGCTGCTCACCGCGACGTCGTTCAGAACGACGTCATCCTGGGCCGGCCGAGCCAGCGGCCGTGTCGAAGGACGCAGGGCCTAGCTCGCCCCGCAGGCTCCGCAGACGCCGCCGATGACGGCGAGGTCGCCGCAGGCCGGGCAGACGGCGGCGGCGCGCTGGAGGAGGTCCTCGTCGGCCTCTGCCTTGCGGCCGCTGAACGGCAGGAAGACCAGGTTGTCGGGCGGCGCCCCGCGGGCGAAGCCGCGGGAGATGAACTTCGAGGCCGGTTGCGGCTCGACTCCCGGCGCCTCGTCGGCCTTGCCCCGGCCCAGGCCGTCGGCGCTGAGCGGCTCGCCCTCGAGGTTCGCGAGGTCGGTTCGGCCGAGGTAGGAGACCCCCAGCTCGCGGAACACATAGTCCAGGATCGAGGTCGCCGACCGCACGGAGTCGTTGCCGGTGACCGGCCCGGCGGGCTCGAAGCGGGTGAAGACGAAGGCGTCGACGAACTCGTCCAGCGGCACGCCGTACTGCAGGCCGATGGAGATCGCGATGGCGAAGTTGTTCATTAGGCTGCGGAAGGCGGCGCCTTCCTTGTGCATGTCGATGAAGATCTCGCCGAGCTCCCCGTCGTCGTACTCGCCGGTGTGCAGATAGACCTTGTGGCCGCCGACCGAGGCCTTCTGGATGTAGCCCTTGCGGCGGTCGGGCAGGCGGCGGCGGGCGCGTTCGATCTCCACCAGCCGCTCGACCACCCGCTCCTCGACGACGGTCTCGGGCCTGGGCGGCGGGGCCGGTTCGGGTTCGGGCAGATCCAGGGCGAAGGCGGCGGGCGCCGCCTCGCGGAAGAGGCGCACGGCGCCGACGCCGGCGGCGCGGGCGGCCGCCAGCAGGTCCCGGACCTCGGCGATTCCGGCGTCGAAGGGCAGGGCCAGGCTGGTCAGACCCGGTCGGCCGGCCGCCTGCTCGACGGCGGCGGTCATGGCCAGGCGGGCGGCGGCGTCGGCCGCGGCGAACACCGTCCGGCCCGCCGCATCCAGCCCGGGCAGGTCCGCCAGCGCGCCGTCGCCCAGGGCGAAGCGCTCGGCGGCGGCGATCCGGCCGCCGTCGAAACCGGCGAAGGCCAGGGTGTCGAAGGCCGGATCGACGAGCGCTTCGGCCGGCGCGCCCAGCACGTCGCAGACGAAGCCGGCCCCGATCACCGCCGGGGCGAAGGCGTCGGCGAGGCGGCGCGCCAGGCCGAACCGCGCCTCGGCGGCGGCGATCTCGTGCTCGGTGAAGCCCAGCGCCCGCAGCTCGGCCTGTCCGACGCCGGGGGCGTCGGCCAGGGTCCCCGCGCCCAGGGCGTGGACGCGGGCGGCGTCGAGGTCGGCGCCCAGGGCGGCGAGGCCTCGCAGGGCCGGCTCGGACAGCACGCGCACCACCTCGCCGTCCGCGCTCTCGGCGCAGGCGACGACTCCCGCCGCCGGGGCGGCGCCCAGCGAGATCCCGCCGAGCATCAGCGACAGGACCGGATCCTCGAACGGCGCCAGGCCAAGCGGCGGCAGGTCGGGCGTCTCGGCGTCGAGCATCCGCGCCGCCTCGGCGGCCAGGGACCACAGCCGGGCCGCCGCCGCGCGTCCTTCGGCCGAGGCGTAGGCCAGCCCGCCGGCCATCAGCCGCTCGGCGACCCCGGCCAGGGTCAGGCGCGGCGCATCGTCCCCGGCGGTCCACAGCTTGAGCGCCAGGCCGGCCGCGCGGACAGCTGCGACCAGGTCGTCCTCGTCGTTCAAGGCGAAGGCGTCGACCGCCGCCCGCGGGCCGGCGGCGGCCTCGAGGACGGCCCGGGCCGTCCCGGCGTCGCGCGCCAGCGCCAGCCGGCCGGTGCGCCAGGAAAGGGCGGCGCCGGCGGCCGTCGCCGCCTCGCCGTCCGATCCGATCGCCAGCATCACCGGCGGCGGGGCCAGGTCGAGCGCGGACGGTCCGAAGTCCTCGCCGGCGAGGCCCAGGGCGATGGCGTCGGCCAGGGCGGCGTCGGTCGCGCCGGCGAGGCGGGCCTGACGGGCGGCGCGGGCGAGAGCGGGATTGCCGCGAGGATCGGCGCAGGCGGCCGGATCGCCCTCGCACCGACGGACGGCGTCGGTCACGGCGTTCAGGCGCAGGGTAAGGGCATCGGCCGCCTGAGCGGCCAGGGCCCGGCCCAGATGGTCGGCGGCCAGCCGTTCCGCGCCCGCGCGGAAGGCCGGATCGCCGACGGTCGTCGCCGGCCCGGCGGCGAAGGGCGAGGGCGACCGGGTGAAGGCGACGAGACCGGCGGTCAGGGCGGCGGCCAGCTCCGCCTCGAACGCCGTCAGGTCGGCGCGCCGCTCCAGCGTCCGCGCGGCGGCGGCGCGGGCGGCCGTCTGGTGGGCGAACCGCAGGGGACCGCCGGCGAGAACGGCGGCGCGACCGGTCTCCGGCTCGTCCGGCAGCGGCGTCAGCGTCTCGGACCAGTCGAGCCAGGCCTCGACGCGGGCGCCGGTCCAGCCCCGGGGCGCCAGGACGCCGGTGAGGGCGTCGGCGGTCTCCACCGTACGAAGCTCGACTTCCGGCGGCGTGGCCCGGGCCAACCGCTTGGCGAAACGCATCGACCGACTCTCTCAAGGGCGCGCGAACCGAGGCTAGTGAGGCCGCCGACGGTCGGCAATAGATATGGCGTGCGTCACGTCGCCCATCCACAACATGTTGCGGTCGCCCGATCGGGGCGCCCGCTGGACGGCGAAGGGGCGCGCCGCTATGGTCCGGCCGTCCTGAACGCCCCTGTCGGAAGCGGAACCGCGCGTGCTCAAAGCGATCTTCACCTGGTGGAACGGCGCCACGATCGGCCAGAAGTTCCACATCGGCCGACGCGGCGTCTTCGTGGGCCAGGACGAACAGGGCAACCGCTACTTCGAGGCCCGCGACGCGAAGGACAGCTACGACGGCCGCCGGCGACGCTGGGTGATCTACAACGGCTACGCCGAGGCCTCGAAGGTGACGCCCGACTGGCACGGCTGGCTGCGCTACACCTTCGACGAGCCGCCGACCGTCGCCCCGCTGCCCCGCCGCGCCTGGGAGAAGGACCATCGCCCCAACCTGACCGGCACCGTCCACGCCTGGCGGCCGAAGGGCTCGATCGCCCGCGCCGGCGAACGCGACCGCGCGACCGGCGACTACCAGGCCTGGTCGCCGGAATAGCCGCCATGCGCCGCACGCTGCCCCTGGTCCTGGTCCTGGCGCTGTCGGGCGCGGCCGGCCTCGTGCGCGCCCAGCAGACTCCGGCGCCCAATGCGTCGGCCCCCGCCGAGACGCCGCCGGCCGCGCCCGAGGCCGAGGAGGCGCCGCCCGCTCCCGCCGCGTCGCCGCCCGCGCCGACCGCGATCGAAAAGCCGACGACCAGCGAGACCAAGCCCAAGACCGCCGCCGAGAAGCCCGCCGAGCCCCTGCGGCGGGGCCGCGCCGGCGCCGCCATTATCCAGGCCCTGGACAAGGTCACCGCCGAGACCCTTCGCTTCGAGGCTCCCGTCGGCCAGCCGATCCGCTACAAGTCGCTGGTCATCACGGTGAAGGCCTGCGAGACCAGCGCCGCGGACGAGGCGACGCCCGAGGCGGCCGCCTACCTGACCATCGACTCCCAGCCCAAGTCCCTGACCGGCCGCGCCCCGCCGCCGCCCAAGCAGGTGTTCCGCGGCTGGATGTTCGCCTCGTCGCCGGGCCTCAACCCGCTGCAACACCCGGTCTATGACGCCTGGCTGATCGCCTGCAGGACCTCCGGACCGGCGCCGGCGAAGCGGTAGAAGTCGCCCTCCACGGCCAGGGCCTCGTCGAGCCGACGGCGGTAGGCCGCGCGCGAGACCTCCTCGGTTCCGAACTGCGCCAGGTGCGCCGTCATGAACTGGGCGTCGAGCAGGCGGTAGCCGCCGACGATCAGCCGTCCGACAAGGTGGACCAGGGCGGCCTTGCTGGCGTCGCGGGCGCGGCTGAACATGCTCTCGCCGAAGAAGGCGCCGCCGAGCGAGACGCCGTAGAGGCCGCCGACCAGCGCGCCGTCCAGCCGCGCCTCGACGCTGTGGGCCCGGCCCTGGCGGTGCAGGCGTTCGTAGAGCTCCTGGATCGGCCAGTTGATCCAGGTCTCCGGCCGGTCGGGCGTGGCCTCGGCGCAGGCCTCGACCACGGCGCGGAAGTCCTGGTCGACCGTCACCTCGAAACGGTTCGACCGCACCGTCCGGGCCAGCCGCGCGGGAACGTGGAAGTCCGTCAGCGGAATCACCCCGCGGCGCTGGGGATCGATCAGGAAGACGCGATCATCCTCCCGCGCGTCGGCCATCGGAAAGACGCCGCGGCGGTAGCAGTCGAGGAGGTCCTCGGTATCGAACGCGTCGTGCGCCAGGCGGCTACCCCTGGGCTTTGATCCACCGTTCCAGCCAGTGGATGTTGTAGTCCCCCGAGATGATGTCCGGCTGGTGCAGCAGGTCCTGGAACAGGGGGATGGTCGTGTCGACGCCGCTGACCACCATCTCGCCAAGGCAGCGCAGGGTGCGGGCGACGCACTCTTCGCGGTCGCGGCCGTGGACGATCAGCTTGCCGATCAGGCTGTCGTAGTAGGGCGGGATCGAGTAGCCGTCGTAGAGGGCGCTGTCGAGGCGCACGCCCAGGCCTCCCGGGGCGTGGAAGCCGGTGATCTGGCCGGGCGAGGGCGCGAAGGTGCGCGCGTTCTCGGCGTTGATCCGGCACTCGATGGCGTGCCCCTCGAAAACCACGTCCTTCTGGCTGAAGCTGAGCGGCAGGCCGGCGGCGATGCGGATCTGTTCGCGCACCAGGTCGATGCCGGTGATCGCCTCGGTGACCGGATGCTCGACCTGCAGGCGGGTGTTCATCTCGATGAAGAAGAACTCGCCCTTCTCCCAAAGGAATTCGATGGTCCCCACGCCCAGGTAGCCGATGGCCCGGATGGCCTCGACGACGATCTCGCCGATCCTGGCCCGGGCGGCGGCGTCGAGGGCCGGGGAGGGGGCCTCCTCGAGGACCTTCTGGTGGCGGCGCTGCAGCGAACAGTCACGCTCGCCCAGATGGACGACGTTGCCGAAGCTGTCGGCGATGACCTGCAGCTCGATGTGCCGCGGCCCCTGCAGGTAGCGCTCCATGTAGACGGAATCGTCGCCGAAGGCGGCCCGGGCCTCGGCCTGCGCGGTCGCGACGGCCTCGGCCAGGTCGTCGCGCGAGGCGGCGACCTTCATGCCCCGGCCGCCGCCGCCGGCCGCGGCCTTGATCAGCACCGGGAAGCCGATCGCCTCGGCCGCGGCGAAGGCCTCCTCCTCGGTGCGCACCGCGCCGTCGGAGCCGGGAACCACCGGGATGCCGGCGTCCTTCACGGCCTGTTTGGCGGTGATCTTGTCGCCCATCATCCGGATGTGTTCGGGCCGGGGGCCGATGAAGGTGTAGCCGTGGGCGCCGACGATCTCGGCGAAGCGGGCGTTTTCGGACAGGAAGCCGTAGCCCGGGTGAACGGCCTGGGCGCCGGTGATCTCGCAGGCGGCGATGATCGAGGGGATGTTCAGGTAGCTCTTGGCGGCCGGCGCCGGGCCGATGCAGACGCTTTCGTCGGCCAGCCGCACCCACATGCCGTTGGCGTCCGCCTCCGAATGGACGGCCACGGTGGAGATGCCCATCTCCTTGCAGGCGCGGTGAACCCGCAGGGCGATCTCGCCCCGGTTGGCGATCAGGATCTTGTCGAACACGGCTCCGGCCTACTCGATCACGACCAGCGGCTCGCCGAACTCGACGGGCTGGGCGTCCGAAACCAGGATCTCGACGATCTTGCCGGCCCGCGGGGCCGGGATCGGGTTCATGGTCTTCATGGCCTCGACGATCAGCAGCGTCTGGCCCTGGGCGACGTTCTGGCCGACCTTCACGAAGGGATCGGCGCCGGGTTGCGGCTGCAGATAGACCGTACCGACCATCGGCGACTTGACCTGCTCACCGGCGCTGGCCGGCGCGGCGGGCGCGGCGGCCGGGGTCTCGGCGGACGGCGCGACGGGCGCCGGCGCGGCGGCGACGGCCATCGGCGCGGCCGCCTGGACGACGGCGGTGGTCGCCGCCACCGTCACCTCGCGGGCGACGCGGATCTTCAGGTCGCCCCGCTCGACCTCGATCTCGGTCAGGCCGGTGTCCTTCAGGATGTCGGCCAGCTTGCGGACGATGCGGGTGTCGATGGCCTGCTTGTCGCCGGACTCGGGGACGGCCTTTGGATTGGGCATGAAGCTTTACCTTGTTGCGGGTCAGGCCGAGGCGCGCTGGGCGTCGATCAGGCCGGCGGCGGCTTCCACCGCCAGTTCATAGCTCGCCGCGCCGAAGCCCGAAACGACCCCCGTGGCGGCGAGCGAGACATAGGTCTTCCTGCGGAACGACTCCCGGGCTGCCGGATTCGACAGGTGGCATTCGACGATCGGTATAGCGAGAGTCTTCAGGGCGTCGAGCAGGGCCACCGAAGTGTGACCATAGCCCGCGGGATTGATGACGAGCGCGGCGGCCCCGGTGCGCGCCTCCTGCACCCAGTCGATCAGCTGCCCCTCGTGATTGGACTGCCGGAAGACGACGGAATGGCCCAGCGCCTTCGCCCGGGCCTCGCAGCGGGCCTGGACGTCGGCCAGCGTATCGGTTCCGTAGATCTCCGGCTCGCGGGTCCCCAGCAGATTGAGGTTCGGCCCGCTCAGCACATGGATCGGTTTCGCCATCAGGCCCCGCCGTCGTTTCGGGCGCCCTTGTATCTTCGCTTGGCCGGGGTCACAAGCACGGCGGCATGCGACTGGTGATCAACGGCGAGGACCGGAAGATCGACGACGGCGTCCGCGACGTCGCCGCCCTGGTGGCGTGGCTGGGTCTGGAAACACGCAAGGTGGCCGTCGAGCGCAACCTCGAGATCGTGCCGCGTTCGCTGCACGCCGCCACCCCCGTGGTCGAGGGCGACCGCTTCGAGATCGTGACGTTTATCGGCGGGGGCTGACGACCTGTCGCGTCAAAGGAAATAAATTCTTGTCGGCCGCCAGATTTCGTGGGATAGGCGGCGATCGAATTTCGCCGGTCATGGCCCGGAATTCCGTTCACGGGCAAAGAACCGGGGCGGAAATCTCCTCCAAAACTTATGAAATTTTGATCGGGCAGCCGCATCTCGCGGGCTGGAATTCATGTCTACAAGGCTAAATCCATGGCTACCGGTACGGTAAAGTGGTTCAATCCCACCAAAGGCTTCGGCTTCATCGCGCCTGACACGGGCGGCGGCGACGTGTTCGTCCACATCTCGGCGGTCGAGCGGTCCTCGCTCGGCTCGATCCACGAGGGCCAGAAGCTCTCCTACGAGCTCGAACGCGACCCGCGCAGCGGCAAGACCTCGGCGGGTCAACTGCAGTCCGCGGAATAACCCTGGCCGCAAGGCCGGAACAGGATGACGGGTCGGCCTGGCGCCGGCCCGTTTTCATTTTGGGGCCGGCCATGGCGGCGGCGGCGTCCGCCGTGCTAGAGAGGGGGCCGCTCCGAAGGGAGCCCTGCCGGCGAGCCGCCGTCCTGCCCGACCATCCGTCCCGCGCCGCGGGACTTCGGGGGTGAAAGGCGAAACGATGTCCAATCCCCGCACGCCGCCCAGACGCGACGTCATCGCCGAATTCCGCGCCGCCATCGCCGCGGCCGGGAACGAGGGCGCCGCCCCGCGGGACATGGTGCTGCGCGTCACCCATCGCGACGCGGCCCTGCTCAAGCTCAGCCCGGCCGTGGGGCTGGACGAGATCAGCTTCGCCGACGGCGAGATGCGCTTTCTCGGCGTCCGCGTCGAGATCGGGGCGGTGACCGTCAGCGCGCTGGGCGCGCCCGCCGCCTGAGGCGTCACACCCGCCGGCTGCGGGCCCGATCCAGCGCCCCGAACGCGCAGGCGGCGACCGCGCCGCAGCGCCAGGCGCTGTCGCGGTCGTCGGCCGCGCCGCTGGCGGCGATCTCGGCGTTCAGGTTCATCAGCGCCCACTGCCATCGGGCGCCCTGCGGCTGGACGACGATGGCGTAGCCGGCGTCGATTTCAGGCGGCATCGGCGGTCCTCCCCTGGCTGCCGATGCCGAGAGTCCGCCGGGCCTGCCAAGCCGTGAGGGAGCCGTTGTGGAGATGCGGTGCAGCGTTGCGTCCTTCGACACGGCCCCGGATCAGGTCCGGGGGCTGCTCAGGATGACGTGTGCAGCAACACGTCATCCTGAGCAGCACCTGCGGGGTGCGTGTCGAACCACGCAGAGCCAAGGGTCTGTACTCAATACCGCTCACCCCGGCGAATGCCGGGGCCCAGATGGAATGGCGCAGGCGTGGGTTCTAAAAGCGCCGAGGCCATCCCATCAGCGTCGGAGCTATGAGATCTGGG
>JBMOOF010000058.1:0-220436 GCA_049323695.1 Pseudomonadota bacterium
CTAGATGAAAGTCCGCGCCCAGATCGGCATGGTGCTGAACCTCGACAAGTGCATCGGGTGTCACACCTGTTCGGTGACCTGCAAGAACGTCTGGACCAATCGCAAGGGCGTCGAATACGCCTGGTTCAACAACGTCGAGACCAAGCCCGGCGTCGGCTATCCGCGCGAGTGGGAGAACCAGAAACGCTGGAACGGCGGCTGGGTCCGCAAGGCCAACGGCCGGATCGAGCCCCGCATGGGGGCCAAGTGGCGGATCCTCGCCAAGATCTTCGCCAACCCCGACCTGCCCGAGATCGACGACTACTACGAGCCCTTCGACTTCGACTACGGCCACCTGCAGACGGCGCCGGAGATGAAGGCCTTCCCCACCGCCCGGCCGCGCTCGCAGATCACCGGCGACCGCATGGAGAAGATCGAGTGGGGCCCGAACTGGGAGGAGATCCTCGGCGGCGAGTTCGCCAAGCGGTCGGCCGACTACAATTTCGAAGGGGTCGAGAAGGAGATCTTCGGCCAGTTCGAAAACACCTTCATGATGTACCTGCCGAGGCTGTGCGAGCACTGCCTCAACCCCGCCTGCGTCGCCGCCTGCCCGTCGGGCGCGATCTACAAGCGCGAGGAGGACGGCATCGTCCTGATCGACCAGGACAAGTGCCGCGGCTGGCGCATGTGCGTCTCGGCCTGCCCCTACAAGAAGATCTACTACAACTGGGAAAGCGGTAAGTCCGAGAAGTGCACCTTCTGCTTCCCGCGCATCGAGGTCGGCCAGCCGACGGTCTGCTCGGAGACCTGCGTCGGCCGCATCCGCTACCTGGGCGTCCTGCTCTATGACGCGGACCGCATCGAGGCGGCGGCCTCGGCCGGCGACGAGAAGGACCTCTACCAGGCCCAGCTCGACGTCTTCCTTGACCCGTTCGACCCGGAGGTGATCGCCAGGGCCCGCGCCGACGGCGTGCCCGAGGCCTGGCTGGAAGCGGCCCGCCGCAGCCCGGTCTACAAGATGGCCATCGACTGGAAGGTCGCCTTCCCGCTGCACCCGGAATACCGGACCCTGCCGATGGTCTGGTACGTGCCGCCGCTGTCGCCGATCCAGTCGGCGGCCTCGGCCGGGGCGCTGGAGATGGACGGCGAGATGCCGGACGTCCGCTCGCTGCGCATTCCGGTCAAGTACCTCGCCAACCTGCTGACCGCCGGCGACGAGGCGCCGGTCGTCCTCGGCCTGGAGCGGATGCTGGCCATGCGCGCCTACATGCGGGCCCGCAGCGTCGAGGGCCGCATCGACCATCGCCTCGCCGAGCGGGTCGGCCTGACCGCCGCCCAGGTCGACGAGATGTACCGCTACATGGCCATCGCCAACTACGAGGACCGCTTCGTCATTCCGACGACGCACCGCGAGGCGGTCGAGGACGCCTACGACCTGCGCGGCGGCTGCGGCTTCACCTTCGGCAACGGCTGCTCGGGCGGCCGCACGGAGCTGGGCCTGTTCGGTCCCAACCGGCGTTCGCGCGCCAAGACGCCGATGGAGGCCTAGGCCATGTCGCTCACCTACCGGGCGCTGGCCCTGCTGCTGCGCTATCCGACCGAGGAGACGACGGCCCTGCTGCCCGCCGTCGCCGAGACTCTGGCCGCCGACGACCGTCTGCCGCCGCCGATCCGCCGGGCCCTGGCCCGGCTGGTCGCCGAACTCGACGCCCTGGACCTCTATGAGGCGCAGGAACGCTACGTCTGGCTCTTCGACCGGACGCGGTCGCTGTCGCTGAACCTCTATGAGCACGTGCACGGCGAGAGCCGCGACCGCGGCCAGGCCATGGTCGACCTGCTGGAGCTGTACCGCGCGAAGGGCCTGGAGCTGACGGCCAACGAACTGCCCGACCACCTGCCGGTGTTCCTGGAGTTCCTGTCGACCGCGCCGGAGGCGGAAGCGGCCTCGCTGCTGGGTGAAGCCTCGCACGTGCTCACCGCCCTGGGCGAGCGCCTGCACAAGCGCCAGAGCCCCTATCGCGCGGTGTTCGGCGCCCTGGCGGCCCTGGCCGCCGACCCGGCCGACGCCGAGGCGCTGGCCGCCCTGATGCGGGAGCCGGACGACGACCCGGGCGACCTCGAGGCGATGGATCGCCTGTGGGCCGAGACAGCCGTCACCTTCGGCCCCTCGGACGTCGGCTGCCCGAAGGCTGAATCCCTGCTCGCCGCCATGAACGCCAACCCCAGGCCCGCCCGTGGGCGGGTCGCGGCCGCCTGAGGAGCCCGCCATGGACCTCAACCAGATCCTCTTCGGCGTCTATCCCTACATCGCCCTGTCGGTGCTGGTGATCGGCAGCGTCGTCCGCTTCGACCGCGAGCCCTACACCTGGCGGACCGGCAGCTCCCAACTGCTGCGCCGCCGCCAGCTGGTCGCCGGCTCGGTGATGTTCCACCTGGGCGTCCTGGCCATCTTCGGCGGCCACTTCGTCGGCCTCCTGACGCCGATCTGGGTGTTCGACGCGCTCGGCGTGCCGCACGACGCCAAGCAGATGCTGGCTATCGTCGCCGGCGGTTCGGCAGGCGCGCTGGCGCTCACCGGCGGCCTGCTGCTGCTGCACCGGCGCCTGTTCGACCCGCGCATCCGCAAGACCTCCAGCTTCGGCGACACGGCGATCCTGGCGATCCTGATGATCCAGCTGGTTCTCGGCCTGTCGACCATCCCGCTCTCGCTGCAGCACCGCGACGGGCACGAGATGGTCAAGTTCATGAACTGGGCCCAGGGCGTCTTCACCTTCCGTCCGGGCGTCGCGGACTTCGTCGCCGACGTGCACTGGGTGTTCAAGGCGCACCTGGCGCTGGGCATGACCATCCTGCTGGTCTTCCCCTTCACCCGCCTGGTCCACATGCTCTCGGCGCCGGTCTGGTACCTGAACCGCCGGGGCTGGCAGCTGGTGCGCACCAAGCGCGTCCTGCCGCGCAGGCCCGAACCGGCGGCGCCGGTCTACGCCGCCCGCCCGGCCCGCGAGCCGGCCCAGGCGATCGACGCCCGCTCGCTGGAGGTCGCCGAATGACCGCCCGCGCCGTCGTCGTCAACGGGGTCGAAATTCCGGAGACGCTGCTCGCCCGGGAGGTCCAGAACCATCCGGGAGCCTCGGCGGACGAGGCGCGGTCGGCGGCCGGCCACGCCCTGGCGATCCGCGCCCTGTTGCTGCGGCGCGCGCGCGACCTCGGCGTGGCGGCCTTGCCCGAACGCGACGACGACGGCCGCGAGGAAACGCCGGACGAGGCGCTGATCCGGGCCCTGCTCGACCGCGAGCTCGAGATCGCCGCGCCGGACGAGGCCGAATGCCGGCGCGTCTACGAGGCCCGGCCGGACCGCTTCCGCGCGCCGGAACTCTACGAGGCGGCTCACATCCTCGTCGAGATCGGCGGCGACGACGAGGAAGGCGCCAGGGCCAGGGCGAAGGTGATCTGCGAAATGGTGCTGACCGGCGCCAGCAGCTTCGCCGACGCCGCCGCCGACTATTCGGCCTGCCCCTCGGCCGGCGTCGGCGGTTCGCTCGGCCAGCTGCGTCCGGGCGACCTCGCGCCCGAGATCGAGGCCGTCCTCGCCGGGCTCAAGCCGGGCGCGATCGCGCCGGCGCCGGTCCGGACGCGCTTCGGCTGGCACGTCGTGCGGCTGCTGCGCCGCATCGAGGGCCGGCCGCTGCCCTTCGAGGCGGTCGCCGAGCGCATCCGCCTGCACCTCGAGAGCCGCGCCTGGACCGCGGCGGCGGCCCGCTACGTGGCCGACCTGGCCGCCGAGGCCCGCGCCGTCGGCGTCGCGCTCTCCCTGTCGCCGGAGGGCGAGGTGCGCGACGGGTCGGCGACCCTGGGCGACCTGATCGCCGACACGGGCGCGGTGGACCGGCTGGAGCCCTGGCTCGCCGCGGTCCAGCCCGACCTGGCCCGGCGCGTCGCCCTGGCGGCGGCCGGTGCGGGCGAGAGCCTCCCCGACTTCGTCAGCGCCGCCCTGGCCGCCTTCGTCGCCGAGGCCGACGACGAGCGCTGGACCAATCTGATCTCCGCCGTCCGCGACACGGAGGACCCGGCGCTCGCCTGCCTGGCCTACGTGCTGCGCTCGAGGCTCGCTCCCGCGCCCCAGACTTTCACCCTCATCAGAAGAGCCGCGTCATGAAACGCATCTGCCGATCCATCGCCTTTGGCGCCCTGTCGATCGCCCTGGCCGCGCCGGCCGCCGCCCTCGCGGCCGACGATCCGGCGGGCGACGTCATCCTCGACATGCGCCTTCGCTCGGAATCCGTCAGCCAGGACGGGTTCGCCGAGGACGCCCTGGCGCTGACCCTGCGCACCCGCCTGGGCTACGAGACGGCGGCCTGGAACGGCTTCAAGCTGCTGGTCGAGGGCGAGGCGGTGACCCCGCTGGTCGAGGACTACAACTCGACCACCAACGGCAAGATCGCCTACCCGGTGGTCGCCGATCCCGAGGCCGTCGAGCTCAACCGGGCGCAGGTCGCCTGGACCGGCGCGCAGGGCGAGATCGTGGCCGGCCGCCAGCGGATCGTCCTCAACGGGGCCCGCTTCGTGGGCAACGTCGGCTTTCGCCAGAACGAACAGACCTTCGACGCGGTCAAGGCCGCCTTCCGGCCGACCAAGGCCCTGACCCTGACCTGGATCTATGTCGACCGGGTCCACCGCGTGTTCGGCGACGACAGCGTGCAGGGCGAATGGGACGCCGACGCCAACCTGGTGCAGGCGGACTACAAGGCCCCGTTCGGCCAGCTGACCGGCTACGCCTACCTGATGGCGTTCGACAACGCCCCGGCCCAGTCGAACGCGACCTATGGCTTGCGCCTGACCGGCTCGCGCCCGCTGCGGGACGGGCTGGCGGCCACCTACGAGGCCGAGTACGCGGTCCAGTCCGACTACCGGAACAGCCCGGTCGCCTTCGACCTCGACTATGTGGGGCTGTCGGCGGGCCTCAAGGGCTCCAGCCGCTGGGTCAGCATCGGCTTCGAGCAGCTGGAAGGCGACGGCGTCCGCGGCTTCGCCACGCCCCTGGCCACCCTGCACGCCTTCCAGGGCTGGGCCGACGTCTTCCTGGCGACGCCCAGGGACGGGGTGCGCGACCTCAACCTGCGCGCCGGCTGGTCGTTCAAGGCCGGGCCGGCGGCGACGCCGATCAGGCTCGTCGCGGCGGTGCACGACTTCTCCGCTTCGGGCGGGAGCTTCGACTACGGGAGCGAGGTCGACCTGCTCGCCTCGGCCGCCCTGACCAAGGCGATCACCGCCGAGATCAAGGCCGCCGCCTTCGAGGGCGACCGCCCGGGCTACGCCGACCGGACCAAGGTCTGGATCACCTTCGAATACAAGTACTAGAGCAGGAGGCGGACATGGGCGCCGCACGACTCGAAGACCTCGACGACGTTCTGGTCGACCTGATCGCCCAGCCGCTCGACTGGTTCTTCGCCGAGCACTATCGCCATCGCCAGTTCTGCGCCCTGGTCTCAGACCTCGCCGCGGCCCCGGCCTTCGACGGCGAGCGGCTGACGCGGATCGTCGACTTCCTGCGGCACGATCTGCTGCTGCACTTCATCGACGAGGAGGAGGACCTCTTCCCCCTGCTTCGCCGGCGGGCGCTGCCCGAGGACGACATCGAGGCCGCGCTCGGCCGGCTCAGCGCCGAGCATCGCGCCGACGTCGCCCAGGCCGAGATCGTGCGCGGCGCGCTCGAGATCTGCCTGGCCGAGCGCAGGCCGCCGTCCTCCGACCCGGCGCTGCGCAAGGACCTGCGCGACTTCGCCGCCCATGAGCTGCGGCACCTGGCGCTGGAGAACGCCGTGGTGCTGCCGATCGCCAGGCTGAGATTGACGGAGAGGGACTTGGCGGGGCTGAGCCGGCGCCTGGCCGCTCGACGCGGCCTGGTGCTTCAGGCCCAGGGCGCATGATCGGCGATCTGTTCGAGAACAATCTCCGCTGGGCCGCCTCGCGCGTGCGGGCCGACCCCGAGTACTTTCGACGTCTGGCCGGTCAGCAGAACCCGGAATATCTGTGGATCGGCTGTTCCGACAGCCGGGTCCCCGCCAACGAGATCGTCGGACTCGACCCGGGCGAGTTGTTCGTCCACCGCAACGTCGCCAACCTGGCCCCGCCGCAGGACGCCAACTTCCTGTCGGTGCTGCAGTTCGCGGTCGAGGTGCTGAAGGTGCGCCACGTCATCGTCTGCGGTCACTACGGCTGCGGCGGCGTCCGGGCGGCGATGGCCGGCCGGCGGCTGGGGTTGATCGATCACTGGCTGCAGCCGGTCCACGGTCTCTATTGCCGTCACGCGCCGGAGTTGGAGTCGATCGCCGACTTCGACGCCCGGGTGAACGACATGTGCGAGCGCAACGTCCTGGCCCAGGTGGTCTCGCTGGCGGGCAACCCCTTTGTCCAGGACGCCTGGCGCCGGGGCCAGCCGCTCGCCGTCCACGGCTGGCTCTATTCGATCCAGGACGGGCTCCTGCGCGACCTGGAGACCACCATCGAAAGCCCGGCCTCGGCCGAGGCGCTGCTGCGGCAGGGGCCGGCCACCCGCCCGGCGTCCCGGCGGCGCGCGGCGTCGTCCTCGCCCGGTCACCGCTGACCGCAGCGGATCACCCGGGCTCGCGGGACGGGCGCGTCCGGCCCGGCCCGGGCGGATCGGCCAGCGCCGCCTCGATCATGAGGAACAGCCTGTCGACCTCGATGGGCTTGGCGATATGGCCGTCCATGCCCGCCTGGCGATATTCCTCGACCTGGTGCGTCATCGCGTTGGCGGTGAGGGCCAGGATCGGCGTGCGCGGCAGGCCGTCCGCCCGCTCGCGGGCGCGGATCACGCCGGCGGCGGTGCAGCCGTCCATCCCCGGCATCTGGACGTCCATCAGGACCAGGTCGAAGTCGCCCGCGGCCCAGGCGTCGACGGCGGCCTGACCGTCGCCGACGATCACCGTCTCGACGCCGGCCTGTCCGAGCAGCGTGCCGACGACCAGCTGGTTGGTGGGGTTGTCCTCGGCGACGAGCACGCGCAGGCCGTCGCCGGCCGGTCTGGTCGCCGCGACCGGCGGCGCGTCCTCCCGCGGCCTTGTCGCCCCGCGCGCCAGCGGAAGCTCGACGCGGAAGGTGGCGCCCTGGCCGGGCCGGCTGTCGACCGAAATGTCGCCCCCCATCATCACCGTCAACTCGCGACAGATGGCCAGTCCCAGGCCCGAGCCGCCGAACCGCCGGGTGCTGGAGGCGTCGGCCTGTTCGAACTTGCGGAACAGGCTGTCGCGGCGGTCGGGCGGGATGCCGATGCCGGTGTCGCTCACCTCGAGCACCAGTCCGCCCGGCGACCGGCCGGCGCGCACGCGCACCGAACCCGCGTCGGTGAACTTCATCGCGTTGGAGATGAGATTGACGAGGATCTGCCGGATCCTGAGGGGGTCGCCGCGCCACGCCCCGCGGGCGTCCTCCGCGATCCGGGCCTCGAACGCGAGCCCCTTCTGGGCCGCCAGGCCGGCGAACGTGGCCCGGGCCCCCTCGACCAGCGACTCGAGATCAAAGTCGCTTTCCTCGAGGTGGAGCTTGTTGGCCTCGATCTTCGACAGGTCGAGCAGGTCGTTGAGGATGGCCAGCAGGGACTCGCCCGATTTCCGGACGACGTCGAGCCGCTCCCGCTGGCGCGGCGAGAGGGCGTCCTGCTCCATGGCCTGGGCCATGCCGAGCACGCCGTTGAGCGGGGTGCGGATCTCGTGGCTCATGGTCGCCAGGAAGGCGCTCTTGGCGGCGTTGGCCGCGTTCGCCGCCTCGGCCGCCTGCGCGAGCAGCTTCTCGGTCTCCACCCGGTGGGAAATGTCCCGGATGATGGCGGTGAACAGGTTTCCCTTGGGCGAGGCGAGCTTCGACATGCCGACCTCGATGGGGACGACCCGTCCGTCGCGCGCGCGGCCCAGCACCGGCTCGCGCCCGACCATCCGGCGGCTGTCGACGCTTCCCGCCGCGAAGCGGCGGACATGCTCGACGTGGGCGGCGCGACGGTCCTCGGGAACCAGCACCTCCACCGGGCGCCCGATCACCTCGGAGGGCCGATAGCCGAAGATCGCGCTCGCGCCTTCGCTGAACACCAGGATGCGCCGGTCGGCGTCGAGGACGACGACCCCTTCGCTCGAAACCGCGAGGATGGCGAAGAGGATGTCTTCCGCCCGATCCCGGAGCGCCGGATCGAGGGCGTCGGGGACCTGGAACGCCTGGTCGGCAAGGGTCGATGGGTGGTCGCTGTGTGGAATCGGCGTCTCCTGACAGGCCACGTGTCCGTCCATCCCTCGATACGCGTCCAATGGTAAACCCAGTGGTGTGTTTGGCCCCCGCCCGGAAGCCGGGCGGCGGGCGAAATCGTTGCCCGGAACGGGGCGCCGAACTTCGGGGGCTTGGTCGCCGCGGGCAGTCGCTTGCGCCCAGGGCGTCGCGGATCACCCCTGGGGCGCAGCCGCCCGGGTGATGCGGCGGATTGTCGCGGAACCGGCCGGCGTCACCCCGCGGCGGCCGGTCCGGCGACGCCGGCCGCGCAGACGCCGTCGAGACATTCCGGAGCCATCGGGCAGGCGCCGTGCGATGTCCGCCGGCGCCGCGGGCGGACGTTCTGCAGGTCGCGGACGATGGCCAGCAGCCCCAGGGCCGCTGCCGGCGTCAGGCTGTCGGGCCGAAAGCCGTCCTCCAGCCCGAGCGCGGCCGCCAGGCTGGGCCCGTCGGATTCGAACAGGCCGCAACAGACGGTCCAGTCGCTGAACAGCCGGGCGAAGGCCGGTCCCTCGTCGATGATCGTCACCGCCGCGTGGCGAGCATCGGAGGCGATGTCGGCGAAGGTCTGGCGCACGGCCTCCCGGGTTCCCTCGATCACCTGCAGGAAGCGCCCTTCGAAGGCGAACAGCGCCCCGGTCAGGCCAAGGTCCGCGTTCCGGGGCGCCGCCTTGTCGGCGATGGCGTCGACCGCGGCCTTGAACGGGGGGTCGGGCGCGAGCCGCGCGGTGCTGTGGAAGATCAGCCGATACAGGCGCGGGGAGGGGTCCGCGCGGCGGCGCGCGCCCCGCGCGGCCAGGCCCGGGCGCCCGCCCTGGGGGGGTCGACACACCCCGACGCCGCCGCCTTCGCAGCCGTCGAAGTAGACCTCGATCTCGGCGAAGGCGCCGACGATCGCCGACACGGTCCGCGTGGTCGCGTCCACCGGCCCCCGGATCCGCTCCAGCCGCTTGATCGTCTCGAGGCTCAGCCGGCTGCGGCGGGCGAGATCGGCCTGGTCGATGCGGGCAAGCGCGCGGGCTGCGCGGATTTGTTCGCCAGTGAGCCCGACCGGACGATACGACATTCAATCCCCCGACGCCGAAATACGCCCGGCGTGTAATTCTCTACACTTGACGATCGTGAGTTTGTGCTGGGGAAACGTCCCCTGTTATCAAAGGATAACTCGTAGAACGAACGTTTCATAGGTTTCAGGCTTCACGTTACCCATTTCCGGCCTGTCGGCCGCGCCCGCCGATATTTGCGAATGCTCTTGACGTACCGGAAACGTGAGGGGCTCCGGGGGACGTCAGCGGGCGTCGTCCAGGATCATCCGCGCGGCCTTTTCGGCGATCATCATGGTCGGCGAGTTGGTGTTGCCCGAGACGATGTTGGGCATGACCGAGGCGTCGGCGATCCGGAGCCCTTCCAGCCCGAGCACCCGCAGCCGCGCGTCGACCACCGCCGCGGGGTCGGAGGCGAGGCCCATCTTCGCCGTCCCCACCGGGTGAAAGATGGTCGTGCCCAGGTCGCGCGCGGCGTCCAGCAGGCCGACGTCGTCGTCGACGGCCGCGCCGGGCTTCATCTCGCGCGGGTCGTAGCGCCCGAGCGCGGGCCGCGCGACGATCCGCCGGACCAGCCGCAGGGACTCGACGGCCACCCGCTCGTCTTCCGGCGTCGAAAGGTAGTTGGGCTGGATCGCCGGCGGGGCGGCGGGGTCGGGGCCGCGGGCGTGGACGCCGCCGCGGCTGGTCGGGCGCAGGTTGCACACGCTGATGGTGACCGCCGGAAACGGATGCAGCGGCTCGCCGAACCGGTCCAGCGACAGGGGCTGGACATGGAACTGCAGGTTCGGGGTCGCCTGGTCGGGCGAGGACCGGGCGAAGGCGCCCATCTGCGAGGGCGCCATCGACATCGGCCCGCGACGGGCGAGGGCGTACTCCAGCGCCATCAGCGGCCGCCGCCAGGGCGAGGCGTAGCGCTCGTTCATCGTCGGGACGCCGGTCACCCGGTAGATCGGCCGGATCTGCAGATGGTCCTGCAGGTTCTCGCCCACGCCGGGCCGGTGCAGCCGGGTCTCGATCCCCGTCGCGGCCAGCCGCGCGCCGTCGCCGATCCCGGAAAGCTCCAGCAGTTTCGGCGTGCCGACCGCGCCGGCGGCCAGCACCACCGCTCCCCTGGCCCGCGCCTCGAACGCGGCGCCGTCCCGCGTCCAGGCGACGCCGACGGCGCGGCCGCCCTCGACAAGCACCCGGTCGACGTGGACGCCGGTCTCCAGCTTCAGGTTCGGCCGTTTCAGCGCCGGCCTGAGAAAGCCCCGCGCCGCGCTCCAGCGTAGCCCGGCCCGTTGGTTGACCTGGAAATAGCCGCAACCATGGTTGTCGCCGCCGTTGAAGTCGGCGACCGGGGGGATGCCCTCCTGCGCCGCCGCCTCGGCGAAGGCGTCCAGCACCCGCCAGCGCATGCGGGGATGCTCGACCCGCCACTCGCCGCCCGAACGGTGTTGCTCGCTCGGCGGGGCGATGTGGTCCTCCTGCGCCAGGAACAGCGGCAGCACGTCGTCCCAGCCCCAGCCGGTCAGGCCGAGCTGGCGCCAGCCGTCGTAGTCCGCCGCCTGGCCGCGCATGTAGATCATGGCGTTGATCGCCGAACTGCCGCCGATCACCTTGCCGCGCGGATACTTCAGGCGCCGCCCCTTCAGCCCGGGCGCGGGCTCGGTCTCGAACAGCCAGTCGGACCGGGGATCGCCGATCGTGAACAGATAGCCGACGGGGATGTGGAACCAGATCCAGTCGTCCCTGCCTCCGGCCTCGAGCACCAGGACCCGGTTGCGCGGGTCCGCCGAAAGCCGGTTGGCCAGCACGCAGCCCGCCGATCCGGCCCCCACGACGATGTAGTCGAAGCTGTCCATCTTGCGATCGGTAACGGCCTCGGGTTGTCTCGTCATCCTCGGGCGGCGGTGAATCGGCGATTCCAGAGCCGGCCGGTGGACGCCAGCGTCACGGGACGCTTGTGGCGGCGGTCCGGAAGACGACGACGATCAGGCCGCCGGTTGTGTCACGGGGAACGGACGGCTATGGCGTCCGGGCGCGCCGACGAAGCCGGAACCAGGACGCCTTCAAGAGCAGGACGGCCGGCGTGGGGATGGAACCAAGTCTGGAAGGAAGACACATGAGACTTCGTGCGATTCTGGCCGCCGCGACGGTGGCCCTGATGGCGACGCCCGCGTTCGCCGCCTCGACCACGGTGCAGTTCGACAGCAGCAACGGTCAGAGCCTGACCGTGACCTTCGACACCAACGGCACCGCCACCGCCAACGGCGGCGCGCCGGTGGCCTACACCTTCGACCAGGAAAAGAAAACCATCTGTTCGGTCTATGAGGGCCAGGACGTCTGCGTGACCTTCACCGAGGTCGGCGACACGGTCGGCTTCAAGACCAACTACACCAACACCCTGGGCGACAGCGGCACGGCGACCATCACCGCGGTCAGCGAGTAGACATCGCGAGGGCGCGCCCCGGCCGGCGATCCGGCCGGGGTCGCCCGGTTCCGACGCTTCAGTTCAACGATCCCGTCGTCGCCGCCCGGGCCGCCGGGTCGGCGATCCAGTCGGGCCAGTCCTCGACGCCCCAGCCGGCGGCGAGATGCAGCCGATGCAGCACGAACAGCGTCTGGCGCAGGGCGGGATAGGTGGCGTCGATCGTGCGCGACTGGTCGTCGAAGGCGATGGTCAGCACCACGCCGCCCGTCCGGGGCTGGATGTTCACGGTGTGCGCCAGTCCGACGACGGCCGCGTCCCCGGCCTGCACGGCCGGGACCTTTCCCAGATCCTGCAGCGCCGCGGCCTGGGCCCACGACTGGACCGACGGGTCGCCCTGTCCGGCCTCCTCGGCGACGCGCTGCAACTGCGGGATCAGGTGCGCCGCCACCCCCTTGCACAGCCGCCGGGTCAGCCAGAGCCGCGTCGTCGCGCCATCGTCGTCGACGCCGTCGAGGGCCATCCGGTCCTCCCGCGGGTCGTAGACGATCGAGAAGCGCGTGATGCCGGCCACGTCGCTACCGCTTCAGCCCCAGCCTGTCCCTGGCGATGACCCAGCGGTGGACCTCGCTGGGGCCGTCGTAGATGCGCATGGTGCGCAGCTGGCCGGCCATCATCTGCAGCGGCAGCTCCTTGGCCATGCCCATGGCGCCGAAAGCCTGCATGGCCTGGTCGACCACCTCCCAGCCCAGTTCGGTGCCGAAGGTCTTCAGCATCGAGATCTCGACCCGCACGTCGCGGCCCTGGTCGATCTTCCAGGCGACGTCATAGGCCATCAGCCGGGCGGCGTGGATCTTCGTGGCGGCGTCGGCCACCCACCACTGGATGGCCTGGCGGTCGGCCAGTTTCGCGCCAAACGTCTCCCGCTGCTGGGCGTGCTCGATCATCATGTCCAGCGCCCGCTGGGCCAGGCTGTAGCCCCAGACGCCCATCTGCAGCCGCCGGGTCGACAGCCGCGTCTGCATCGGCGCGAAGCCGGCGCCCTCGGTCCCCAGCAGCTGCGAGCCCGGCACCCGGCAGTCCTCGTAGACCACCTCGTAGGTCGTCTGGCCGCCGATCATCGGAATGGCCCGCAGGACGTTGAAGCCGGGCGTCCCCCGGTCGACCAGGAAGGCCGAGATGCCGCCCCGCGCCCCCTTGGCCGCGTCGGTGACGGCCATGGTGACGGTGAAGTGCGCATCCCTGGCCCGGCTGATCCAGATCTTGCGGCCGTTGATCACCCAGTCGTCGCCGTCCCGCACGGCCCTGGTGATCATGTGGGCCGGATCGGACCCGGCGCCGGGCTCGGAGATGGCGATGGCGCTGATCGCCTCGCCGGCGACGTAGGGGGCGAGGTAGCGGCGGCGCTGGTCCTCGTTCACGGTCGCCATCAGCATGCGCAGGTTCGGCGAGTCCGGCGGCAGCACATAGGGCGTGATCGTCCGCCCCATCTGCTCGTAGACCCCGACCATGGCCACCATGGGCAGGTCGGCCCCGCCCACGTCCTCGGGCGCGTCGAGACCCCAGAGGCCCAGGTCCCTGGACGCCTTGTCGACCGGCGCCCGCTCCTCGGGGGTCAGGGCCGGCGACTGTCCCGCCGCATCCCGGGCCAGCACGGCGGATTCCAGCGGGATCAGGTGATCGTCCACGAAGTGGCCGACCAGGTCCCTGAGCATCCGGTGTTCTTCAGCGAGTTCGAAGTCCAAGCGCCCCTCCGGCGATCGTCGTCAATGGACCGGGATGGGCGCCTCGCCCGCCACGGTGGTCCTGTGCATCACCCGCCGGTGGCCGTCGTAGCCGCCGGTGGCGTTGTGCAGGCAGCAGCGGTTGTCCCACATCACCAGCATGTCCGCCGCCCACCTGTGGCGATAGACGAATCGCGCCTGCAGCATATGGCGATAGAGGAAGGCCAGCAGGGCCTCGGACTCGGCCTCGGTCATGCCGGCGACGCCCAGGGTGTAGATCGGGTTGACGAACAACGCCCTGCGTCCGCTCACCGGATGGACGCGCACCAGTGGGTGCTCCTGGCGGCCGTCGGCCTCCGCGCAGTTGATGATCTGCATGCTGCGCCCGGGCTTCTCGTTGGCGTAGACGCCGTTCGCCCCATAGGGCCGGGTGGCGGAATGGATCGCCACGAGGCCGTCCAGGAAGCGCTGCATCACGGGGCTCAGGGCCTCGTAGGCCGAGCAGCCGTCGGCGAATTCGGTGTCGCCGCCCACCGGCGGAACGATCTTGGAATGCAGAAGCGTCGCCGCCGGCGGCGTCGGCTGGAAACTCCAGTCGCTGTGCCAGGCGCCGCCGAAGACGCTGTTGGTCTCGCCGGGCTCGCGACGGACTTCGAGAATGTGCGGCCGGTCGGCCAGCGGCTTGACGTAGGGATCGAGGCCGAAGGTCCCGAACTGCAGGGTGAAGGCCTCCAGCTGGTCGTGATCGAGCGGCTGGTCCGGAAACCACACCACCGAATGCCGCGCCCAGGCCGCCTTCACGGCCGCCAGCTGATCGGCGGGCAGGGGCCGGCCGATGTCCAGCCCGGTGATCCCGGCCCCGAAGCCCGAGGCGTTGGGCGTGACGGTCACCATGCGCTTTCTCCCACGGTCCCTCTGCCAACCATCAGCCCGCCCGATCTCGCAGGCAACCCAACCTGCGTCATGGCCCGACTTGTCCGGGCCATGACGATTGAGGACTACCCCCGCCGCGCCGAATAGTCCGGCTGGCGCTTTTCCAGGAAGGCGCGCACCCCCTCGGCGAAGTGGCCGTCGCGGCTGCAGAGGATCTGGTTGCGGTCCTCCATGGCGATGGCGGCTTCCAGGCCCTGGGCGTCGATGGCGTGGTTCAGGCACTCCTTGGTCAGCCTCAGGCCCAGGGGCGTGGCCGCCAGCATGTCGCGCACGAAGGTCCGCGCTTCGGCCTCCAGCGCCGAGGCGTCGACCACGGCGTTGAGCAGGCCCAGCTCCCGCGCCCGCTCGGCCTCGATGAAGCGCCCGGTGAGCATGTATTCGGCGGCCACCGAGGCCCCGACCATGCGCGGCAGGAAATAGCTGACGCCGATGTCGCAGGCCGACAGGCCGATGCGGATGAAGGCCGCGTTCATGCGCGTGCGGGGGGTGCCGATCCGGATGTCGCCGGCCAGCGCCAGGGCGAAGCCGCCCCCGGCGGCGGCCCCGTCGACGCAGGCGATGATCGGCTGGGGGCAGCGCCGCATGGCGATGACGATCTCGCTGATCCGCCGCTGGGCGGTGAGGCCGGCGTCGACGCCGCGGCCGGCGTCGGGGTCGGGCTCCTCCTTGAGGTCGAGCCCCGCGCAGAAGTCATCGCCGGCGCCCCGCAACACCACCACCCGCACGTCGCGCCGCCAGTAGAGGCCGACGAAGAAATCGCGCAGCTCCTCGACGAGCTCGCGATTGAGGGCGTTCAGCCGCCCGGGCCGGTTCAGCGTCGCCCACACGACCTCGCCGTCGGCGCGCAGGTCCAGGTGTTCGTAGGTCATCGCATTGGTTCCTTCCTCGTCCGGCCGTCCGCGCGGCGCGGCGCCGGCTTCTCCTGAACGGGCGCGGCGGCGGTCGGGTCCAGCCGCGCCGGGCCGGCCGGCCGGTCAATGGATCCGCAGCACCAGCCTGGCCATGATGTCGCGCTGGATCTGGTTGGAGCCGCCGTAGATCGAGGCCGCCCGGTTGTTGAGATAGCGCGGCATGGCGGTGAGCGCGTGGGCCGGGCCCACGGGCGGGGTGTTGGCGCCCACCTCGCGGGCCTCGGGCTGGAACACGCCGGCATAGGCGGCGGCCAGGCCGACGGCGATCTCGTCGAGCTGCTGCATGCATTCCGTCGCCTGGGTCTTGAGCATGGACGAGGCGGGGCCGGGGTTCTTGCCCGCCGAGAGCGCCGTCATCACCCGGTGCTCGGTCATCTCGATGGCCTGGACGGCGATCTCGGCCTCGGCCAGCCGGGCGCGGACCGCCGGGTCGTCGATCAGGGGCCGTCCGTCGGCCGTCTCCGCCGCCGCCATGGTGCGCAGCCGCTCCAGCGAGACGGTCAGGCCTGGCGCCGACCCGCCGCCACGCTCGAATTCCAGCAGGTACTTGGCGACGGTCCAGCCGTCGTTCTCCTCGCCCAGCCGGTTAGCCACGGGAACCCGGACATTGTCGAAGAAGACCTGGTTGACCTCGTGCTCGCCGGCCAGGGTGATGATCGGCTTCACCGCGATTCCCGGCGACGCCATCTCCAGCAGGAGGAAGGTGATGCCCTGCTGCGGCTTGCCCTCGCCGCTGGTGCGCACCAGGCAGAACATGCGGTTGGCGAAATGGGCGTGGGTGGTCCAGATCTTCGAACCGTTCAGCACATAGTCGTCGCCGTCGCGCTCGGCCCGCATCTGCAGGCTGGCGAGGTCGCTGCCCGAGCCGGGCTCGCTGTAGCCCTGGCACCAGTAGTCGTCGGCGTTGAGGATGCGGGGGAGGTAGAAGGCCTTCTGCTCAGGCGTGCCGTACTTCATGATGCAGGGCCCGACCATGCGCAGGCCCATCGGCGACAGCGCCGGCGTCCCCGCCCGCACGCATTCGGCGGCGAAGATGTGCCGCTGCATCTCGGTCCAGCCCGGGCCGCCGTACTCCACCGGCCAGGCGGGCGCCGCCCAGCCCCTGGCGGCCAGGATGCGGTGCCAGGGCACGTTGTACCTCCGGTCCGAGAAGACGCTGGTCGTCATTCGGCCGGCCTGGCGCAGCTCCGGCGTCAGGTTGGCGTCCAGGAAGGCGCGGACCTCGTCGCGAAAGGCCAGCTCTTCGGGGGTCAGGTCGAGGTTCACGGCGTCCCTCCGTTCCACGGCGACGGGCTTTCGCCGTTGTTGTGGACCGCACGACGCTAGGTGACGCAAACTGTTTTGGTGAAGACGTCGTCCCTGGCCAGACCGCTGATCGACCGCCTCGACGCCGCCGCGCGGGCGTTCGCCGGGACGCCCGGCGCGCCCGCCTTCGATTTCGCGACGCCCGTGGGCGAGGCGGCGCTGGTCGGGCCGGACTCCGTCTCCTGGCGGGTGTTCCGCAATCCCGTGGCGCTGTTCGTCGGCGGGATCGCGGCGGTGCTGCTGGAACTGGCCGAGCCGCGCGTCCGATCGGGCGTCTGGGACCACACCAGCTTCCGGACCGATCCCCTGACGCGGATGAGACGGACCGGCCTGGCGGCGATGGTCACCGTCTACGGCGCCCGCTCGCGGGCCGAGGCGATGATCGCCGGCGTCGGGCGGATGCATGGCCGGGTGACGGGGACGACTCCGGACGGCGTCGCCTACCGCGCCGACGATCCGGCGCTGCTGGACTGGGTGCAGGCCACGGCGTCATTCGGTTTCCTGGAAGCCTACCACCGCTTCGTCCGGCCGCTGTCCGACGCCGACAAGGACCGCTACTACGCCGAGGCCGCTCCCGCCGCGCGGCTCTACGGCGCAACCGGCGCGCCGGCCTCGCTGGCGGCCCAGCGGGCCTGCTTCGAGGCGATGGCGCCCCGCCTGGAAGCCTCGCCGATCGTCTTCGAGTTCCTGGAGATCATGAACCGCACGGCGATCCTTCCGGCGCCCCTGGGCGGCCTGCAGCGCCTGTTCGTGCGCGCCGGCGTCGACATCCTGCCCGACTGGGCCAGGGCCCGGCTGGGCCTGGGCCCCCGGCGGGGGCTGCGGGCCTGGGAGCGCGCGCTGCTGAGGGCGGCCGGCGCGACGGCCGACCGCCTGCACCTGGCCTCGAGCCCGCCCGCCCAGGCCTGCGTCCGCCTGGGCCTGCCGGCGGACTATCTCGCGCCCTGACCGCCCCGCGGACGCACGGGGCCTGCGGAGGACTTGCCACCATCCCCGACGCAGGGTCCAAGCTGGGGGCGATGAGCGAGGTTCGCGCCTATCGGGCCGGGGTGGTCCACTGTCTCGACGATCCGCGGGCCGCGGGAGCGCGGGCCGTGGCCCATCATGCGGACGGCCTGCTGCTGGTCGAGGACGGCCACATCGCCGCCTGCGGCGACTGGGCCGCCCTGGCACCCCGCCTGCCGCGGGGCGTCGTCGTCGAGGACCTTCGCGGTCGGCTGCTCTGTCCGGGCTTCGTCGACGCCCACGTGCACCTTCCCCAGATCGACATGATGGGCGCGTTCGGCGGCCAGCTGCTCGACTGGCTCGAGGCGCACACCTTTCCGGCGGAACGGGCCTTCGCCGACCGCGCCCACGCCGACGCCGCGGCCGGGGCCTTCCTCGACGAACTGCTGCGCAACGGCACGACGACGGCGATGGTCTTCGGCTCCGTCCACGCCGCCTCGGTCGAGGCGCTGTTCACGGCGGCGCTCGGCCGCGGCATGCGCCTGATCGCGGGACGCTCGCTGATGGACCTCGGGCCGCCGGACCTGCGGGATACTGCCGAGGGCGGGCGGGCGGCGGACGAGGCCCTGATCGCCGCCTGGCGCGGCCGCGGCCGGCTCGGCTATGCCGTGACGCCCAGGTTCGCCCTGACCTCGTCGCGCGCGCAGCTGGCCGCCGCCGGGGCTGTCCTCGCCCGCCACCCCGACGTCTGGATGCAGACCCACCTGGCCGAGAATCCCCGCGAGGTCGAGGCGGTGCGGGCCGCCTTCCCGGAGGCGGCCGACTATCTCGACGTCTACGACCGCCATGGCCTGGTGGGCGAGCGCTCCGTCTTCGCCCACTGCCTCCATTGCACGGACCGTTCGCTGCATCGCCTGGCCGAGGCCGGGGCGGCGATCGCCCACTGCCCGACCTCGAACCTGTTCCTGGGCAGCGGACTGTTCGACCTGGCCCGGGCCGACGGCCACGGCGTCCGCGTCGCCCTGGGCACGGACGTCGGGGCGGGGACCAGCTTCTCGATCCCCGCCACGGCGGGCCGCGCCTGCGATGTCGCCCAGCTGAAGGGCGGGCCGCTGGATCCCCTGCGGGCCTTCTACCTGGCGACGCTGGGCGGGGCCCGGGCGCTGCGGCTGGACCACCGCGTCGGATCCTTCGCCGTCGGGGCGGAAGCGGACTTCGTGGCGCTCGACCCGGCCGCGACGCCCCTGCTGGCCCGGCGGCTGGGGAAGGCGACGGACATCCGCGAGATCCTCTTCGCCCTCATGGCTCTCGGCGACGACCGCGTCGTGGCGCGCACCTGGCTGGCCGGCCGCGAGGCGCACGTCCGTGACCGGCGGCCCAACGTGGTTGCCGCTCCTTAAGATTAATACTCTTGATTGCCGGTAGAGTTTACCGCGCTTCACTGTATTCGTTGAATATATCTCAAATCCCTGGCCGTAATCTGCGTGGCAGTGTCGGGGAGAGCGCCGAAATCACGGCCTCTCTGTAACTTCGGGGGTTCCGCGAAATGCGAGTCGCCACCATCGCCAGCCTTGGCGCGTCCGCCCTCCTGGGCGTCGGGGCGCTCGTCGTCGCCAAGGTCTGGCTGCCGAACGCCCAGCATGGCCCGGGAAAGGCCGCCGCCCAGACGCCGGCCATGGCCCTGACGCCGGTGGTCGCCGCCAGCGGCGCGGTGGCGTTCGGCCAGAAGCTGGAGGCGAAGAACCTCACCGTCATCCGCATGCCGGCCTCGGCCGCGCCCGAGGGCGCCTACGCCTCGGTCGACCAGGTGCTGAAGCTCGACGGCGGCGCGCCGGTGACCCTGACCAGCCTCGTCAATCACGAGCCGATCCTGCCGGCCAAGATCAGCGGCGGCGGGGCCCGGCCCTCGGTGGCGGCGATCATCTCGCCGGGCATGCGGGCCTACACCATCAAGGTCAACGACGTCGCCGGCGGCGGCGGCCACGTCCTGCCGGGCGACCGGGTCGACGTGCTGCTGGTGCAGGAACTGGACCCCGGCGGCTCCGTCGAGGGCACGGGCCAGCCGAAGGTCTATGTCTCGACCCTGGTCATCCAGAACGTGCGGGTGCTGGGCATGGACCTGGTCGCCGATCCCGCCGCGACCGAGAAGATCCCGCCCAAGACGGCGACTCTGGAGGTCGGCGTGCTTGACGCCGCCAAGCTCGCCGCCGCCGGCGAGGCGGGCACCCTGTCCCTGTCCCTGAGACGCAGCGGCGCCACCGACCTCGCCGAGGCCGGCGGCTCCATGTCGCTGCAGCAGATGCTCCGCGGCGACCGGTCGGCGGCCCCGCGGCCGACCTTCGCCGCCGCGCCGCGCCGGCCCGCCCGGCGGTCGCCTTCCGCGCCGGCGGCGCCGGCCGCCCGCGGCCTTGTCATCACCCAGGGGGACCAGCGCTCGGTGGTGTCCGTCCCCGCCGACCGCTTCGGGAGCTAGCCCATGCCTCGCATCGCCCGTCTCTGCGCGATGGCGCTCGCCCTCGCGCCGCTGCCCGCGCCGGCTTTCGGCCAGGAGCTGATCGCCAGCTCGATGATCGGGGAGTCGGCGCCCAGCCGCGTGATCACCGTGACCAAGGACAAGTCCGCGGCCTTCAGGCTGGCGGCCGGGGCGGGGGAGATCGTCGTCGCCCAGCCCGAGATCGCCCAGATCGTCGCCAACACCGATCGCAGCGTCTACGTCCGGGGCATCGCGCTCGGCGCCACCAACATCCTCGTCTATGACGCCGGCCATCGCCTGATCGAGGTGATCGACGTGCGGGTGGCCCAGGACCTTGAGTCCCTGCGCGCCGATCTCGTCGCCGCCCTGCCCGGCGAACCGATCCGCGTCGTCCCCCTGGCCGGCGGCGTGATGCTGTCCGGCGAGGTCTCGACGACCACGGTCGCGGCCCGCGCCAAGGCCATCGCCGAGCGCTACGCGCCCCAGGCGGTGTCGTCGGAACTGACCGTCGCCGCGGCCCAGCAGATCATGCTCGAGGTGCGGATCATCGAGGCCAGCCGCACGGCGCTGAAGGACTTCGGCGTCAACCTCGACATCCAGGGCGCCGGCGGCAACGGCATCACCTTCGGCTCGGGGACGGGCCTGATCGGCGTCAACGCGGCGCAGGGCACGCTGGGCGTCACCGGCAACGTCGGCTCGACCAGCATCGAGGCCACGCTCCGGGCGCTGGAGGAGAAGGGCGTCATCCGCACCCTGGCGCGGCCGAACCTGGCCGCCATCTCGGGCGAGGAGGCCACCTTCCTGGCCGGCGGCGAGTTTCCCTACCCGGTGCCCACGGGCCAGGGCGACATCACCATCGAGTTCAAGCCGTTCGGCGTGACCCTGAAGTTCACTCCCGTTGTGCAGGACAGCGGCCTGGTGCGCCTGAAGGTCGCCCCCGAGGTCAGCCAGCTGGACACCCGCCAGAGCCTGCGGCTCTCGGGGGTCGAGGTGCCCAGCCTGCTGGTCCGCCGCGCCGGCACGACCATCGAACTCAAGAACGGCGAGACCTTCGCCATCGCCGGCCTGTTCCAGCAGGACTACGCCAACACCGTCCGCCAGATCCCCTGGGCCGGCGACGTGCCGGTTCTGGGCGCCCTGTTCCGCTCGTCGCGCTGGCGGAAGGCCGAGACCGAGCTGGTGATCCTGGTCACCCCGCGCCTGACCACGGCCGCCCAGAGCCGCGTCCTGGCGCCCGATCCGACGGCCGGCGCGACCGAGCCCAGCGCCATCGACCTGATCCTGAGCGGAGCGGCGATGGACCGGCCGATGGCGCCGCCCGCGCCCGCCTATCCGACGCCGTCGAACTGAGGCCGCCCCATGAGTTTCGCTGACTGTCGCATCCTGGTCGTCGGCGCCGGCCTCGCCGATCTGGCCGCGCGCGCCTTGCCGGGCGCCCGGATCGAGATCGCCGCCGCCGACAGCCTCTTGCCGCGCGGGACGGCGGCGACCCCGCCGGATCTGGTGCTGATCGACGCCGGCGGCGCGACGCCGGAAGCCCTCGCCGACGCCATCGTCGCGCTCGGCCGCGCCGTCGCGCCGCCGCCGACCCTGCTGACCGGCGACCACCTGCCGGCCGCCCTCGTGCGCGCCCTGATGCGGCTGCCGCGGTCGGACGTCCTGGAGGCGCCGTTCACCGCCGACGACCTGGCGGCCGCCGTGGCGTCCCTGACCAGGCCGCATCTGCCGCAGGCCCACGCGGCGCCCGCCCGCTGCTGGTCGGTGATGGGGGCGGTCGGCGGCGCGGGCGCCACCACCATCGCCATCGAGATCGCCTGCGCCCTGGCCGAACGGATTCCGGGACCGCGGCGGGTGTGCCTGATCGACCTGAACCTCGCCGACGGCGCCGCCGCGGCCTACCTCGGCGCCCAGGCCAACATGCTGCCGGCCAGGGCCTCGCAGGCCCCCGAGCGGATCGACGCCTCCCTGCTGGACGCCTTCGTCTCCCAGGCGGCCGGCGGCATCGACCTGCTGGCCTCGGCGCGGGACCCCCACGCCTTCGACCTGACCTCGACCGACGCCGTGCTGCGCATCCTCGAGACCGCCTGCCAGGTCTACGACGCGGTGGTCGTCGACGCGCCCCGTCATCGCCGGCCCTGGACCATGGACGTGCTGTCGGGCTCCGACGAGCTGCTGGTCGTCTCCGAGCTGACGGTGCCCGCCCTGCTGGCGGCGCGCGCCCTGGCCGCCGAGTTCGAGGCCGAGCTGCCCGAAGGTCCGCCGCCGCGCATCGTGCTCAATCGCCTGGCCAAGCGCATGTTCGGCCCGGCCCCGTCGATGACCGAGGCCGAGAAGGCCCTGCAGAGGCGGGCGGTGGGGGGCGTCACCTCGGACTGGGAGGCGGCCGCCGCCTCGGCGAACCTGGGCGGACCGATCAGCCAGCACCGGCCCAAGTCGCGGATCGTCAAGGACGTCGGCGACCTGGTCGACCGCCTGCTGGCCTCGCCGGCCGAGCGCGGCGGGGCGCCCGCCGAAGCGAGGGTCGCCTGATGAGCCGCTTTTCCCTCCGCCGGGCCGCGACGCCGCCGCTCGTGACCTTCGAGCCGCCGCCGGCGGCGGCCGCGGTGATCGAGACCCCGGCGGCGGCCTCGGTCGACGACGACCTGCTCGACATGCGCCTGCGCCTGCATGCCCGGCTGATCGAGGAGATCGACCTCTCCAAGCTCGGCGAGCTCGACGAGGGCGAGATGCGCCGCCAGGTCCGGCGGCTGGTGGGCGACTTCGCCCGCGACGGCCGCCTGGCGCTGAACAAGGACGAACTCGACCAGCTGGGCGCCGAGGTCTTCGACGAGATGGTGGGCCTTGGCCCCATCGAGCCGCTGCTGAAGGACGAGTCGATCAACGACATCCTGATCAACGGCCCCTTCCAGGTCTATGTCGAGCGGCGCGGCGAGCTGGAGCTGACCCCCATCCGCTTCCGCGACAACGACCACCTGCTGCGCATCGTCAATCGCATCGTCGCCGCCGTCGGACGCAGGATCGACGAAAGCCAGCCGATGGTCGACGCCCGCCTGGCCGACGGCAGCCGGGTCAACGCCGCCATCGCGCCCATCGCCATCGACGGGGCGGCGGTGTCGATCCGCAAGTTCTCCAAGAAGCCGCTGAGCTTCGAGCGGCTGGTCGGCGTCGGCGCCATGCCGGCCTGCGTCGCCGAGTTCCTCTACGGGGCCGTGCGCAGCCGGGTCTCGACGGTGATCAGCGGCGGCACGGGTTCGGGCAAGACGACGCTGCTCAACGCCTGCTCGGCCGCCATCAGCCACGGCGAGCGGCTGATCACCATCGAGGACGCCGCCGAGCTGCAGCTGCAGCAGCCGCACGTGGTGCGCATGGAGACGCGGCCGCCGAATATCGAGGGCAAGGGCGAGATCCGCCAGCGCGAGCTCGTCAAGAACGCCCTGCGCATGCGGCCCGACCGCGTGATCCTGGGCGAGGTCCGCGGCGAGGAGGCCTTCGACATGCTCCAGGCCATGAACACCGGCCACGAGGGGTCGATGGCCACCATCCACGCCAACAACCCCCGCGAGGCCATCACCCGCCTGGAGCAGATGGTGGCCATGGGCGGCATGAAGCTGAGCAACGAGGCGGTGCGCGGCCAGATCGCCGCAGCGGTCGGCCTGATCGTGCAGGTGATGCGGCTGTCGGACGGCAAGCGGAAGGTGATGAACGTCACCGAGATCACCGGCATGGAAGGCGCCGTGGTGCAGATGCAGGACATCTTCGTCTTCCACCGGCTGCGCACCGATCCGGACGGGACGGTGCACGGCGAATTCCGGGCGACGGGCCTGCGTCCCAAGTGCCTCGACGAGATGATCCGCCGCGGCATCCACTACGACACCGCCCACTTCGACCCCGGGCGGCCGCTGTGATGTTCTGCGGGCGTTCAGTCGCTCCCCCCCGGGGGAGCTGTCGGCCCGAAGGGCCGGCTGAGGGGGGCCTCGGCGCCCGGACCTGCCCCCCTCCGTCCCGGCTTCGCCGGGCCGCCTCCCCCGGGGGGGAGGGACCGCGCCCGTGCTCCGTGGAGAGCCCGCGATGACCGCGGTCGATCCCCGCTGGGTCTTTCTGATCCTGATCTTCGCGGCCGTGTTCGCGGCGGCGCAGGCGGTCTGGGGACTGGTCCGCGTCGCCGGCGCGAAGCGCAAGGTCAACAAGCGGCTGGAGGTCGCCGAGCGCGGCGGCTCCCTCGAACAGCTGGTCGTCGAGTTGCGCAAGCAGCGGGGCCTGGACGAGAACGGCCAGAGCCGCATCCTCGTGCGCTGGTTCAGCGACCTGGTCACCCGCTCCGGCGTCGCCTATCAGCCCAGACGCTGGGCGGTCTGCGCCGGCGGCCTGGCGCTGACCGGCTACCTGCTGGTCTTCCTGTGGACTCGCAGCCCGCTGTTCGGTCTCGCCGCCGCCCCGGCGCTGGGCGCGGGCCTGCCGCTGTTCTGGCTGAACATGAAGGCCGCCGCCCGGGCCAAGGCGGTCGGCATGCAGCTGCCCAACGCGCTGGAGATCATCGTCCGCAGCCTGGAGGCCGGCCACCCGGTGCCGACCGCCGTCGCCCTGGTCGGCCGCGAGATGCCCGATCCGCTCGGCAGCGAGTTCGGCATGGCGGGCGACGAGATCGCCTACGGCGCCACGCTGGAGCAGGCCGTCGGCCGCATCGCCGACCGTTGCCGCCATCCGGACGTCGACCTGTTCGCCGCCACCATCCGCCTGCAGGAGCGCTCCGGCGGCAACCTGACCGGCCTGCTCAAGATGAACGCCAAGGCCGTGCGCGAGCGGCACAAGATGCGGCTGAAGATCAAGGCCGCCTCGGGCGAGGGGCGCGCCTCGGCCATCATCCTGACCAGCGCGCCCTTCGCGGTGTTCGGCATCCTGCAGGTCGCCAGTCCGCACTTCTACGGCGACGTCATCCACGAGCGGGCGATCCAGATGGGCCTCGCCGCCCTCGGCGCCTGGATGTTCATCGGCAACCTGGTCATGCGGCGCATGATCGACATGCGGATCTGAGCCATGGCCGGCCTATCGCTCGAAACCCTGCTGACCTTCGTCGCGGCGACGATGATCGCCGTGGGAGTCGGCGGCGCGGGCTTTCTGGGCCTGCGCGAGGTCCGGATCGGCGCGCGCCGCCGAGCCCGGCTGTCGGGTCACGCCCCCATGGCCCAGGGCGGCGGCGCGGCCCAGGCCCTGTCCGGCGTAGTCAGCGGGGTCAAGCGCCTCGGCGACCGTATGGCCATCCAGGATCCGGCCCAGCTGTCGACCATCCGCGCCCGCCTCGTCCAGGCCGGCTGGTTCAGCCGCGAGGCGGTGGCCGTCTATCTCGGCGCCAAGGCGGCGGCGCTGATCGTCGCCACCGCCGCGACGGTGATGACCCTGCCCTGGGCGATGAGCGGCGGCGGCGGCATGGGCGCCCTGCTGGCCGCCGCCGCCTTCGCCCTGATGGCGATCATGGGCCCTGACCAGGTGATCAAGGCCCGTCGCCGCAAGCTGGAGCTGGAGTACACCGAGGGCTTCCCCGACATGCTCGACCTGCTGGTCGCCTCGGTCGAGGCCGGTCTGTCGCTGGACGCCGCCGTCACCCGCGTAGCCGAGGAGCTGGCCCGCCGCTACGGTCACCTGGCCGAGCATCTGCGCTTCCTGACCCTGGAGCTGCGCGCCGGCCGCACCCGCAAGGAGGCCTGGAACGCCTTCGCCGAGCGGCTGGGCATCGACGACGCCCGCTCGCTGGCGACCATGCTGCGCCAGTCGGAGGAGATGGGCACCAGCCTGGGCGAGACCCTGTCGGTGTTTTCCGACGACATGCGCACCAAGCGCATGCTGCGGGCCGAGGAGAAGGCCATGGCCCTGCCGGCCAAGCTGATGGTGCCGCTGATCCTGTTCATCTTCCCCTGCCTGATGGGGGTGCTGATCCTCCCGGCCGCCTACCGCATCAGCCAGACCCTGATGGCGAACTGACGCCGGCCTCCGGAGTCAGGCGGCCGCCCGCCCGATTTGACGATCCCCGCGAACTCGGTTACCCATGAGTAACTGACGGAGATTCGCATGGCGGACGGACTGCGCCGTTTCGGCCGCGCCGGCCTCGGCCTGGCGCTCGCCGCGCTCGTGGCGGCCGCGCCGGCCCTCGCCGCGCCGTCCGCCGCCGCGCCGGCGAGACGGCCCAACATCGTCATGATCGTCGTCGACGACGCCGCGCTGATGGACTTCGGGGCCTTCGGCGGCGAGGCGCGGACGCCCAATATCGACCGGCTGGCCCGGCAGGGGGCGATGTTCACCGCCTATCACACCTCGCCCCTGTGCTCGCCCTCGCGCGCCATGCTGTTGACCGGGCTGGACAACCACCGCGCCGGCGTCGCCACCATCGAGGAGATCCTGCCCGCATCGCAGAAGGACAAGCCGGGCTATGGCCTGTCGTTCGCCCCGGGCGTCTGGACCGTCGCCCGGCGGCTGAAGGCCGAGGGCTACCGCACCCTGATGGTGGGCAAGTGGCACCTCGGGCACGGGCCCGGCGCGCTGCCGAGCGATCACGGTTTCGACCGCTCGCTGGCGCTCGACGCCTCCGGCGCCGACAACTGGGGGCCTCGCCCCTACATGCCCTATTACGACAAGGCCCCGTGGTTCGAGGACGGCCGGGCGGCGAAGCTGCCCGACCGCTACTATTCCTCCGACATGATGGTCGAGCGCCTCGCCGCCTACATCGACGAGACGCCGGCGGGGCAGGGGCCGTTCTTCGCCTATCTCGCCTTCCAGGCCGTCCACATTCCGGTCCAGGCGCCCAAGACCTATTCCGACCGCTACCGGGGCCGCTTCGACGGCGGCTGGGCGAAGATCCGCCAGGAACGGGCGGCCCGGGCCAGGGCGCTGGGCCTCGCCCCGCCCGAGGCGGCGATTCCCGGCATGCCCGACGGCGCCCGGCGCTGGGAGGCGCTGACCGCCGACGAGAGGGCCATCTACGCCCGGTCGATGGAGGCCTATTCCGGCATGCTGGAGGCCATGGACGCCGCCGTCGGCCGGCTGATCGCCCGGCTGGAGGCGCGCGGCGAACTGGCCGACACCCTGTTCGTGGTCACCTCCGACAACGGCCCAGAGCCCAGCGACCCGGTGCACGCGCCGGGCATGAACATCTGGATGCCGCTGCACGGCTATCGCTGGCGGCTGGCCGGGCTGGGCGAGCGGGGCAGCCTGGCCTTCATCGGCAAGGAGTGGGCCTGGGCCCTGGCGGCGCCCGGCCGGGGGTTCAAGTTCTACACCGCCGAGGGCGGGATCCGCGCGCCCCTGATCCTGTCCGGACCGGGCGTGCCGGCCGGGGTGCGGGTGGGCTCCACCGCCTTCGCCGCCGACATCGCTCCGACCCTACTCGACTTCGCCGCCGCGGGCCCGCGGCCGGAGGCGCGGGCCATGGACGGCCGCAGCCTGCGGGGCGTCGTCTCAGGGGCCGCGTCGGCGACCTGGGGGCCGGACGAACCGGTCGGGATCGAGGTCTCCGGCAACGCCGCCCTGTTCCGCGGCGACTGGAAGATCACCCGCGTGATGCCGCCCGAGGGCGACGGCCGCTGGCGGCTCTACGACCTAAAGCGCGACCCGGGCGAGACGAGGGACCTCGCCGCCGTCGAACCGGCGAGGTTCCGGCGGATGCTGGCCGACTACGCCGCCTACGAGGCCCGCGTCGGCGTCCAGCCCCTGCCGCCCGGCTACACGACCCAGAAGCAGCTGCTGCGCAATTCCCTGGGCCGGCAGGCGGGGGCGCTGGCGCTGGCGGCCGTGACCCTGCTGGCGCTGCTCGCCGGCGCCGGGGTCCTGATCGTCCGGCGACGCCGAGGGGCGTAGATCGCGCCTGGAGCCTGATGGGTTCAGATCGAACCGATCTGAACCCTGAATCAGGCTCTACACTTTAGGTTCTGAAGCACGATTCAACGGTCAGACGATTCTGTCTGACCGCATCGTTCTTCAGGCCGGCCGCCGGGCCCTCAGCGCCTGGGCGATGGTGCCGTCGTCGAGCCAGTCGAGGTCGCCGCCGACGGGCACGCCCCGCGCCAGCATGGTCACCGCCACCCCGGAGGCGCCCAGCCGCTCGGCGACATAGTGGGCGGTGGTCTGGCCGTCGACGGTGGCGGGCAGCGCCAGGATCACCTCGCGCACCGTTCCCCCGCCCGCCCGCGCGACCAGCTCGGCGATGCGCAGCCGCTCGGGCCCGATCCCGTCGAGCGCCGACAACAGGCCGCCCAGCACATGGTAGCGGCCGCGATAGGCGCCGGCCCGCTCCAGGGCCCAGATCGACCCCACCTCCTCGACCACGCAGATCAGGCCGCCGTCGCGCGTGGCGTCGACGCACACGGCGCAGGGGTCGGTGGTGTCGAGCGAGCCGCAGGTCGAGCAGGTCTTCACCTTCGCCCGGGCCTCGGCCAGGGCGTCGGTCAACGGATCGAGCAGCTGGTCCCGCCGCTTGAGCAGCGCCAGCGCCGCCCGACGCGCCGAGCGCGGACCCAGTCCCGGCAGCTTGCCCAGCAGGGCGATCAGTCGCTCGATCTCGGGTCCGGCGGAGGCGGGCATGGGATTCTCATACCCTATCCTCCCCTTCAGGGGAGGGGGACCATGCAAAGCAGGGTGGAGGGGCTTGAGATCAGCAGAGGTCGACCAGCCTGACGCTCTCAGGCCCTCAAACCTCTCCACCACCCTTCGGGGGGGCCCTCTCTCCTGAAGGAGAGGATCACCCGAAGGGCAGCTTCATCCCGGCCAGCGGGCCCGCGGCCTTCTGCATCAGTTCGGCCGACCGCGCGTCCAGCATGCGCCTGGCGTCGGCGTGGGCGGCGACGATCAGGTCGGCGAGGGTCTCGTGCTCGCCGGGCTCCATCAGGGCGGGGTCGATCTCGACGCCCTTCAGCTCGCCGGCGCCGCTCAGCATCACCTTGACCACGCCGCCGCCGGCCGTGCCGAGCAGGACCAGCTGCTTCAGCTCTTCCTGCGCCTCGGCCAGCCTGGCCTGCATGGCCTGGGCCTGTTTCATCAGCCCGCCGAGATCCTTCATGACGCCTGCTCCCGCTCGCGGTTGAAGAGGCCGGCCTGGACCATCTGGTCGCGGATCGCTTCCGGCTGCGCCGTCTGCAGCTGGTCGAAGGCCTCCAGTTCGGGCGGCACATACCAGTGGATCTTGTCGGTGTGGTAGGCCCCCCAGACCGCCTTGGCGACCTCGACGGGCGGGATCAGTCGCCACATGCCCTCCGCGGGCGCGCCGGCCTTGGCCTCCTCGGGCAGGATCGGCGTGTCGATCAGGCCGGGAAGGGTGTCGGCGACGCGGACCCCCGCCGCCTTCAGCTCCACCGACAGCGCTTCGGTGAAGCCCTTCACCGCGTGCTTGGTGGCCGAATAGACGGCGATGTTGGCCATCCCGAAGATCGCCGAGCTGGAGGACGTCGAGAAGCACAGGCTGTTCGGCGTCGCCTTCAGCAGCGGGATCGCCAGGTGGATGCCCGACAGCACCGCGACCAGGTTGATGTTGATCACCGCCAGGGCGTCGTCCCAGGACATCGCCTCGAAGGGTCCGCCCCGGCCGATGCCGGCGTTGTTGAACAGGATGTCCAGCCGGCCGCCGGCGGCCTCCGCGAACGCGGCCAGGGTCTGGCGGTAGGCCTCGCGGTCGGTGACGTCGAGTTCGCGGACCAGGCAGTTGTCCCGGCCCAGCTCCTGTTCCAGCGCCCGCAGCCCGGCCGCGTTGACGTCGACTGCGCCGACGAACCAGCCGTGGCCCGCGAACAGGCGAGCGGTCTCGAGGCCCATCCCGCTCGCGGCGCCCGTGATTAAGATCGCCTTGCGGCCGACGGCTTTGGACATCCTGATCTCCGATCGCCCTCGCGAACGCGGGGGCCCAAGCTGAATTCGGGGTCCGCTGATATCCCGCTTGGGTCCCCGCTTTCGCGGGGATAAGCGGGAATCTAGTCGTCCTCGTCGGCTTCCTCGGGCGCTTCCGTAACCGCTTCCCCCTGCGGAACCGCAAGCTGCCGCACGCCCAGCAGTTCCGCGCCGGGGAAGGTCTCCATCACCGAGCGGACGAAGGGGTCGGCGAGGATCTCGTCGCGGGCCTCGCGCTGTTCGCGCTTCTGGCGTTCCCAGGCGCTTTCCGCGCCGCCGCCGCCCTCGGCCGCCACCAGCCAGGGCTGGCCGGTCCAGTCCTTGAGGCGGGCGACCAGCCGGCCGGCGAGGTTCGAGGGGGCGCCGGGCGCGGGCTCGAAGGTGATCGCGCCGGGGCGGAAGCTGATCGGGCGCACGAAGCGCTCGACGTCCAGCTTCAGGGCGATGTCGCGACGGGCCTCGATGAGGGCGACCACATCCTCCCACTTGGCCAGGGTCGGCGCGGACTGCGGGACCGGAGCCGGCGACAGGGCGCGGGCCTGGGCGACCGCGCCGCCGCCGCCTCCGCCGCCGCCGCCGCCCGAGGGCGCGGGACCGCCGCCGACGGGCTCGCCTTCGCGCAGGGCCTTCAGCGCCTCCTCGGGTCCGGGAAGATCGGCGGCGTAGCACAGGCGGATCAGGGCCATCTCGGCCGCCGCCGCCGGGTCCGGCGCGCGGCGGACCTCCTCATAGGTCTTGAGGAGCATCTGCCAGAGCCGCGACAGCGTCCCGGCCGAGGCGGCGGCGCCGACGGCGGCGAGCCGGGCGGCCTGGTCCCGGGGCAGGTGCAGGGCGTCGGGCCCCAGCGCCTTGGCGACCGAGGCGCCGTGGTCGTGCTCTAGCAGGTCGAGCATCACCTGGGCCGGATCGGCGCCGAAGCCCCAGAGCGCGCGGAACTGGGCCAGGGCCTCGCCGGTCCGGCCCTGCATCACATGCTCGAACAGTTCGATGGTCCGGGCCCGGTCGGCCAGGCCCAGCATGTCGCGCACGACGGCGGCGGAGACGATCTGACCGCGCTCGGCCTGGACGATCGCCTGGTCGAGCAGGGACAGGCCGTCGCGCACCGAGCCCTCGGCCGCGCGGGCGATCAGGGCCAGGCCCTCCGCGTCGACGCGCGCACCCTCCTTCTCGGCGATCCCGCCCAGATGACCGACCAGGACCTCCGGCTCCACCCGGCGCAGGTCGAAGCGCTGGCAGCGGCTGAGGATGGTCACCGGCACCTTGCGGATCTCGGTGGTGGCGAAGATGAACTTGGCGTGCGGCGGCGGCTCCTCCAGCGTCTTCAGCAGCGCGTTGAACGCCGCCGTCGACAGCATGTGGACCTCGTCAATGACATAGACCTTGTAGCGCGCCTCGGCCGGGGCGTAGCGCACCCCGTCGAGCAGTTCGCGCATCTCGTCGACCTTGGTGCGGCTGGCGGCGTCCAGCTCCATCACGTCCATGTGCCGGCCTTCGACGATGGCCCGGCAGTGGCGGCCTTCCCGCGCGAGGTCGATGGACGGCTGGCGCACCGCCTCGCTCTCGAAGTTCAGCGCCCGGGCCAGCAGGCGGGCTGTGGTCGTCTTGCCGACGCCCCGCACGCCGGTGAGCATGAAGGCGTGGGCGATGCGGCCGGTGGCGAAGGCGTTGGTCAGGGTCCTGACCATGGCCTCCTGGCCGATCAGGTCCTCGAAGGTGCGCGGCCGGTACTTGCGGGCGAGCACGGTGTAGGCCGCGCCGTCGCCGGGCGCCTGGCCTTCGGCCTGACCGACGGGCGGTTGCGGCTCGGGTTCGGGAGCCGGTTCCGGCGCGCCGAAGATGTCCGCCGTGTTCGGGTCGCGCTCCTGCGCGTCCTCGTCCCAGGGCGGCGTCTCAAGCGGGGCGTCGGTGTCGGCCATTCGGGTCGGCGGGTCCTTCGGACGGGTTCGGGAATCCCGAACGGCCCATCCTAGGCGGCGACGTTCGGCGCCGCCACCGCATTGCGTCCTTCGACCCCCGGATCAGGTCCGGGGCCCGGCCTTCGCCGGGGCTGCTCAGGATGACGTATTCAGCAACACGTCATGGTGAGCAGCACCCGCAGGGTGCGTGTCGAACCACGCACAGCAAGATCGGCCTCAAGGGAAGGTGGAGACCGGACGACGACCCGGAGCAAATCTCGTTGTGGCTGCTGCCTTCCGGCCCTGACCAGGTTGGCGAGGCGTCCGCCCATCGCCGATCTCCGAGGGGGTATATCGTGGATCGGGCCGGCCGATGCAACCTCTCCCTCCCCAAACCAACCGCCGTCATGGCCCGGCCTGTCCGGGCCACCCATGCGTGATGAGCCTTCCCAAGCGAGCAATGTCATTCCCGCGCCTCGTTCCAGGGCGCCGTGTTCATGGGTGGCCCGAACAAGTCGGGCCATGACGGGTTAGAGAAATGCCGAGGGCCCGAAGGACTTGCCTCGCAACGCCGATGGTGAAAACAAGCCGCCCATGCCCCTCTCCGCTGTCGCCAACACCTTCTCCGGCAATCCCCTGGACCGCGCCAGCGAGCGGCGGCCAGACCAGGACTGGCTCGACGCCCGGCTGGCCGATCCGGCTTCCCTGGCCCTGCCGCTGTGGAACGGCCAGCCGCTGACCGAAAAGGGCGGCGAGGGGGGAGCCCAGCTGGCCTATGTGCCGGCCGCCATGGGGCTGGAGCTGGCCGGCGGCTGGGAGCGGCTGCTGTTTCTCGGCCTCTGGAAGGAAACGGCGGTCTTCGCCGTCGACCTGGAGGGCGCCCCCGATCCCGCCGAAGGGCCACTCGAGGGCTTCGGCCGCTTCCGCGACCTGCGCGCCGTCGCCACCGCCCTGCCGGCCGCCGAAGCGGCGATCGCCGCCACGGCCAAGGGCATGTTCGAATGGCGTCGCAAGCACCGTTACTGCGCCAACTGCGGCGAGCCCAGCCTGGTCGCCGAGGGCGGCTGGAAGCGCGCCTGCCCGGCCTGCAACGCCGAGCATTTCCCGCGCACCGACCCGGTCGTGATCATGCTGGCGACGAACGGCGGCAAATGCCTGCTCGGCCGTCAGGCAATGTGGCCCAAGGGCATGCATTCGGCCCTGGCCGGCTTCCTTGAGCCGGGCGAGACCATCGAGGAGGCCTGCGCCCGCGAGCTGATGGAGGAGGCCGGCCTCACCGCCACCGCCGTTCGCTATCACTCGACCCAGCCCTGGCCCTACCCGAACTCGCTGATGATCGGGCTGATCGCCGAGGTCGACAGCCAGGAGGCCCGGCCCGACCAGACCGAGCTCGAGGCCGTCCGCTGGTTCACGCGCGAAGAGGCCCGCCAGCTGATCGACGGCGGCTACGACGGCTGCTTCGCGCCGCCGCCGCTGGCCATCGCCCACCAGCTGGTCAAGAGCTGGGCCGAGGAAGAGGATTAGCGAGTAGGGCGTAGCGAGTAGGGCGTGAGCCGCTGCGCTGAGTGCGGTCCCATCCGAATCGCAGAAGGGACCTGGATCGGGCCGCAGCGGGACGAACTATTCGCTATTCGCTACTCGCCAATCGCTTCTCGTATTCGCGAGGAACGACTGACGAGTCCTCGCGTCCTAGCCCCCGCGCAGGGCGAGCAGGTCGCAGACGGCCCAGGCCATCAGCACGACCGTCGACAGGCTGAACACCAGGAAGCGCAGGGTCACGCGGTTGATCGTGCACTGGATCAGGCTGTGCACGACCCGCAGCCCGACATAGGCCCAGGCCAGCATCGACGTCGTGGCGCTCTCGAAGCCCAGCAGGTAGGTCGCGAAGGCCAGGGCGTAGAAGATCGTCGGCTGCTCCATCAGGTGGTTGTAGTTGTCGGCCACTTGCCGGGCGCTGTCGGGCAGCCCGCTGAGCGAGCCCGGGAAGCGGGCGTCCTGAGGGTTGATCTTCGCCCTGCTCATGGCCGGGATGCGCGTGGCGTACATCCAGATCCAGATCAGCAGCGACCAGACGACCAGCGCCAGCACGGGAATCAACACGGACTCGGAAGCGTCGGGCATGGGTTCCTCCCCCAGGGGTTATGGGGGGAGGTTAGGGCGGTGACGCCGAGTCAGGGAAGGGGCGAGGGGTGAGGGGCGAGAACGTGCTCCGTTCTGCTCGCCCCTCGTCCCTCGCGACTCGCCCCTACACCCGGTCCCGGAACGGATCGGCCGGAAACACCCCGAGGATCTCGGTCTTCTCGGAGAAGAAGCCAAGCTCCTCGAGGGCCAGGGCCAGGCCGCGGTCTTCCGGGCGGCCGTCGACCTCGGCGTAGAAGAAGGTGGCCGTGAAGGCGCCGCCCTCCATGTAGCTTTCCAGCTTGGTCATGTTGACGCCGTTGGTCGCGAACCCGCCCATGGCCTTGTAGAGGGCCGCCGGCAGGTTCTTCACCCGGAAGCAGAAGCTGGTGATGCAGCGGCTGGTGAAGGGCGGCGGCGGCGGACTGGCCTCGCCGGTCATCACCAGGAAGCGGGTCGTGTTGTGCCGCTCGTCCTCGATGTCGCGCATCAGGATGTCGAGGCCGTAGATCTCCGCCGCCAGGGCCGGGGCGATCGCCGCCCGCGCCGGGTCGGGATGCTGGGCCAGCATGCGGGCGGCGCCGGCGGTGTCGCCCACCGCCTCGGTGGCGACTCCCAGCTTCTTCAGGCTGCGCCGGCACTGGTGCAGGGCGATGGCCATGCTGGAGACGGTCTTCACCTGCTCCAGCTTCACGCCCCTGTTGGCCATCAGCTGGAAGCGGATCGGCTTGAACCGCTCGCCGATGATCTTCAGCCCCGAGTTGGGCAGCAGGTGGTGCACGTCGGCGACGCGGCCGGCGATGGAGTTCTCGACCGGGATCATGCCCAGGGCGCAGGCGCCCGACTTCACCGCCTCGAACGCCTCCTCGAAGGTCGCGAAGGGCGCCGCTTCGTGGTCGGGGAAGTAGGTGCGGCAGGCCTCGTGGCTGTTGGCGCCGGGCTCGCCCTGGAAGGCGATCTTGGGAAGTACGCTCATGAATGGGCTCTGGCGTGGGCGCGGGCGGCTTCGAGGTCGCCGGGATTGTCGACGGAGATCGGAGCCTCGTCGACGACGGCGGCCCAGATCTGGATGCCGAGCTCGAGGGCGCGCAGCTGCTCCAGCTTCTCGCGCACCTCCAGCGGCGTCGGCGGCGCGGCCTCGACGAACTGGTGCAGGGTCTTGCGGCGATAGCCGTAGATGCCGATGTGCCGCCAGACGGGTCCCTCGCCGTAGAGGGTCGAGCGGGTGAAGTAGAGGGCGCGGCCGAAGTCGGCGCCGCGGGCCAGCGACATGACCGCCTTGACCACGTCCGGGTTGGCGCGGTCGGCGGGCGAGGCCTCCGGCGCGACCAGGGTGGCCATCTCCAGCGCCGGGGAGTCGGCGAACAGCCCGACCAGCCGGCGGACGTAGTCCGGGTCGACGAACGGCATGTCGCCCTGCAGGTTGACGACGACGTCGTGCGACCAGTCCGGATCGACCGCCTCCAGCGCCGCCAGGATGCGGTCCGAACCGGAAGGCAGGTCCGGATCGGTCAGCACCGCCCGCCCGCCGGCCGCCGCGACGGCCTCGACGATTTCGCGATCCCCGGCGGCGACCAGAACCGGTCCGACGCCCGCCTGCTCGGCCTGGCGCAGGACGCGCACGATCATCGGCTGGCCCTCGATGTCGGCCAGCGGCTTGTTCGGCAGTCGGGTGGCCGCCATGCGGGCGGGAATGACGACGATCGGGTTCATGGCTCGGACGCGGGGCGGTGGCGCGATCCGGGCTATCCGCCCGGCTTGCGCGAGGGGCGGTAGCGTGTAAGAGAGCCCGGCGCAACATGGGGCGCGCGGGGGGATTCCTTCCGCGCCGGTTCAGGTCCGGCACGCCGGGCCGTCGAGAGGACGAAGACAGGCGGACATGAGCGATCTGACGTTCAACAAGATCGCCGGCGGATTGCTGGCGACCGGGCTCGTCATCCTGGGCCTCCGCGAACTGAGCGCCATCGTCTTCGAACAGGAACCGCCGGAGAAGGCGGGCTACGCCGTGGCGGTGGCCGAGAGCCCCGAAGCCGGCGGCGCCGCCGCCGAGCTGCCGCCCGACTGGGGCACGGTGATCCCGGCCGCCAACATCGAGACCGGCAAGGCGGTCGCGGCCAAGTGCGCCTCCTGCCACACCTTCGACGCCGGCGGCGCCAACGGCACCGGCCCGAACCTCTACGGCGCCCTCGGCAAGAAGCCCGGCACGCACCCGGGCTTCGGCTATTCGGCGGGCATGACCGAGTTCGCCGGCGCCCATCCGGTCTGGAGCTGGGACGAGATGGACGCCTTCCTCAAGGCGCCGCAGAAGCACGTCCCCGGCACCAAGATGACCTTCGTGGGACTCAAGAAGCAGGAAGACCGGGTGGCGATGATCGCCTACCTGTACAGCCTGGGCTCGACCCTGCCGGTGCCCGCGCCCAAGCCCGCCGCCGCCCCGGCGGAAGGCGTGGCCGAAGGCGCCGCCCCGGCCGCGGACGCGCCGACGGCCACGGGCTCGACCGCCACGGCGGCGGCGCCCGCCACCGCGCCGGCGACCACCGCCGCTCCCAAGGGCCCGGCCGGCCACTGACCCGGCGTCCGCGCCGCGGCCGGAATGACAGCGATTTAATGTCGGTCGGGCTTGCCCTGACGGCCGACTGACGCGTCTTCTCCGCATCCGGAGGAGACGACATGCGCACCCTCGCCACGGCTTTCGCCCTGTCGCTGGCGCTCGCCGCGCCGTCGGCGGCGCAGCAGGTTCCCGACCCCGCCGTCGACGTCTCGGTGGCCAGGCCCGCCTTCGCCGCGGGCGAGGGACCGGTGGTCGCCATCGACGCCGGCCACGGCAATTTCCATACGCTGGAGGGTCGCTACGGCGCCTTCGCCGCCCTGCTGACGGCCGATGGCTTCCGCCTGCGCGGACTGGAGGGCGCCTTTACGGCCGAGACCCTGGCCGGGATCGACGTGCTGGTGATCGCCAACGCGGGCGCCGGGGTCGACCCCAGGGCCGATCCGCCGGTCTCGGCCTTCGCGCCCGAAGAGATCGCGGCGGTCCGGGCCTGGGTCGAGCGGGGCGGCTCGCTGCTGCTGATCGCCGACCATCTGCCCTTCGCCGGCGCGGCGACGGCGCTGGGCCAGGCCTTCGGCGTCGCCTTCCGCAACGGCTACGTCATCATCCCACGCGAGGGGCCGCCGCCGGACGTCTTCACCCGCGCGGGCGGCGGGGTCGGCGATTCGCCGGTCACGCGCGGCCGCGACCCGGGCGAGTCGGTCGCGGTCATCGCCTCCTTCACCGGCTCGGCCTTCACGGCGCCGGCGGGCGCGCGGCCGGTGCTCATCCTGCCGCGGGGGGCCAGGTCGATCCGGCCCGACGCCGCCGGCCGGCTGGATCGCGACGGTCCGGGCGAGGCGGTGGCCGGCCTGCTGCAGGGCGCGACCTTCGAGGTCGGCCGGGGCCGCGTGGCGGTGTTCGGCGAGGCGGCCATGTTCAGCGCCCAGCTGGCCGGGCCCGAGCGGTTCCGCATGGGCTTCAACAACCCGGCCGCGGCCCGCAACAAGCAGCTCGCGCTCAACATCGCCCGCTGGCTGGCGCGGGCCTATTAGGCGAAGCGGGCCTTCAGCATGGCGTGGAGGGCGCGGACGGCCTGGGCCTCGGCCCCGACCGGGTGGCCGGGCCTGGCCTTCGGATTCCAGGCGAAGATGTCCAGGTGGACCCACGGCCCCGGCGGGGCGAACCGCCTGAGAAACAGGGCCGCCGTGACCGAACCGGCCTGGGCCCAGCCGTCCGGATCGTTCTTCAGGTCGGCGATGTCGCCGTCCAGCGCCTCGTCGTAGCCGGGCCACAGCGGCAGGCGCCACAGGGGGTCGCCGACCGCGCGGGACGCGCCGGCGACGGCGTCGGACAGGGCCTCGTCGTCGGTGTAGAAGGGGATCACCTGCGGCCCAAGGGCCACGCGGGCGGCGCCGGTCAGGGTCGCCAGGTCGATGGTCAGGGCCGGCTCCAGCTCGGCCGCGCGAGCCAGGGCGTCGGCCAGGATCAGCCGGCCCTCGGCGTCGGTGTTGCCCACCTCGACGGTCAGTCCCTTGCGGGTGGCCAGCACGTCGCCCGGCCGCATGGCGTCGCCGCCGATGGCGTTCTCGACCACGGGGACCAGCACGGCCAGCCGCACCGGCAGCCCGGCCGCCATGACCATGCGACCGAGCGCCAGGGCGTGCGCCGCGCCGCCCATGTCCTTCTTCATCAGCCGCATGCCGGCCGAGGGCTTGATGTCGAGGCCGCCGGTGTCGAACACGACGCCCTTGCCGACGATGGCGACCAGCGGGGCGCCGGCCTCGCCCCAGGTCAGCTCCAGCATCCTGGGCGCGCGGGCGGGATCGGCCGCGCGGCCGACCGCGTGGACCGCGGGATAGCTCTCCTCCAGCAGGGCCTCGCCCGCGATGACGGAAAGGCGCGCCCCGTGCCGCTCGGCGATCTCGCGGGCGATGGTCTCGATCTGCAGCGGCCCCATGTCGTTGGCCGGGGTGTTGACCATGTCGCGGGCGAGGGCGCAGGCGTGGGCGACCTCGCGGGCCTCGGCGAGGTCGGCGCCGTCCGGCGCGACCAGCCGCGGCCGGGCCTCGCGCTTGCCGCGATAGCGGTCGAACCGGTAGCTCCCCAGCGCGAAGGCGAGGGCGACCTGGGTCGGGTCGAGACCCTCCGGCAGGCCCTCCAGCCGGTGGTCGCCGGCCGCCAGCCTGGCGGGCAGGGCGCGGAAGGCCATGGCTTCGACCTTCGCCGGGTCGCCCAGGCCGAACAGCACGCGCCGCGTCGCGCCCGTCTCGCCCGGCGAGACCAGCGCCTGGCCGGCCTTGCCCTTGAAGTCGGCGGCGGCGGCCATGGCCTGTTCGAACGGCGTCAGGGCCTCCAGCGCGCCCTCGGCGACGCAGACGACGGGAATGGCGGCGCCCTCCGGCGCGGCGATGAGGACTTCGGTCATGGTCCCGGACTTATGCTTAACGATTCCTTGAGCCGGGGCGGCGAGGCTGAAGGTCGGACCCCGCGAAAGGCTCGCCTCCATGTGTCGCATGCCGGCCCTCGCCGCAACCGTTCTGACCCTGCTCGCCGCGCCCGCGCTGGCCGCGTCGCCCGCGCCGACGCCGGCTCCCGGCGTCGCCGCCCTGCCGCCCCGCGCGAAGGCGACGCCGGTCCAGAGGAGCGAGATCCGGCGCATGGACCCCTTGGCCCGGGCCGCCTTCTGGGCCCGTGAGCTGGAGATCGACGGCCGCGACGCGGAGGCGGGCCTCGGCCTGGCGGTGGCCCTGCGCCAGCTGGGCCGCTACCCCGAGGCCTTCGACGCGGCCGGCCAGGTGCTGGTGGTCGACCCGGGCAACTACGAGGCCCTGCTGGAATCGGCGCGCGCCCAGATCGCCCGCGGCCAGGGCTTCTACGCCATCGACCCGGCCCGGAAGGCCCAGGCGCTGCGGCCGCGCGACTGGCGGCCCGTGACGCTGATGGCCGTCGCGCTCGAACAGTCCGACCGCGACGCCGAGGCGCTCGAGGCGCATCGCCAGGCGCTGGCCCTGGCGCCGGACGAGCCCTCGGTCCTGACCAACCTGGCGCTCTACTGGGCCGGCCACGGCGATCTGGTCCAGGCCGAGCAGCTGCTGCGCCGCGCGGCCGCCCTGCCGCGCGCCGATGCGAAGGTGCGTCAGAACCTGGCCCTGGTGATCGGCCTGCAGGGCCGCTTCCCCGAGGCCGAACAGCTGCTGCGCCAGGACCTGCCGCCCGACCAGGTGGCCGGCAACCTCGCCTGGCTGAAGGCCGCCGCCGGCAAGGCCCCGGCCGCGCCGGCCGGCCCGTCGCCGCGCTCCTGGGAGTCGGTCCGCGGCGGACGGTAGCGCCTCGCGCCGTCCGGCCGGCGACAGCGGGCCCGGCGGTTTGTGATGGACGCCGCGCGGGGCGCTCGCTATACGCCGCCGCGGCCGCCCTGGCGGCCGAAAGACAATCGATCCCGTCCACGCGCCGAGAGCCTGTCGAAGGGCGCGCCGGACCCTCCCGGCAGGCGGAAGGATCGTATCCATGGCCAATGTCACCGTGGTCGGCGCCCAGTGGGGCGACGAGGGCAAGGGCAAGATCGTCGACTGGCTGAGCAACCGCGCCGACGTGGTCGTGCGGTTCCAGGGCGGGCACAACGCCGGCCACACCCTGGTGGTCGGCGGCAAGGTCTACAAGCTGGCGCTGCTGCCGTCCGGGGTAGTGCAGGGCAAGCTGTCGGTGATCGGCAACGGCGTGGTGGTCGATCCCTGGCATCTGCTGGCCGAGATCGACAAGATCGCCGGACAGGGCGTCGTCATCACGCCCGACCTGCTGGTGCTGGCCGACAACGCCGCCCTGATCCTGCCGGTTCACCGGGACCTCGACCAGGCGCGCGAGGCGGCCTCCAGCCAGAAGATCGGCACCACGGGCCGGGGCATCGGGCCGGCCTACGAGGACAAGGTCGGCCGGCGGGCGATCCGCGTCGCCGACCTGGCCGATCCGGAAGCCCTGTCGGCCAAGATCGACCGGCTGCTGGCGCATCACGGCGCCCTGCGCAAGGGGCTGGGCCTGCCCGAGGCCGACGGCGCGGCGCTGCTGGCCCAGCTGCTCGCGCTGGCGCCCCGCATACTGCCCTACGCCCGTCCGGCCTGGCGGCTGCTCGACGAGGCCCGCCGCGCCGGCCGCCGGATCCTGTTCGAGGGCGCGCAGGGGGCGCTGCTCGACGTCGACCACGGCACCTATCCCTTCGTCACCTCGTCCAACACCGTCGCCGGCCAGGCGGCGGCGGGCTCGGGCATGGGGCCGCGCGGTCCGGGCTACGTGCTGGGCATCGTCAAGGCCTACACCACCCGGGTCGGGGAAGGTCCCTTCCCGGCCGAGCTGGACGACGAGGTCGGACGCCATCTGGCCGCCGTCGGCCGCGAGGTCGGGGTCAACACCGGCCGGCCGCGGCGCTGCGGCTGGTTCGACGCCGTGCTGGTGCGCCAGTCGGTGGCCATCAACGGCATCGACGGCGTCGCCCTGACCAAGCTGGACGTGCTGGACGGCCTGCCCAGGCTGAAGATCTGCGTCGGCTACCGGATCGGTGAGGCGATGTTCGACCATCTGCCGGCCGGCATGCGCGACCAGGCGGCGGCGGTCCCGGTCTATGAGGAGATGGACGGCTGGTCCGACAGCACCGCCGGCGCCCGCTCGTTCCGCGACCTGCCGGCCAACGCGGTGAAGTACGTCCGCCGCGTCGAGGAGCTGACCGGCGCCCCCGTCGCCCTGTTGTCGACCAGTCCCGAGCGCGACGACACCATCCTGATGCGCGATCCGTTCGCGGACTGAACCCGACGCCGGCGTCAAGCCGATGTTTACCGGTTTCACCCACGCTCCCTGGCGGTTTCCAGCCGCGGGGTTCGTTCCTTGTTGACCGCCGATCCCAAGCTCGCACAGCGCTTGGCGCCCCATCTCCGGCGGGTGCTGATCGTCGATCCGCGCCCGGCGTCCGTGAAGCTGCTGGGCGACCTCATCCGGACCATCGCGCCGGCGGAGGTCTACACCGCTCCCGGCGACGCCAAGGCCCTGCAGCTGGCGCGCCAGGCGGATCCGCAGATGATCTTCCTGGAGTTCGGCGGCGGCGGCCTCGACGGCCTGCGCCTGGCGCGGGCGATCCGGCGCAGCGAGCTGTCCTGCCGCAAGGTCCCGATCCTGATGGTCACCGGCGAGGCCACCGCCCAGGCGATCCTCGGCGCCCGCGACGCGGGGGTGCACGAGTTTTTGCGCAAGCCGTTCACGATAAAGGACCTGGTCCGCCGGCTCGAGGCGGTGGCGCTGAAGCCGCGCGACTGGGTCGAGGCGGTGCACTACGTCGGCCCCGACCGCCGGCGGTTCAATTCCGGCGAGTACGCCGGACCCCGCAAGCGCAAGTCGGACTCGCTCCGCTCGCCTGACCAGGCCCGGCTGGTTCAGGCCCTGAAGATCGTCAAGGCCGCCGCCGGCGCGCTGGACACCGACTGGCCCCAGGCTCGACGGGCGCTGGCCGCCCAGGCGCAGGACCTGCAGAAGGCGGCCGTCGCCGTCGGGGACATGAAGCTGATGGAGGCCGCGGTCGCCCTGACCCGCCAGCTGCCGGCCGAGGGCGCGCCCGACCGCACGGCCCTGAACGGAGCGATCAACACCCTGCTGACCTTCATGCCGAAGGACGAGGCGGACGCGCCGAAGGCGGCGTAGCCGACATGCCCTGAGCGTCATGGCCCGGCCTGTTGGGGCCGCCAATGAACAGTGCTGGAAACAGGAAGGGCGCGGATGTCTCCGCGCCCTTTTCGATGGCTGATCACGCTTGGGTGGCCCGGACGAGCCGGGCCATGACGGCTGCATCAGGCCTCGACGAGGTTCCGCTCGCGAGCCGCGGCGCGCATCGACTTCTGCAGCTTCTCGAAGGCCCGGACCTCGATCTGGCGCACGCGCTCGCGGCTGACGCCGTACTCGGCGGCCAGTTCCTCGAGGGTCGTCGGGTCGTCCTTCAGGCGCCGTTCGGTGAGTATGTGCCGCTCGCGGTCGCTGAGCTCGGCCATGGCCTCCTGCAGGAGGTCCATGCGCAACGACTTCTCCTCCTCTTCGGCCAGCTGGGTTTCCTGGCTGACGGCGGTCTCGTCGGCCAGCCAGTCCTGCCACTCGCTTTCGCCGTCGGCCCGCATGGGCGCGTTCAGCGACGCGTCGCCGCCGGAGAGGCGGCGGTTCATCGACACCACCTCTTCGTCGAGCACGCCCAGCTTGGTGGCGATCTTGCTGACGTTGTCGGGATGCAGGTCGCCTTCCTCGAAGGCGCTGATCTCGGCCTTGGCCTTGCGCAGGTTGAAGAACAGCTTCTTCTGCGCCGCCGTGGTGCCCATCTTCACCAGCGACCAGCTGCGCAGGATGTATTCCTGGATCGAGGCGCGGATCCACCACATGGCGTAGGTGGCCAGACGGAAGCCCTTCTCCGGCTCGAACTTCTTCACCGCCTGCATGAGACCGACGTTGCCCTCGGAAATCACTTCCCCGATCGGCAGGCCGTAGCCGCGGTAGCCCATGGCGATCTTGGCCACCAGGCGCAGGTGGCTGGTGACCAGGCGATGGGCGGCGTCCGAGTCCTGGTGCTCCTTCCAGGCCTTGGCGAGCATGAACTCCTCGTCCTTGGCCAGCATCGGGAACTTGCGGATTTCGGACAGGTAGCGCGACAGCCCGCCTTCCGGCGACATCACGGCGAGGGCGTTGGCGGCCATAAACTCATCCCCTTGGCATGCAGGCGGCCGACATCCGTCGTCGCCCGCCCCCTATCAACTCCCCATATAGGAAGCCGATCCTGGCCGTTTAAGGCCAGTGACCGATTTGTAATCCCTGACTATGGCGCTCGGGTATCGAGATTGTGTCAGTCAGTTGTCAGAAAAAATCCACACCCCGGAAGGTCCCCTCTCCCGGAGGGAGAGGGGTAGGGGTGAGGGATCGAGCCGAACCCCTCAGGGAGACGGGAGTTCCGTCAGCCGTCGCTCCAGCCCGGCCATGTCCGCCGGCGGGGGCGTCTCGAACCGCAGGGGCGCGCCGGTGGTCGGGTGGACGAAGCCCAGCACGGCCGCATGGAGCGCCTGCCGGGTCAGTCCGGCCTCGACCATGGCGAGGCGGACCGGCTCCGCCGGCGGTCCCGAGCCGTAGACGGGGTCGCCCAGGCAGGGCGCGCCCTTGCCGGCCAGGTGGACGCGGATCTGGTGCGTGCGGCCGGTTTCGAGCCGGCAGGCGACCCGGGCGGCCAGCGGCCTGGCCGGCGGCCCGAAGACGCGCTCGACGCGGTAGTGGGTGATCGCCTCGCGGCCGCCCGTCCGCAGCACGGCCATCTTCTTGCGGTCGTGCGGACTGCGGCCCAGTCGGGTCTCGATGGTTCCCTGGGCGGGGCTCGGCGCGCCCCGGGTCAGGGCGATGTAGACCCGCTCGATGTCATGGGACGCGAACAGGCGGGCGAGCCCCTGGTGGGCGGCGTCGGTCTTGGCCGCGACCATGACGCCGCTGGTGTCCTTGTCGAGGCGGTGGACGATTCCCGGCCGCGCCACGCCGCCGATCCCCGACAGGCCGGCGCCGCAGTGACCCAGCAGGGCGTTGACCAGGGTCCCGTCCGGCACGCCCGGACCCGGATGCACGGCCATGCCCGCCGCCTTGTCGACGACGATCAGATCCGCGTCCTCGAACAGCACGGTCAGCGGGATGGCCTGCGGCAGGGGTTCGGCGGCGACGGGCGGCGGGACCAGGACCCGGTAGATCCCCGCAGCCGCCCTGGCCGAGGCGTCGGTCGCCGGCGCGCCGTCCCTCAGGACCCGCCCGTCGGCCATCAGGGCCTGCACGCGCGCGCGGGAAAGATCGGCCAGCCGCTCGGCCAGCGCCTTGTCCAGCCGTCCGCCGGCGGCCTCGGGCGTGATCTCGACGACCCGCTCGACCGGCTGATCGGGCTCGAGGGCGTCGTCGTCGAGGTCGGGATCGGCCATCGTCATTAAGCAGGACCTACGCTGACTCCCTTCGGAGTTCGATCCGCGGCTCGCCAGGGCCGACTCTGACCACGTCTTCCGGAGCAGCGGCGAAGCCGTGTGTCGAAGGACGCGATCAGCCCGTCAGATGGCCGCCGGCGCTGGCGCCGCGGGAGAGGGTGGTCGTCACGGGGGCCAGCAGGAAGAGGTCGCCGACGCCCGCGGCGACCGCGCCCGGTCCCACGTCGCGAACCAGATGCTTCTGGATGTGCTCGGGCACCTCGCCTTCCGGCGCCAGGGGGTCGCGGGCGATCAGTTCCTGGCAGCGGGCGTCGTCGGCCTCGCGGTCGCCCGACAGGTCGCCGATCCGCTCGAGGATGACCGGATAGGCCGAGGGCGTGCGGGCGGCGTTCAGCGCCGAGGCCATGACGATGCCGTCCAGAAGGGAGGCCTTCTGCAGCGGCACGCCATTGAGGATCAGGAAGATCGGGGTCAGCCCCACCGTGTCGTAGAGGACGATGAACAGCTGCCCTTCGTTCAGCAGCACCCAGCCCTGGAACAGCAGGCCCGAGCCGCCGGCGTTGAAGCGCAGCAGGCCGTCGGATTCGCGGCGGATCATGCCGTGGTCGTGGAAGAAGCGTCCTTCCATGATCACCGACGGCCGGGTCGAGCGCCAGAAACCCTCGTAGGCCGCACCGCGCCGGTCGGTGGTCAGCCGCGACTGCTCGATCAGCGGCGCCAGCAGGTCCAGGCTCCTCGGAGTCACCGGGCGGGCGGCCTCGGCGCGCGACTCGCCGCCGAACAGGCCGACCAGCGCCTCCGGCGAGCGGTCCCAGTCCAGCATGGAGAAGCCCGGCTTCTTCTGCGCGATCAGCTGGGTCAGCGCCGCGAGATTGTGCTCGGACGGGCTGACCGCGCCCGTCGCCCAGCGCGCCACCACCGACTTGTCGACCCCCAGGTCGGCCGCCAGCCGGCCGCGGCTGAAGGACAGCGCCTTCATCACCAGGTCGAGCTTGCCCGGAAAGTTCTCCAGCCGCGCCATGGGCCCCCTCAGGTCCGCTAGGATTCTCGCCCTTGCATCGAAATGCAACCACCGATGCATGGAACGGTGCAAAGCGATGCATGCCGTCGCGCATGCCGGCGCATTTTCACGAACGCCGTTACGCCTGCCTGCACGCCGGGGGCGAGGCCTATACCGGGAGCCAGTCACGGCCCCGCCGAAGAGGGCCGCAATCGGGAAACATCCAGATGAAGCTCGCGCCCCTGATCATCGCGCTTGCCGCCGCCGCCGGCGCCATCGCGCTGACCGTCGTCGCGCCGGGTCACGCCGCCGCCCCTGTCCCCGGGGCCCAGCCAGGCCGCTGATCCCTCCGGTCCGCCGCATTGGCGCCCCTCGACCAAGGTCCGAGGCGGCGTGGGCGGAAGACTTTCCCCCGAGAGGCTTCCGCCGCACTGCGCCCCGGCCGGCCTGTCCCGCCGGCCGGGGCGTTCTTTTTTCGACGACCGCTGGACAGCCGTCACACGGCTGTTGTGAAGTCGCCTCCACGGAGCGCGCGAGGGGGAGACGGGTCATGGGCGTGAACAGGCGCGGGCTGCTGGCCCTGCTCGGCGCGGGCGCCGGCGCGACGGCCGCACCGGCGGTGGCGGGGACGGCGCCGGCCTGGTCCTTCCAGCATGGCGTCGCCAGCGGCGATCCGACCGAGGACAGCGCGCTGATCTGGACGCGCCTCAGCTGGGACGGCGCCGGCGCCGCTCCCCAGGCCGTCGAGGTCGCCTGGCAGGCGGCGGCGGACGCCGGCTTCGAGAAGATCCTCGCCCGCGGCACGGCCTGGGCGGTGGCCGCCCGGGATCACACCGTCAAGGTCGAGGTCGCGGGGCTGAAACCCGGCGCGACCTGCTTCTACCGGTTCGCCTGGGGCTCGACCCAGTCGCCCGTCGGCCGCTTCCGGACCCTGCCGAAAAAGACGCGGGACGTCGTTCTCGCCGTCGCCTCCTGCGCCCTCTATCCGAACGGCTACTTCAACGCCTACGGCGCCATCGCGGCGCTGGAGCGGGTCGACGCGGTCGTTCACCTGGGCGACTACATCTACGAGTACGGCGGGCCGGGCAGCTACGGCATGGGCTCGCCCGTGGCGGCCGAGCGGCCGCACGACCCGCCCCACGAGTGCGTCACCCTCGCCGACTACCGCCGCCGTCACGCCCAGTACAAGTCCGACCCGCAGCTCCAGGCCGCCCACGCCCGCGCCGCCTGGATCACCGTCTGGGACGACCACGAGACAGCCAACGACAGCTTCGCCGACGGCGCCGAGAACCACGACCCCGACAAGGGCGAGGGCGACTGGGGCGGGCGCAAGGCGGCGGCCCTGAAGGCCTATTACGAGTGGATGCCGATCCGCGAGCCCGGCGTCGGCCGGGCCATGGAGATGGCCAACCGCACCTTCCATTTCGGCGACGTCGCCTCGCTGGTCATGGTCGAGACCCGGCTGACCGCGCGCAGCGCGCCGCTCAGCTACTCGGCCGATCTGCCCGTCGTCGACGGCAAGCCCGACGTCGCCGCCTTCGCCGCGAAATGGCGCGATCCGGCGCGGCGGTTGATCGGCGAGGAGCAGCACGCCTGGCTGGCCCAGACCCTGACCCGCTCGGTGGAGGCCGGCCGCACCTGGCAGGTGATCGGCAACCAGGTAGTGATGGGCAAGGTCGCCGCCCCCGATTTCGAGAAGCAGCTCGGGGCCGAGAAGTGGGGCCAGGTGCTGGCTGCGCTCGACGACGACGTGAAGCCCCGCGTCGCCCGGCTGGCGCGGCTGGCGGCGACGGGCCTGCCCTACAACCTCGACGCCTGGGACGGCTATCCGGCCGACCGCGAGCGCGTGCTGGCCACCTTCGCCGGCGTCGGCGCGCGGCCGATCGTGCTGGCGGGCGACAGCCACACCTTCTGGGCCAACGAACTGCGCGACGAAGCGGGCGTGCTGCGGGCCGCCGAGTTCGCGGCGACCTCGATCACCAGCCCGGGGGGCGGCGACTATCTGCCCACCGTGCCCCTGAACGAGGGCTTCGAGCAGCGCAACGAAGAGGTCGTCTACTGCGACCAGTCGGCCAAGGGCTTCGTGCTGCTGACCCTCACCCGCGACGCCGCCAGGGCGGAGATGGTGGCCGTCTCGACCATCCATTCGCGCAGCTACACCACCGCGACCAGCCGGCGCTTCACGCTGGCCCCGATCGCGGGCGGCGGCGTCTCGCCGCTCAACGCGGTCTGATCCCGCGTCGGGGGCGGGGGCGTTACCGCTCCTCGAGCGTCCCGCCCGGCGCGACGACGCGATAGAAGCAGGACCGGAAGCCGACGTGGCAGGCGCCGCCGTCGCCGCGCGGCCGCACCCTGAGCAGCACCGCGTCCTGGTCGCAGTCCACCCGCAGCTCGACGACGTCCTGCAGCTGGCCGCTGGTCTCGCCCTTCTTCCAGAGCGCGCCGCGGGATCGGCTGAAATAGTGGGCCAGGCCCGTCTCGAGGGTGAGCGCCAGCGCCTCGTCGTTCATCCAGGCGACCATCAGCACCTCGCCGGTGTCGGCGTGCTGCGCCACCGCCGCGACCAGGCCGGCGGCGTCGAACCTGGGGGCCAGCACGCCGCCCCGCTCCAGCGCGGCGGCGTCGGGGGCGGTCGGGAAACGGGGCCGGGTCATGCCGCCATCTACACGCCGGCGGGTACGAACCTCAACGATCCTTCGCGCCCCGGGACTGGACGGGGGCCGGCGACACCCCATGTTTGCCGCTCAGTCGCGGAGGAGCGCCCCATGTCCCTGTATCAATCCACGGTTCCCGTCTTCATTCGGGCGCTGCAGTCCATGGACGGCCAGTTCGCCAAGGCGCAGGCCTGGGCCGCCGAAAACGGCACGTCGGCCGACGACCTCGTCGAGGCGCGTCTGGCGCCCGACATGCTGACCCTGGCCGGCCAGGTGCAGCGCGCCACGGACGCCGCCAAGCTGAATGTCTTCCGGATGACCGGCCTCGCCGCCCCGGCCTGGCCCGACGAGGAGAAGACCTTCGCCGAGCTGCGCGCGCGCATCGCCACCGCGATCGCGTGGCTCGAGGCCGTCGACGCCGCGGCCTTCGAGGGGTCGGACGCCCGCCCGATCAGGATGGAGTTCCCGGGGATGAGCTTCGACTTCGAAAACGGCGGCGAGTTCCTGCGCCGCTTCGCCCTGCCGAACTTCCATTTCCATACGGCCATGGCCTACGCCGTGCTGCGGGCGCAGGGCGTCCCGCTCGGCAAGGCGGACTATCTGGCGACGATGATGAGCTAGCGGGACCGGACGTCATGTCCCTTGGGACCTGATGTCCTGTCCCTGTCGCGGCGCAGGGGGACAGCGCAGGCAGTCCCGAGGGACAGCTGGCGCGGTCCCCGTCCGTCAGCGCCGGTTCACGAAATCCAGGAACCGCTGGCGCAGGGCCGTGTCGGTCTTGAAGACGCCGCGGAACTGGGTGGTGATGGTCGACACGTCCCGGTGGTGCACGCCGCGGGTGGTCATGCACTGGTGCTCGGCGTCGATCAGCACCGCCACGCCGGCGGGCTTGAGGCTGTCGCAGATGGCGTCGGCGATCTGCTGGGTCATCGTCTCCTGGGTCTGCAGGCGACGGGCGAAGATCTCGACCACGCGGGCGATCTTGCTGATGCCGACCACGCGGTTGGTCGGCATGTAGGCGACGTAGGCCTTCCCCAGGAACGGCGCCATGTGGTGCTCGCAGTGGCTCTCCACCTCGATCTCGCGCAGCATGACGATGTCGTCGTAGCCCTGCACGTCCTCGAAGGTGCGGGAGAGCTCCTTGGCGGGATCGGCGGTGTAGCCCTCGAACCATTCGCCGAAGGCGTCGACCACCCGCTTGGGCGTGTCGATGACGCCCTCGCGGCGGGGGTCGTCCCCGGCCCAGGCGATGAGGGTGCGCACGGCTTCCATCGCTTCTTCGCGGGTGGGGCGCTTGGCGGGTTCAAGATCAAGATCGGCGCGGCCGATCAGGGTTCGCTCGCGGCTGAGGGCGTCCATTTCGAGGGGAGCTTCCCGGGGCTGAGTTGCGCCGGAGCGCCCGTCGCCCCGGAATGACGCGTGCCACCCCATTCACAGCGCGTCGGGCCGTGGCCTCGTGCGCCTGAAACCTATATGGGACCCTGCGCCGCACCGGCAAGCTCTTCCCGAACGTCAAGCTGACACCATGCTGAAGCTCTACGACACCATGGCCCGCGAAAAGCGGCCCTTCGTTCCCGCCGATCCCGAGCGGGTGACGATGTATGTCTGCGGGCCGACGGTCTACGGCTACGCCCATATCGGCAACTTCCGGCCGGTGGTCGTGTTCGACACCCTGTTCCGCCTGCTGCGCCACGTCTTCGGGGCGGAGCATGTCGTCTACGCCCGCAACGTCACGGACGTGGACGACAAGATCAACGCGAAGGCGGCCGAGGAAGGCGTCGACATCCGGGTGATCAGCGACCGCTACCTGGCGGCCTACGAGGCCGACGCGGGGGCGATGGGCGCCCTGCAGCCGACGCTGAGCCCGCGGGCGACCGCCCACATCGCCGCCATGCAGGCGCAGATCGACGCCCTGCTCCAGCGCGGCGCGGCCTATGCCGCCGAGGGCCATGTGCTGTTCGACACCCAGAGCTTCGCCGACTACGGCAGGCTGTCGGGCCGGCCCTTGGACGAGATGATCGCCGGCGCCCGGGTCGAGGTCGCCCCCTACAAGCGCCATCCGGCCGACTTCGTGCTGTGGAAGCCCTCGAAGCCCGGCGAGCCGGTGTGGGACAGCCCCTGGGGTCCGGGCCGTCCCGGCTGGCACATCGAGTGCTCGGCGATGATCGAGGCGACGCTCGGCCTGCCCATCGACATCCACGGCGGCGGCATCGACCTGACCTTCCCCCACCACGAGAACGAGCTGGCCCAGGGCCGGTGCGCGCACGACCTGCCGACCTACGCCCGGTTCTGGATGCACAACGGCTTCCTCGACATCGAGGGGGTCAAGATGTCCAAGAGCCTGGGCAATGTGGTGATCCCGCACGATCTGCTGACGCGGGTTCCGGGCGAGGTCGTCCGCTGGGCGCTGCTCAGCGGCCACTACCGCCAGCCGCTGGACTGGACCGGCGAGTTGCTCGAGCAGAGCCGCAAGAACCTCGACTACCTCTACGGGGTGCTGCAGCGGGTGAAGGGGCTCGAGGTTCCGGCGACGGCCGCGCCGGCCGCCGTGGTCGAGGCCCTGGCCGACGACCTCAACACGCCCAGGGCCTACGCCGAGCTGTTCGCGCTCGCCAAGGCGCTGGAGACCGCCCATGGCGAGGCCAAGTCGGCGGCCAAGGCCGCCCTGCTGGCGGCCTCCAACCTGATGGGCTTCCTCGAGGAAGACCCGGACGTCTGGTTCGCCGGCGGCGCCGACGACGACCTCCGCGGGAAGGTCGAGGCCCTGCTGGAGGCGCGGAAGGCGGCGCGGGCGGAAAAGAACTGGCCCGAAGCCGACCGAATCCGCGGCGAGCTCGATGCGATGGGCGTGGTCGTGATGGACAGCGCGGACGGCGCCACGTGGCGGTTGAAAGAGAGCGTCTGAGGCTCCCACAATCCGATTATCCCCGCGAAAGCGGGGACCCAAGCTGAGTCAGCAGCTATCTATCGCTAAGGTTGAATATCTGCTTGGATTCCCGCTTTCGCGGGAACCCTCGGAGCTGCGTGTGTCTTTCTACACCTATCTGCTGGCCAGCGGGCCTTACGGCACGCTCTATTGCGGTCAGACAGATGACCTCGGCAAGCGTGTGTGGCAGCACAAGACCAAGGCATACAGCGGATTCACCGCGAAATACGGGGTCGATCGGCTCGTCTGGTACGAAGTCCACGACTCCCGCGAAGGCGCCCGGGCGCACGAGCGCGCGATCAAGAAATGGAACCGGGCTTGGAAAATTCAGCTGATCGAGTCATCGAATCCCGAATGGCTCGATCTTTACGAGACCTGGAACTGCTGAGGTCGGCAAGCTCGGCTTGGGTCCCCGCTTTCGCGGGGATAATCGGGGGTTATTGAGCTATGGCCATCAAGCTTGAGCGCCGCATCGGCATCCAGGCCCCGGACGAGGTGGTCTGGGACATCCTGTCGGACCTGGCCGGCTGGTCGGACTGGAACCCGATCTATCCGAAGGCCGAGGGGACCATCCGGATCGGCGACCGCTGGACCGTGGAGCTGGCGCTGCCCGGGCAGAAGCCGCAAACGATCCATCCGGTGATCCTCGACTGGGCGCCCTACGACCACATCCACTGGCGGCTCTCGATGATGGGCGGGCTGGTGAAGACCACCCGCTTCCTCGAGATCGAGAAGATGGGCGAGGAGAACCTGTTCTTCTCCAACGGCGAGATTTTCGACGGCTGGCTGGGCCCGTCGGTGGCCAAGCGCCTGCGCAATCCGATCCTGCAGGGGTTCGAGGCGCTGAACCAGGCGATGAAGACCCGCGCCGAGGCGCTGTGGGCGGAGCGGAAGGTCAGCGCGAAATAGGGACGAGGGTTGAGGGACGAGGGGCGAGCGGGACTTGCCCGTTAAACCGAAGCGCCTCTGCCTTCTCGCCCCTCGCCCCTCGCCCCTCTTCGCCTTCCTCTCCGCACCCCCTATCTTCCCCCCATGATCGACGACCTCTACAGCGCCAGAATCCTGACCCTCGCGGCCAACATGCCGCGGTCCGGGCGGCTGGTCGCGCCGCAGGGGTCGGCCGAGAAGGTGGCCAAGCTGTGCGGCAGCCGGATCGTCGCTGACCTGGTCCTGGGCGACGATGATCGCGTTTCCGACTTCGCCCAGGAGGTGAAGGCCTGCGCCCTGGGCCAGGCGGCGGCGGCGGTGCTGGGCGCCAACGTCATCGGCGCCGGGGTTGACGAGATCGCCGCCGCGCGCGATCAGCTGGCCGCGATGCTGAAATCCGGCGGGCCGGCGCCCACCGGACGTTTCGAGGACCTGGCCGTGCTGGCGCCCGTGAAGGACTACCCCGCCCGTCACGCTTCGACGCTCCTGGCGTTCGAGGCCGCGGTCGAGGCCGCCCGCCAGGCCCAGGCGAAACGGGCCGCCTCGCGAACTAGCGGCGCCGACGCGGCTTGATCGCGCGCGCTGGCGCGCCGATAAGCGCCGGGACCCGTTCACCCACCCTCGCGTCGGCATGACCCTCTACGAACGCGGCGTTTCGCTGGCGCATCGCGCCTACAAGCTGACGCTGTCTCCGCTGATCGGACGCCAGTGCCGCTTCCTGCCGACCTGTTCGGACTATGCGCGCGAGGCCCTGATCGCGCACGGACCGCTCGCCGGCGGCTGGCTGGCGACCAAGCGTCTGTGCAGATGCCATCCCTGGGGCGGCTCGGGGTACGACCCGGTGCCGCCGCGAAAGTGTGAAACGCCATGATCGACCTGGTCTTTCCCGACGGCTCCGTCCGTCAGTATCCGGAGGGTTCGAGCGGCCGCGACGTCGCCGAATCCATTTCCCCGTCGCTGGCCAAACGCACGCTGCTGGTGCGGCTGGACGGCAAGCTGCTCGACTACGACCGCCCGCTGCCCGGCGGCGGCCGGATCGAGCTCGTCGGCCGCGACGACCCCGACGCCCTCGACACCATCCGCCACGACACGGCTCACGTGCTGGCCGAGGCGGTGCAGGAGCTGTTCCCCGGCACGCAGGTGACCATCGGGCCGAACATCGAGGACGGCTTCTACTACGACTTCGCCCGCGACGAGCCGTTCAGCACCGACGACTTCGCGGCCATCGAGAAGCGCATGGCCGAAATCGTCGACCGCGACGAGAAGATCTGCCGCGAGGTCTGGGACCGGGACGAGGCCATCGCCCATTTCCGCGAGATCGGCGAGGCCTACAAGGCCGAGATCATCGAGGGCCTGCCGCCGGGCGAGGAGGTCACGGTCTATCGCCAGGGGAACTGGAAAGACCTCTGCCGCGGCCCGCACCTGCCCTCGACCAGGGCGATCGGCAAGGCCTTCAAGCTGATGAAGCTGGCCGGCGCCTACTGGCGCGGGGACCAGGCCAACGCCCAGCTGCAGCGCATCTACGGCACGGCCTGGGCCAGCGAGGCCGACCTGCAGGCGCACCTGACGCGCCTGGAAGAGGCCGAGAAGCGCGACCACCGAAGGGTCGGTAAGGCCATGGACCTCTTCCACCTGCAGGAAGAGGGCAAGGGGATGATTTTCTGGCACCCCAAGGGCTGGACGCTCTATCGAACGCTGGAGGCCTACATGCGCCGGCGGACGGAAGCGGGCGGCTATGTCGAGGTCAAGACGCCTCAGGTGCTGGACCGGGCGCTGTGGCAGCGTTCGGGCCACTGGGAGAAGTTCGGCCACGCCATGTTCACCTGCGAGACCGACGAGGGTGAAAGCCTGGCGGTCAAGCCGATGAACTGCCCGGGCCACGTGCAGATATTCAACGTTGGCCAGAAGTCCTATCGCGAACTTCCGCTGCGCATGGCCGAATTCGGCGCTTGCCACCGATACGAACCCTCGGGTGGCCTGCACGGCATTCTGCGGGTGCGGGCCTTCACCCAGGACGACGGCCACATCTTCTGCCGCGACGACCAGATCGAGAGCGAGACGAAGACCTTCGTCGAACTGCTCTACTCGATCTACGCCGACCTCGGAGTCGAGCTGCACAGCGTCAAGTTGGCGCTGCGTCCCGATCTGCGCGCGGGAACCGACGAGGTCTGGGACGTCGCCGAAGCCAAGTTGGAGCGGGCCGCCCGCTCGGCCGGAGTCCAGGTCGAACACCTGCCGGGCGAGGGCGCCTTCTATGGCCCCAAGCTGGAGTTTCACCTGAAGGATGCCATCGGCCGCACCTGGCAGTGCGGCACCCTGCAGCTCGACTTCGTGCTGCCCGAGCGGCTGGATGCGGAATACGTTGCCGAGGACGGCCAAAAGCACCGTCCCGTGATGTTGCACCGGGCGATCCTTGGGACGTTCGAGCGCTTCCTGGGAATCCTGATCGAAAACTACGGCGGGGCCTTCCCTCTGTGGCTGGCGCCGGTGCAGGTGGTGGTGGCGACCATCACCTCGGACGCCGACGGCTATGCCAACGAGGCGGCCGCAGTCTTCAAGCGGGCCGGCCTCCGGGTCGAGACGGACCTGCGCAACGAGAAGATCAACTACAAGATCCGCGAGCACTCGCTGGCCAAGGTCCCGGTCATCGCCGTCGTTGGTCGCAAGGAGGCGGAAGAGGGCAAGGTCGCCCTGCGCCGCCTGGGATCCCAGGATCAGCAGGTCCTGACCATCGAGGAGGCCGTGGCCATCCTGGCCGAGGAAGCCCTGGCGCCGGATCAGCGGTGATATCTCAAACTCCGCTCATCCCGGCGAATGCCGGGACCCAGATGAAACCACGAGCCGCTCGGGCCGAATCTGGGCCCCGGCATTCGCCGGGGTGAGCGGAAAATTGGTTGACCTCAAAGGCGCAACCGCCACCCTCCTGCGATGTGGGAGGGACTCATGGATTTCACCGCGTCCGACGGCGTCGCCATCGCCTACGACGACACCGGCGGTCCCGGCGCGCCGCTGCTGCTGATCCACGGGTTTTCGTCCAACCGTCAGGAAGCCTGGAAGCGCACCGGCTGGACCGCCGCGCTGGCCCAGCGGGGGCAGCGGACGATCGCGCTGGACCTGCGCGGGCACGGCGAAAGCGGCAAGCCGCACGATCCGGCCGCCTATGGCCGCGAGACGCTGCTGGGCGACGTCGTCGGGCTGCTCGACCACCTGGGCGTCGAATGGGCCAATGTGTTCGGCTACTCGATGGGCGCGCGTCTGGCGCTGGACCTGGCCATGCGGCGCCACGAAAGGGTCGGCTACCTCGTCCTCGGCGGCGTCGGCGGCCGGCTGTTCGATCCGCCGCCGCCGGGCGAGCCGTTGGCGGAGGCCATGGAGGCCGACAGCGTCGAGGCCGTCGCCGAGCCGCTGCTGAGAAGCTTCCGCCAGTTCGCCGACGAGCAGGGCGAGGACCGCCTGGCGCTGGCCGCCTTCACCCGCGGGCGGGGCGAGCCGTTCACGCGAGGCGACATGGCGCGGGTCCGCGCCCCGACCCTGGTCGCCGCCGGCGCCCGCGACGACCTGGCCGGCGATCCGGGCGGGCTCGCCGACCTGATCGCCAACGCCCGGGCCGTCACCCTGGCCGGCTGCGACCACTTCAACGCCATTCCGCACGGCCTGCTGAAGGCGACCGTGTTCGACTTCCTGGACGGCTATCTCGACGAGATGTGAGGCTGTGCGTCCTTCGACACGCCCGCTTCGCGGGCTGCTCGGGATGACGTGGTCAGAAAGCCAATCCCCTCACGTCATGCTGAGCAGCCCCGGATTTGACCCGGGGCGTGTCGAAGCACGCAACGGGTCACCGTCCCAGCGCGTAGGGCCCGCCCTTCTCGAGGCCGCGGGCCCAGGCGGGGCGGGCGTGGATGCGTTCGATCCAGGCGGCCATGTCGGGGTAGTCGCCGAGCTTGCCGAAGGCCTTCAGCACCTCGGGGATGAAGCTCAGCTGGGCGTCGGCGGCGGTGGGGCCGTCGCCGACCAGCCAGTCGCGGCCGACCAGGGCGGCGTCGATGTAGCCCATGTGGTTGGCGATCTCGCTCTCGATGCGCGGATGCAGCGGCGCGCCCGCCTCGCCGAGCCGGCCGACGTACATGAACAGCATCAGCGGCAGCATGGCGCTGCCCTCGCCGTAGTGCAGCCACTGCAGGTAGCGCTCGTGATCCTCGCCGCCCGGCGGCGGGGCGAAACGGCCGCGGCCGTAGCGGCGCGCGATGTAGTCGAGGATCGCGCCGGACTCATGGATGACCCGGCCGTCGTCCTCGATCACCGGCGACTTGCCGAGCGGATGGACGGCCCTCAACGCCGGCGGGGCCAACCGGGTCTGGGCGTCGCGCTGGTGAAAGGCGATCTCGTAGGGAACCTCCAGCTCCTCAAGGGCCCAGAGGATGCGCTGCGAGCGCGATTCGTTGAGGTGGTGGACGACGAGCAAGGCGATTCCCCCGGCGGTGCTATGTTCCTGTCCGCGTCGATATAGGGCGGCCCGGACCCGCGGCAAATCATGCCCCGCGCCGGGGCGATTGTGTGCATCTGCGAAATGAATATAGTGCGCTGCAAAATAATGCGGGGAGAATGAACCCATGACCGCCGCCGCGCGCGAGACCGCCGAAGCCGCCCTGGCGCTGCCAGGGCTCGTGGCCCTGCTGCGGGAGGCCGCCGACGCCGCCGGCGCCTTCGTCCACGAGGCCAGGGTCGCGGTGAAGGCGAAGATCTCCGCCGGCGGCCGCATCGACCGGCGGCTGGCCGACGCCGAACAGCACGCCGTCCACGGCTTCGGCTGGTACGCCAGCTACGCCGAGATGCTGAACCAGGTCGCCGGCTGGGCCGCGCGGCTGGAGGCCGAGGACCGCTTCGGCGAGACCGAGGCCCTGCTGGCCCAGCTGCTGTTCGCCGAATACGCCGCCCAGCTGGTCGGCGGCATTCCGATGAACCAGGGCGAGATCGTCCGTCCGGCCGACCTGACCGCCAGCCGCGAGACCATGGACCGGCTGTTCGCGCCGCCGCTGGTCAGGCTGATCGGCGAGGGCGGCGGCCAGGCGGTGAAGAGCCGCCTCGCCGACCTCGTCGCCGCCGCCCGCGGCAAGGCGACGGTCGAGGACACGGGCCTGGACGAGACCTTCGAGATGATCCGCGACCAGTTCCACGCCTTCGCCGAGGAAAAAGTCGTCCCCCACGCCCACGACTGGCACCTGAAGGACCAGCTGATCCCCCTGGAGTTGCTGCGGGAGCTGGGCGACCTGGGCGTCTTCGGCCTGACCATTCCGGAGGAATACGGCGGCGCGGGCCTGGGCAAGACGGCCATGTGCGTGGTCTCCGAGGAGCTCAGCCGGGCCTGGATCGGCGTCGGCTCGCTGCCGACCCGCTCGGAGATCGCCGCCGAGCTGATCCTCACCGGCGGCACGCCGGCCCAGCGCGAGGAATGGCTGCCCAGGATCGCCAGCGCCGAAATCCTGCCGACGGCGGTGTTCACCGAGCCGAACACCGGATCGGACCTTGGCAGCCTGCGCACGCGGGCGGTGCGCGAGGGCGACCGCTACGTCGTGACCGGGAACAAGACCTGGATCACCCACGCGGCGCGGGCCGACGTGATGACGTTGCTGGTGCGGACCGATCCGGCGACCAGCGACTATCGCGGGCTCTCCCTGTTGCTGGCCCCCAAGCTGCGCGGCGCCGACGGCGATCCGTTCCCGACGCCGGGCATGAGCGGCGGCGAAATCGGCGTCATCGGCTATCGCGGCATGAAGGAATACGAGATCGGCTTCGACGGGTTCTCCGTGCCGGCGGCCAACCTGCTGGGCGGGGTCGAGGGCCAGGGCTTCAAGCAGCTGATGGCGACCTTCGAGAGCGCCCGCATCCAGACCGCCGCGCGGGCCATCGGCGTCGCCCAGCGGGGCATGGAGCTGGGCCTGAACTACGCCCTCGACCGCAAGCAGTTCGGCGGGCCGATCTTCGGCTTCCCGAGGGTGCACAACAAGCTGGCGATGATGGCGGCCGAGCTGATGGGCGTGCGCCAGCTGACCTATTTCGCCGCCCGCCAGAAGGACGAGGGCAAGCGCTGCGATCTCGAGGCCGGCATGGCCAAGCTGATCGCCGCCCGGGTCGCCTGGGCGGCCGCCGACAACGCCCTGCAGATCCACGGGGGCAACGGCTTCGCCATGGAATACGAGGTCAGCCGGCTGCTGGCGGACGCCCGCATCCTCAACATCTTCGAGGGCGCCGGCGAGATCCAGGCCCAGGTCATCGCCCGGCGGCTGCTGGAAGACGGCAACTGACCGGCGGCGGCCTCGCCGCCCCGGGCGCGCGGGCCGGCCGTCAGCCGCCCAGGCCGTCGAACAGCAGGCCCACCTGGCGCTCCATGATCGCGGCCAGGTCGGCGGCGTCGGTGGCGCGCTGGGCCGCGAGTCGATAGTTCCAGGCGTAGGCGGCCATCAGGGTGTCGAGCACCAGGTCCAGATCGGCTTCCGGGCGGATTTCCCCGCGATCGACGCCGTCGGTCAGCAGCTCCATCAACAGCCCCTTGAAGCGTGCGTTGCGGCCGTAGGGAACCGTCGTCGCGTCCAGCGAGGGGCTGTAGGACGCCGCGATGTGGGCCAGGAACAGCTTCACCCGCCGGCACTCGAAGTCATAGTGGATGGCGAACATCGAGGCGATGCGGTCGCGGGCCGAGCCGCGCATGTGGCGCAGCACCCGCTCAAGCTCGGCGTAGAGGGCCTCGACGCGATCCTCCATCACCTGGCTGAGGACGTCGCCCTTCGAGGAGAAGGTGGTGAAGACGCTGCCCACGGACACGCCGGCGCGCTCGGCGATGGCGCGGATCGTCGTCTCGTCGTAACCGATCTCGTTGAACAGATCGCGCGCGGCCTCGAGCACCTTGCGGCGCGTGCCCTGCTTCTGCGTCTCGCGAACGCCGGCCACCCTGATCCCCCACTAACCCGGCCCGTTCGGGCCTGACGCCGGACCGCCCCTCACCCCGAAGGAGTCCGACGTTCGATACTGGGAGCGGGCCGACCGGCCGGGCGTCGCCCGAACCGGCGGGCCGCCCCGCCTAAGCTTCAGGCCTTCAGACCGGCCAACACGACATCAAGACGCTCGGCGAGCCGCTCGGTCTGGTTCTCGACCGACAGCCCCTCGAAGGCGGCCGGGCGATAGCCGGCCAGGTACAGGTCCCAGACCATGTCGGCGATCAGCCGCAGATCGAAGCGCGGGGCCAGTTCGCCCCGTTCGACGCCACGCTGAAGCACTTCGGTCACCAGCGAGCGGATCGGCCGCAGGGACTCGCGGCGGCGACGCTCGGCCTCGGGCGATCGGGTCCAGGACGCGGCCTGGGCCGCCTGGATCAGCGGAAGCTGAGAGGCATGGGCGCGATACGCCGCCCCGAACATGCCGGTCAAGGCCTCCCGCACCGTCGGCGCGGCCTCGGCCGCGTCCTGCATCGGCTCGACGAGGTTGGCGAAATCCTCGCTCAGGATGGCGTCGAACAGCTCGGTCTTGTCGGCGAAGCTGGCGAAGACCGCGCCCGTCGACATGCCGGCGGCGCGGGCGATGTCGCGGATCGTGGCGCCGTCGTAGCCACGCTCGACGAACAGGTCGCGCGCGGCCTGAAGCACTTTTTCACGGGTCTGCTGCTTGGCGAGCGCCCGCCGCGTCATCTTCTGCGGGCGGACCGCCGGTGCATGCATGCGCATTGGAATATGATTCATCGGACCGCCTCCAAACGGGCCAGCGCGGCCTCGGCGCGCTTCTCGAACTCAACGCAGTATTCCTCGACGACCTTTGTCAGGACGTCCGCGTAGCGACGGGCCAGGTCCCGGCCGTCCTGCGCGGCGTCGCGCAGGTCCACAATCAACTGCCGAATCTCGGCGATGGTTTCGTCATAGTCCGCGGCCGGGATGGCGGCGGACTGCAGGGGTGCGCCCATGACAGCTCCGTCTCATCCTCCCCGTTGACTGGATTGGTCCGCGACCCACGGTGAGGAGTTGATCGCGTTCAGTGAACGTGCTCGGCGAGCACGAGGTCGCGCCGCATACAGCGAACTTTCCGTGCGAATCAAGCAGATTCTTCGCTTTGGCGCACCGGGCCCGTCACCAGGCAACCGGTAGCACTGTTCCTCCGCTTGTATGTGCGACAAATGCGCTCATCGAACGTGATCGGCGAAATTGTCGCAGGGGCGTCGCGGGGTGCGCGCGAGGCCCATGGTCCCGGCGGCCGCGAGCGGTTAGGTTCGGCCCATGGATCTCTTCGACGTCCTTATCCCGGTCTCGCTCGGCGCGGTCCTGCTGGCGCTGGCGGCGGGGATCTACGCCCTCTACAGGGGCGGCGACTTCGGCCGCTCCTATTCCAACCGGCTGATGCGCCTGCGCGTCGTGCTGCAGTTCGTCGCCATCCTGGTCCTCGTCGCCGCCGTCTGGTGGCGGACCGGCCGCTAGGCGCGCCGTGGTCACGCTGAACCGCATCTACACGCGGACGGGGGACGGCGGCTCGACGCGGCTGGCCAGCGGCGAGCCGGTGTCCAAGGCCGACCTGCGCGTCGAGGCCTATGGCGGCGTCGACGAGACCAACGCCGTCATCGGCCTGGCCCGGCTGCACACGGCGGGCGATTCGCTGCTCGACGCCGTTCTCGCCCGCGTCCAGAACGACCTCTTCGACCTCGGCGCGGACCTGGCGACGCCCGACCGCGGCAAGCCCCTCGACTGGGAGCCGCTGCGGATCCTGCAGTCGCAGGTCGACCGCCTGGAGGGCGAGATCGACCAGATCAACGCCCGTCTCTCGCCCCTGACCTCGTTCATCCTGCCTGGCGGAACGCCGGCCGCGGCCTTCCTGCACCAGGCGCGGACGGTGTGCCGCCGGGCCGAACGCTTCTGCGTCGCCCTGGCCGCCCAGGCGGGGGAGCCCGTGGGCGGGCCGGCGCTGAAGTACCTCAACCGCCTGTCGGACCTGCTGTTCGTCGCCGCCCGCCGGGCCAACGACGACGGCGCCGGCGACGTTCTCTGGACCCCCGGCGGGACACGGGAGAATCAGGAGACCTAAAGCACGATGCGGTCAGGCGGAATCGTCTGACCGTTGAATCGTGCTTTAGTTTCAAGCGTGTAGAGCCTGATTCAGGGTCCAGATCGGTTCGATCTGAACCCATCAGGAGGAACCGGGGCGGCCCCCGTTTCCGGACGGGCCGGCCGCGCGCCCCGGGGCCGAGGGCGATCGTCCCTACTTTTCCCGCGCCTTCGACGGGCCGGGGCCGGAATCGGGCAGGGCGCCCGGCGCGCGGCCCTCGGCCTCGGCCTGGTTGCGGCGGGCGGCCTGCTGTTCGGACCACTCGCGGCGGCTGACGCCCGCGGGCCGGCCGGTGATGCTGGGGATGTAGATCACCGCGCCGCACAGTCGCGTGCGGCCGTCCCACCAGCCGCCGTGGCTCTCGCACTTCCTGGCCGGGACGACGTAGAAGATCTGGTAGGCCCAGATGCCCGCCGCGCCCAGCGCGAACAGGCCCAGGAAGATCAGCTTCAGGCGGTCGATGGTTCGGTTCATGGCGCGCCGTCTATACGATGGCCGCGGTGTCGGCAATTTGGCGCCCCAGACTTCCCCTGAGGGAAACTTGCATTGCGCGAGAGAGTCGTTATCAGCCTCTCCGCGCAGGTTTTTTCGCAACGCAACAAACACGGGCGGAAAGAAATCCCATGAAGGTGCTGGTCCCGGTCAAACGGGTGATCGACTACAACGTGAAGGCTCGGGTGAAGCCCGACCAGTCGGGCGTCGATCTCGCCAACGTCAAGATGTCCATGAATCCCTTCTGCGAGATCGCGGTCGAAGAAGCGGTCCGGCTGCGGGAGAAAGGCGTCGCCAGCGACGTCGTCGCCGTGTCGATCGGTCCGGCCCAGGCGCAGGAGACCATCCGCACGGCGCTCGCCATGGGCGCCGAGCGCGGCATCCTGATCCAGTCCGACGTCGACGTGGAGCCGCTGGCCGTCGCCAAGCTGCTCGCCGCCGTCGTCGCCGAGGAGAAGCCGGACGTCGTGCTGATGGGCAAGCAGGCCATCGACGGCGATAACAACGCCGTCGGCCAGATGCTGTCGCAGCTGCTCGGCTGGCCCCAGGCGACCTTCGCCAGCAAGGTCGAGATCGCCGGCGGCAAGGCCACGGTGACCCGCGAGGTCGACGGCGGCCTGCAGACGCTGGAAGTCGACCTGCCGGCGGTGATCACCGCCGACCTTCGCCTGAACGAGCCGCGCTACGCGTCGCTGCCGAACATCATGAAGGCGAAGAAGAAGGAGATCGCGATGAAGACGACCGCCGACTACGACGTCGACGTCGCGCCGCGCCTCAAGGTGCTCAAGGTCACCGAACCGCCGAAGCGTTCCGCCGGCGTGAAGGTCGAAAACGCCGCCGAACTGGTGGCCAAGCTCAAGTCCGAAGCGGGGGTCCTCTAAATGGCCGTCCTGGTCGTCGCCGACAACGACAACGCGCACCTGCGCGACACCACCCACAAGACCGTCACCGCCGCCAGGGCGATGTCGGGCGATGTCGACGTGCTGGTCCTGGGCCAGGGCGCCGACGCCGTCGCCGCCGCCGCCGGCAAGATCGAGGGCGTGCGCAAGGTGATCTACGCCGACGGCGCCGACGTCGGCCACGGGGTGGCCGAAGCCGTCGCCGACACGGTCGCCGGCCTGATGGGCGGCTACGACGCCGTGCTGGTCCCGGCCACCGCCGGCGGCAAGAACTTCGCGCCCCGCGTGGCGGCCAGGCTCGACGCCTCGCCGATCTCCGACGTCATCGAAGTGGTCGCCGCCGACACCTTCGTGCGCCCGATCTACGCCGGCAACGCCCTGGAGACGGTCCAGACGGGCGACGCGAAGAAGGTGCTGACGGTGCGTCCGACGGCCTTCAAGCCGGCCGGCGAGGGCGGCTCCGCGGCGGTCGAGAAGATCGCCGGGGCGACCGCGGCGGGCACGCGCTTCAAGTCCGAGGAGATGGTCAAGTCGGACCGCCCCGAACTGACCGCGGCCAAGATCGTCGTCTCGGGCGGCCGCGCCATGGGCTCGGCCGAGGAGTTCCAGAAGGTCATCGAGCCGCTGGCCGACAGGCTGGGCGCCGCCGTCGGCGCCTCGCGCGCGGCGGTCGACGCCGGCTACGCGCCCAACGACTGCCAGGTCGGCCAGACCGGCAAGGTGGTCGCCCCCGAGCTCTACATCGCCGTCGGCATCTCGGGCGCCATCCAGCACCTGGCCGGCATGAAGGACTCCAAGGTCATCGTCGCCATCAACAAGGACGCCGACGCGCCGATCTTCCAGGTCGCCGACTACGGCCTGGTGGCCGACTACAAGAACGCCGTGCCCGAGCTGATGGCCGCGCTGGGCTGACCGTCGGGGCGCGCGCTGCCGGGCGCCGTTCCCTGACCCGCACTTCGACCGGGGGACCGGCGCCGTCGGCGCCGGTCCCCCTTTTGCTTCGGATCATCCCGGATCGCGGAACAGGCCGTCCTGGCGGAAGGTCCGCCCGAGCCAGGGGTGATCGAAGGTCAGGGTGAAGCGGAAGACGCCCGCCCCCTGGTCGCGGTGGATCACATGGGCGCGGCCCGGCGTCAGCAGGTGGGGGATCGGCCAGCGCCGACCGCCCAGGCGCAGGAAATACCGGCGGCTGCGGAAGTGGAGGGCGCCGTCCGCCGCCTCGATGTCCAGGGCCATGCCCAGGCCGCCCCGGACGACCTCCAGCAGGCCCAGGCGATCGTCCGCCAGCTTTGTGGAGCTGACCAGGCAGGGCGGGCGGCCCGCGAAACGGTAGGCGCGCGCCCAGACCAGGCCGCCGCCGCCGTCGAGGCTCACCGCGACCGTCACCGGGACGTCCGCGCCGGTCCACGGGGCCAGCGGCGTGCCGATCAGCCGACAGACCTGGGCGATCAGCCGGCCGGCGAGGTTGGCCTCGACCCGCATCCGCCCCTCGTAGAGCGTGGTCTCGCCGGGGGCGTGCGGGCCGAAACGGCGGCGGACGGCGGTCGGCAGGCCCGGCCAGGCCGCCCCGAGCAGGCGCCGGAAGTCCGGCTGGGGCGGCGGGCCCGGCCGCGGATCCGTCTCGAGTTCCGGAAACCGCCTGGCCATGCCGCCCTCCCGCTACCGACCGACGAATCCGGCGACCCTGGCGCCCAGGGCCATCAGCTTGAGAAGCGTCGGCCGGGGCACCTGGCGGATCTGGCCGTACCAGCGGTCGAGCCTCTGCAGGAACCCCTGCATGTCGCGCAGGCGCGCCTTCACCTCCGCCGGCGTTTCCTGGTCGGCCTCGGCCTCGTCGACGCAGGCGGCCAGCATCTCGATCGTGGGGTCGATCTCGCGCCGCTTCCGGCCCTCGACGATGATCATAAGCATGTCCCAGGGGTCGCCGCGGGCCTCGAAGTGATCGCGACGGTCGCCGGGCTTGTGGACCAGCCGCACCAGGCCCCAGGCCAGCAGCTCCTTCAGGCTCGTGGACACGTTCGAGCGCGCGACGCCCAGGGTCTCGACGATCTCCTCGGCGTTGAGCGGCCCGCCCGCCAGATAGAGCAGCGCGTGGATCTGGGCGACCGTCCGGTTGGTGCCCCAGCGGGTTCCCATCTCTCCCCAGTGGAGGACGTAGCGCTGCATGACGGGGGTCAGAAGCATGGTTGCGGCCTATTTCTGTCATGACAGAAATAAGAGAAATTTCCTTTCGCCGCAAGGGTCGCGCGCTCCGGGTCCGCTGCATCGCAGCAAAGGCCTTGGCGGGGTCGCGGACTCTCGTGCTAGAAAGCCGGCCACGAAATTTCACGGCGCGGCCCTCCCCAATCGACGCGGCGCCGACGTCAAGGGCGAAACTTCATGGCGGATATCAGGTCGGTCGGCGTCATCGGCGCGGGCCAGATGGGCTCGGGCATCGCGCACGTCTGCGCGCTGGCCGGCTACGACGTGCTTCTGAACGACCTCGACCGCGAGAAGATCGACGCGGGCGTCAGCGTCGTCGAGCACAACCTCGCCCGGCAGGTGCATCGCGGCCTCATCGACGAGGCGGCGATGCAGGCGGCCATGGGCCGCATCAAACCGGCCGAGAGTCTGGAGGCCGTCGGCAGGACCGACATCGCCATCGAGGCGGCGACCGAGAACGAGGACGTCAAGAAGGCCATCTTCAAGGCGCTGCAGCCGCATCTGGCGGGCCACACGCTGCTGGCCTCGAACACCTCCTCGATCTCGATCACGCGGCTCGCCTCCACCACGGACCGGCCGGAGCGGTTCATCGGCCTGCACTTCATGAACCCCGTGCCGCTGATGAAGCTGGTCGAGGTGATCCGCGGCATCGCCACCGACGTGGCCACCTACGAGACGGCGGTGAATTTCGCCCAGTCGCTGGGCAAGACCACCACCAACGCCGAGGACTTCCCCGCCTTCATCGTCAACCGGGTGCTGGTGCCGATGATCAACGAGGCGATCTACACCCTCTACGAGGGCGTCGGCACGGTCGAATCGATCGACACGGCGATGAAGCTGGGCGCGAACCATCCGATGGGCCCGCTGGAGCTGGGCGACTTCATCGGCCTGGACACCGTGCTGTCGATCATGAACGTGCTCTACGACGGTCTGGCCGACTCCAAGTACCGCCCCTGTCCGCTGCTGGTGAAGTACGTGGAGGCCGGCTGGCTGGGCAAGAAGGTCGGCCGCGGCTTCTATGACTACCGCGGGGACCATCCCGTCCCGACGCGCTGACCTGCCAGATCACGACATGCGTGTCGGCGATCAGTCTCATTTCGTCGGGAAGATCGGGGCGTCCATCGCCTCTTCGAGCTCTGGATCGGGACGCAGGAAAAGGTAAGGGTCGGCCGGCTTGCCGAGATGCGACCATGCGCCAGGGCGGCGCACCGCCCGGCCGGCCTCATGAGCCTTGATGGCCGCCACTGGCTTGCCATTGCGCATGAGGATGACCTCCTCGCCGGCTTCCGCCCTGACGACCAGTTCCGATAGCGTCGCTTTCGCCTTGGCGATGTTCACCTGGACGGTCATGGGCCCGCCAAACAACGCCAACCAGGTTGGACCAACCAGTTGGTCCAGTTAACCCCAGCCCAGCGCCACGGCGGCCGAATAGGTCGCCAGGGCCGCCAGGTAGGCCAGGGTGACCATGTAGGCGAACATCACGGCCGGCCACAGCCAGCCGTTGGTCTCGCGCCGGACGACGCCCAGAGTCGCCACGCACTGCGGCGCGAACACGTACCAGGCCAGGAACGAAAGGCCGGACGCCAGGCTCCACTGGCTGGCCAGGATGGTCGACAGCCCCGCCTCGACGTTCTCGCCGCCGACGCTGTAGATGGTGCCCAGCGTCGCCACCGCCACTTCGCGGGCGGCCATGCCCGGGATCAGGGCGATCGACATCTCCCAGTTGAAGCCGATCGGGGCCAGCAGCGGCTGGATGGCGTGGCCGATCATGCCGGCGAAGCTGTAGTCGATGGCCGGTCCGGCCGCGCCCTGCGGCGGATAGGGGAAAGTCGACAGCGCCCAGACCAGCACCATCAGCGGCAGGATGATGCGTCCGGCGCGGCTGACGAAGACCATCGCCCGTTGCCAGAGATTGCGCAGCACGTTCTCCGGGTCGGGCATCTTGTAGGTCGGCAGCTCCATCATGAACGGCTCGGTCGCCGTCCGCCAGAACACCCGGCGGATGACGAAGGCGACGGTCAGGCCCGAGACGATGCCCGCCGCATAGAGGCCGAACATCACCAGCCCCTGCAGGTTGACGAAGCCCCACACCGTGCGGTTGGGGATCAGGGCCCCGATGATCAGGGTGTAGACCGGAATCCGCGCCGAGCAGGTCATCAGGGGCGCGATCAGGATGGTCGTCAGCCGGTCGTGCTTCTGGTCGATCACCCGGGCGGCCATGACCCCCGGAATGGCGCAGGCGTGGCTCGACAGCAGCGGGATGAAGGCCCGCCCGTGCAGGCCCGCCGCCCCCATCATCCGGTCCATCAGGAAGGCGGCCCGGGCCATGTAGCCGCTGTCCTCCAGCAGCAGGATGAAGAAGAACACCACCAGGATCTGCGGCAGGAAGACCAGCACGCTGCCGACCCCGGCGATCAGGCCGTCGACGATCAGGCTGCGCAGCAGGCCGTCCGGCGTCACCGACGCCACCTGCCCGCCCAGCCAAACGAAGCCGGCGTCGATTCCGTCGACGACTGGCGTCGCCCAGGCGAACACCGCCTGGAACATGACGAACATGATCGCCATCAGGATGGCGACGCCGGCCACGGGATTGAGCAGCACGGCGTCGATGCGGCCCGTCCAGGTGTCCGGACGCTCGGGCGGGCGGACGTGGGCCTTGAGGATGCGCTGGGCCTCGGCGTGGGCGGCGCGGATCTCGGCGGCGGTGGGCTCGCGCCAGACGTTCTCGCCGGGGGGCATGGAGGCGGCCAGCGCCTCGGCCCGGCCGACCAACTCCTCGATGCCCTTCTTGCGGGTGGCCACGGTGGCGACGATCGGCGCGCCGATCTCGCGCGAGAGGCCCTCCAGGTCGATGCGCAGGCCTTGGCGCAGGGCGATGTCGTACATGTTGAGGGCCAGCACGAAGGGCCGGCCGACCTGTTTCAGCTCCAGCGCCAGGCGCAGGACAAGCCGCAGGTTGGTGGCGTCGGCGACGCAGATGATGGCGTCGGGCGGCGCCTCGCCGGGCAGGCGGCCCAGCACCGCGTCGCGGGTCACCGCCTCGTCCGGGCTGCGGGCCCGCAGGGAATAGGTGCCCGGCAGGTCCAGGATGTGGATCGTGCGGCCGGACGGGGCGATCAGCGTCCCCTCCTTCCGCTCGACCGTCACCCCGGCGTAGTTGGCCACCTTCTGCCGGCTGCCGGTCAGGGCGTTGAACAGGGCGGTCTTGCCGGTGTTGGGATTGCCCACCAGCGCCAGCCGCGCCTGGGAAAGGGCCGCTTCGGTCAAGCGCCGGCCCCGGGCCCGTCGAAGACCACGTCGACGGCGGCGGCCTCGCGGCGGCGCAGGGCCACGCGCATGTCATCCAGCCGCACGGCGATCGGGTCGCGGCCGAACAGGCCCTCGTGCAGGATCTCGACCCTCGCGCCCTCGACGAAGCCCAGTTCCAGCAGGCGCCGCTCCAGCTCGTCCGCCGCCAGGGCGCCGCCCCGGGGATTGACGCGGACGATGACCCCGCGCGCGCCCACGGCGCCGTCGCTCAGCCTCGCCTGGCCGGCCTGCGGGACCGGCCTGGCGAGGGGGATATCAAGGACGACGGCTTCGGACATGCGGGCCCCGACGGAAACTTTTGCGAATGATTATCATTCGGGAAGGTCGCTGTCGATGCAGGAGTCCGGCGTCGTCCGCAAGCCAGGACCCTGATCGCACGCAAGCCGGCGCCCCCCGGTCCCGGAAGGGGCGCGTTAATCTCTTGGACACCATGATCGGCCCGTCGGACAATCGCGACGATTCGCGAAGGCGGGACGATGCGAAGGCTCACCCTTGCGCTGCTCAGCGGCGCCTATCTCTGTCTCTCGCTCATCGTGGCGGTGAGCATCGCGAGCAACAGCACCCTGGGCGCGGGCATGGCCGCGTTTATCGGCGGCCTGGGGCTGGCCTTCGCCTTTCACGGCCTGATCTCGGCGGCGATCGGCGACGCCCGGCTGCGCGGGGAGCTGGGCGCCATCCGCGAGGCCCACCTGATCCTCGCCCGGCAGATGGAGAAGATCGACGCCCGCCTCGGCGAGGTGGTCGACACCGTCACCAGCGACGCCCTGCGCCGCTCCGAGGAGCTGACCAGCGAGGTGCATTCGCTGGAGGACGCCGTCCAGAAGATGGCCGAGAAGCTGGAGGCGCAGCTTTCCAGCAAGGTCGCCGCCACGCCCCGCCACGGCTTCGGCCCCTCGGTGCAGTCCTCGGCCCTGCTGGAGACGGTCAAGGAGGCCCTGGCCGGCAACCGGGTCGACCTCTACCTGCAGCCCGTGGTCTCCCTGCCCCAGCGGCGGACGGTGTTCTACGAGAGCTTCTCGCGGCTGCGCGACGAGAGCGGCCGGGTGATGATGCCGGCCGAATACCTGTCGGTGGCCGAGCCCGAGGGCCTGGTCGCCGCCATCGACAACCTGCTGCTGTTCCGTTGCGTGCAGATCGTGCGGCGGCTGGCCAAGCAGGACCGCAAGGTCGGCATCTTCTGCAACATCTCGCTGGCCAGCCTGTCGGACGAGACCTTCTTCCCGCAGTTCCTCGACTTCCTGTCGGCCAACCGCGACATGGCCGGCTCGCTGATCTTCGAGCTGGGCCAGACGGCGTTCGAACGGCGCGGCGCGGTCGAGGCGCGGCACATGGCGCGGCTGGCCGACCTCGGCTTCCGCTTCAGCCTGGACAAGGTGGTCGACCTCGATCTCGACTTCCAGGATCTGGCCCGCGCCGACGTGAAGTTCATCAAGGTCGGCGCGCAGATGCTGCTCGACCAGCTGGAGGAGACGGACGGGCGGCTGGTCATCCGCTCGCTGCCCGACCTGCACGCGGCCGACTTCGCCCGGCTGACCCGGCGCTATGGCGTCGAGGTAATCGTCGAGAAGGTGGAGAGCGAGCGGCAGATCGTCGACATCCTCGAGCTCGACATGGCCTTCGGCCAGGGCCACCTGTTCGGCGAGCCCCGCGCCATCCGCGACGCCGTCCTGGCCGAAGCCGACCCCCCCGCCGACTTCATGCGAACCACCCTGCGCCGGGCGGCGGGCTGGTAGCCCGCTGCGTCCTTCGACTCCCGGATCAAGTCGGGGCCCCGGACTTGATCCGGGGTCGCACCGCGCATTGACGCACTGCGGCACAGCCGCTACCCGCGCCGGATGACCGCGCTGCCGAACGGACTTTCCGAGCTCGCCAATGACTACGACGTCCTGTTCAGCGACGTCTGGGGGGTGATCCACAACGGGCGGGAGAGCTTCGCGGAGGCATGCGCCGCGCTGGCGCGGTTCCGGGCTGGGCGGGGGCCGGTGGTGCTGATCTCCAATTCGCCCAGGCCCTCGCACGACGTGGTCGACCAGCTCGACCGGCTGGGCGTGCCGCGCGAGGCCTGGAGCGCCTTCGTCACCTCGGGCGACGCCACCCGCGCCCTGCTGGCCGACCGGGCGCCCGGGCCGGCCTGGACCATAGGGCCGGCGCGCGACGCGCCGCTCTACGAGGGGCTGGGCCTGCGCTTCGCCGACGCCGGCGAGGCGGCCTTCATCGCCTGCACCGGTCCCTATGACGACGAGGTCGAGACCCCGGAGGACTATCGCGAGCGCCTGGCCGGGCCGGCGGCGCGCGGCCTGACCATGATCTGCGCCAATCCCGACCGGGTGGTCCAGCGCGGGTCGCGGCTGATCTACTGCGGCGGTGCGCTGGCCGATCTCTACCGCGAGCTGGGCGGCCCCGTGCTGATGGCCGGCAAGCCCTATGCGCCGATCTACGAGGCCTGCCTGTCGCAGGCTGAGCGGCTGCTCGGGGGCCCGGTCGACCCGGCCCGGGTGCTGTGCATCGGCGACGGCGTCCACACCGACGTCCAGGGCGCCGAGGACCAGGGGCTTGACTGCCTCTTCGTCGCCCGGGGCATCCACGGCGAGGCGGCGATGGGGCCGGACGGGCGGCTGTCGGCGGCCGGCGTCGAGGCCCTGCTGGCCGCCGAGGGCGTGAAGGCGAAATACGCCATGGCCGACCTGGTCTGGTAGACGGACGAAACGCGGAGGAAGCGATGGCGGGACTGTTCTTCGAGGACCTGAGCGTCGGCCAGTCGGCCGAGACGACGCGGGTCGTGGACGAGGCGGCGATCCAGGCCTTCGCCGACGTCAGCGGCGACCACAATCCGGTGCATCTGGACGAGGCCTTCGCGGCGACGACGCCGTTCAGGACGCGGATCGCCCACGGCATGCTGTCGGCGGCCTACATCTCGGCCCTGATCGCCGGCAAGCTGCCGGGGCCCGGGGCGATCTACATCGGCCAGACGCTCAGCTTCCGCCGGCCGGTGAAGATCGGCGACGCGGTGACGGTGACGGCCACCGTCACCGCCCTCGATCCCGAGAAGGCCCGCGCGGTCCTGTCGACAGTCTGCAGCGTCGCCGGCAAGACCGTGCTCGAGGGCGAGGCGACGATCATGGTCCCGCGCAAGGCGGGGTGATGGTCCCCAGGATCGTCCACGGCTGGAAGCACCTGGCCCCCGCCGACCGCGGGGCGGCGGTGGCGCTCGGCAACTTCGACGGCGTGCACCGGGGCCACCAGAGGGTGGTCGAGGGCGCCGTCGCGGCGGCCCGGTCGCTGGGCGCGCCGGCGGCGGTTATCACCTTCGATCCGCATCCGCGGCGGCTGTTCCATCCCGACGAGCCGGCCTTCCGGCTGATGAGCGTCGAGCAGCAGGCGCGGGCGCTGGCCGGCCTGGGCGTGGAGATCCTCTACGTCCTGGCCTTCGACTTCGAGATGGCCAACTTCACCGACCGGGACTTCGCCCGGCAGGTGCTGCACGAGGGGCTGGGCGTGCGGCACGTGGCGGTCGGCTTCGACATCTCCTTCGGCAAGGGCCGCACCGGCAGCCCCGAGGCGATGCGGGCCTATGGCGCGGAGTTCGGCTTCACCGTCTCGGTCGCCGAGGCGGCGGGGGAGGGCGGCGAGAAGTTCAGCTCCACCGCCGTCCGCCAGGCCCTGCGCGAGGGGCGCCCGGAGGAGGCCGCCGCGATCCTGGGCCGACCGTTCGCCATCGAGGGCGTGGTCCGGCGCGGCCAGCAGCTGGGCCGCCAGCTGGGCTTTCCCACGGCCAATGTTTTCATGGCCGACTATGTGGCGCCGCGGAAGGGCGTCTATGCGACCCGCACGCGGCTGCCGGACGGGCGCGTGCTGCCGGGCGTCGCCAACATCGGCAACAACCCCACCACCGGCGAGGTCGAGACCCGGCTGGAGGTGTGGCTGTTCGACTTCGACGAGGACCTCTACGGCCAGGTCATCGAGACGGGGCTGATCGCCTTCCTGCGGCCGGAAGAGAAGTTCGCGTCGATAGAGGCCATGGTCGAGCAGATCCGGCGCGACGAGCGGGCCGCGCGGGCAATTCTGGGGGCCTGTCCCCCCTCCGCGCTCTGACTCCCTTCTCCCCTTGCGGGAGAAGGTGTCAGTCGAAGACTGACGGATGAGGGGTGTGCTCTACCCTGACTACCCCTCATTCGACCTGCTTCGCAGGCCACCTTCTCCCGCAAGGGGAGAAGGACGCCAGAGAAGCGACACCCCCTTGCCGCCGCTCCCGGCTCCGTGCTTCCGTTAACCATCCTGTCCGGGGGGGCCATGAAGGGGCGCAAGTACGAACTGTTCGCGCGAGCGAGGCGGCGGCGGCCCGTGAACTGGGCGCCGCCGGAGTCGTTCGCCTTTCCGCCCGACGCCGAGTTCGTGCTCGACACCCGCGTCGAACCGCGCCTGGCTCGCAGCGAGAACGACCTGCTGGACGCCTATTCCGACGCCGTCGTCCGGGCCGTCGAGCGCGTCGGGCCGGCCGTGGTGCGCATCGCGCCGATCACGCCCGACCGCAGCTTCGCGGGCGAGGGCTCGGGCTTCTTCGTCTCGGCCGACGGCCTGATCGTCACCAACAGCCATGTGGTCAGCGGCTTCAACCGGCTGACCGTGATCACCGCCGAGGGTCGGCCGCTGACCGCCCGGGCCGTCGGCGACGACCCCGACACCGACATCGCGGTCCTCAAGGTCGAGCAGCCGGTCAAGGCGCCGTTCGCGCGCCTGGGCGATTCCAAGAAGCTTCGGCGCGGCCAGCTGGTCATCGCCATCGGCGCGCCGCTCGGCTTCGAGGCGACGGTGACCACCGGGGTGGTCTCGGCCCTCGGCCGCTCGCTGCGCGCCGAGAAGGGGCGGCTGATCGAGGACCTGATCCAGACCGACGCCGCCCTCAACCCGGGCAACTCCGGCGGGCCGCTGGTCAATTCCGCCGGCGAGGTGATCGGCATCAACACCGCCGTCATCGTCGGCGCCCAGGGGCTGTGCTTCGCCGTCGCCGCCAACACCGCCTCGTTCGTGATGGGCGAGATCGCCGCCCACGGCCAGGTCCGCCGCGGCACCATCGGCATCGTCGCCCAGCAGACGCCGATCCCGCCGGCCATCGCCCGGTCGGCCGGCGTCACCCAGCCCTACGCCGTCTGGGTCGCCTCGGTCGACGCCGGCGGCCCGGCCGAGAGGGCCGGGGTCGTGGCCGGCGACCTGATCGTCGCCGCCGACGGCAAGCCGATCACCGGCCTGGACGACCTGCTGCGCGTGCTGGGCCCGCGCAGCATCGACCGGCCCATCGTCTTCGACATCGTCCGCGCCGGCGCGCGCATGACGGTGACCATCACGCCGAAGCTGCGGAAGCGGAGCTGATCCGGCCTCCGATCATCCCCGCGGAAGCGGGGACCCTCGGATGAGGGGCGGGGTCTCGCAAATTGAACCGCCCTCTGCTACAGGCCCGCCATGACTTCGGTTCGGAAAGACGCGCGAATTATCCGCCCGGCGTGACGCCGCCGGGAACGGCCGCGCATGCCGGGACGACAGCCGCCCCTTCCGAACCCTTCCGAAGAAAGTCCCATGGCCGACGACGCCGCTTCCCCGCGCGACTATCGCGAAACCGTCTTCCTTCCCGACACTCCGTTCCCGATGCGGGCCGGCCTGCCCCGGAAGGAACCCGAGATCCTCGCCGCCTGGGAGGCGCAGGATCTCTACAACCGGGTCCGCGGGGCCCGGCAGGCGGCCGGCGCGCCGCTGTTCGTGTTCCACGACGGCCCGCCCTACGCCAACGGCGCCATCCACATCGGCCATGCGCTGAACAAGCTGCTGAAGGACTTCGCCTGCCGCAGCCGGCTGGCCATGGGCTACGACGTCGACTTCATCCCCGGCTGGGACTGCCACGGCCTGCCCATCGAGTGGAAGATCGAGGAGCAGTTCCGGGCGAAGGGCCGCCGCAAGGACGAGATCCCCAACGCGGAGTTCCGCGCCGAGTGCCGGGCCTACGCCGATCACTGGATCGGCGAGCAGATGAAGGGCTTCCAGCGGCTGGGCGTGCTGGCCGACTGGGAAAACCGCTACGCCACCATGGACTATGCGAGCGAGGCGACCATCGTCGCCGAGTTCCACCGGTTCGTCATGTCCGGCCAGCTCTACCGCGGCTCCAAGCCGGTGATGTGGAGCCCGGTCGAGCGCACCGCCCTGGCCGACGCCGAGGTCGAGTACCACGACCATGTGAGTCCGACGGTGTGGGTGAAGTTCCCGGTCAAGCACGCCGGGGCTGAAGGTGACCAGAGACTCGATCTCTGGATCGGCGGTGGCGATCATCCCACGCCGAGCGTTGTGATCTGGACCACGACGCCTTGGACGATCCCCGCAAACCGAGCCGTGTCCTATGGACCGGCAATTGCTTACGGCCTCTATGAGGTCGAAGCGCTCGAACCGTCCGAGTTTGAGCCGTGGGTGAAGGTGGGAGAACGTCTGATCGTTGCCGACAAGCTGTGGTCAGAAGTCGCGAAGGCCGCCCGCGTCAGCGCATTCAAGCGAGTGGCCGGGCTAGACGATCCATCGCAGATCATTGCGTTGCACCATCCGCTCGCCGACCTTGATGATGGCTACGGCTTCGATGTCCCCATGCTCGCCGGCGACCATGTCACCGACGACGCCGGCACCGGCTTCGTGCACACCGCCCCGGGCCACGGCGCGGACGACTACCAGGTCTGGCTGGCGCACGGTCATCGCGACATCCCCGAGACCGTCGATCCCGACGGCGCCTACTACCCGCATGTGCCGCTGTTCGCGGGGCTGAAGGTGCTGGAGACCGAGGGCAAGAAGGCCGGCAAGTTCGGCCCCGCCAACGGGGCGGTGATCGAGAAGCTGATCGAGGCCGGCAATCTGCTGGCGCGGGGGCGGCTGGAGCACAGCTATCCGATGAGCTGGCGGTCCAAGGCGCCGGTGATCTTCCGCAACACCCCGCAGTGGTTCATCCGCATGGACGAGCCGATCGAGGGCGGGACGACCCTGCGCCAGCGGGCCCTGCAGGCCATCGCCGACACGACCTTTCACCCCGACAGCGGCCGCAACCGCATCGGCGGCATGGTCGAGACCCGTCCGGACTGGCTGATCAGCCGCCAGCGCGCCTGGGGCACGCCGCTGGCCATGTTCGTAGACAAGGCCACCGGCGAGCCGCTGAAGGACGAGGCCGTCAACGACCGCATCGTCAAGCTGATGCGGGAGGAGGGCGCCGACGCCTGGTTCAACCGGCCGTCCACCGACTTCCTCGCCAACCACGATCCGGACCGGTACGAGAAGGTCGAGGACATCCTCGACGTCTGGTTCGACAGCGGCGCCACCCACGCCTTCACCCTGGAGGGCCGTGACGACAGCGGCTGGCCGGCCGACCTCTACCTGGAAGGTTCGGACCAGCACCGCGGCTGGTTCCAGTCCTCGCTGCTGGAGTCCTGCGGCACGCGCGGCCGGGCGCCCTACCGGACCCTGGTCACCCACGGCTTCACCCTCGACGAGAACGGACAGAAGATGTCCAAGTCGCTGGGCAACACCGTCGACCCGCACGACGTGATCCGCGACTCCGGCGCCGAGATCCTGCGCCTGTGGACCGCCACGGTGGACTACATGGAGGACCAGCGGATCGGGCCGACGATCCTGGCCACCGTCACCGACAGCTACCGCAAGCTGCGCAACACCATGCGCTACCTGCTGGGCGCCCTGGCCGGGTTCACGGAGGACGAGCGCGTGCCGGTCGGCGAGATGCCGCCGCTGGAGCGCTACATCCTGCACCGGCTTTGGCAGCTCGATGGCGAGGTGAGGGCCGCCTACGAAGGCTATCGCTTCAACGAGGTGGTGCGGCCGCTGCTGGACTTCTGCCAGGCCGACCTGTCGGTGTTCTTCTTCGACATCCGCAAGGACTGTCTCTACTGCGACCGGCCGGACAGCGAGAAGCGCCGCGCCTACCGCACCGTGCTGGACGCCATCTTCGAGCGGCTGACGGCGTGGCTGGGTCCGCTGCTGGCGTTCACCATGGAAGAGGCCTGGACGACGCGCTTCCCCGACGCCGGCAGCAACGTCCTGCGGGTGTTCCCGGAAACGCCGGACACCTGGCGGGACGACGCCGAGTTCGCCCGCTGGACGGCGATGGACGCGGTCGTCTCGGCCGTCACCGCCGCCCTTGAGGTCGAGCGCCGCGACAAGCGCATCGGCGCGGCGCTGGAGGCGGCGCCGAGGGTCGAGCTGCCGGCGGAGCAGGCCGCCCTGTTCGAGGGCCTGTCGGCGGCCGAGATCTTCCGCACCAGCGGCGCCGGACTGGTCGTGGCCGACGCCTTGAGCGTCCGGCCGTTCCGGGCCGAAGGCGACAAGTGCGACCGCTGCTGGCGCATCCTGCCGGAGGTGAAGGCCGCCAGCCGCCTCTGCCTGCGCTGCGAGGACGCGGTCGCGGCGTGGGACAAGGGCCGCGGAGGCTGATACTCAGCGGGGGACAGGCGCCTCCGCGCCTGTCCCCGACCGCTCCAAGCTGCGCGGGACAGGCCTGAAATGCCTGTTCCTGAATGAGGCGCCCGTGAGTTCCGAGACCAGCGACAGCATCGACGTTTCCGATTCCCAGCCCGTGCAGCTCCAAGGGCCGACGGCCTATTCGATCGGGCTGGCGGTGATCCTCGCCGACCAGGTGATGAAGCAGTGGATCCTGCATGGCCTGAACCTGCCGATGTTGCAGAGCGTCAAGGTTCTGGGCCCCTTCCACCTGACCATGGTCTGGAACCAGGGCGTCAGCTTCGGCCTGTTCCGGGGCGAGGCCGAATGGGTGCGCTGGGCGCTGGCGGCCTTCTCGCTGGGCGTGGCCGGGTTCCTGGCGGTTTGGGCCCGCCGCGTCGAGCGGCCGCTGCTGGGGGTCTCGATCGGCCTGATCATGGGCGGCGCCATCGGCAACCTGATCGACCGGGTGCGGTTCGGGGCCGTCGCGGACTTCATCGACCTGAAGGCGCTCTACTTCCCCTGGGTGTTCAACATCGCCGACAGCGCCATCACCATCGGGGTCGTCCTGCTGCTGTTCGACAGCCTGCGGCGGGACGTGCGTCCCTAGACCATTGCCGCCGGCCTCAATTTTGGCGTATCGAAGACGCCTGCTTGCGGCCGGGGGCGGCCAGTTGGAGAGCCAGGCTCGATGAATTCCACACGCGTACTGTGCGCCGTCGCGCTGATCGCCGCCGCCGGACTCGGCGGCTGCCAGTCGACCTCCAAGGCCCTGGGCATCGCCAAGGTCACGCCCGACGAGTTCCGGGTGGTGACCAAGGCCCCGCTGGTCGTGCCGCCCGACTACGCCCTGCGCCCGCCCGCCCCGGGCGAGCCCCGGCCCCAGGAGCTGCAGCCGGAAAGCGCCGCCCGCGCCGCCCTGGCCGGCCAGGCCGCCGCCGCCCAGCGCAGCGACGGCGAGCGCCTGCTGGTCGCCCGCGCCGGCGCCGACAAGGCCGACCCGCTGATCCGCTACGTGGTCGACGACGAATTCGGCGACATCGCCCACAAGGACAAGAGCTTCGCCGACAAGGTGATGTTCTGGCGCAAGGAAAAGCCGTCGGGCCCGACGGTCGCCGCGACCGACGGCGCCTCGGCGCCCGTGCCGGTCGACGCCGCCGCCGAGGAGGCCCGCCTCCGGGCCCTGACCGGCGGCAAGACCGTCATCATCAGCCGCGAAAAGGGCAGCTGGGTGAAGCTGCCGGGTCTGTAGCAAGCGCGCCGTCATGGCCCGGCTTGTCCGGGCCACCCAAGGACACGGACAGCTTCGGGAGGGCGCGGTGACATCCGCGCCCTTTTCGTTCGCCCATCACGCATGGGTGGCCCGGACAAGCCGGGCCATGACGATGAATGTGGGGCCAACGCGGCGCTGAATCGTCCTACATTGATCCCATGCCCATCCGCCGCCTGCCGCCGGAGACCGTCAACCGCATCGCTGCCGGCGAGGTGGTCGAGCGGCCGGCGAGCGCGGTCAAGGAACTGATCGAGAACGCGCTGGACGCCGGCGCCGCGCGCATCGCCGTGGAGGCCGACAACGGCGGGCTGACGCGCATCCTGGTCGTCGACGACGGCTGCGGCCTGGCGTCCGGCGACCTGCCCCTGGCGGTCGAGCGGCACGCCACCTCCAAGCTGGCGCCCCAGGCGGACGGCGGCTGGGACCTGCTCAACATCGCCACCCTCGGCTTCCGGGGCGAGGCGCTGCCGTCGATCGGATCGGTCGCGCGGCTGTCGATTTCCAGCCGCGCGCGGGGCGAGCGGGAGGCTCACGCCATCCTGGTCGAAGGCGGCACGGTCGGCGCGGTCGGCCCGGCGGCCTTCGCCGGCGACCACGGCGCGCGGATCGAGGTGCGCGACCTGTTCTACGCCACCCCGGCGCGGCTGAAGTTCATGAAGTCGCCGCGCGCCGAGCAGATGGCCATCGCCGAGGAGCTGAAGCGCCAGGCCATGGCCAACGCAGCCGTCGCCTTCACGCTGGACCTGGACGGACGCCGGGCCCTGCGGCTGGCCGCGGAGCATCCGGGGCCGGAGGGACGCCTGGCGCGGCTGGCCGCCGTGCTGGGCGGCGAGTTCCAGGACAACGCCCTGGCCATCGATCAGGACCGCGACGGGGTCCGGCTGAGCGGCTTCGCCGGCCTGCCGACCTACAGCCGCGGCAACGCCGCCCACCAGTACCTGTTCGTCAACGGCCGGCCCGTGCGCGACCGCCTGCTGCAGGGCGCCCTGCGCGCCGCCTACGCCGACTTCCTGGCCCGCGACCGCCATCCGACGGCGGCCCTCTATCTCGATCTCGACCCGGCGCTGGTCGACGTCAACGTGCATCCGGCCAAGGCCGAGGTGCGCTTCCGCGACCCGGCGCTGGTGCGCGGCCTGATCGTCGGGGCGCTGCGGCACGCCCTGGCGGGAGCCGGGCACAGGGCGGCGACCACGACGGCCTCGGCGGCGTTGTCCGGATTCCGGCCGCAGGGCTATGCGCCCGCCCCGGCCGCGAGCGGCTTCTCGGCCTGGCAGGCGGGAGGGTGGGCGGCCAGGGCCCCGGCGCCGACCCTCCCGGGTCTGGCGGAGGCCACCGCGCGGGTCGAGCCGTCGCCCGGCCCGGCGGCCGTCGCCTTCGTCGATCCCGTCGACCACCCGCTCGGCGCCGCCCGGGCCCAGGTGCACGAGACCTATGTCGTCGCCCAGACCCGTGACGGCATCGTCGTGGTCGACCAGCACGCCGCCCATGAGCGGCTGGTCTACGAGCGGATGAAGCGCGAGCTGGCGGCCGGCGGCGTCGCGCGCCAGGCCCTGCTGCTGCCCGAGGTGGTCGAGCTGGACCCCGCTGAGGCCGACCGCGTCGTCGCCCGGGCGGACGAGCTCGCCGCCCTGGGCCTGGTGGTCGAGCCCTTCGGGCCGGGCGCGGTGCTGGTGCGCGAGACGCCGGCGTTGCTGGGCGAGACGGACGCCGCCGGCCTGATCCGCGACATCGCCGACGATCTGGCCGAGAACGGCCAGGCCCTGGCCCTGAAGGAGCGGCTGGAGGAGGTCTGCGCGACCATGGCCTGCCACGGCTCGGTCCGCGCCGGCCGCCGGCTGACCGCCGCGGAGATGAACGCCCTGTTGCGCGAGATGGAGGCCACGCCCCACAGCGGCCAGTGCAACCACGGCCGCCCGACCTATGTCGAGCTCAAGCTGGCCGACATCGAGCGGCTGTTCGGGCGGCGCTAGAGCACGATGAGATCAGGCAGGCTTGCCTGATCTCTGAATCGTGCTCGCCGATTCAAGGCGTGAGGGCGGGTTGCGGGCGGAAAACCGGTTCCCACTTTTCCTCAACCCGCCCTAGAGCAGCGCGACCAGGGTCACGATGACGAAGGCCAGCAGCATCACCGCGCTGCCGACGGCCAGGCCCGCCATCAGGATCGGCTTCAGCACGGGGTGAAGCAGATCGGGTTCGCGCGGGTCCAGATCGACGCCGACGGTCGCCTTGGCCATCATGGGCCTCCCGGGATCGTTTCCTCGCGGGCGCGTTAAACCACACCCTTTGTGCGGGTATGGTTCGGACTCGCTTGATCTATGTCAATGCTCCGGCCGGTCAATTCTGACGCCGGCCGGGGTCGGTTGATCCGGCGGGGCGAGGTCTCACACGGCGTGAGGGTCAAGGGCGCAAGAACCGTCTCCCGCCAGGGGAGAAGGATTTGTGAGGCGCCGCTCGGATTGCTAAACAGCGTTCGCTCAACACGAGGCGTCCATGTCACCCCTTGCCCGCGAGGCTCGGGCCTGACGGCCGAAGACCGGTTGTCGAAGGCCCGCTGATCCGCCCGTCCCGGCCGCCGCCGGGGCGCGACGTCTCATGCCTCGTGACCGGACTTCCTCCAGTGAACATCTCAAAACCGCAGCAGCGCACGCTGCACGCGCTCGCCCAGGGCGGCCGCATCGATCTCGTGCGCGACGACAACGGCGTCGTCATCGACGCCCGTTGCTGGACCCGCGAGGGCTGGCTGCTGGGCGACTGCACCCTGGGCGTCTTCAGGACCCTCAAGAAGCGCCGCTTCATCGCCAGCGCCAACGGCGGCCCCTACCGCATCACCCGCGACGGCCTCGCCAACCTGCGGGCGCAGCTGAACAACCGCGTGATGATGAAGGGGTGGTAGGGCGTAGGGCGTAGGGCGTAGCGAATGGCGAGGGGGAATGGTCGGCCCTGCCCGCGGAATCGCCGCGCTCCGGCCTGCTATGCCCTACGCCCTATTCTCTATGCCCTATGCCCTACGCCCTATCCCAGCCGCAGGAACTGCACCCGCGCCGCGCCGTAGTCGCGGGCGTCCAGGACGTCCCAGCCTTGCGGCGACAGGTCGCCTTCGCCGGCGGCGCGCTCGACCACGGCCACGGCCCCCGGCTTCAGCCAGCCGCCTTCGGCCAGTCCGGCCAGGGCCGGCTCGCACAGGCCCTTGCGGTAGGGCGGGTCGAGGAAGGCCAGGTCGAAGGGCTCGCCCACGCCGGCCGGCCGGGGGCCGAGGTCCGTGGCGTCGCGACGATGGATGCGGGTCGCGCCGAACAGGCCGAGGGCGTCGACGGTCTCGCGGATCGCGCCGCGGGCCGCCTCGTCGGTCTCGACGAACAGGCAGAAGGCCGCGCCGCGCGAGAGGGCCTCGAAGCCGAGCGCGCCCGATCCCGCGAACAGGTCGATCACCCGCGCGCCGCGCAGGTCGGGGGCCCAGGCGGCGTGCTCGAGGATGTTGAACACCGCCTGCCGCGCCCGGTCGCTGGTCGGGCGGGTGCCGGCCCCGGGCGGGGTCTTCAGGGTGCGGCCGCGGAAGGCGCCCGAGACGATGCGCAAGGTGTCAGCTCCAGCGTAGCGGCGGGGCCTCGGCCCTGAGCTTCAGCAGGGCCTCGCGGAGGCTGTCCATAAAGGCCGCGCGCCCGCCTCGCCAGCGGATCGGCTCGCCGATCAGCACCGCGCAGTTCATCGGCACCGGGATCGCCTCGCCCTTGGGCAGGACGCGGCCGGCGCCCTGGATCCACACCGGCGTCACCGGCGCCTCGGGGAAGGCCTCCGCCAGGCGGGCGACGCCGCCTTTCAGCCGGGCCATGTCGTCGGTGGCGTCGCCGCGCGTGCCCTCCGGGAAGACGACGACGATGTCGCCGGCGGCCAGGGCCTCGCGCGCCGGCGCCAGCACGTCCTCGCCAGCCGCGGCGCGGTCGCGGGCGATGGGCACGATGCCGACCAGGTTGCGCGAGAACCAGCCCAGCACCGGGTCCCGCAGGAAGTAGTCCGACGCCGCCGCCGGCCGCACCCTGGCCATCGCCGCCGACGGGAAGATGGTCAGCAGCAGCAGGGTGTCCATGTGGCTGTTGTGGTTCGCCGCCACGATGGCCGGGCCCTTCAGCGGCAGATGCTCCCGGCCGCTGACGTCGGCGCCGGTGAGCACCCTGGCGATCGGCCTCGCCACCGTCAGCAGCAGCAGCCAGCGCAGCCAGCCCATCAGAACTTCTCCAGGCTGAACCAGGCCAGCAGGTGGAAATAGATCGGGGCGGTGAAGGTCAGGCTGTCGATGCGGTCGAGCAGGCCGCCGTGGCCGGGGATCAGGTGCGAGGTGTCCTTGACCCCGATGTCGCGCTTGATGGCGCTCATGGTCACGTCGCCGGCGAAGCCCGCCGCCGGCAGCAGCAGGGCCAGGGTCAGCAGCCCGACGCCCTCGAGCGGCAGGAACACCGGTCCGACGAACACGATCAGCGCCGCGGTCGAGATCCAGCCGCCGATGAACCCCTCCCAGGTCTTGTTGGGGCTGACCTTGGGGATGATCTTGTGGCGGCCGAGCAGCTTGCCCCAGACATACTGGGCGACGTCGTTGAACTCGGTGGCGACCAGCAGGAAGAAGACCAGCCCCGCCGCCCCCGCCGGCGTCTCTACGGCCGGCGTGCGCATCAGGAAGGCGGCGTAGCCGATGTTGTAGACGCAGGTCATCAGCCCCCAGTGGAACTGGGCGACGCTGGCCAGGTAGCCCCGGGTCTGGCCGATCGCCGCCATCAGCCAGGGCGTCAGCAGGAAGGCGTAGACCGGGATGACGACCAGGTAGATGCCGTAGATGTCGCTGGCCACGAAGGCGTAGCTGACCGGGATGGCCAGGTAGGCGGCGAGCACGATCAGCCGGTCCTCGCGCCGGGTCGGGGCGAGCGACAGGAACTCGCGCAGGGCGATGAAGGAGACCACGGCGAAGAGGGCCGTCGTCGCCTGCCAGCCGGCCAGCAGGGCCGCGCCGATCAGGGCGATCATCACCGTCCAGCTGCGGATGCGCTGCCGCAGCTCGCGGTAGTCCCTGTCCGGCCGGGCGAGGGTGAGGACCCCGGCGACGATGGCCCCCAGGCCCAGCAGCGCCGCCACGCCGGCGAGGCCGAAGACCAGCGCCGGCGACTGGCCGACCATGAAGGCCTCGAAGCTCTCGATCATCCGCCCCGCCGTCCTCGCCCGTTCGCGTCCTGCGGGAGCTTGCCCCTGGCGGCGTTCCGGTCAAGGCTCGCGACGATGGAGAAGGTGCTGAAATCCAGCCTCGTCCACGTCGCCGTCGGCTTCCTGCTGATGGGCGGCTGGGCGCTGTTCGCCAACCGGGCCCATGGCCTGGCGGAGGCCTGGGCGCCCGCCCTGGCGCAGGGAACGGTCTCGGGCCTGCTCACCGGCGCCCTGAAACGGACCCTGGAAGCCCTCGACGGCCGGATGACGGGGCCGGCGGCCTGGGCCGTTCCCCCGGCGATCACGGCCGGCGTCATCCTGGCGCTGCTGACGACGGTCCATCGCCTGATCGGCACGCCGGAGGTCGCCGCCACCATCGCCGTTCCCTGGACGGTCTCGACCCTCTACGCCGTGATCTACAACGCGGGCCTGGTCCGGGCGCGGAGGGCCGCATGAGCGAGTCGACGGCCAATCGGCGCCCCCTCAAGACCCGCTCGGCGGCCTGGGCCGGGGCGCTTGCGGGGCGTCTGGGGCGGGCCGGGATCAGTCCGGACCTGATCTCGTTCTTCTCGGTCGTCTTCGCCGTGCTGGGCCTGGCGCTGCTGCTGCTCGCCGGGGTCTGGAGCGGCTGGGCGCGCGCGGCCTGCTTCCTGGGGGCGGCGGTCTGCATCCAGCTGCGCCTGCTGGCCAACATGCTCGACGGCATGGTGGCGGTGGAGCACGGCCGGGCCTCGAAGGCGGGACCGATCTGGAACGAGCTGCCCGACCGCGTGGCGGACGGCCTGTTCCTGGTCGGGGCCGGCTACGGGGCCTGGACCATGGGGGCGACCGCCGGGGCCTGGCTGGGCTGGCTGGCGGCGGTGTTGGCGGTGCTGACCGCCTACGTCCGCGAACTGGGCCGCGGCCTGGGCTTCCCCGCCGACTTCGCCGGCCCCATGGCCAAGCCGCACCGGATGTTCGCCCTGACCCTGACCTGCCTCGCCGCCGCCGCCGAGCCGCTGTGGAACGGCCAGGGACAGGCGGTGGTCGTCGGCCTGGCGATCATCGCCGCCGGAACCGCGCTGACCGTCGCCCGCCGCACCCGCACGCTGGCGAGCCGGCTGGCCGGGGAATAACGGCGGGCGCGCTTCCGTCGCGGGGGCGCGGCTCCCTTCCTATTTCCTCCGGCCCCTGGGCTTCGCGCGGGCCCAGCCGGGCTTCTTCGGCTGGGGCGGGCCCTTGCGCTCGCCCGTCTCCTGGCCGGGGCGGGGCCGGACGGCCTTCTTCGGCGCGGCGGGCTCGGCCGGGGCCGCCGGCCGGCGCGATACGCCGCCGCCGCCCTTGAACTGAACCGCGTTGCCCCGCGGCATGTTGGCCTCGTCGACATGGCCGGCGAGCAGTTCGCGAATCACGCGGGGGCCGACTTCCTCGACCTGGCCGGGCCCCAGGTCGCCCAGGGCGAAGGGGCCGTAGCTCAGCCGGATCAGGCGGTTCACCTTGAGACCCAGGGACTCCAGCACCCGACGGACTTCCCGGTTCTTGCCCTCGGCGAGCGTCACGGTGAGCCAGACGTTGCGGCCCTGGGCCTTGTCCAGCCGGGCCTCGATCGGACCGTAGCGGACGCCCTCGACGGTCACCCCGTCCTTGAGCGCGTCCAGAGCCGGCTGGGTCGCGCTCCCGAACGCCCGGGCGCGGTAGACACGGGTCCAGCCGGTCGACGGCAGCTCCAGGGCCCGCGACAGGCCGCCGTCGTTGGTCAGCAGCAGCAGGCCCTCGGAGTTGAGGTCGAGCCGCCCCACCGAGATCACGCGCGGCAGACCCTCCGGCAGCGCCTGGAAGACGGTCGGCCGGCCCTTGGGGTCGCTGTGCGTGGTCACCAGCCCGACCGGCTTGTGGTAGCGGAAGACGCGGGTCGGCTCGGCGCTCGCCACCACCTCGCCGTCGACGGTCAGGATGTCGCCGGGCTCGACCTTCACGGCGGGCGTGGTCAGCACCCGGCCGTTCAGCGCCACGCGGCCGGCCGCGATCAGGCGCTCGACCTCGCGGCGCGAGGCGACCCCGGCGCGGGCCAGCACCTTGGCGACGCGGTCGTGCTGCGGGGATTGGTCCTGTGCAGGCATGGCCCGGCTCCGTTAGAAGGACGTGTCGCCTCCCGGCGAGTCCCGCGCCTTGAACCACAGAACGGCCGACCGCGCCAACGTGACCGACCTGGACGCCATGAGGATCGCCCTCGAGGAGGCCCGCGCCGCCGGCGCGCGCGGCGAAACGCCCGTGGGCGCGACGATCCTGGACCCCGTCACCGGTGAAGTCCTGGCCCGGGCCGGCAACGGCCCCATCGGCGCGCACGACCCGACCGCCCACGCCGAGATCGCGGCCATCCGCCAGGCCGCGGCGAGGCTCGGCAACTACCGGCTGACCGGGCTGACCCTGGTCGTCACCCTGGAGCCCTGCGCCATGTGCGCCGGGGCCATCAGCCACGCCCGCATCGGCCGGCTGGTGTTCGGCGCCGAGGATCCCAAGGGCGGCGCCGTCGTCCACGGCCCCCGCTTCTTCGACCAGGCGACCTGTCACTGGCGGCCGCAGGTCGTCGGCGGCGTGCTGGCGGAGGACTCCGGCGCGCTGCTGCGCGGCTTCTTCCGGGCCCGGCGCGGGAAATAGCTGCGGTCCGGCGCCGGCTGGGTCAGGATGGCGCCGCCGCCCGGAGCCCCGTCATGAAGCGCATCGCCCTCGCCGTCCTGCTGTTCGCCGCGCCCGCCGCCGCCGCCGAGCCGGCCGGCGTCGCCGATCTCGCCTGGCTGGCCGGGGACTGGATCCAGACCGGTCCCGACCGCACCGTGCGCGAGACCTGGACGACGCCCTTCCGGGGCGCGATGGCCGGGGTCGGCCAGACCCATCGCCCGGGGCGGCCGGTCTCGACCGAGTTCATGACCATCACCACCGAGCCGGCGGGCGTCACCTTCACCGCCCATGTCGACGGCCAGCCGGCGACCCCGTTCGTGCTGAAGCCCGGCGAGCCGGGCGTTGCGGTGTTCGAGAATCTCGCCCACGACTTCCCGCAGCGGGTCATCTACCGCCGGTGCGGCGACGACCTCTGCGCCCGGATCGAGGGGATGGTCGGCGGCGAGCTTCGCGGCGCCGACTGGCGCTACGTCCGCGGCCGCTGACAGCGTCCTACTGGCAGGCCAGGCACTCGTCGTAGTCGGTGCGGGCGGCGCTCTGCAGGTCGACGGCCTCGGCCGTCTCGTTGCCGGCGTGGGCCGCGCGCTGAACGGACTTGGAGCGCAGGTAGTAGAGGCTCTTCACGCCCCGCTCCCACGCCTGCCAGTGCAGCATGTGCAGGTCCCACTTGTCGACGTCGCCCGGCAGGAAGACGTTGACTGACTGGCTCTGGCAGATGTCGGGCGTGCGGTCGGCGGCCAGCTCGATGACCCAGCGCTGGTCCAGCTCGAAGGCGGTCTTGTAGACGCTCTTCTCGTCGTCGGTGAGGAAGTCGAGGTGCTGCACCGAGCCTTCGTTGGCGAGGATGCCGTCCCATACCGCGGCGGTGTTGCGGCCCTTCTCCTCGAGCAGGCGCTCGAGATAGGGGTTCTTCACCGCGAACGAGCCCGACAGGGTCTTGTGCGTGTAGATGTTGGCCGGGATCGGCTCGATGCCGGCGCTCGTGCCGCCGCAGATGATGCTGATCGAGGCGGTCGGGGCGATGGCCAGCTTGTGGCTGAAGCGCTCCATCACGCCGCGCTCGGCGGCGTCGGGGCAGGGGCCCTTCTCCTCGGCCAGCTTGACGCTGGCCTTGTCGGCCTCGCGGCGCAGGTGCTTGAAGAGCCGCATGTTCCAGCTCTTGGCCAGGGCGCTCTCGAAGGGAACGTTCTGGCTCTGCAGGAAGCTGTGGAAGCCCATCAGCCCCAGGCCCACCGACCGCTCGCGCCTAGCCGCGTAGACGGCGGCCCGCGCATCCACCGGGGCGCGCTGGATGAAATCCTCCAGCACGTTGTCCAGGAAGCGCATGACGTCCTCGATGAAGCGCGGCTCGTCGCGCCATTCGAGGAAGGTCTCGGCGTTGACGCTGGAGAGGCAGCAGACCGCGGTGCGTTCCTCGCCCAGGTGGTCCTTGCCGGTGTGCAGCATGATCTCGCTGCACAGGTTCGACTGGCGGACCTTGAGGCCCAGCTCGCGCTGGTGCCTGGGAATGGCCCGGTTCACGTGGTCGGAGAAGATCAGGTAGGGCTCGCCGGTCTGCAGCCGCAGCTCCAGCACCTTCTGCCACAGGGCGCGGGCGTCGACCTCCTTGAGCACCTCTCCGGTCTTGGGCGAGCGCAGGCCGAACTTCGTGCCGTCGCGCACGGACTCCATGAACTCGTCGGTGATCGAGATGCCGTGGTGCAGGTTCAGGCTCTTGCGGTTGAAGTCGCCCGAGGGTTTGCGGATCTCGAGGAACTCCTCGATCTCCGGATGGTGGATGTCGAGATAGACCGCCGCCGAACCGCGGCGCAGGCTGCCCTGGCTGATGGCCAGGGTCAGGCTGTCCATCACCCGGATGAAGGGGATGATGCCGCTGGTCTGGCCGGCGCCCTTGACCTTCTCGCCGATCGAGCGGACGCCGCCCCAGTAGGTGCCGATGCCGCCGCCGTTGGCGGCCAGCCAGACGTTCTCGTTCCAGACGCCGACGATGCCCTCCAGGCTGTCGCCGACGGCGTTGAGGAAGCAGCTGATCGGCAGGCCGCGGCCCGCCCCGCCGTTCGACAGCACCGGCGTCGCCGGCATGAACCACAGCCTCGACATGTAGTCGTAGATGCGCTGGGCGTGCTCGGCGTCGTCGGCGAAGGCGGTCGCCACGCGGGCGAACATGTCCTGGTACGACTCGCCCGGCAGCAGGTAGCGGTCCTCCAGCGTGGTCTTGCCGAAGTCGGTCAGCAGCGCGTCGCGCGAGCGGTCGACCTCCACCTTGCGGACCAGGGCGAGCTGCGGCTTGTCGCCGGCGCTCCAGGCGGCGTCGCCCGCCGCCTCGCCCAGGGGAATCTGCCGTGCCGCCTCACCCATCATGACCCAAAACCCGTGACCAAACAGACCCTTGCCAGGCAGACAATCCGCCCGACAGACGCTATATCTTGTGGGCGACGCGCCCCCTGAACCCACTATATGGGGCCACGAGGCCTAATGACTCGTCAACGGGGAGAAACGCGCGAGGGGCGACTTTTTCGTTAACAAGATGTTGACGAGCCGTCGCGGAACCGTTGCAGAAAAGGTCTTGCTCACCCGCCGCGACCCCTCGTCGCGGACGCGGCGACTGTGACAAGGTGGCCGGGATGACGCCCCAGCAGATCTACGCCGAAAAGCGGATGACCGCGGCCGAGGTCGCCGCCCGGATGAACTCGGGGAGCCGCGCCGCCATGGGCATGGCCCTGGCCGAGCCGCCGGCCATCCTGGCCGCCATCGCCGCCCGGGCGGAGGCGGACGACCTGGACGAGCTGAAGCTCTACTATTTCCATTCGACCCCGCACGCGGCGGCGACGGTGCTGCGCTACGACCTGCTCGACCGCATCCGGCCGCACTGCTTCTTCCTGGGCCCGGTCGAGCGCGCCCTGATGGCCCGGGGCGAGGCCGACGGCCGGCGGACCGTCGCCTTCGTGCCCGGCGCCTTCAGCCAGGCGCCCAGGCTGATGAGCGAGCCGGCGCCGATGGACGCCTTCGTCACCACCGTCTCGCCCATGGACCGGCACGGCTTCTTCAGCCTGGGGACCAGCAACGACTATGGCTCGGCGCTGGTCGGCACGGCCGCCCGCACCTACGTCGAGGTCAACCGCCACATGCCCAGGGTCCGCGGCGGCATGGTCCACGTCAGCCAGGTGGCCGGGATCGTCGAGAACGATCAGCCGCTGTTCGAGAACCCGCAGCGCGAGGCCGCGCCCGAGGACGCGGTCATCGGCCGGATCGTGGCCGGGCTGGTCGACGACGGCGCCTGCCTGCAGATGGGCATCGGGGCCCTGCCCGACGCCGTCTGCGACGCCCTGTCGTCGCACCGCGACCTGGGCGTTCACACCGAGCTGCTGTCGCCGGGCCTGGCCCGGCTGATGCGGACCGGGGCGGTGACCAACGCCCGCAAGGCCGCCGAACCGGGGCGCTCGATCTTCACCTTCGCCCTCGGCGACAGGGCGCTCTACGACTTCATCGACGACAATCCCGCCGTCGAGAGCCGCCCCGTCACCTGGGTCAACGACCCTGCGGTGATCGCCCGCAACGACCGGGTCGTCTCCGTCAACGCCACCCTGCAGATCGATCTGTCGGGCGCCTGCAACTCCGAGCATCTCGCCGGCCGCCAGTTCAGCGCCGCCGGCGGCCAGCTCGACTTCGTCCGCGGCGCCTACGCCTCGCGGGGCGGGCGCTCGATCATCGCCTGCCATTCGACCGCCAGGTCGGGGACGATCTCGCGCATCACCCCCCGGCTGGACGGGCCGGTGACCACGCCGCGCAACGACACCCACCTGGTGGTGACCGAATTCGGGTTCGCCGACCTGAAGGGCCTGTCGACCGCCGAGCGCGCCAAGGCGCTGATCGGGCTTGCGCATCCGAAGTTCCGGGACCAGTTGACGGCCTCGGCCCGCGAGTCAGGCCTCCTCTAGCGACGCGTCCATGGAAGCCTTCCTCGTTTCGACCGGTCTCGTCGCCATCGCCGAGATCGGGGACAAGACCATGCTGCTGGCCCTGGTGCTGGCCGCGCGGTTCCGCAAGCCGCCGCCGATCCTGGCGGGCATCCTGGTCGCCACCCTGGCCAACCACGCCCTCGCCGCGACCGTGGGGGCGGTGGCCGGTCACAGCTTCGGCGGGAGCTGGCTGAAGTGGGTGCTGGGCCTGCTGTTCCTGGGCTTCGGCGTCTGGGCGCTGATCCCCGACCGGTTCGAGGAATCGGACGCCCCCGCCGCCGTGCGGTCCGGGTCGGTGTTCCTGACCACGGCGATCGCCTTCTTCCTGGTCGAGATGGGCGACAAGACCCAGATCGCCACCCTGGCCCTGGCCGCGCGGTTCCAGAGCATCGCCCTGGTGGCCGCGGGCACGACGCTCGGCATGATGATCGCCAACGCCCCGGCGGTCCTCGTCGGCGAGGCCGCGGCGACCCGCCTGCCGCTGCGCTATATCCGCTGGGCCGCCGCCGCCGCCTTCGCGGCGATCGGCGTCTGGATAATGATCGCGCGCTGACGCGGCGGCGAATCCGGTCAGTCTGGCGGCCCCAGCGATGGAGCCGCCGATGACCGCCTACGTGATCCTCATCCGCGACCGCATGATCGACGCGGAGGAATTCAAGATCTACGGCGCCCGGGCGCGCGAGGCGCGGGGCGGTCACGCGGTGACCCCGCTCGCCTTTTACGGCCGGCACGAGGTGCTGGAGGGGCCGCCGGCGGAGGGGGCGGTGATCCTGTCGTTCCCGACCTTCGAGGAGGCCCAGGCCTGGTACCGCAGCGACGCCTACCAGGCGGCGCTGCAGCACCGGCTCAAGGGCGCCGCCTACCGGGTGATGATCGTCGAAGGGGTCTGAACGGCTCAGGCCGTGAAGAGGCGCCGGTCCCACCAGACCGGCGCATGGAGCCCGGCGCGGATCGACCTGAATTCCGGATGAGCCGGGTTGATCAGGACGTTCTTCTCCATCCGCGCCGCGACGCTGGGCACGAAGAGGATCGCCGTGCGCCGCTCCCGCACCCATGCCTCGCCGTACCGCCTGGAGACCACGCCATCGCGCCGGTCCCAGCCCGGATGGCGCTCGGGCGAGAACATCTCGTAGGAGACACCGGCGTCGATGGTGATCTCTACGAAATGCTGGTTTGGCGGCATCTGCCCGGACCCGTGAACCAGCTTTTCGAGCATGGCCGTGGAATAGTGCTCGGACGCATAGATCATCGGAGAGGCCGGCGTGTTCCAGCGACCCGGCGCGATCCGCGATCCGGTCGCATCGAAGATGGGATAGTCGCCCTCCGGATCGCCGATGCGGAAAGCCGTCAACGTGCTCGTCAGCCGCTGCCCGGTCACGCGGCCGTGCCGTGCGCCAGTCGCCCGAGGATTTCCTCGACCAGCTTGCCGCCCAGTTCACCCGAGAGCGCGACGTCGAGCGGCGGCTGTCCGTCCAGCAGCATGTGCGGCGAGAGCATGAACCGGCGCGCCGGGTCGGCGGCGCCCCACACCGCCTGGGCCAGGGCCCAGATCCGCGAAATGCGCACCACCCGTTCGCTCTCGTCGCCGGAGAGGACGGCGGACGGCCCCTTCGCCTTTCGCCGGGTGTAGGTCGGCTTTGGAACGAAGCGGTACTTGAACGCGGCGTCGCCGGGGGCGATGGCGGACGAGAGGCGCTCGGCGACGGCCAGCGGCAAGCCGCTGCTGACCTCTCTCACGGAACTCATGGTGGTCGCGGCCTCGTGGGGGCTCACGTCCAGCCAGGCCGTCGCTGCCTTTCCGCTCATTTCGCGCTCCTCATGCGAGCCATAATATAGGCTCGCATGAGCTCATTGAAAAGCCGCGAGATCGGCCCGCGGCGTCAGGCGAGGGCGCGCGCCCGGGCCGGACTGGCGGCGTCCAGCGCGGCCAGGCGGCCGATGGCGGCGTGGGCCTCGGCCATCAGGCGACGGACGATGTCGCCGGCCGGCAGGACGTCGTGAACGCCGCCGGCGCTCTGGCCCATGGCGAAGCAGGACTTGTCCGGATCGAGGTTCTCCGTCTGGCCGCCGATGCCGCCCATGGCCTCGTTCTGGATGCTGATGCCGGCCTGGATCGGGAAGGGCTGGATGTCCTGCGGCCGGCTTTCCCAGTCCTCGACATAGGGGTTCTTGCGCACCCGCATCGGCTTGCCGCTGTAGCAGCGGGTGCGGACGGTGTCCTCGTCGGCCGCCTCCAGGATGGTCTGGCGATAGAGCTCGCCGGCGTGCGCCTCGGCGCTGGCGATGAAGCGGGTGCCCATCCAGACGCCCTGGGCGCCCAGCGCCAGGGCCGCCGCCAGCCCCCGGCCGTCGTAGAGGCCGCCCGCCGCTGCGACCGGGATCTTCACCGCCTCGACCGCCTGGGCGACCAGCGGCAGGGTGCCGACCAGGCCCGTGTGGCCGCCGCCCTCGCCGCCCTGGCAGATGATCGCATCGCAGCCGGCCTGCTCGGCCTTCACCGCGTGCTTCACCGCCCCGCAGACGACCATCACCTTGAGGCCGGCCTTCTTGAGCTTCTCCATGATCGGCATGGGGACGCCGAGGCCGGCGATGAAGGCGCTGGCGCCCTCGTCGATGATGACGTCGACGCTGGCGGTCAGGCTTTCGGGGCTGGCGGCCAGCAGGTCGACGCCGAACGGCCGGTCGGTCAGGCCACGGACCTTGCGCATCTGGTCGCGGATGAAGTCCGGCCCGCGGCCGGCCATGCCGAGCACGCCATAGCCGCCGGCGTTGCTCACCGCCGCCGCCAGTTCGGCGTAGGAAACCCCGCCCATGCCGGCGAGAAGGATGGGATGCTCGATGTCGAGCAGGTCGCAGAGGGGAGTGCGAAGGGACATCGGGACGATCCTCAGAAGATGGCGTAGCCGCCGTCGATCACGAACAGATCGCCGGAGTGGTAGCTGCTGGCGTCGGAGGCCAGGTAGACGGCGATGCCGCCGAAGTCGGCCGGCTCGCCCCAGCGGCGGGCGGGGACGCGGCTGATGACCTTGCTGGTGAAGGTGTCGTTGCCCTGGGCGCCGGCGGTCATGTCCGTGGCGATCCAGCCGGGCAGGATGGCGTTGGCGCGGACGCCGTAGCGGGCGTGCTCGACGGCAACCGACTTCATCATCGAGATCACTGCGCCCTTGGTCGCCGCATAGGCCTCGTTGCGGCCGGCGCCCTCGATGGCCGCCAGCGAGGCGACGCCGACGATGGAGCCGCCGGGATCGCCCGCCTTGGCCCGCTCGACCATGTGGCGGCAGGCCTCGCGGAAGGTCCAGAAGACGCCGTCCAGGTTCACAGACAGCACCTTGCGGTAGGTCTCGGTGGTCATCTCCACGAAGGAGGGCGAGCCGCGGCCGATGCCGGCGTTGGCGATCACCGTGTCGATGCGGCCCATGGCGGTGGCGGCCTCGGCCATGCCCTGGACGACCTGCCGCTCGTCGGCGACATCGACCACCTGGGCCAGGACGCGGACGCCGAGGGTGGTCAGCTTGCCCTCGGCCTCCAGGTTCCGCTCCCGGCTGGAGCCCCAGATGACGACGTCGGCGCCGGCCTGGGCCAGGGCCTCGGCCATGCCGAAGCCGATGCCGCGGTTGCCGCCGGTGACCAGCGCCACCTTGCCGCTGAGATCGAAGGGCTTGTAGGCCATGGCGCGTCGCTCCCTTGAACGTCTGTTTGACGTCATCAAGGGCGGGTGACGCGGGGGCGGTCAAGCCTCGATGCGATCAGGCGCCGAAGCGATCGAACCCTTCCCGGATCACCCGGCGGGTTTCGTCCCACTCGACGGCGGCCAGCGCCTGGTCCAGCGGGAAGAAGCGGGCCTCGAGCGCATCGTCCGCCGCCGCCGGCTCGCCCCGGGTCCAGCGCGCGGCGTAGTCGACCATCACGAAATGGCGGGTCACCTCGCCGGTCTCGCGCGAGGCGACCAGGCCGTCGACGACGTCGATCAGCCCGAGCAGCTCCGCCTCGCAGCCGGTCTCCTCCTTCAGCTCGCGCAGGGCCGCCTGCTCGCTGGTTTCGCCCCATTCGATGCGGCCGCCCGGCAGGCTCCACTGGCCGGCGCGGGGCGGGTTGGCCCGCCGGACCAGCAGCACCTCGCCGCCGCGGATGCAGACGACGCCGGCGGTGGGTCGCGGCAGGCGTTCGCTCACGCCGCCGTCCAGCCGCCGTCGACGGCCAGGATCGCGCCGTTCACCGAGGCGCCGGCGTCCGAGACCAGGTAGGCGAGCAGGCCGGCCAGCTGTTCGACCGTGACGAAGGCCTTGGTCGGCTGGGCGGCGAGGATGACGTCGCGCATCACGGCCGCCTCGCTGATGCCCCGGGCGGCGGCCTGGTCGGCGATCTGCATCTCGACCAGCGGCGTCTTCACATAGCCGGGGCAGATGGCGTTGACCGTGATTCCGCTCTGGGCCAGCTCCAGGGCCGCGGTCTTGGTGAAGCCGGCGACGCCGTGCTTGGCGGCGACGTAGGCGCTCTTGAACGGCGAGGCGACCAGCGCGTGGGCCGAGGCGATGTTGACGATCCGCCCGCGCCCGGCCGCCTTCATGGCCGGGATGGCGGCGCGGCAGGCGTGAAAGACGCTGGAGAGGTTGATGGCCACGATCCGGTCCCACTGGTCGGCCGGGAAATCCTCGACCGGCGCGACATGCTGGACGCCTGCGTTGTTGACGAGGATGTCCAGGCGGCCGAAGGCGGCGACGGTCGAGGCGACGAGATCGGCGATCTCCGCGGGCCGGGTCATGTCGGCGCCGTGATAGCGGACGTCCACGCCGTGGCGGTCGGCGAGACCGGCGCGCGTCGCCTCGGTCGCGGCCGCATCGCCCAGCCCGTTCAGCACCACGGCCGCGCCGGCCGCGGCCAGCGCCTCGGCCAGGCCGAGGCCGATGCCGCTGGTCGAACCGGTGACGATCGCGACCTGGCCCTTGAGCCCGTCGTTCATGACGTTCTTTATCCCCGTTATGTTGCAGCGCAACATAGCCGGTCGCGCCGCCTCCCGCGAGCACGTATAATTCGCCGTTTGATGAATTGCGAGAGCGGGCGTCGGCTAGAACAGAACCCGCGGGTTCATGATGCGCCTCGGGTCCAGCGCGCCGCGGATGGCGCGGAGGGCCTCGACCTCGACCGGGCTCTTGTAGCGCAGGGCGTCGGCCGTCTTGGCGGCGCCCAGGCCGTGCTCGGCGCTGATCGAGCCGTCCAGGGAGGCGACGATGTCGTGGACGATGCGGCTGCCGGCGTCGCGGGCCTCGTTGTGGGCCTCGTCCGAGCCGCCGTCGGGACGCAGGACGTCGTAGTGGACATTGCCGTCGCCCACATGGCCGAAGGCCACGATGCGGACGCCGGGGTCGTGTTTCCGCACGGCGGCGCCGGCCTGCTCGATGAAGTCGGCGATGCGCGAGACGGGCACCGAAACATCGTGCTTCCAGGCCGCGCCCTCGGGCTTCTGGGCGCCGGACTGGCTCTCGCGGACCAGCCAGAAGGCCTTGGCCTGGGCCTGCGTCTGGGCGACGGCGGCGTCCCGGATCAGGCCGTCGTCGAGGGCGCCGGCGAGCAGCCGCTCCATCGCCGATTCGGCCGCGCCGGGCTCGCCGCTGGCGGTCTCGACCAGGACGTACCAGGGTTGCTCGCCCTCAAGCGGCTCGCGGACGCCGGGGATGTGGCGGACCGCGAAGGCCACGCCCAGGCGGCACATCAGTTCGAAGGCCTCGACCGCCCCGCCGGTCTCCTCCCTGGCCCGGGCCAACAGCCTTATGGCGTCGTGCGGGGTGGAGAGGCCGACAATGGCGGTCGCCCGCGATGGCAGCATGGGAAACAGCTTCAGGCTGGCGGCGGTGACGACGCCGAGCGTCCCCTCGGCGCCGATCAGCAACTGCTTGAGGTCGTAGCCGGTGTTGTCCTTGCGCAGCCGCTTGAGGCCGTTCCAGATCTCGCCGTTGGGCAGCACGGCTTCGAGGCCCAGGACCAGGTTGCGGGTCGCGCCATAGCGCAGCACCTGGGTGCCGCCGGCGTTGGTGGAGACGACGCCGCCGACCGTCGCGCTGCCTTCGGACGCCAGTCCGAGCGGAAAGCGTCGCGACAGCGTCGCGGCGGCGTCGTGCACGGCCGCCAGGGTGACGCCGGCTTCCGCCACCACCACGTCGTCGAAGCCGTCGATGTCGCGGATGCGGTTGAGGCGCTCGGTGGAGAGCAGGATCTCGCCCTGGGGAATCTGGCCGCTGACCAGGCCGGTGTTGCCGCCCTGAGGCGTGATCGCCGTCCCGGTTTCGGCGCAGATGCCGATCACGGCCGCCGCCTCGGCCGTCGAGGCGGGCGTGACCAGCAGGGGCGTGCGGCCGGTCCAGCGGCCCCGCCACTCCACCAGCCGGGGCGCGATGCGGTCCGGATCCTGGCTCCAGCCGCCCTCGCCGAGCACGGCCTTCAGGCGCGAGATCACATCGGCGCGGACGGAGATGGTCATGGGACCCAGCATACGCCGGGCCGGCGGGCGCGTCAGCCGATGAAGCCCGCGGCCCGGCGCAGGCGGTCGTTGATCGCCTCGCCCAGGCCCTCGTGCGGGATCGGGGCGACGGCGATGGCCGTCGGGCGCGTGCGGTCGGCGGCGCGGAGCATGGAAAAGAGGTTCGCCGCCGCCTCGGCCAGATCGCCGGTCCGGCTGAGGTTGAACGCGTGGTCGCCGGGGCCGAAGGCCAGGAAGGCCTCGCCGGGCTCGGCGGCGGTCGCGTTCAGGCGCACGGGGGCGTCCGGAGCGTAGTGCAGGGCGAGCCGGCCGGGAGAGCGCTTCGCGTCGGCCTCCGCCTCGGCCAGGGGGCCGAGCAGGGCCTCGAGCCGGGCGCGGGTCACGGCGCCCGGCCGCAGCAGGCGCGGCGGCTCGCCCGGCGGCAGGGCGACCACCGTCGACTCCAGGCCCACCGCGCAGGCGCCGCCGTCCAGAGCCGCGGCGGCGCGGGCGCCGGTCTCCTCCATGGCGTCGGCGAAGGTCGTCGGGCTCGGTCGGCCGGAGCGGTTGGCCGAGGGCGCCACCACCGGCCCGCCGAAGGCCGCCAGCAGGGCGCGCGACACCGGATGGCCGGGCACGCGGACCGCCACGGTGTCCAGCCCCGCGCGGGCGAGATCGCAGACCGCCCGGGCGTCGCGCACGGGAGCGACGATCGTCAGCGGGCCCGGCCAGAAGGCGGCGGCCAGCCGCTCGGCGCGGTCGTCCAGCACGGCGAGGCGGCGCGCCGCCTCGAGGTCGGCGACATGGGCGATCAACGGGTTGAAGCGCGGCCGGCCCTTGGCCTCGTAGACGGCGGCGACGGCGCGCGGATCGGCGGCGTTCGCCGCCAGGCCGTAGACCGTCTCGGTCGGCAGGATGACCAGGCCGCCCGCGCGCAGGGCGTCGGCGGCGCGCGCTATTTCGCCCGCCTGGCCGTCAGGTCGATGTTGACGGTCACCGTCGCGGGCACCGTCTCGGTGGTCTTCCAATCGCCCTGTCCCACGCCGAACGCCAGCCGGTTCAGCCCGATGCTGGCCGTCATCCTCGCCGTGTCGCCGGTGATGGCGAGGCTGAAGGGCAGGGTCAACGGCTTCGTGACGCCGCGGATGGTCAGATCGCCGATCGCCTGGTAGCGCCCGCCGCCCAGGGCCCTGAACGCGGTCGCCTTGAAGGTCGCCTTCGGAAAGCGCGCCGCGGCGAACCAGTCGGCTTCGGGCAGGGCTTCGTCGCGCGTGGCGTCGCCGGTGACGGCCGAGGCGGTGTCGAAGCTCGCCGTCACCGACGAGCCGGCGAGATTGGCGGGATCGAAGCGGATGGCCGCGTCCCAGCGCTGGAACCGGCCGGTGAAGGCCCCGCCGTCGAAGCTGGAGGAGAAGGTCACCCGCGAGGCGGCCTTGTCGACCGTCCAGGCGGGCGCCGGGGCGGCCCAGGCCGGGGCGGCCATCGCCGCCGCCAGCGCCAGGGCGGGCCCGAGCGGCTTCACGCCGCCTCGCCCTGCCGCCGGGCGAGGAAGGGGATCATCCGCGACAGGCTGTTGTCCCTGTCGAGGAACTGGTGCTTCAGCGCCCCCAGCACATGCAGGGGAATGAGGCCGTAGATGATCGCCTTGGCCATCAGCTTGTGAATCTCCTCGAGCAGCTCGTGCCGGTCGTGCCGCACCGTCTCCGGCAGGTCGAAGAGCGGCTGGATGACCGGCCAGTCGAACAGTCCGAACATGTCGATCGGGTACCGCACGATCAGGCTGCTGGCCGAGACCATCGCCCAGCCGGTGAGCGGAACCAGCAGCATCAGGCCGTAGAAGCCCCAGTGGACCGCGTGCGCCAGCCGGCGCTCCCAGGGCTTGAGGCCCGGCCCCAGCGGCGGCGGCCGGTGAACCGCGCGCCAGGCCAGCCGCGCCAGGGTCAGCAGCAGGATGACGATCCCCAACGGCTTGTGCAGCTGCAGCGGAACCATCTTGGCCGCGCCCTTCAGATCCTCGGCCTGCCAGGCCAGCAGCACCGTCCAGACCAGCAGGATCGCGATGATCCAGTGCAGCATGACGGCGACGGCCGAATAACGATCGCGTTCCATGGAGGCTCCCCGACTTCTTCCGACCTACTTCTTCACGAACTCCAGCTCCAGGATCAACTCCACTTCGTCGCCGACGAACGCCAGCGGCGGATGAAGCAGGAAATCGGAGCCGAAATCCGACCGCTTGATCGTCCCCCGCGCCGAAAATCCGGAACGCTGGCCCGCGAGGCCGGCCGTGTAGCCCTCGAAGACGACGTCCAGGGTGACGGGCCGGGTGACGCCCCGGAAGGTGAGGTCGCCGGTCATCGTCCCGCGATTGCCGGGCCCGGGGACGATGGCGGTCGAGACGAAGCGGATCGTCGGGTTGGCCCTTGCGTCGAGGAACTTCTCGGCGAACTCGGCGTCGAACTTCGCCTCGCCGGTGTCGAGGCTCGCGGCCGGGATCGTCGCCTCGACCCGCGAGGCCGCGGGGGCCCGGGGATCGTAGCTGTAGCTGGCGTCGAAGCCGGTGAAGCGGACGGTGTAGGCCGATTGGCCCATGTGCCGGACGCGGGCGATCAGGCTGGCGTGGGTCTTGTCCAGGACGTAGGTCCCGGCCGGCATGTCGGCCGGATTGGTCGAGGGCGCCGCGGCGGCCAACGGCGCGGCCAGCAGGGCGAGGGCGAAGGCGGCGGCGAGCGGGCGGAGCATCTGGACCTCGACTGTGACAATATCTGTTGCGGATCAACATAGGCCGTCGCGGCGGCGGCGCAAACGCCCGGGCTTCACGAGACGGTGACCGCCCGTTAACAACGCCGCCGACCCGGAGAGCCCCGATGACCTACCAGCCGCCCCTGCGCGACCTGACCGCCGCCCTCGCCGCCGCCGGCTATGACCGCCTGGGCGCGGCCTTTCCCGACGCCGACGCCGAGACCGCCGCGGCGATCCTCGAGGCGGCGGGCGAGTTCGCCGCCGGGGTGATCGCCCCGCTGAACCGCCAGGGCGACCTGACCGGCGCGCGCTACGAGAATGGACGGGTCACCGCCGCGCCGGGTTTCGCCGACGCCTATCGCCAGTTCGCGGCGGGCGGCTGGAACAGCCTGTCGGCCGACCCGGCGTTCGGCGGCCAGGGCCTGCCCAAGACGCTGGAGATCGCCGTCTTCGAGATGATCCAGGGCGCCAGCCTGGCCTTCGGCCTCTGCCCCATGCTGACCCAGGGGGCCATCGAGGCGCTCGCCGCCCACGGCACGGACCGCCAGAAGGCGCTCTACCTGCCGAGGCTGGTCAGCGGCGAATGGACCGGAACGATGAACCTGACCGAGCCGCAGGCCGGCTCGGATCTCGCCGCCCTGACCACCCGGGCCGAGCCGGACGGCGAGGGCGGCTATCGCCTGACCGGCCAGAAGATCTTCATCACCTGGGGCGACCACGACGCGGCCGAGAACATCGTCCATCTGGTGCTGGCCCGCCTGCCCGGCGCGCCGGAGGGCAGCCGCGGCATCTCGCTGTTCGCCTGTCCCAAGCGCCTGGTCGGCGAGGACGGCGCGCCCGGGGGGCTCAACGGCGCGCGGCCGGTCGGCGTCGAGCACAAGCTCGGCATTCACGCCTCGCCGACCTGCGTGATGGCCTTCGAGGGCGCGCGGGCCGAGCTGGTCGGCGCCGAGCACCAGGGGCTGGCGGCGATGTTCACCATGATGAACGCCGCGCGGCTGCAGGTGGGCGCCCAGGGCGTCGGCATCGCCGAACGGGCCTACCAGCAGGCGCTGGCCTTCTCGCTGGAGCGCCGCCAGGGCCGTTCGGCCTGGACCGGAGAGGCCAACGCCCCGATCCACGATCATCCGGACGTGCGCCGCATGCTGATGCTGATGCGCGCCAGGACGCTGGCGGCGCGGGCCGTCTGCCTGTCGACCGCCGTCGCCGCCGACCTGTCGCGGCGCGCGGCGACGGCCGAGGCCCGCGAGGCGGCGAAGCTGCGCGAGGAGCTGCTGACCCCGATCGCCAAGGCCTGGTCCACCGACGCCGGCGTCGAGGCCGCCTCGCTGGGCGTCCAGGTCCACGGCGGCATGGGTTTCATCGAGGAGACCGGCGCGGCCCAGCACTATCGCGACGCCCGCATCCTGCCGATCTACGAGGGGACCAACGGCATCCAGGCCATGGACCTGATCGGGCGGAAGCTGGGACTGGCGGGCGGGGCGGCGCTGGAGTCGCTGCTGGCCGACATCCGCGCCGACGCCGGCGACGCGCCGCGGCTGGCGGCCGGCGCCGACGCGGTCGAGGCGGCCGCCGCCTGGCTGGCCGGGAAGCGGGGTTCGCCCGACGCGCTCGCCGGCGCGACCCCGTTCCTGAAACTCGCCGGCGACGTCGTCGGCGGCTGGATGCTGGCGCGGATGGCCAGGGCCGACGCCGCCTACGCCCCGGCCTGGCGGTTCTTCGCCGAACAGATCCTGGCCACGGCGCCAGGCCAGGTCGCCGCGGTCACCCAGGGGGCGGAGGTGCTGGCGTAGGGACGGGGACTGGACCGGCCGTCCCTCGGGACGGCTTGTCCTGTCCCCTGCGTGGCTACAGCTGCGCCAGCATGTAGTCGGCGGAGGAGACCCTGAACTCGCCGCCGGCCTCGACGTTGAGCGTCTCGACGACGCCGTCCCTGACGATCATCGAGTAGCGCTGGCTGCGCGTGCCCATGCCGAACTTGCTGCCGTCCATCTCCAGGCCCAGCGCCCTGGTGAAGTCGCCGTTGCCGTCGGCCAGCATGACGATGTCCTCGCCCACGCCCTGATCGGCGCCCCAGGCCTTCATCACGAAGACGTCGTTGACCGAGACGCAGGCGATGGCGTCGACGCCCTTGGCCTTCAGCTCGGCGGCGTGATCCTTGAATCCCGGCAGGTGTTTGGCCGAGCAGGTCGGGGTGAAGGCGCCGGGCACCGCCAGCAGGGCGACGGTCCTGCCCTTGAACAGTTCGTCCGTGGTGATCGGACGGGGGCCTTCCGGTCCCGAGGTCATGAAGACGGCGTCGGGCAGCCTGTCGCCCACCTTGATGGTCATGGTCTCTCTCCCTGTCGCGGAACTGCGCTCGGCCAAGGCAAATAGGGGAGCCGGCGATCTTCGCCAAGCGCGCGACTTGAAACCGCCGCCTTCCGGGCCGATCCTCCGCCCATGACGGAGCGTTCGGACACCGAGTTTCTCGCCGGCCGACTGCTCATCGCCATGCCCGGCATCGGCGATCCGCGGTTCGAGCGGGCGGTGGTCTTCCTGTGCGCCCACGACGCCGAACACGCCATCGGCCTGGCGATCAACCGGCCGGTGGAAGGCCTGACCCTGGACGGCCTGTTCCAGCGGATCGGCGTCGACCCGCCCGTGCGCCGCGTCGCCGACGAGCCGGTGATGATGGGCGGTCCGGTGGAGCGCGAGCGCGGCTTCGTGCTGCACACCGACGACTATGTCTGCGAAGGCGTCACCGTGCCCGTCGTCGAGGGGCTGGCCCTGACCACCACCCGCGACGTGCTGCAGGCGCTCACCGGCGACGAGGCCCCGCGTCGGGCCCTGCTGGCGCTGGGCTACGCCGGCTGGGGCCCCGGGCAGCTGGAGCAGGAGGTCCGCGAGAATGTCTGGCTGGTCTGCGACTCCGACGAGGCGCTGATCTTCGGCGACGACTTCGACCACAAGTGGTCGCGGGCGCTCGAGAAGCTCGGCATCTCGGCGGCGATGCTGGCCGAGACGGGCGGGCGGGCCTGAGCCGCGAATTGGAGGGACAGAATTGGAGGGACAGCTTACTCATTTCCTCCCGGCCCGGGCGACCGCGGCGGGAAATGAGTAAGCTGTCCCTCCAATTCTAGCCCTGTCGCCGGACCGGCGCGGCGCCGTCGACGTAGCTCTCGTTGAGATAGACCTCGGCCTCCTGCGGGGAGAGGGCCGGCGCATAGCCGAAGCCCTGGCCGTAGTCGCAGCCGAGCTCGAGCAGGGCGCGGGCCATGCCGGCGTTCTCGACGCCCTCGGCGACCACCTCGAGGTTCAGATCCTGGCCCAGCTTGACCACTGAGCGCACGATCTTCGCCGAGCCCTCGTTGGCGCCCATGGTGCGCACGAAGTAGCGGTCGATCTTCAGGGTGTCGAAGGGCAGCCGCGTCAGATAGCTGAGCGATGAGAAGCCGGTGCCGAAGTCGTCCAGCGCCAGGCCCGCGCCGCCGGCCCGCAGGGCGTGCAGCACGCCGGCCGCGCCCTCCGGATCGCGCATGATGTCGCTTTCGGTGATCTCCAGCTTCAGCGATCCCGGCGGCAGGCGGTGCTTGGCGATCAGCCCGGTGACGTCGTCGACCAGGCCCGGCCGGTCGATCTCGCCGGTCGACAGGTTGACGCTGACGGTCAGGTTGCCGGCCGCCGGATGACTCTGGCGCCAGGCGGCGAGCTGCCGCGCCGACTGCCGCAGCATGTGGGCGCCCAGCTCGGCCATCATGCCCAGCTCCTCGGCCAGCGGCAGGAAGTCGTCGGGCGGCACCAGGCCCCGGCGGGGGTGCCGCCAGCGGCAGAGGGCCTCGAAGCCCGACAGGGCGCCGTCGGACAGCCGCACGACCGGCTGGAAGAAGGGCACGATTTCGCCCCGGGCGACGGCCCCGCGCAGGTCGGACTCCAGCGCCAGCTGCGAGAGGCCGTCGCTCTCCATCGAGCGGCCGTAGGCGGCGGCCCCGCCCCGGCCGGCGCCCTTGGCCGCCTCGACGGCCAGTTCGGCGCGGCGCAGCAGCTCGGCGGCGTCGGGGGCGTCCTCGCCGCCCTCGGCCTCCACGGCGCCGACGGCGAGGGTCGGCAGGATGTCGAAGCCGGCGACCCGCAGGGGCTGCTCCAGCGCCTTGCGCAGGCGCTCGGCCGGGTCGGGGTCGTCGGCGACCATGATCGCGAACTCGTCCTCGCCGATCCGCGACATCAGGGCCTCGGCGCCGAAGGCGGCGGCCAGGCGCGAACCGAGGGCGGCCAGCACCAGGTCGGCCCGCTCGTGGCCGAGGGCCTCGTTCAGCCGCCGCAGCCGGTCGAGGTCGGCGACGACCAGGGTCTGGCGCTGCGGCGCGCCCAGCCGCTCGCGCGCGCGGGCGACGAAGCTCTTGCGGTCGAGCAGGCCGGTGAGGTTGTCGGTCTCCGAGGCGGTGAAACGCGTCTCGGGCGCGGCGACGCCTGAGGCCCGGACCCCTTCCTCGAGCCAGGATCCGCGCCACAGGCAGGTCTCGCCGCCGCGCATGCGAAGGCGCAGGGCGATTTCCGAGCCCGGCGACTGGGTGCGCAGCAGCTCGTCGGCGGCGGCGCGGTCCTGCGGCAGGGTCAGGGCGCGGAAGGCGGCGGAGGAGCACTCCGGCGCCAGCGGTCCCAGGCCCAGCTGGCGCGCGGCGCCGAAGAGGCGCAGTCGGTCCTCCTCCGGCTCCCAGATCCACAGCGCCACCTGGGCGCCGCCGAGCGCCTCGAGGGTTGCGGCCGCGTCCCAGCCGCGGCGATCAAGACTCTGCAGCCTCATGGCCGGAATTGCGCCGGCGGGCCCTCCCTCCGGGCCTGCCGCGCCTCGTTAGCGCGCCACCAGCCCGAACAGACGATGGTCTCGCCATTCGCCGTTAATTTTCAGATAAGCCTTGGCGTACCCCTCTTCCGAAAACCCGGCCTTGAGCAGAAGGCGGGCCGAGGCCTCGTTGGTCGGCAGGCAGGCGGCCTCCAGCCGGTGCAGGCCGAGCGGACCGAAGGCGAAGGCCTTGACCGCGTCCAGCGCCGCGAGGGTGTGGCCGCGTCGGGCGAAGGGCTGGCCGCACCAGTAGCCGACGCTGGCCATCTGCGCGACGCCGCGTCGCACGTTGTTGAGCGTGACCCCGCCGACCAGGGTCTCTTCCGGCTCGCGGAACACGAAGAAGGCGTAGAGCTGGTCGAGATCGCGCCCGCCCCGCCAGGCGGCCAGCCGGCGGCTGTAGGCGGCGAGGCTCAGTTCGTCCGCCGACCAGATCGGCTCCCAGGGCTGGAGGAAAGCGCGCGAGGCCTGCCGCAGGGCGGCCCATTGCGGATAGTCGCGCCGGCGCGGCGGCCGCAGGCGCACGCCCTCCCCCTGCAGGACGGGGCCGACGTCCGGCGCGATCCATTCGAGGAGTGACATGGCCGAAGCCTCGCGCGCAACGTGAACAGGAGCAAGCGTCCTCTCCCTCGCCGGGGAGGATTGTCCGCCTAGGCGAACACCGCCCGTTCGAACGCCTCCGGCGCCGCCAGGGCCGCCTTCGAGCCGAGCACCGAGACCACCGATCGCCGCTGACGGGTCAGCCGCTCGCCGAGGCGGGCGAAGTCTGCCGGGGCGACCTGGTCGATGGCCGCGGCGAGATCGGCGGCGGGGAACAGGCGGTCGAACAGCAGGGTCTGGCCGGCGCCCTGCTCGGCCCGGGCCAGCGGCTGTTCGCGGCCCATGAACAGGTGCGCCTTCAGCTGGGCCTTGGCGCGGGCCAGCTCGGCCTCGCCCACCGACGCGGCCAGGGCGCCGATCTCATGCGCCGCGATGCGGGCCAGTTCGGCGGCGTCGGCCGCCGCGCAGCCGGCGTAGACGCCCAGCACGCCGGCGTCGGCCCAGGTGTCGGACCAGGCGTCGATGGCGTAGGCCAGGCCGCGGTTCTCGCGGGCTTCCTGGAACAGCCGCGAGGACATGCCCCCGCCCAGCGCCTCGGCGAACAGGCGCAGGACGAAATAGTCCTCGTCCGCCGCGCCGCAGGCCGGCAGCAGCAGCACCAGATGGGCCTGCTCCAGCCGGCGGAGCTTCGCCGCCGTTCCCCCGGTGAAGATCGGCGCCTCGAGGGGCGCCGCCGTCGGGACGGGGGCGAGGCGCCCGAACATGGCCTCGGCCAGGCGCAGCAGCTCGTCCTCGTCGACGGCGCCGGCGGCGCTGACCACCAGGCGGTCGGGCGCATAGAGCCGTTCGCGCCAGTCGCCCAGGCTGGCGGGGGTGGCCGGCTTCAGGGCCCGGGTCGTGCCCAGGATCGGCCGGCCGAGGGACTGGCCGGCGTAGGCCTGGGCCTGGGCCAGCTCGAAGACCAGGTCGTCGGGCGTGTCGGCGGCCTCGGCGATCTCCTGGGCGACGACCCGCTTTTCGCGGGCGAGGTCGCCGGCATCGAGGGTCGGCCGCAGGATCAGGTCGGCGGTCACCGCCATGGCCAGCGGCAGGCCGCCGGCCAGGGCGCGGGTCTGGAAGCTGGTCCGCTCGTAGCCGGTGGCGGCGTTGAGCTGGCCGCCCTCGGCCTCGATCGCCTCGACGATCTCACGGGCGGTGCGGCCGCCGGCGCCCTTGAAGACCATGTGCTCCAGCAGGTGCGACCAGCCGGACCGGGCCTCGTCCTCCGCGCGCGCCCCGCGGCCGGCGACGACGCTGAGCGCCAGGGTCTCCAGCCCCGGCATGGGGTCGCAGACGACCCGCACCCCGTTGGCCAGCCTGTGCAGCCGGGCGCTCACCGGCTGGCGAACGCGCGCACGTAGGCCTTCACCGCGTCGGCGTCGGCGGGCAGGCGGTCGAAGCGCTCGGCCAGGCCGAACAGCCCGGCCGCCGCGGCCGGCGCCTCGGCGACTCGGCCGGCGGCGGCGGCGACCGCCTCAGGGAACTTGGCCGGATGGGCGGTGGACAGGATGGCGAGCGGCGTGCGCGGGTCGGGCAGCGTCGCGCGGCGGGCGGCGGCGACGGCGACGGCGGTGTGCGGGTCGATCAGCTCGCCGGTTTCATTGAGCGTGGCGAGGATGGTGCGGGCGGTGTCGTCCTCGGCGACCGCGGCGCCGGCGAAGGTCTCGCGCATGGCCGTCAGCGCCTGGGGCGGCAGGTCGATGAACCCGGTCTCGGCGAAGGCGCGGAAGGCGCGGCCGGTCTCCACCCCGTCGCGGCGGACGGCCTCGAAATAAAGCCGCTCGAAGTTGGAGGCGACCTGGATGTCCATGGCCGGCGACTGGGTGGCGTGGACGACCCCGCGGGCGTAGCGACCGTCCTCGAAGGCGCGGGCGACGATGTCGTTGCTGTTGGTCGCCGTCAGGATGCGCGCGACCGGCAGGCCCATGCGGCGCGCGACCCAGCCGGCGAAAGCGTCCCCGAAGTTGCCGGTGGGCACGGCGAAGGCCACCGGCCGGTGCGGCGCGCCCAGGGCGACGGCGGCGGTGAAGTAGTAGACGGCCTGGGCGGCGATGCGGGCGAAGTTGATCGAATTGACCGCCGAAAGGTCGACCGCCGTCCGGAACTGGTCGTCGGCGAACAGGGTCTTGAGGATCGCCTGGCAGTCGTCGAAGTCGCCGTCGATGGAGACGCAGGCGACGTTGCGGTCGGCCGCGGTGGTCATGAACCGGCGCTGGACCTCGCTGATCCGCCCGGCCGGGAACAGGGCGACGATGCGGGCGTGGGCGCGGCCGCGGAAGGCCTCCACCGCCGCCCCGCCGGTGTCGCCCGAAGTCGCGCAGACGACGGTGACGGTCCGCTTCTGGCGGGCCAGGGCGTAGTCGTAGAGCCGCCCCAGCAGCTGCATGGCCACGTCCTTGAAGGCCAGGGACGGGCCGTGGAACAGCTCGACCAGGAAGGTCCCGGCGGTCAGCTGCCGCACCGGGCAGACGGCGGCGTGGGTGAACGTCGCGTAGGCCTCGGCGCAGATGTCGACCAACACGTCGGTGGGGATCTCGCCGCCGGCGAAACGGCCCAGGATGTCGGCGGCGACCTCGTGATAGGGCCGGCCGGCGAAGGCGGCGATGTCCTCGGCGGTCAGCTCCGGCCAGGTCTCGGGCACATAGAGGCCGCCGTCGGGGGCCAGGCCCGACAGCACCGCGTCGAGGAAGCCGATGGCGGGCGCGTCGGGACCGCTGCCCGTCCGCGTGGAGACGTACTTCATGGGGCCTTCAACCTGCGCCGGAGAAGCGCCGCATAGACGGCGGCCAGCACGGCGGCAAGTCCGAACCAGGTCAGGGCGTATTCGAGATGGCGGTTCGACATCTCGGGCGGCAGCGCCGAGGGCGTGAGGCCGGGCGCGGGCGGGGTCTCGCGCTCGACCATCAGGACCAGGGGCGCGTCGGCCGCGATCGGGGCGTTGCTGATCGCGCCTGCGGGCGCCAGCACCCCTTCGATCAAGGCCGGCGGGGGAAGATCGATCCGGGGCGGCTGGACCGCGCCCTGCGAGCCGTCGACGATCCCGCGGTCGACCAGGATCGCGTCGAACGGCCCGTCAGCCAGCCGGCAGAGGGACACCGCCCGCCAGACGATCTGGCCTTCGCGCACCACATTCCGGACGCCGTCGCGGCCCGCCGGGCCCGGGCGGCAGCGCACGGCCACCCGGGTCCAGGCCCAGTCCTCGGCCTTCGCGGCGGCGAGCACCGGGCCGATCGGCCGGGCGGGCGCGCCGTGGAGGGCGGCGATCCTCGCCAGCAGGTCCTGCTTCCAGGCCAGGCGCTGCAGCTGCCAGGCGCCCAGGCCGCAGAGGATGGCCAGGGCGGCGGCCGCGGCGAGGGTCAGGCCGAGGGGGAAACGCTTCATCAGCGGATCCCGGCGGAAGCCGGGACCCGGATCCAGCCTGGACGCCTGGATTCCTGACCGAAGTCCGGCGCCGGCGACCGGGTCCCGGCGGTCGCCGGGATGAGCGGCGTGTTGACGGCGTCAGACATCCCGGCGCCCCGCCTCGCGGGCCTTGTTGGCGAACTGGGCGGCGATCAGGAGGCCCTTGAACGGGCGCAGCAGCAGCCCGCAGACGACGCCGGTCAGCGGCAGCCAGACCAGCAGCTGCAGCCAGATCGGCGGGCTGAAGGCGATCTCGGTGAAGACGGCGCCGAAGGCGACCAGGAAGCCGCCGATCAGAATGACGAAGACGGCCGGTCCGTCTCCGGAGTCGGCCGTCTTGAGATCGAACCCGCAGGCCTCGCAGCGCGGGGCCACGCTCAGGAAGCCTTCGAAAAGTCTGCCCTCGCCGCAGTTGGGGCAGCGGCCAGCCGCCCCAGCCGCGTAGGGATTGACCACGTCAGACCGTCCCGAAGATCACGTAGATGAAGGCGAAAAGGAACAGCCACACCACGTCGACGAAGTGCCAGTACCAGGCCGCAGCCTCGAAGCCGAAGTGCTGCTTGGGGCTGAAGCCGCCGCCCAGCAGCCGCAGGAAGCAGACGGTCAGGAAGATGGTGCCGACCAGCACGTGGAAGCCGTGGAAGCCGGTGGCCATGAAGAAGGACGAGCCATAGAGCCCGGCGTTGGCCGCTTCCTCGGAGTAGAACAGCTTCTCGTGCAGGATGTGGTTGTACTCGTACGCCTGGATCGAGGTGAACAGCACGCCCAGGCAGATGGTCAGGAAGAGGCCGATCTTGGCGCTCTTGCGGTCGCCCTGCTGCAGCGCGTGGTGCGCCCAGGTGACCGTGGTGCCCGACAGCAGCAGGGTCAGGGTGTTGACCAGCGGCAGGTGGAAGGCCGGCACCAGCTCGATGCCCTTGGGCGGCCAGGCCTGCCAGGCGCTGGCCACGCCCTCGAAGGCGCCGCTGTCGGGGGTCAGGGTCCGCTGCCCCGGGAACAGCGCCATCTCGAAGAAGATCCAGAACCAGGCGACGAAGAACATCACCTCGGAGGCGATGAACAGCACCATGCCGTAGCGCAGGCCGATCGAGACGACCGGGGTGTGGTCGCCCTGGTTGGCTTCCTTCACCACGTCCATCCACCAGCCGGCCATGGTGTAGATCACCCCGGCGAGGCCGCCGAAGAAGACCCACCAGTTGCCCTTGTCGATGCCGAACAGGCCCTTCATGCCGATGACCGCGCCCAGCAAGAGCACCGTCGCGGCGATCGACCCGACCAGCGGCCAGGGGCTGGGATTGACCAGATGGTAGTCGTGCTTGACGGCGCCGTGGGCCATGATCTGCCTGAACCTCGTTGTCCCCCCGGGACGGTCGCGCCGCCCCGACATACAGGGGTGCTATAGCCTCGCCTTGGCCGTTCCGCCAAGAGCCGCTTGGGTCTTCTCCGCCGCGGACGGGAAGAAGGTGTAGGAAAGCGTGACCTCCCGGGCCCCGCGGGTCTCGAAATCCTCGGCGAACTTCGGGTCCACGAAATAAACGACCGGGAATTCGACCGTCTGGCCGGGCTGGATGGTCTGGTCGGTGAAGCAGAAGCACTCCAGCTTCTGGAAATAGAGGCCGGCCGATTCGGGAATCACGTTGTAGCTGGCGCGGCCGGTCAGCGGCGTCTTGCCGTTGTTGGTCACGCGGTAGAAGGCCAGGCCCGTGTCGCCGATGCGGACGTCCTGCTTCACCTGGTCGGGCGTGAAGGTCCAGGGCAGGTCGCGGACGTTGGCGTCGAAGCGGATCGTCAGCTTGCGCTCGAGAATGCGGTCCGGCGCCTTGTCGGCCTTGCGCACCGTGCCGTCGAAGCCGGTCAGCTGGCAGAAGGCGCGGTAGAGCGGCACCGAGGCGTAGGCGGCCCCGACCATGCCGGCGAACACCGCCGCGCAGACGATGGCGACCCGGGCGTTTCGCCCGGCCCTAGAAGTGCGGTCGGACATCGCCCCCCATCCGGATCACGGTGACGACGAAGACGATGGCCACGAAGGCGAGCAGGCCCAGGGCGAGCGCGATGTTGCGGCCCGCCCGGGCGCGGCGGAAGGCCTCGGGGTCGATGTCGGGCTTCTCGATGACGTCGGGCATCTAGAAGAGCTCCAGCGGGGCCACGCCGGCGGCCCGCTCGCCCAGGAGGGCGGCGAACAGCAGGGCGAGGTAGAGAATCGAGAAGGCGAACAGGTTGCGGGCGTCCTTCGCCCCGGCGCGGACGGCGTAGAGCCTGTCCTCGCCCTCCAGCCGCTCGCCGGGCGCGTCGCCGGCCCTCGAGCGGAACACCCGCCAGGCCAGCAGCAGGAAGACCGCTCCGCCCAGCGCCGCCACGGCGAGATAGATCGCCCCGCCCAGGCCGGTGGCGGCGGGGGCCAGGCAGACCGGAATCAGCGCCAGCGAATAGAGCAGGATCTGCCGGCGGGTCGAGGCGGGGCCGCGCACCACCGGCATCATCGGCACCCCGGCCCGGGCGTAGTCCTCGGCCGTGTAGAGCGACAGCGCCCAGAAGTGCGGCGGGGTCCATAGGAAGATGATCGCCACCAGCAGCCAGGCGTTCAGCGGCGTCTCGCCGGCGGCGGCGGCCCAGCCGATGGCCGGGGGCAGGGCGCCGGCGAGACCGCCGATGACGATGTTCTGCGCCGTCCATCGCTTCAGCCACATCGTGTAGACGACGGCGTAGAAGAAGATGGTGAAGGCCAGCAGGCCGGCCGCCAGCCAGTTGGTCGCCATGCCCATCAGCATCACCGACAGCAGCGACAAGGTGACCCCCAGGGCCAGGGCCTCGGCGCCCTGCACCTTGCCGGCGGGCACGGGGCGGCCCCGCGTGCGGCGCATGCGCGCGTCGATGTCGGCGTCGAACCACATGTTCAGGGCGCCCGAAGCCCCGGCGCCCACCGCGATGCAGAGCACGGCCACGGCCGCCAGCACGGGGTTCATGGGAGCCCTGGCGCAGACCAGGCCGGTCAGCGCCGTGAACACCACCAGGGACATCACGCGCGGCTTGAGCAGCTGCAGATAGTCCGACCACAGCGCCGGGACGGCGGCGCGGGCGGAGATGGCGGCGGGCTTGGTCATACGGTTGGGTCTAATAAGCGAAGGGCGCGCCCGGGTCCAACCCGGACGCGCCCGACTTTGGGCCGGTTGTCCGACCTCAGTGGTGGTCCGGCTTGATCACCGGCGGTTCGTTGAACTGGTGGAACGGCGGCGGCGAGCTGAGGGTCCACTCCAGCGTCGTCGCGCCTTCGCCCCAGGGATTGGCCTCGGCCTTGCGGCGACGCACGGCGGCTTCCAACAGGACGATCAGGAAGACCCCGACCCCGACGGCGGTGATGGCGTAGCCGTAGCTCGAGACCTGGTTCCACAGCGTGAAGGCGTCCGGGTAGTCGACGTAGCGCCGCGGCATGCCCTGCAGGCCCAGGAAGTGCTGCGGGAAGAACACCAGGTTCACGCCGACGAACATGATCCAGAACTGCAGCGCGCCGAGGAACTCGTTGTACTTCACGCCCCACATCTTCTCGAACCAGTAGAAGAAGCCGGCGAAGATGGCGAACACCGCGCCCAGGCTGAGCACGTAGTGGAAGTGGGCGACCACGTAGTAGGTGTCGTGCAGGCTGTAGTCGATGCCGGCGTTGGCCAGCACCACGCCGGTGACCCCGCCGACGGTGAACAGGAAGATGAAGCCCATCGCCCACAGCATGGGGGTCTTGAAGCTGATCGAGCCGCCCCACATCGTGGCGATCCAGCTGAAGATCTTCACCCCGGTCGGCACGGCGATGACCATCGTCGCGGCTACGAAATAGGCCCGCAGGTTGATGCCCATGCCCACGGTGTACATGTGGTGGGCCCAGACGATGAAGCCGACGAAGCCGATGGCGACCATGGCGTAGGCCATGGCGAGATAGCCGAACACCGGCTTGCGCGAGAAGGTCGAGACGATGTGGCTGATCATGCCGAAGCCCGGCAGGATCAGGATGTAGACCTCGGGGTGGCCGAAGAACCAGAACAGGTGCTGGAACATGATCGGGTCGCCGCCGCCCGCGGGGGCGAAGAAGCTGGTCCCGAAGTTGCGGTCGGTCAGCAGCATGGTGATGGCGCCGGCCAGGACCGGCAGCGACAGCAGCAGCAGGAAGACCGTCACCAGGATCGACCACACGAACAGCGGCATGCGGTGCAGGGTCATCCCCGGCGCGCGCATGTTGAAGATGGTGGTGATGAAGTTGATGGCGCCCAGGATCGAGCTGGCGCCGGCCAGGTGCACCGAGAAGATCGCCAGGTCCATCGACGGACCGGTGTGACCCGAAGTCGACAGCGGCGGATACAGCGTCCAGCCGCCGCCGAAGCCCTTGCCCGGGCCGCCGTCGACGAACATCGACGTCAGCAGCAGCACCCAGGCGGCGACCAGCAGCCAGAACGAGATGTTGTTCATCCGCGGGAAGGCCATGTCGGGCGCGCCGATCATGATCGGCACGAACCAGTTGCCGAACCCGCCGATCATCGCCGGCATGACCATGAAGAAGATCATGATCAGGGCGTGGGCGGTGACCACGGCGTTGTAGCCGTGCTTGGAGGGCTCGATCAGGCCGGTCTGGGCCAGCCAGCTGCCTTCGCGGAACAGCTGGATGCCCGGTTCGGCGAGCTCCCAGCGGATCAGGCCCGAGAGCGCGCCGCCCACCAGCCCCGCCATGATGGCGAAGAGGATGTACAGCGTCCCGATGTCCTTGTGGTTGGTCGAGAACAGCCAGCGGGTGAAGAAGCCCGGCTTGTGGTCGGCGTCGTGGTCGTCATGCGCGGCGGCGTAAGCCATCGGTCGTCGTCCTGAAATCAGTGCGTGGCGGCCGGCGCGGCGCCGGCGGCGGGGGCGGCCGGAGCCGCCGCGGGAATCGAAGCGGGCGCCGCGCCTTCAGCCGCGGGCGCGGCCGGCGGGGCCTTGGCGGCCGCCCAGGCGTCGAACTCGGCCTGGCTCACCACCTTGATCTCGATGGGCATGAAGGCGTGGTCGACGCCGCACAGCTCCGAGCACTGGCCGTAATAGACGCCGGTCTTCTCGGCCTTGAACCAGGTCTCGTTCAGGCGGCCCGGGACGGCGTCGGTCTTCAGGCCGAAGGCCGGCAGGGCGAAGGCGTGGATGACGTCGGCGCCGGTGACCTGCACCCGCACGACCTTGTCCACCGGCACGACCATCGGCTCGGTCGCCGCCAGGCGATAGAGATCGTGCGACAGGCCGCGCCGGGCGACGTCCTCCTCGGGCAGCATGGCCGAGATGAATTCCGGAATCTTCTGGTCGGGGTACTCGTAGCCCCAGTTCCACTGGTAGCCCGTGACCTTCACCGTCAGGTCCGGCCTGGGCATGTCGTGATAGCGGAACAGCAGCCGGAACGAGAAGATGGCGATGACCATCAGGATGACCACCGGCACCAGCGTCCAGACCACCTCGACGAGGGTGTTGTGGCTCCACTTGGCCGGCTCGGGGTTCGAGCGCTTGTTGTAGCGGACGATCACCCACAGCAGCAGGAGCAGCACGAAGACGCTGATCGCCGTGATGATCGGCAGCAGCACCATGTCGTGGAAGAAATGGGCCTCGTGCTTGAGCGGCGAGGCGGCCGGCTGAAGGCCGATTCCCCCCGGAGTCGGTCGACCGATCAATTCCTCGGCCTGGACCGCGACCGCCGTCATCGCCCCCGCGACGCCGGCCGCGAAAGCCGAAATCAGCCTCCGCATCCCCTTCACCTTCGCTTTCATGCGCCTCATGTCCGTTTCACCGGCCCCCTCGGCGCCGGCTGTCAGGTGCTACTTGGAGAGGGCGGCGGGGCCCGCCTGAGCGCGCCAGGTCCTCCCGCCCTTCCGTTCGCCTTCAGGCCGCGTGCATACGCGTTGGAACCGGGCTTGCCAAGCGCTTGACCATGGCCGTGGCAGGGGCATTTCGCCCTTGCCCGGAATGGGTTTATACCATGCGATGACAGCTACCTTGTAATGATCAGTATCATGCGTTAGAAGAGACCATCACCTGGGGACCCCGTCCGTGCCCGAAGCCATCGAAATCCAACTCAAGAAAGGCGTGCTGGCGATGTGCGTGCTGGCCCTGCTGTCGCACGCCGACAGCTACGCCTACGAAATCGCCAGCCGGCTCGCCCACGACATCGACATGGGGGAGGGGACCATCTACCCGCTCATGCGCCGCCTGCAGGCGGACGGGCTGGTCGAGACCTACCTCGTCGAGTCGCCCAGCGGCCCGCCGCGCAAATACTACCGCCTGACCGAGGCCGGCCGTCGCGCCTTCGCCCAGCAGAAGGCGGAATGGACCGCGTTCGCCCGCGCGGTCGACGACATCCTGGGAGCGAAAGCATGACCCGAGCCGACTTCCTGGCCAGGCTCCGCGGCGGCCTGTCGGGGCTGCCGAGCGCCGCCGTCAACGACATCGTCGCCGACTACGAGACCCACTTCGCCGACGCCGGCGCGGCCGGCCGTTCCGAACAGGAGGTGGCCGCCGCCCTCGGCGATCCCGACCGCCTGGCCCGCGAACTGCGCGCCGAGGCCGGCCTGAAGAAGTGGGAGGAGCAGAAGAACCCCTCCGCCGCCGCCGCCGCCGTCTTCGCCGTGCTGGGCCTGGGCGCCATCGACATCATCTTCCTGCTGCCGCTGCTGATGGGCGTGCTGGGGGCGCTGTTCGGCATCTTCGTGGCGGTGATCGCCTGCTTCTTCGCCGGCGGCGCGGTCTTCGCCGTCGGACCGTTCGCGGGCTTCCCCGGCGGCGCCGGCGCGGCGGCCCTGGCGGGCATCGGCCTGATGGCCATCTCGACCTCGATCGGCGCCCTGCTGACCCTGGTCACGATCGGCCTGGTCAACCTGCTCGTCTGGTACGGCCGCCTGCACTACCGGCTGCTCAAGCCGGCCATCGAACCCCAGGGCTGAGGAGCGAGCCATGATCCGCGTACTCATCATCATCGCCGTCGCCGGCTTCGTCCTCGCCCTGGCCTGCTTCACCGGCGCGGCGGCGCTCGGGGGGCGCGAACTCCTGGAGAAGGGCTGGACCTTCCCCGCCGAGCTGGTCATCGAGGATGACGGCGACACGCTGCGGGTCACCAGCCGCGAGTCGGCGGGCCCCCAATCCGAGAAGGACCTCGCCTGGCCGGGCGGCAATCTGCTGCAGATCGATGCGCCGGCCGAGGTCACCTACGTCCAGGGCGCCGCGGCGACGGTGTCGGTCAGCGGGCCCCAGGGGCTGGTCGAGCGCGTCGTCCTCACCGACGGGCGGCTCCGGCTGGCGGACAACGGCCGGCCGGGGGAAGGCCTCGACCTGCGCCTGGGCCGCGATCGCCTGCGCGTCGTGGTGACGGCGCCGTCGGTGACCCGCTTCGTGCTCAACGGGTCGCCGGACCTGCGCGTCGAGGGCTATGACCAGCCGGAGATGCAGGTCGAGATCAACGGCTCGGGCGATGTCGCCGCCGCCGGGCGGGCCGAGTCGGTCAGCCTGTCGATCGCCGGCTCGGGCGACGCCGAACTCGACGAGCTGACGGTGCGCGACGCCGCCGTCGCCATCGCCGGCAGCGGCAACGCCTCCCTCTCGCCGACTGGCGCCGTCAAGGTGTCGATCGCCGGCAGCGGCGACGTCGCCCTGGGCGCCAAGCCGGCCAGCCTGACCAGCGACATCGACGGCTCCGGCGACCTGCATCTGCCCGACTGAGGATGACGGAAGCGGTCGAAGCGCCTACCTGTGGGCCATGACCGCTTCACCCTTCGCCCCCTCGCTGCTGGACGCCGCCGGCGTCGACCCCGAATCCGCCCGCCAGGTGCTGGGCGAGGCCCTCGCCGGCGCCGACGACGGCGAGCTGTTCCTCGAGCGCAGCGAAAGCGAGGCCTTCGTCTTCGACGACGGCCGGCTGAAATCCGCCGCCTACGACTCCGGCGAGGGCTTCGGCCTGCGGGTGGTGGCCGGCGAGACGGCCGGCTACGCCCACGCCAGCGAGATCAGCATGGCCGCCATCCGCCGGGCCGCCGACTCCGCCCGCCTGGCCCGGCGCGGCTACGCCGGCGTCGCCGCCGAGGCGCCCCGGCCGACCAACGAGAAGCTCTACGGCGAGGACGACCCCGTCGCCGCGCCCGGGTTCTCCGACAAGGTCGCCCTGCTGCAGGAGATCGACGCCTTCGCCCGCGCCCGCGACCCGCGAGTGGTGCAGGTGATGGCCTCGCTCGCCGGCGAGCGCCGGACGGTGGAGATCCTGCGGGCCGACGGCCGGCTGATCCGCGATGTGCGCCCGCTGGTGCGCGTCAACGTCCAGGTCACGGTCGAGCGCGACGGCCGCCGCCAGACCGGGTCGTCGGGCGCCGGCGGCCGCGCCGGCTTCGAGGCCTGGATCACGCCCGACCGCTGGCGCGAGCAGGTGGACGAGGCCCTGCGCCAGGCGGTGACCAACCTCGACGCCGTCGACTGCCCGGCCGGCGAGATGGACGTCGTGCTCGGTCCGGGGTGGAACGGCGTGCTGCTGCACGAGGCCGTCGGCCACGGCCTGGAGGGCGACTTCAACCGCAAGGGCCTTTCCGCCTTCTCCGGCCGGCTCGGCGAGCGGGTGGCGGCGCCGGGGGTCACCGTCTTCGACGACGGGACCATCCCCGGCCGCCGCGGCTCGCTGACCGTGGACGACGAGGGCACGCCCACCGAACGCACCATCCTGATCGAGGACGGCGTCCTGGTCGGCTACATGCACGACCGCATGAGCGCGCGGCTGATGGGGATGAGCCCGACCGGCAACGCCCGACGGGAGTCCTTCGCCCACATGCCCATGCCCCGCATGACCAACACCGGCATGCTCGGCGGCGCCCACACCCAGGCCGAGATGATCGCCTCGACGAAGCGCGGCCTGTTCTGCAGCCATCTGGGCGGCGGCCAGGTCGACATCACCAACGGCAAGTTCGTCTTCCAGTGCACCGAGGCCTGGCTGATCGAGGACGGCCGGCTGACCGCGCCGGTCAAGGACGCCAGCCTGATCGGCGACGGGCCCAGTGCGCTGACCCGGGTGACCATGATCGGCGACGACTTCGCCCTCGACCCCGGCGTCGGCGTTTGCGGCAAGTCCGGCCAGGGCGTGCCGGTCGGCGTCGCCCAGCCGTCGCTGAAGATCGCCGGCCTGACGGTGGGCGGGACGGCGGTCTAGATTCACCGCGCCCGACGCGCCGTGCGCGAAGCCGACCGAAGGGGCGATCCGGCGCATGTCACCGAATTAATCCACATTTCGGGCTTGTAACGTGCGGCGGCGACGTCGCGCGGTCAGGTTCGCGTCCGTCGGGGCCGGAGGTCCTGGGGGATTGAAACATGAGTCAGTTGCTTCTCGTCGCCTTGCTCGCCGCCGCGCCGGATCCGGCGATTCAGCCGGCGGCCCCGGCCGCCGTCCAGGAACAGAGCGTCCAGTCCTTCGCGCCGGCCTTCTTCGCCGAGGCGCAGCCGACGACGGCCTTCGACATGGTGGTGCGCCTTCCCGGCTTCGTCTTCGACGGCGGCGACGGGGTGCGCGGTTTCGCCGGCGCGGCGGGCAATGTGCTGATCGACGGCCAGCGGCCGACCACCAAGAGCGACGACCTGCAGAGCATCCTGCGCCGCATTCCCGCCAGCCAGGTCGAGCGCGTCGACCTGATCCGGGGCGGGGCGCCGGGCGTCGACATGCAGGGCAAGACCATCCTGGCCAACGTCGTCCGCCGGCAGGGCGACGCCGTCACCGGCCTGGTCGGCGTGGCCAACACCTTCGTCTGGGACGGCCGCCAGGCCCCGGCGCTGCGCGTCGAAGGCGTGCGCCGGGGCCGGGGCCGGACGCTGGAGGGCTCGTTCGTCATCGCCGGCTTCACCGACGACGGATCCGGCGACGGACCGTTCGTCGAGACCGATCCCGCCGGAACGGTCACGGCCCGGGCCGCCCAGTCCACCGAGGGCGACGGCCAGCAGGCGGTCGGCACCGCGGCCTGGGAATCGCCGGCCTTCGGCGGAACCTTCCGGGTCAACGGCCGGCTGTTCCACCAGCGCTTCTACTTTGGCGAACGGGACGCCTTCGCGAGCGGCGCGATCGCCACCGACCGCGAGCTGGAGGAGCGCATCGAGGGCGAGATCGGCCTGCGCTACGGCCGTGAACTGGGGCCGCGCACCAGGCTGGAGGCCCTGTTCATCCAGCAACTGAAGAGCAGCGACTTCGACCTGGCCTTCCGCATGGCGCCGGACGAGGCCCGGTTCGCCAACGCCCGCACCCTCGGCGAGACCATCGGCCGGGCGAGCGTCAGCTTCACCCGCTCGCCGGACCTGTCCTTCGAGACCGGCGGCGAGGTCGCCTACAACTGGCTCGACAGCGACACCGCCTACAGCGTCAACGGCGCCCCGGTCGCCCTGCCGGCCGCCAGCGTGCTGGTCGAGGAGCGCCGCGCCGAGGTCTTCGCCCAGGGCACCTGGAAGCCCTCGGCCGTCCTGACCATCGAGGGCGGCCTGCGGATCGAGGGCTCGCGCATCTCGTCCGAAAAGGACGTGGTGCTCGAGAAGTCCCTTGTCTTCGCCAAGCCGCGGCTGGTGGCGACCTGGTCGCCGGACGCCGCCGACCAGGTCCGCGTCCGCCTCGAGAAGGAGGTCGGCCAGCTTAACTTCGGCGATTTCGTCGCCAGCTCGCAGATCAACACCGGCGGCGGCGTCGCGGCCGGCAACCCGGACCTGAACCCGCAGCAGTCGCTGGTCGCCGAGATCGCCTACGAACGCCGCTTCTGGGGGCGGGGGTCGGTGACCCTCACCCTGCGCCACTTCGAGTTCACCGACGTCATCGACCGCACGCCCGAGGTGGTGGCCTCGACCTGCCCGCTGCTGCCGGGCGGCGAGCCGGACCTGGGTTCGCCGGCCTGCACCCGGTTCGACCGCCCCGGCAACATCGGCGAGGGCGAGCGCGACGCGGCCCTGGTCTCCTTCGCCCTGCCGCTGGACCGGCTGGGCGTTCCCGGCGGCCTCCTGCGCGGCAGCGGCGCCATCCGGAAGTCGCAGGTCGTCGATCCGACCGCCTTCGACACCCGCCGCATCTCCGGCGAGCGTCCCCAGACCTGGGACCTGGTGTTCACCCAGGACCTGCCGGCCTGGAAGATCAACTGGGGCGTCGAGGCCTACGGCGGCTGGCGGGAGACCTACTATCGCTACAACCGCGTCGAGACGGTGAAGCTGCGCACCTTCGTCGCGCCCTATGTCGAGTGGAAGCCGGTCGCCGGGACCAGCCTGCTGCTGCAGGTCCAGAACGCCACGTCGCGCGATCTCGTGCGCCAGCAGGACTTCTACGCCGGGCCGCGGGACGTCTTCCCGCTCGCGGGCCGCCAGTGGCGCCAGTACGACAACCAGCCGCTCGTCTATCTGCGCTGGCGCCGGCAGTTCGGCTGACGAGGTCCGGTCGCGCCCCTCGGCCCGCCACCCACGGGCTTCACCCCGCGACCGACAGGAAGGGCCCCGGATCACCCCCCGGGGCCCTTCGCTCGAGGCGAGCGGACATTTCCGCGAATTAATCTACATTTCCGTCTTGTAACGTGCCGTAACGCCGTTCCGCCGCCACTCTGCGGCCGGCCGGGCCGGGGGGCTCTGGGGGACGAAAATTCCATGAGCCATGCGCTGCTTCTCGCCGCGGTCGCCGCGGTCGCGCAGACGTCCGCCGACGCGCAGCCGGCCGGCACGGCGGGCGTCACGCCCTATCCGGCCGCCTTCTTCGCCCAGGCCCAGCCCAACTCGGCGATGGACATGATCGCCCGCATCCCGGGTTTCGCCTTCGACGGCGGCGATTCCGTGCGCGGCTACGGCGGCGCGGCGGGGAACGTGCTGATCGACGGCCAGCGGCCGGCGACCAAGAGCGAGTCGCTCGAGGACGCCCTGCGCCGCATCCAGGCCAGCCAGGTTGAGCGGATCGACATCATCCAGGGCGGCGCGCCCGGCATCGACATGCAGGGCAAGACGGTCATCGCCAACGTCATCCTGCGCAAGGACAGCAAGGGCCAGTGGCTGCTGGCGGCGGCCAGCGCCTTCCACGAGGACGGCCGCACGACCCCGACGGTCCGCTTCGAGGGCTCGCGCAAGTTCGGCGAGCGCACCTTCGAGTGGTCGGTGCTGCCCTTCACCTTCATCGATGACGGCGCCGGCGAGGGTCCGCGCCGCGTCGTGGACGGCGGCGGCCCGCTGGTCCGCGAGAGCTTCTCGGACGAGACCGGCGGCGGCGACGGCGTCAGCCTCAAGGCCGGCCTCAAGTCGCCGCTCGCCGGCGGGCGCTTCTCGCTCAACGGCAAGTTCGACCGCGAGCACTACGAGTGGTCGCTGAACGACTTCGTCACCTTCCCGGCCACGGGGCGGCTGGCGGTCAACGACGACTTCGTCCGCCGCGAGGGCGAGATCGGATCGGCCTGGGAACGGTCTTTCGGCGAGGGGATCAAGCTCGAGCTCACCGGCCTGGTCCAGCGACGCTACACCGAGTTCGAATCGACCTTCGACGACGGGACCGACAGCGGGGTCTTCAGCCAGCAGAACAGGTCCGGCGAGTCCATCGCCCGCGGCGTGCTGCGCTACACGATCGGCCCGACCTGGTCGGTCGAGGGCGGCGGCGAGGTGGCCTACAACTTCCTCGACAGCGCGCTGGACTACGTCGAAAACGGCGCGCCGGTCGTGTTGCCGGCCTCGGACGTGCTGGTCGAGGAAACCCGCGGCGAGCTGTTCGGCGCCACGACCTGGCGGCCGAACCCGCGCTGGTCGCTCGAGGCCGGCCTGCGGGTCGAGGTCTCGACCATCGCCCAGAGCGGCGACACCACGCTGGAGAAGTCGTTCACCTATCCCAAGCCGCGCCTGGCGGCGACCTGGTCGCCGACGCCGGTCGACCAGCTGCGCCTGCGCCTCGAGCGCGAGGTCGGCCAGCTCGACTTCGGCGACTTCGTCTCCTCGGTGGCCTTCTCGACGGGGACCGGCACGGCCGGCAACGCCGACCTGGAGCCGCACAAGACCTGGGCTCTCGAGGCGGCGTGGGAGCGCAGGTTCTGGAAGGACGGCGCGCTGGTCGTCACCCTGCTGCACAACGAGATCACCGACGCCGCCGACCGGGTGCCCATCATCGGCCCCGGCTACGCCTTCGACGCTCCCGGCAACATCGGCGAGGGGGTCAGCGACAGCGTCTCGGTCTCGCTCAACCTGCCGCTCGGCCGGCTGGGGGCGCCCGGCGGCCTGCTGCGCGCCAAGACCACCTGGCGGGAGTCCGAGGTCGTCGACCCGGTGACCGGCGAGAGCCGCCGGATCAGCGGCCAGCATCCCTTCGACGGCGAGCTGCGCTTCTCGCAGGACCTGACCCGCTACCGCCTGCAGTGGGGCGTCGACGTGTTCACCGGCTTCGAGGAGGTCTACTACCGTTTCGACCAGATCGAGACGGTCGAGCTGGAGACCTGGGTGACCGCCTATGGCGAGTACAAGCCCAGGCCCGACCTCAGCTTCCGGGTCGAGCTGCACAATCTCCTGGGGCGCGACTTCATCCGCGAGCGGGTAGTCTACGCCGGCCCGCGCGACACGTCCGGCGTGGACTACATCGACACCCGGCCGCTGGACTTCCCGGCCTTCTTCTACCTCCGCGTCCGCAAGACGTTCGGCTGACGGCGGCCCGGCCGCCGCGCCCCGACCGCTCAAGCAGAAGGGCCCCGGGATCGCTCCCGGGGCCCTTTGGCTTTCAGCGGCGGCCGCGGTCAGTGCGGCATGGCCTGACGCTCTCCGTCCACTTCGGTGGAGGGGTGATTGGCCGCGTCGTTCACGCCGTGCGCCCAGTGCTTGATCGCGAAGCTGATCAGCACGAACACGATCCCGACGCCGATGCCGGCCCAGCCAAGCTTCTCGAACACGCCCAGCGAGGTCTCCAGCGCGCCCTTCGGATCCAGCACCTGGCCGCCGACGGTCTCGGTGCCGGCCAGCCCGGCGATCCAGCCGCCCACATACTGGGCGATCGAGCTCGACAGGAACCAGACCGCCATCATGAAGGAGACGATCGAGGCCACCGACAGCTTGGTGATCTCCGACAGGCCCACGGGCGAGAGGAACAGCTCGCCGGTGGTGTGCAGCAGGTAGAGCAGGCCCAGCATCATCAGCGGCAGGCGGAAGGCCGAGTCGGCGAGGCTCGCGCCCCAGACCACGACCATGAAGCCCAAGCCCACCTGCAGCAGCCCGAGGCCGAACTTCATCACCGGGTTCGGATCGCGGTTGTGGCGTCCGAGCCAGAGCCACATCGCGGCGAACAGGGGCGCGAAGATTAGGATGAAGCCGGCGTTGAACGACTGGGTCTGGGCGGCGGTGATGCCCGTCTCGATCCACAAGATGTCGTCGGGAACGCCCGGCGCCATGACCATCTCCCGGGTGCCCAGGAAGATCGTGCGGCCAGCGAACTCAAGGGTGATCGGGTTGCTGAACAGCGTCAGGTCGACGTTGCGGTCGGCGAACAGGTTGAGCGAGGTGCCGGCCTGTTCGAACAGGGTGAAGAAGACCACCGCCCCGAAGATCAGGACCAGCGCCAGCATCATCCGCTCGCGCTGGATGCGGTCGCACTTGAAGATCAGGAACCAGCCGATGAACCCCAGCGACAGCACGGTGCTGACCATGAGCACCGTCCCGACCAGGGCGTTGCGCTGGACCAGGAACCAGACCGCGCCGACGCCGAGCAGACCCAGGATGTAGATCAGCCCCTCGCGATTGATGGGGCCGGCGACGGGCTGGGCCAGGACTGCGGGATTGGGCGGCTCGCCCTTGCCCTGCAGCAGCGGCTTGCCGAGCACGAAGACGATGAAGCCCGCCAGCATGCCCACGCCGGCGAGGCCGAAGCCCGCCCACCAGCCGACCGTCTGGCCGAGGTAGCCGCACAGCACCGAGGCCCAGAAGGCCCCGAGATTGATGCCGTAGTAGTAGAGGGTGAAGCCGGGATCCCGCCGCGGGTCGCCCTGCGGATACAGCTGGCCGACGATGGTCGAGATGTTCGGCTTCAGGAAGCCGACGCCCATGATGATCAGCGACACCGCCAGGAAGAAGATCGAGACGTAGGTCGGGTCGCGGGTTTCCTTCAGTTCGTAGGAACCCTTGGCCAGGGTCGCGGGCAGCGGCGAATCGGCCGGCAGGTCCATGACCGCCAGGCCGCCGCCCTCGGCCGGGCCGAAAGCGTGACAGCTCTCGCCGACCTTGATGCAGACGGTCCGGGCGGCGGCCCGGCCCTCGACCTGCATCTCATAGGCCGTTCCCTGGTACGTAAGGGTTTGCGTGGCGGGCCGGCCCTCCACGGCCATCAGCCCGTGCCCGGCGACCAGCAGCAGGGCGCCGAACGCGATGGCCTTGCGGGTGCCGAGATACCGGTCGGCGAGGATGCCGCCGATGAGCGGCAGCAAGTAGACCAGCGAGGTGTACGACCCGTAGATCCCCCCGGAGTACTGGTCGCTGAACAGGAAGTGTTGCGTGAGGTAGAAGATCAGGATGCCGCGCATCCCGTAGTAGGAAAATCTTTCCCACATTTCCGCAAAAAAGAGGATGAAGAGCCCCTTGGGGTGTTTCCGCATCTGCAGAAGCACCGGAATCCCCGTGGCCAGGGTCACGAGGATCCCCAGCGCGATGACGATATTCATACTGCCAACCCTGTGACTCTTGGCTTTCGCGCCGACGGGACGGCAAAAATCCCCTCGGGCGCCCCCGAACTGCGCGCGAGAAAATCACGCGCGCGACGGTTTCACAAGCAACGGCTTGCCACAGGCGACCAGAATTGGGAGCCGCCCGGCCCCCTGACGCGTTTATTTGCGAGGAGGTCGTGACCATGCCACAGGCCGATCCGGGTTCGCGTTGCGCCGTCTCCGCCGCCGGCGGCCGCGTGCGGGCGCTGTTCGAGGGGCACGAGGTGGCCGACAGCGACCGGGCCCTGGCCTGTGTCGAGCCCGGCGAGACGGCGCGCTTCTACTTCCCTCGCGACGACGTGCAGATGTCGGTCCTGCGCCGCAACGACCACGTCACCGCCTCGCCCTGGCTGGGCCCGGCGCACTGGTTCACCATCATGCGCGACGCCAAGATCGTCGAGGACGTGGCCTGGTCCTACGAGACGCCGTTCGACGACGCCGCGGCCATCGCCGGCTACATCAGCTTCGACCCCGAGCACGTCGAGATCGAGGCCGAGGGCGCGGCGCCGGTCCGGCGCGTGCCGCCCATGGACCCGCCCTATGCCTGAGCGCGGGTCGCACGCCGCGGCCCCGGAGTCCGCCCCCGGGACCGGCCGACGGCGGCCCGCTCAGTAGGCGCAGTCCTCGAAGACGCGGGCGATGTCGCCGCCCCAGGGGCCGTGGAACTTCTCCAGCAGGCGCTCGGCCGGGGTCAGGCCGCTGTCGGCGATCTGCTCGAGTTCGCGCAGATAGACCGTCTCGTCGACGAAGCCGCCGTCCAGCCGGGCGCGGCGCTTGAGGCCCTCGCCGGCGATGGCGACCATGTCCCGGGCCACGTCCTGCACGGTGCGGCCGGCGACCGTCGCCTTCAGCCCCTGGCGGGTGACGTCGCGGCGGAGCTGCTCGCGCGCCTCGCGGGTCCAGGCCTTGCAGAGGTCCCAGGCCGCGGCCAGGGCGGCGCCGTCGTAGAAGATCCCCGTCCACAGCGCCGGCAGGGCGCACAGCCGGCTCCAGGGACCGCCGTCGGCGCCGCGCATCTCCAGGTACTGCTTGAGCCGGACCTCCGGGAAGATCGTGGTGGTGTGGTCGGCCCAGTCCTTGATCGTCGCCCGCTCGCCCGGCGCCTCGGCCAGCCGCCCGTCGATGAAATCGCGGAACGAGCGGCCGGCGACGTCGATGTAGAGGCCCTTCCGCTTGACGAAGTACATCGGCACGTCGAGGGCGTAGCGGGCGTAGCGTTCGAACCCGAAGCCGTCCTCGAACACGAAGTCGAGCATGCCGGTGCGGTCGGGGTCGGTGTCGGTCCAGACATTGGCCCGGGCCGACAGGAAGCCGTTGGGCCGGCCCTCGGTGAACGGCGAGTTGGCGAACAGGGCGGTGGCGATCGGCTGCAGCGCCAGGCTGGTCCGGAACTTGGCGACCATGTCGGCTTCGGAGGCGAAGTCGAGATTGGCCTGCACCGTGCAGGTCCGGAACATCATGTCCAGGCCCAGGCCCCCGACCTTGGGCATGTAGTTGCGCATGATCGCGTAGCGGCCCTTGGGCATCACCGCCGCCTGCGCGCGGGTGATGGTCGGGTGGAAGCCCAGGCCCAGGAATCCCAGGTTCAGCTCGTCGGCGACCTGCTTGACCTCTTCCAGGTGGCGGCCGGTCTCCTCGCAGATCTCGTGCATCGAGTTCAGCGGCGCGCCGGACAGCTCGAACTGGCCGCCGGGCTCCAGGCTGACGCTGGCGCCGCCGCGCTCCAGCGCGATCAGGGTGCGGCCGCCGTCGGCCCGGTCCTCGTAGACGCCTTCCCAGCCGAACCGCATCAGCCCCCGCAGCATGGCCTCGATGCCGTCCGGCCCGTCGTAGGACACCGATTCGTGGGTCTTCAGGCGGAAGCCGAACTTCTCGTGCTCGGCGCCGACGCGCCATCGCTCGGCCGGCTTGGCGCCGGCCGCGAACCAGGCGGTCAGGTCGTCGAGCGCGAGGGGCCGGTCGTCACAAACAGCATCGGCCATAATTTGCCTCCCCAGGCGGTCTTTGCTGGCAAGGGAGGCCCTATCCCCGACCGGGCGCGATCAATACGCTCTTGCGCAGGTGGGAGACAATCACGCGCCGCGCAAGGGTTCGTGACGGCGGCGTCAACGTCGAGGCGCCGGGCGCGGCGACGGGAGCGACAGCCTGCTCATGTCCCCGGGACGGCCGGATCGGCCCGACGGGCTTGCGGAAGCTGTCCCGCCATTTCCGGGCGCCAATCCCCCCGCGCCGCCTGCCACAGGGTCAGGGCGCTGATCGCCGCGGTGTCGGCGCGCAGGACGCGGGGGCCGAGCGAGACGGCGGTGACGAACGGCAGGCGGCGCAGACGCTCGGCCTCCTCGGGCGCGAAGCCGCCCTCCGGGCCGATGAGCACGGCCCATTTCAGATCGTCCTCCCCGGCTTGCCGGGGTGGATTGAGCGCGAGCAGTGGAGGCGCGCCGCCGGTCTCGTCGCAGAACATCAGCCGTCGCGCGGGGTCCCAGGCTTCCAGCAGGCGGTCGAGCTTCTCCGGCGCGACGATGTCGGGGACGTCCAGCCGGCCGGTCTGTTCGGCGGCCTCCACGGCGATGGCCCGCAGCCGCGCGAGGTTCGTGTGGTCGGCGTTGGTCCGCCGGGTGATGGCCAGCCGCACGCGCCGGGCGCCGAGCTCGGCGGCCTTCTCGACGATGGTCTCCAGCCGCCCGCGCTTGACCAGGGCGACCACCAGGTCGAGGTCGGGGACGCTCGCCTGCGGCCGGACCATCGCCCCGACGGTCAGGCGGCAGGCCCGCTTGCCCGCCTCGACCAGCGTCGCCCGCCACTCGCCGTCCCGGCCGTTGAAGACCAGCACATCGGCCCCGACGCCCAGCCGCATGACGGTGGTCAGATAGCGTCCCTGCTCGGGCGAGGGGACCACGCCCGCGCCGGACGCCAGCGGATCGGGAACGAAGAGCCGGATCATCGGCCGCGTCCCGCGCTCAGCCCTGGAAGCCGCGCGGCCGGTCGAAGTAGCGATAGCCGAAGTCGTGCTTCAGGTGGCGATCCATGATCGACAGCATCAGGGCCCGGTCGGCCTCGCTGAACTCGGTCTTGCCGACGCCGTCCATGCGCAGGGGCTTGAACTCGATGGTCGGGTCCTGGGCCTTGGCCATCTCCTCCTTGCTGCCGCTGGCGACGCCGACGTCCAGCGCCTCCGGGCTGAGGTCCAGCCGCAGCTGCCGGGCGATCGCCTCCAGCTGGCCGCGCGCGTCCTTGCGGAAGTCCTCGTACTTGAAGACCTTCGTCTCCTCGGGATAGCGCCGCGCCACCTCCCCCCACTGGTTGAGGAAGTGGATGTACCACCACACGTCGCAGATATAGCTCTTGGCCGTCGGGTCCCCGGCGACGTAGACGGAGAAGGGCACGCCGTAGCGCTCCCGCCACTTCTCGTAGTTCGAGATCAGCACGTCGGGGATGTTGCGCACCACCACCGCGTAGGGCGGCAGCGGCAGCAGGCCGCGCAGCCAGCCCCAGCGGGCGGCGTTGGGGGCGATCGAGTGGGTGCTGGCGATCCTCGGCAGGTGCTTGTGGACCCGCTCGTGCTTGGGGTGGCCGATGTACTCGTTCGACGACGGGTTGTTCATGAACTTCAGCGGCTCGAGCCCGTAGTGGTGGGCGATCGCCTGGCTGAGCATCCACTTGATCCAGTGGGTGCCGGAATTCTGGCCCGTGGCCAGGAAGCCGTCCCAGTCGCGATGCTGGAACAGGTTCAGATTGGTGTTGTCGCGGTCGAGACAGTGCAGGCGGAAGGTCCGGTCGGCGGCCTCCCCGCCACGCCTGTGCGGGGGGATCTCCGCGTCGCGACTTGTCAAACTCGTCAAGGTCTTCACTCTCCCGTTCGCCCGGCGGGCCCTATATGCGACAGGAGACGGCGAGTGTCGACGACACCGGGCGGGGAGCGTGCGCCATGGACTATGTGAGGCTCGGCGACACCGGCCTGAAGGTCTCGCGCCTGTGCCTGGGCTGCATGACCTACGGCGGCAAGGACTGGCGGCCCTGGGTGCTGGAGGAGGCGGAGGCCAGGCCCTTCTTCCGGGCGGCCATCGAAGGCGGGATCACCTTCTTCGACACCGCTAACATGTATTCGATGGGCCAGAGCGAGGTGATCACCGGCAAGCTGCTGAAGGAGTTCGCGACCCGGGACGAGGTGGTGATCGCCACCAAGGTCAACTTCCCCATGGGCGCCGGTCCCAACGACAGGGGCCTGTCGCGCAAGCACATCATGGCCCAGATCGACGCCAGCCTGACTCGGCTGGGAACCGACTACGTCGACCTCTACCAGATCCATCGCTTCGACTACGAAACCCCGATCGAGGAGACGCTGGAGGCGCTGCATGACGTGGTGAAGGCCGGCAAGGCCCGCTACATCGGCGCCTCGTCCATGTACGCCTGGCAGTTCGCGAGGATGCTGGCCGTCAGCGAACGGCACGGCTGGACGCGCTTCGTCTCGATGCAGCCGCAGTACAATCTCGTCTACCGCGAGGAGGAGCGGGAGATGCTGCCGCTCTGCAAGGCCGAGGGGATCGGGGTCATCCCCTGGTCGCCGCTGGCGCGGGGCTTCCTGGCCGGCGGCCGGGCCCGGGCGGGCGAGGGGAACACCGAGCGCGCCCGCACCGACGAGTTCGCCCCCCGGCTCTACTACCGTGAAGCCGACTTCGCCGTGGTCGACGCGGTCGAGGCCATTGCGTCCATGCGCGGCCTCTCCAACATGCAGGTCGCGCTGGCCTGGGTGCTGCGCAACCCGGCGATCACCGCCCCGATCGTCGGGGCCAGCAAGCTCTCCCACCTGACCGAGGCCCTGGCCGCGCTCGACGTCACCCTCGGCGAGGACGAGGTCGCGACGCTGGAAAAACCGTACCGGCCCAAGCCCGTGCTGGACCACGCGTGATGCACTGCGTCCTTCGACACGCCCCCGGATCAGGTCCGGGGGCTGCTCAGGATGACGTGTTCATTGGACGCCACGGTGAGCAGCGGGCGCAGCCCGCGTGTCGAACCACGCAATGAGCAAGCCGTTCGACCTCTCCCTCAAACAGGCCCGGCGGATCGCCCTGAACGCCCAGGGATTCGGGGACTCGCGCCGGATCGCGGCGCCGGGCCGGCGCGGCTTCGGCAGGGTCGTCGACCGGCTGGGCGTCATCCAGATCGACAGCGTCAACGTCCTGACCCGCACCCATTATCTGCCGGCCTTCTCGCGGCTGGGGGACTATCCGCGGGCGGTGCTCGAGACGGAGGCCTGGGGCCGGCGGCGGAGCCTGTTCGAGTACTGGGGGCACGAGGCTTCCCTGCTGCCGCTGAGGCTCCAGCCCCTGCTGCGCTGGCGGATGGCCCGGGCCGAGGCCGGCGAGACCTGGACGGGCCTGGCCCGCTTCGGCCGCGAGCGGCGCGACTATATCGAGGGCGTGCTGGCCGAGATCGAGAAGCGCGGACCGGTCACCGGCGGCGACTTCGCCGCCGGCCCGCGCGGCGCGCCCGGATGGTGGAGCTGGTCGGACGGCAAGCGGGCGCTGGAGTGGCTGTTCTGGACCGGCCGGATCACCACCGCCACCCGGCGCGGCTTCGAGCGGGTCTACGACCTGCCCGAGCGGGCCCTGCCGGCCGCCGTCCTCGACCTGCCGACGCCCGACGAGGCCGAGGCCCAGCGCGAGCTGGTGCGGCTGTCGGCGAAGGCCATGGGCGTCGCCACCGAGGCCGACCTGCGCGACTACTTCCGCCTGCCCCTCGAGGGCGCCCGCCGCGCCGTGGCGGCGCTGGTCGAGGCCGGCGAGCTGACGCCCGTCGCCGTGCAGGGCTGGAGCAAGCCGGCCTTCCTGCATCCCGAGGCGCGACCCAGGCGCATCGCCGCCCAAGCCCTGCTGTCGCCGTTCGACAACCTGATCTGGTTCCGCGAGCGGGCCGAACGGTTGTTCGGCGTCCAGATCCGGCTGGAGATCTACACCCCGGCCGAGAAGCGCACCCACGGCTACTATGTGTTGCCGTTCCTGGAGGGCGAGGCGATCACCGCCCGCGTCGACCTCAAGGCCGACCGCCAGGCGAAGGTGCTGCGCGTTCAGGCGGCGCACGCCGAGCCGGAGGCGACCGCCGACACGCCCGCGGCCCTGGCCGCCGAGCTGCGTCGCATGGCTGGCTGGCTGGGACTGGACGAGGTGGCGGTCGCGCACCGGGGCGGCCTGGCCCACCGCCTGCAGGCCGCGCTGAAGGCGCCCGCCGGCTGACCGATATCGGGAATGTGAGCGGGTGCGACACCGTCGGCGGTTTCGCGCTGGGCCGTCGATAGGTTAACGACACCGCTTCGACCGCCCGGGGGGCCAATCGGGGGAGTCCGAACCTTGAAGATGCCGGATGAGCGCCTGTCGCGGCGCGGACTGATCGTCGGCCTGGCCGCCCTGACCGCCTCCTGCGCCGCGTCCTCGCCGCGCCGACCGGCCCTGGTCGCCGCCGCCCCGGCCGCGCCGGCGCCCCTCGCGGTCGCGCCGCCGCCGCTCGCCGTCCCGGCCGCCGTCGGCCCCGAGCTCGATCCCGACCATCTGATCCGCCGGCCGCTGATGCACGCCGCCCTCGACGCCCTCAAGCGGCACAAGGACCGCGTTCCGCACGAGGACCGGATCTACATCGTCGACTTCCAGCGCCATTCCAGCGCGCCCCGCCTCTACCGGCTGGACCTCGTCAGCGGGCGCGCGACCGCCTTCCGCACCGCCCACGGCAAGGGTTCGGACCCCGAGCACAGCGGCTTCGCCCGGCGCTTCTCCAACGTGCCCAACTCCAACGCCTCATCGGTCGGCGCCTATGTCACCGCCGGTCCGGGCATGGGCGCCAGGCATGGCCCCAACGTGATCCTCGAGGGGCTGGAGCCGACCAACTCCCAGGCCCGCGAGCGGGCGATCATCGTCCACGCCGCCGACTACTGCGAGCCGGCCTACCTGGCCGCCAACGGCAAGCTCGGCCGCTCCTACGGCTGCTTCAGCGTCAATCAGGCCGACCTCGCCGCCCTCCGCCCCGACATGGACGCCGGCCGGTTGCTGTTCGCGGGGGTCTAGACCTTCGGCGCGATAACCGTCGGCAGCGGCTCCTTGCGGGGCAGCCGCTTGTTCCGTTTGTGGTAGCGGCTCTGGTAGTCGCGCCGCTGCTTGGCGACCTCGTAGAGCACGATCCCCGAGCTCGTCCCCAGGTTCAAACTCTCGATCATCCCGAACATGGGGATGCTGACGCACATGGCGCTGCGCGAGACGGCGAGGTCGCTGATGCCTGTCGACTCGCTGCCGAACCAGACCGCCAGCTTGGCGTGGGTTGTGAAGTCGCCCTCGTGGAGGAAGATGCTGGTCTTCCCCTTCACATGCGGCGAGGTGACCACCGAGACGAAGTTCTTGCGCTCAAGGTGGTCGAAGCACTCGTCGGTGCTGTCAAACCGCTTCACAAACGTCCACTTCACCGCCGACACAGAAGTCTTCGAGATCGACCGCCGCTCGCGCAGGTCCTGCCAGTCGTCCGGCAGGGCGCGCCTGGGATCGACGACGTAGACCTTCTCGACCCCGAGCGCGTTCACGTTGCGGATGACGGTCCCGATGTTGGCGATGTCATGCGGGTTCTCCAGCACCGCGATCAGGTTCTTGCAGCGGAACGGGGCGATCTCCTTGGCGCGTTGGCGGACCCCCGGCTTGGACCGGGCCAGCTCGTCGGTCGTGGTGCTGTCTTCTGTCATCACGGTGCTCAGCCCGCTCCATGCATCGCCATCACATCGCGCCGCAGCTGGGCGCCACAGCCGGACCGGGAACCTTCGGAATATGCATGCAACGCTCCCCCGAACATGCGTGGGCGGAGTTGTAGGGGAAGATGGGACAGACGCGCCAGTGTCTGTGCCTCGCGCTCCAGACGACTCTTCCCCAGATTCGCCGGGGAAGAGCGCGGGAACTACGCCGTTCCCTCGGCAACCGCCGCCAGCCTCGCATACGCCCCGCCCCTGGCCTTCAGCTCGGCGTGGCGGCCTTCCTCGACGATGCGGCCCCGGTCGAAGACCAGGATGCGGTCGGCGCCGCGGATGGTGGACAGGCGGTGGGCGATGACGATGGTCGTGCGCCCGGCCATCAGCTCCTCCATCGCCGCCTGGACGGCCAGCTCGGTCTCCACGTCCAGCGAGCTGGTGGCCTCGTCGAAGACCAGGATCGGGGCGTCGGCCAGGAAGGCGCGGGCGATGGCCACGCGCTGGCGCTCGCCGCCGCTGAGCTTGACGCCGCGCTCGCCGACCAGGGTGTCGTAGCCCCTGGGCAGCTTTTCGATGAACTCCGCCGCCCGGGCGCGCCTGGCCGCCAGCCGGATCTCCTCCAGCGTGGCGCCCGGGCGGGCGTAGCCGATGTTCTCGGCGATCGAGCGGTGGAACAGGGCGGGGTCCTGCGGCACCACGGCGATGGCGCGGCGCAGGTCGCCCTGGCGGACGGCGGCGATGTCCTGGCCGTCGATGCGGATGGCGCCGCCCTGCAGGTCGTAGAGCCGCTGGATCAGCTTCACGAAGGTCGACTTGCCGGCCCCCGTGGGCCCGACCAGCGCCACCCGCTCGCCGGGCGCGATGCGCAGGTTGAAGGCGTCGTAGAGCGGCGTCTCCGCGCTCTTGTAGCGGAAGGTGACCCCGTCGAAGACGATCTCGCCCTCGACCCCGCGGAAGGTCTCGGGGGTCCCGGGATCGGGCACCTGCGGCGACAGCCGCGCGAAGGCGGCGACGTCCTCGACGTCGTCGAGGCCCTTCTGCAGCATGCGCACGTTCTCGCCGATGTTCCGCAAGTGGCCGTTCATCTGCATGAAGGTGGTGATGCCGAAGGCGATGTCGCCCGGCGTCGCGCGGCCCTGGGTCCACAGCCAGACCAGCGTCCCGGTCATGCCCGCCTGCAGCAGCATGGTCAGCAGGTTCTGCGCCAGCCAGATGTTCATGAACCGGCCCCAGGTGACCAGGACCGCGCCGCGCCACTCGTCCGTCAGCCGGGCGAACCGGGCCTCTTCTCGCGCCTCGGCGCCGAAGCCCTTGACGGTCGGGTTGGAGCTCAGGGCGTCGGCCAGCGCGCCGCCGATCCGCGAGTCGAGCGCGTTCGAGCGAAGGTTGGCCGGCCGCACATAGATCTTCACCACCCACAGGTTCAGGATCAGGAAGCTGATCACCACCGCGAAGGTCAGCACGCCCAGCAGCGGCCACCGGACGCCGATCAGCACCGACTGGCCGACCAGCAGCAGCAGGGCCGGGCCCAGCCAGAGGACCACCGCGTCGGATACGGCGTCGTATCCCCACATCCCGCGCGACAGTTTGCGCACGGTCGAGCCGGCGAAGCTGTCGGCGTGCCAGTCGGCGGAGAAGGACTGCACGCGGGCGAAGCCCTCGTTGGTCATCTCCTTCATGTTGGCCGCCGCCAGCGGGTTCCACATCCGGAACGCCACGTTGCGGCCGATGGCCCAGACCAGATAGGCGCCGACGAAGAAGGCCCAGGCCAGCCAGACGCCGTCCTCCGACGCGCCCGGCGTGGTCACCGCGTCCACCAGGCCGCGCGCCGCCCAGGGCAGGGCGAGCTCGAAGCCCAGGGCGGTCAGCATGCCGATCACCGAGCCGGCCAGCAGCCATCGCCGCCGCAGCCAGAAGCCGGCGACAAAGGCCATGACCTGGCCGTTGGAGAGCACCCGTCCGCGGGTGACCTCCTCGTCCTCGTACTGCTCGCTCATGGAAAGACCTGGAGGCGCTCACATAGTCCCGAACGCCGTTCGGCGGGAGAGGCGGAGGCGGCTTTCTTCAGGACGCTGGCCCCTCGGCCACACCCTGTCGACGCCGCCTGCCGCCTCCCAACGGGCGCCAGCGCAGGAAGCCGATGATCGCCGGGCCGACCACGGGCGTGCGCAACAGCGGCCGGACGGCGCCCGGGCGCGTCTTCAGGAAGCAGACCACCGCCCCGATCCAGAACACCGTGGTCGGCAGGCCGGGCGTCACGATCCCCACCGCGCCGATCGCCGCCAGCCCGCCGCCCAGCACATCGAGCGCGGCGCGAGCGGCCGGGGACCGGCGAGGGCGGCGAGGGGAAGGGGCGTCCATCGACCAACTCTATCGTCCCCTTCGGAGGAAGGGGACCCTTCGCAGCCGAGGGCGAGGCGGGTGGAGGGGTTCAAGCGGCGGTTCGACCTCTCCGCCGCCGTCCGGGTGGGCCCCCTCCCCTGACGGGGAGGAACAGGCTATGGCCACACCATGTCCCACGTCCTGCCCGACGCCGCCCCGACCAACTGGGTGGATCGACTTGCCCCGGCGCCGCTGCGGCCCTGGCTGAAGCTGGGGCGGTTCGACCGGCCGACGGGGATCTGGCTGCTGATGCTGCCGGGCTGGATGGGCATCGCCCTCGCCGCCGCCATGCAGGGCAGGGCGCCCGATCCGGTCCTGATGGGGCTGTTCCTCCTCGGCGCGGCGCTGATGCGGGCGGCGGGCTGCGCCTACAACGACATCGTCGACCGGGACATCGACGCCAGGGTCGCCCGCACCGCCGGCCGGCCGATCCCGTCCGGCCAGATCAGCGTGAGACAGGCCTGGGCCTTCCTGGTCGGCTGTTCGCTGGCCGGGCTGCTGATCCTGCTGACCCTGAACGGCTGGGCCATCGGCCTGGGCGTCGCCTCGCTGGCGCTGGTGGCGGCCTATCCGTTCATGAAGCGCATCACCTGGTGGCCGCAGGCCTGGCTCGGCCTGACCTTCAACTGGGGCGCGCTGATGGGCTTCGCCGCGGCGGCGGGGGCGCCGGGCTGGCCGGCGATCCTGCTCTACCTGGGCCTGGTGTTCTGGACGCTCGGCTACGACACCATCTACGCCGTCCAGGATCTGGAGGACGACGCCCTGGCCGGGGTGAAGTCCTCCGCCCGCCGCCTGGGCGAGGCGGCGCCGCGGGCGGTGCTGGGCTTCTACGCGGTCTGTTTCGCGCTGGTGATCGCCGGCGCCTGGGCGGGCGGCCTCGGCCCGCTGTTCCTGCCGCCGGCGGCGCTGTTCGCCCTGCACCTGTCGCGCCAGGCCGCCGCGCTCGACCTCGCCGATCCCGCCAGGGCGCTGACCCTCTTCAAGTCCAACACCATCGCCGGACTGATCCTCGTGGCCGCCCTGATGCTCGGCCTGTGGAAGCCGGCGGGGATGTTCTGAGGGACAATTGGCGGCTGTCCTCGACGGCTCCGAAATGAGATAAATCCCCCATGGCCGTCGCCGCGCGCGTGAAACCCAGGGACTTCTTCAGCGACGAGGAATGGGTGCCGCTGGCGGCCCGTTCGTCGTGGCGGGGGCTGTGGCTGATCGCCCACGCCTGGCTGACCATCCTGGCCGCCGGCGCGCTCGTCGTCGTCTGGCCCAACCCGCTGACCCTGGTCGTCGCGGTGGTGGTGATCGGCGCCCGGCAGCTGGGCCTCGCCATCCTGATGCACGACGGCGCCCACGGCTGCCTGCACCCCAGCCAGGCTGTCAACGATTGGGTCGGCCACTGGCTCTGCGGCGCCCCGACCAACGGCGACCTGCGCCGCTACCGCGACTACCATCTCAAGCACCACAAGTTCGCCCAGCAGGCCGAGGATCCCGACCTGGGCCTGTCGGCGCCCTTTCCGATCACGCGGCAGTCGCTGTGGCGCAAGGCGGTCCGCGACCTGACCGGCCAGACTTTCTACAAGCAGCGCATCCAGCCCAGCCTCGACGCCTTCAGGACCGGCAAGGCCAGGGGCGTTCCCTTCGGCAAGACCTTCAAGGGCGTGCTGACCTTCTGGTCGCCGTTCCTGATCTTCCACGTTCCGGTGATCGTCGCGCTGTCGGCGTCCGGCCTGTGGTGGGCCTGGCCGGCGCTGTGGCTGTTGCCGATGGCGACCTGGTACCCGCTGATCACCCGCCTGCGGAACATCGCCGAGCACGCCCTGGTGGCGAAGGCCGAGCCCGATCCCCTGCGCCACGCCCGCACGACCCTGGCCGGCCCGATCGAGCGCCTGATCCTCGCGCCCTACTATGTGAACTACCACTGCGAACATCACATGTTCATGCACGTGCCCTGCTGGAACCTGCCCAGGGTGCACCGGCTGCTGCGCGAGAAGGGCGTGCTGGACCGGATGCTGACCGCGCCGGGGTACATCACCGTGCTCAGGGAAGCGTCCTCCAAGGGCCTGGTCCCCGGCGCCGCGTGATCACCGACCGCGTCGCCTTTGTTCGCGAGAACACCCGGCTGCAGGCGCCGCCGCATGCGCCGGAGCTGGTGCTGCACCTGGCCGACGAGATCACGCCGATCTGGAGGCTGACCGAGGAGGCCCTGTCGGAGATCGGGCTGCCGCCGCCGTTCTGGGCCTTCGCCTGGGCGGGCGGGCAGGCGCTGTCGCGGTACATTCTCGACCATCCGGACGTCGTCGCCGGCAGGCGGGTGGTGGACTTCGCCGCCGGCTCGGGGATCGTCGCCATCGCGGCCATGAAGGCGGGCGCGGCCTCGGCCCTGGCCGCCGACATCGACCTGTTCTGCGGGGCGGCGGTGGCGGCCAATGCGGCGGCGAACGGGGTGGCCGTGGCCTTCACCGACGCGAACCTGCTCGACAGCCCGCCGCCGGCCGAAGCGGACGTCATCCTGGCGGGCGACATCTGCTACGAGAAGCCCCTGGCCGAGCGGGTGCTGGCCTGGCTGGCCGCCGCGCACGAGGCCGGCAAGACGGTGCTGATCGGCGACCCGGGACGGACCTACTTCCCGAAGGAAGGGCTCCGGAAGCTGGCCGAATACCAGGTGCCGACCACCCGCGAGCTCGAGGACATGGAAGTCAAGCGGACCAGCGTCTGGACCTTTCCGTGAGGGTGGTTGACTCCCGTTCGCCGGAGTGAACAAATAGGGAACACCTGGAGCGGCGGCCATGCGCGAAGACGGCAAGATCGACTATATCGAGTTCCCGACGGCGGACGTTCCGGCGGTGAAGGCCTTCTACGCCAGGGCCTTCGGCTGGACCTGGGTCGACTACGGGCCCGACTACGCCGCCTTCGAGGGCGCGGCGGTGGACGGCGGCTTCAACGGCCACGAGGGCGATGCGGTCGCCAAGCCCCTGGTGGTTCTCTACGCCCACGACCTGGAGGCCATGAAGGCCAGGGTCGAGGCGGCCGGCGGCACGGTGCTGCGGCCGATCTACAGTTTCCCGGGCGGCCGCCGCTTCCACTTCGCCGACCCGTCGGGGAACGAGCTGGCGGTCTGGAGCGCGGCGTAGGCCGGACGTGGGGGCGAGCGGCGAGGGGCGAGCGGGGGCGATCGGACGCGCCGCGCAGGGTCCCGGAAGTCCTCTTCCCTCGCCCCTAGTCCCTCGCCCCTAGTCCCTCGCCCCTGACCCCCCCTATAGTCCCCGACTTCAGCACCGCCGGGGAGTCCCGCCCATGCGTCGCCGCACCTTTCTCGCCGCCCTGCCGGCCGCCGCCCTGGCCACGACCGCCGCGGCCCAGAGCCGGCGTGAGAATCCCAACCTCAACCGGCCGGACGTCCGGGGCGGCGACCGCATCGACGGGGCGACCTTCGCCAGCCGCTCGGCCGCCTGGGGCGTCCACGGGGCGGCGGCGACGGCGCATCCGCTGGCGACGCTGGCGGCCATCGACATCCTGCGCCGGGGCGGCTCGGCGGTGGACGCGGCCATCGCGGCCAACGCCTGCCTGGGCTTCCTGGAGCCGATCGCCTGCGGCATCGGCGGCGACTGCTTCGTCATGCTCTGGGATCCCAAGACGAAGACGGTCGTGGGCCTCAACGGCTCCGGCCGCTCGCCGCGCGGGCTGTCGCTGGAGACCGTCCGGTCCCGCGCCCGCGACGGCAAGCTGCCCAGCTTCGGCGCCGTCACCGTCACCGTGCCCGGGACCGTCCAGGCCTGGTGGGACCTGCACCAGCGCTACGGCAAGCTGCCGTGGAAGGCTCTGTTCGAGCCGGCCATCGCCCATGCCGAGGAGGGCGCGCCGGTCAGCCAGAACGTCGCCTACTACCTCGCCGCCTCGGTGCGACGGTTCACCGATCCGGCGTCCGGCATCGAGGAGATCGACAACTTCCGCAAAGTCTGGATGGCCGGCGGGCGCGCGCCGCGCGAGGGCGAGGTGTTCCGCAACCCCGGTCTCGCCGCCACCTACCGCCGCATCGCCGCCGAGGGGCGCGAGGGCTTCTACGGCGGCGAGACCGCCGCGGCCATCGAGCGCTACTTCAAGCGCATCGGCGGCTGGATGACGAAGGCCGACCTCGCCGCCCACCGCAGCGAATGGACGACGCCGCTGGTCAGCGCCTATCGCGGCGTCGACGTCTATGGCCTGGCGCCCAATACCCAGGGCCTGTCGACCCTGCAGCTGCTCAACATCCTCGAGACCTTCGACGTCAGGGCCATGGGCTTCCAGTCGACGGCGGCGATCCACCATGCGGTGGAGGCCAAGCGCCTGGCCTTCGAGGACCGCGCCCGCTTCTTCGCCGATCCCGACTACGCCCGGATCCCGGTCGAGTGGCTGAACTCGAAGGCCTACGCGGCCGAGCGGGCCAGGCTGATCCGCCCCGACCGGATCCTCACGCCCGTCCACGCCGGCCAGGCCCCGGCGCAGGGCGACACCACCTATTTCTGCACCGCCGACAGCGACGGGATGATGGTCTCCCACATCCAGTCCAACTACAGGGGCATGGGCTCGGGCCTGTCGCCGGACGGCCTGGGCTTCATGTTCCAGGACCGGGGCGAGCTGTTCGCCCTGACCGACGGCCACCCGAACCTCTACGCGCCCGGCAAGCGGCCGTTCCACACCATCATCCCCGGCTTCGCGGTCAGGGACGGCGCGCCCTGGCTGGCGTTCGGCGTCATGGGCGGCGACATGCAGCCCCAGGGCCAGGCCCAGATCATCAGCAACATGGTCGATTTCGGCCTCGACCTGCAGGCGGCCGGCGACAGCCCGCGCTGGCACCACGAGGGCGGTTCGGAGCCGACGGGCGAGCGGCTCGGCGAGCCTGGGCTGCTGCGGCTGGAGACCGGCGTGCCGGAGGCGACCAGGAAGGGCCTCGCCGACCTCGGCTGGAAACTGGGCGGCAGCGACGGCGGCTTCGGCGGCTACCAGGCCATCGAGCGCTGGCCCGGCCGCTGGACCGCCGCCAGCGAGATGCGCAAGGACGGCATGGCGCTGGCCTGGTGAGATGACCCGCGAGGAGTTCCACGCCGTCGTCATGGCCTTCCCCGGCGCCGAGGAGGGGATGAGCTACGGCCAGCCGTCCTACAAGGTGAACGGCAAGTTCTTCACGCGGGTCCGCCGGGACGACGCCAGCGCCGTGATCATGGAGGTGTCGTTCGACGAACGCGACCTGCTGCTCGAGGTCGAGCCGGAGACCTTCCATCTCACCGCCCACTACAAGGACTACCCCTGCGTCCTGGCGCGGCTGGCGACCCTGAACCCCGACCAGCTGCGCGGCTTTCTCGAACGCCGCTGGCGGAAGGCCGCGCCGAAGGCGGCGGTCAAGGCGTGGGACGCCAACAAGTCGTCCTCTCCTTCAGGAGAGGGGGACCACCCGAAGGGTGGTGGAGAGGTTTGAAGGCCTGAGCATGTCAGGCGGATTAGCCGCTCCTGACTTCAAGCCTCTCCACCATGCTTCGCATGGTCCCCCTCCCCTGAAGGGGAGGTTGTCGCGCTTCATTTCTCCCCCTAGCTTCCGCCGCGCGGAACGGGAGCGAGACCTTGGCCTATCGGTCGCTGCGGGACTTCATCGCCAGGCTGGAAGCGGACGGCGAGCTGGTGCGGGTGACCGAGCCCGTGCGGACCGAGCTGGAGATGACCGAGATCTGCACCCGGCTGCTGGCCGGCGGCGGTCCGGCGGTGCTGTTCGAAAAGCCGGTCATGCCCGACGGCTCGATCTCGCCGACGCCGTGCCTGGCCAACCTGTTCGGGACGGTGAAGCGGGTGGCGATGGGCGTCACCCTCGGCGGCGAGCCGCGGACGACCGCCGGCGAGCTGCGCGAGGTCGGCGAGCTGCTGGCCTTCCTGCGCCAGCCCGAGCCGCCGCGCGGAATCAAGGACGCCATGGACCTGCTGCCGCTGGCGCGGACCGTGATGTCGATGCGGCCCAGGACGGTGAAGACCGCGCCGGTGCAGCAGGTGGTGCTGAAGGGCGACCGGATCGATCTCACCAGGCTGCCCGTGCAGGGCTGCTGGCCCGGCGAGCCGGCGCCCCTGATCACCTGGCCGCTGGTGGTGACCCGGGGACCGTCGGACTCGAAGGAGGACGACTACAACCTCGGCATCTACCGCATGCAGGTCCTGGGCAGGGACCGGGCGATCATGCGCTGGCTGGCCCACCGCGGCGGGGCCCAGCACTACGCCCGTCACAAGAAGAGCGGCAAGCCCGAGCCGCTGCCCGCCTGCGCCGTCATCGGGGCCGATCCCGGGGTCATCCTGGCGGCGGTGACGCCGGTGCCCGACACCCTGTCGGAGTACCAGTTCGCCGGCCTGCTGCGCGGGAGCAAGGTCGACCTGGTTCCCGCGAAGACCGTCCCGTTGATGGTCCCGGCCCAGGCCGAGATCGTCATCGAGGGGCACGTCCTGCTCGACGAGCACGCCGACGAGGGGCCCTACGGCGATCACACCGGCTACTACAACAGCGTCGAGCGCTTCCCGGTCTTCCAGGCCACCGCGGTGACCATGCGCAAGGACGCCCTCTACCACACCACCTTCACCGGCCGGCCGCCGGACGAGCCGTCGGTGCTGGGCGAGGCGCTGAACGAGGTCTTCATCCCCCTGTTCCAGCAGCAGTTCCCGGAGGTGGTCGACTTCTGGCTGCCGCCCGAGGGCTGCAGCTACCGCATCGCCGTGGTGTCGATGAAGAAGGCCTACGCGGGCCACGCCAGGCGGGTGATGCTCGGCGTCTGGAGCTATCTGCGCCAGTTCATGTACACCAAGTGGGTGATCGTCGTGGACGACGACATCGACGCCCGCGACTGGAAGGACGTGATGTGGGCGGTGTCCACGCGGATGGATCCGGCGCGGGACATCACGGTCATCGAGAACACCCCGATCGACTACCTCGACTTCGCCAGCCCGGAGAGCGGCCTCGGCAGCAAGATCGGCCTCGACGCCACCAACAAGCTGCCGCCCGAGACGAAGCGCGAGTGGGGCGAGAAGATCCGCATGGACCCGGACGTGGTCGACCGGGTCAGCGAGATGTGGGGCCGGCTGGGCCTTCCCGGTGACGGCAGGCCGATCTGGAAGTAGCCATGCGCAAGTCCGCCGTCGCCGCCCTGGCGGCCGTCCTGCTGTCGAGCCCCGCCATGTCAGAGCCCCCGCACCTGCCCAACGCCGCGCCCTGGGACCAGGCCTTCCTGCCGCCGGCCCTTCCCTGGGACGGGGCCAGCCGCCGGCTGCTGCGGCCGGCGGGCGACCCCTGGTCCAGCGCCTTCGAACAGGACGCGGCGCACGACTTCAGCCCGGACTACGCGGACACCCGCGCCTGGTTCGAGCGGCTGGACGCGGCCAGCGACCTGATCCGGCTGGAGACCTTCGGCACCTCGCCGGAGGGCCGGGCGATCTACGCCGTGATCGCCAGCAAGGACGGCCCGGCCCTCGATCCGAAGAAGCCGGTGATGCTGGTCCAGGCCGGCATCCACCCGGGCGAGATCGACGGCAAGGACGCGGGCATGATGCTGCTGCGCGACATCGCCTTCTACGGCAAGGACGGCCTGCTCGACCGGGTCAACCTGGTGCTGATCCCGATCCTGTCGGTCGACGGTCACGAGCGGTCGGGGCCCTATTCGCGGCCCAACCAGCGCGGGCCGCGCATCCAGGGCTGGCGCAACACGGCGACCAACCAGAACCTCAACCGCGACTACATGAAGCTGGACCAGCCCGAGATGCGGGCGGCGCGGACCTTCGTGAACCGGCTGAACCCCGACCTCTATGTCGACGTCCATGTCACCGACGGCATCGACTACCAGTACGACGTCACCTACGGCTACAACGGCGAGGACGGGGTATGGTCGCGGTCGCCGGCGATCGCGCGCTGGCTGGACGAGCACTTCCGGCCGGCGGTCGACCGGGCGCTGTCGAAACAGGGCCATATCCCGGGTCCGCTGGTCTTCGCCATCGACGACCGCGATCCGAAGAAGGGCCTCAGCGACGGGGGCCTCGGCGAACGGTTTTCCAACGGCTGGGGATCGGCCGCCCACGTCCCGACCATCCTGATCGAGAACCACAGCCTCAAGCCGCACGAGCAGCGGGTGCTGGGGACCTACGTCTTCCTCGAGGCGGCGCTGAAGCTGCTGGCGGCCAGGGGCGAGGGCCTGCGGGCGGCGATCGCGGCCGACCGCGCCCTGAGACCCGCGGAGATCCCGGCCAATTTCGTCGCCACCGAGACGCCGATCGCCATCCGCGACTTCAAGGGCGTGCTGTTCGAGCGCTACGACAGCCCGGCGTCCGGCGCCGCGGAGATCCGCTGGCTGGGCAAGCGGGACCCGAAGCCCTGGAAGATGCCCTTCTACGGCAGCCGGCCGACGCTCGTGCTCGCGCGACCGAAGGCCTACTGGGTCCCCGGCTGGCGCCAGGACCTGATCGAGCGGCTGCGGCTGCACGGCGTGGCCATGGAGTCCCTCGCCGCCCCCAGGACCGTGACGGTCGAGATGCTGCGCCTGAAGGACGTCGCGGTGTCCGGCCGCACCAACGAGGGCCATGTGCCGATCACCGCCGGCTCCGTCGAGGCCGAGCGCCGCGCCTGGACCTTCCCCGCCGGTTCGGTCCGCATCCCCACCGACCAGCCGCTGGGCGACATCGTCGTGCTGCTGCTCGAGCCGCGATCGTCGGAGAGCTTCTTCGCCTGGGGCCTGTTCCCGGAAGTGCTGAACCGGGTCGAATACATCGAGGCCTACGCCATCGCCCCGCTGGCCGAACGCATGCTGGCCGCCGACCCGGCGCTGAAGGCGCAGTTCGAGGCGAAGCTGGCGGCCGACGCCGCCTTCGCCGCCGATCCGGACGCGCGGCTGGCCTGGTTCTACGCCCGCACGCCCTTCTACGACGACCGTTTCCAGCTCTATCCGGTCGGCCGTGAAACCTGAGCGGGAACCGCCTTGCCCTGAAAGGCAAAACCACGGCTAATCCGGCCCCTTGCGCCGCAGCCGCCGGGAAGACCGCCTATGGACAACGTCAATCCGGGCCACGCCTCCGCCCTCTGGGTCGGGCTGCACATCCTGCTGATGCTGGTCCTGTCGTTGCTGGTCGTCCGCCTGCGCAATCGCCACAAGGTGTTCCTCGGCGACGAGGGCATCCCCGAGCTGGCCCAGGCCATCCGCGCCTTCGGCAACGCCAGCGAATACGTGCCGCCGGGGCTGGCCGGGCTGATCGTGCTGGACCTCGCCGGGGCGGCGCCCCTGCTGATCCACCTGGGCGGCCTGCTGCTGCTGACCGGCCGGGTCACCCACGCGGTCGGGCTGTCCCGGACCGGCGGCACCTCCATTCCCCGGGCCCTGGGCATGACCCTGACCTGGTGCGCCTACGTCTATCTGATCGCCGGCACGCTCATCTCGGCGGTCTGGTAGCCTTGCCCCCGAGGCCCGGCGTCCCCATAACCGCGCCATGGACGAAAACCTGTTGCATGAGGCGGTCGCCGCTGCGCTGAACGCGGGCGCGGACGCGGCCGAAGCCGTCTTCGCCGAACGCCAGTCCCTGTCGGTCACCGTGCGCGGCGGGGCTCTGGAGGAGGTCGAGCGCGAGGAATCCCGCGACCTGGGCGTCCGCGTCTTCGTCGGCCGGCGGCAGGCGGCGGTGTCGGGATCGGACGTCTCGGCCGACGGCCGCCGCAAGCTGGTCGAGCGCGCCGTGGCCATGGCCCGCCTGGCGCCGGAGGACCCCTACGCCGGCCTCGCCCCGACCGAGCGCCTGGCGAGGGGCCCGTTCGCCGACCTCGACCTGTTCGACGCGGGCGAGCCCTCCCCCGAGGCGCTCGAGGACCAGGCCCGCGAGGCCGAGGCCGCGGCCCGGGCCGTGGAAGGCGTCACCAACTCCGACGGCGGATCGGCGGCCTGGTCGTCGTCCCGCTGGCGGCTGGCGACCAGCGAAGGCTTCTCGGGCCTGCACCGCGCCTCCGGCTTCTCCCTGTCCTGTTCGGCGGTGGCCGGCGAGGGCTCGGGCATGGAGCGGGCCGGCGAGGGGCGGTCCACCCGTCACGCCGGCGACCTGCCGACCCCCGCCTCGATCGGCGCCGAGGCCGGCCGCCGCGCCGTGCAGCGCCTCAACGCCCGCAAGATCGCCTCGACCACCGCTCCTGTGATCTTCGAGAACCGCCTCGCCACGGCCCTGATCGGACCGATGATCGGCGCCATCTCCGGACCGTCGGTGGCGCGCGGGGTCAGCTTCCTGAAGGACCGCCTGGGTCGGAAGCTGTTCGCCGCCGGGGTCGATATCGTCGACGATCCCCATCGACTCCGCGGTCTCGGCTCCTCGCCCTTCGACGACGAGGGCGTCGCCAACCGGCGGATGGCGCTGATCGAGGACGGCGTCCTGACCAGCTGGCTGCTCAACAGCGCCTCGGCCCGTCAGCTGGGTCTGGAGACGACCGGCCATGCCTCGCGCGGCCTGGCCGGGCCGCCGGGGGTGGGAACCTCGAACCTGACGGTCGAACCGGGCGAGCGCGACCTCGCCGGGCTGATGGCCGACGCCGGCGCCGGGCTGCTGGTGACCTCGATGTTCGGCCCCTCGCTGAACGCCAACACCGGCGACTGGTCGGCGGGCTGTTCCGGCTTCTGGTTCGAGAACGGCGAGATCGCCTATCCGGTCACCGAGATCACCGTGGCGGGCAATCTGATCGACATCTACGGTCGGCTGGTTCCCGGGTCCGACCTCGAGATCCGCGGGTCGGCCAATTCGCCGTCGCAGCTGGTCGACGCCCTGGCCGTCGCGGGCCGATGATCGACGACCTGCTGCTCATCGAGGCCGCCGCCCGCGCCGTCGGCGCCGAGGCGCGCCGTCTGAAGGCCGAGGGCCTGAAGGTCTGGTCCAAGGACGGCGGCTCGCCCGTCACCAACGCCGACATCGCCGTCGACGCGCTCCTGCGGGAGCGGCTGGGGGCGGCGCGGCCGGGCTACGGCTGGCTGTCGGAAGAGACCGCCGACGACCCCGCCCGGCTGTCGCGGGCGCGGCTGTTCGTCGTCGATCCCATCGACGGCACGGTGGCCTTCTTCAAGGAGCGGCCCTGGTGGGCGGTGTCGATCGCGGTGGTCGAGGACGGCCGGCCCGTCGCCGGCGTCGTGCACGCGCCCGAACTCGACGAGACCTTCGTCGCCCGCCGCGGCGGCGGGGCGCGCCTGAACGGCGAGCCGATCCGGGCGAGCGACCAGCTCAGCGTCGAGGGCTGCGCCATGCTCGGCGATGCGAAGATGTTCCGCCACCCGGCCTGGCCGACGCCCTGGCCCGACATGCGCATCGAGACCCGCAATTCCATCGCCTATCGCATGTGCCTGGTCGCCGACGGCCGGTTCGACGCGGCGCTGGCGCTGAGCGGCAAGAACGAGTGGGACCTGGCCGCCGCCGACCTGATCTGCGCCGAGGCCGGCGCCGTCGTCACCGACCACAAGGGCCGGTCCTACCGCTACAACCTCGAAACCCCGCGGCATCCGAGCCTGGTCTGCGCGGCGCCGGCGTTGCACCCGTTGATCCTCGACCGCGTCCGGCCTATCGACCTGCCCGAGTAACCCCGCGGAAAGGTCGCCCACCATGCCGGACAGACAGCTTCTCCACATCGTCATCGGCGGCGAGCTGAAGGACGTCGCGGACATCGAGTTCCGCGACCTCGCCAGCGTCGAGTTCGTCGGCGCCTTCCCGAACTACGCCGAGGCCTGGAAGGCCTGGAAGGCCAAGGCCCAGGCCACCGTCGACAACGCCCACGCCCGCTATTTCATCATCCACGCCCACCGCCTGCTCGACCCCAGCACGGACGACCACGAGCACTAGGACGTCACCGGCCCGTCATTTCGCCGCCGTAGAATGAGAGCTCCGGAAGGAGGTCCTCATGGAAGTCCTGATTGGCGTTGGGTTGCTGGCGGTCGTGGCGATCGCGGTGGTGCTGATGGTCCGGCTGCGGTCGGCGCAGGCGAGGGGCGAGCTCGGCGGCGACGCGACCGCGGCGATCCTGGCCGCCTCGATGATGACCGACGGCGGTTCGTCATCCTGCGGCGGCGGGAGCTGCGACTAGCTACTCCCGCCGCAGCAGGCGGTCGGTGATCAGCGTGCCCCACCAGTCGGCCTTGAAGTCGGCCTTGATCCGGTCGCGGTCGTAGGCGTCGCTCTGCACCCAGTCGATAAAGCTGATCCCCCTGGGCTCGGCCTCCTCGAGGTAGCGCTCGAAGACGTAGTCGAGGACGCCGGTCTTGCCCTGCTTCATGTGCAGGGTGCGCAGGCCGAGCTCGGTCATCGCCTCGCGGATCGGCGCGCCCAGGTGAAAGTGGCGGTAGAGGACGCTCATGATCCCGGCCCGGTCCGCGCCGGACTTGCAGTGCATCAGGGCCGGATACTCGATGGTCTGGAACAGGTCGCGGGCGCCCAGGACCGTCTCCCGGCGCGGGACCTCGCGCGAGGTGATGGTGAAGTCGACCATCGTCAGCCCGAGCCGCCGGCAGGCGTCGCGCTCCAGCACGTAGAAGCCGGTGTTGAAGCCGCCGCGCAGGTTGACGATGGTCTTGATGCCGTCGCGCTTCCACCACTTCAGCTGGAACGGCCAGGGCTGGGCGGCCCGCACCATGTCCGGGCCGATCCAGTGGGCGTTGGAGAATCCCACCCGCAGGAAGGCGTGGTCCATGAAGATGGAATGCATGTAGGCCTTGAAACGGCCCCAGCCGGTGGAGAGGTCGAAGCCCTTCGACAAGTGGCGCTCCCTGCAAGAGCGTCCTAAGTAGGGCGCTGCGTCAGGAACGCAAATCTCTTCAGGGCCGATTTCCCGTCCATGACCGCCGCCGAGTCCGCCGAGCCGACCCGCCTCCAGCTGGCCGGCCGCGTCTGGAGCACCTACCTCAGGCGCCGCTGGAAGGGCATCGCCGTGGCCATGGCCTGCGCCGTGGCGGTGGCGGCCCTGTCCGGCCTGCTGGTCCAGCTGCTCGAACCGGCGATCAACGACCTGCTGGTCAAGCCCAAGCGCGGGGCGCTCCTGGCCGTGCCGCTGACCATCGTCGCCTACGCCCTGGCCCGGACGGTGGCCCAGGTGGTGCAGTCGACGCTGGTCAACCGCATCGGCCATGGCGTCGTCGGCGATGTCCAGCTGGAGCTGTTCGGCCGCATGGTGCGCGCCGACCTCGCCCGGCTGAAAGCGACCCATTCGGGCGAGTTCGTCTCCCGCGTGCTCTACGACGCGGGCCTGATCCGCGAGGCGGCGACCAGCGGCGTGATCGCCTACACCCAGCACGCCCTGATCATCTTCGCCATGCTGTGGGTGATGGTCACGTCGGACCCGTTGCTGGGCCTGCTCGTGCTGGCGGCGGCGGTTCCCGCCTCGCGGCTGATGCGCCGCTTCTCCCGCCGGTCCAAGAAAGCCGCCCGCGGCGCCATGGCGGCGACCAGCCTGCTGTCGACGGCCCTGATGGAGAGCCTCGACGGCGTCCGCGTGGTCAAGATGGAGAACCGCGAGCAATACGAGGAGGCCCGCGTCGCCGACGCCATCCGCGAGCGCCAGCGGCACATCATCAAGGGCGCCAACGCCCGCGCCCAGGCGGCGCCGGTGACCGAGTTGCTGACCTTCACGATCACGGCCCTGGTCTTCGCCTACGCCGGCTGGCGGGCCTCGACCGGGGCGATGAACGTCGGCGACTTCACCGCCTTCATGGGCGCCCTGACCACGGCCGGCCAGTCCCTGCGCCAGCTCGCCAACCTGCAGACCGTCTTCGCCGAGGGCTCGACCGCCGCCCGCCGGTTGTTCGCCGCCCTCGATGTCGCCCCGGAGGTCGCCGAGGCGCCGGACGCCCGCCCCCTGCCCGAGGGCGACGGCGAGGTGCGGCTGGAGGACGTCACCTTCGCCTACGAGGACGGCGTGGTGGCCCTGGACGGCGCCACGATCGAGGCGCGCCGCAGCGAGATGGTCGCCCTGGTCGGCCCCTCGGGCGGCGGCAAGAGCACGGTGCTGTCGCTGATCCCCCGCTTCTACGACGCCAGCCGCGGCCGGGTGACCATCGACGGGATGGACGTGCGCGAGGCCCGCATCGACTCCCTGCGCGCGCGCATCGCCTTCGTGACCCAGGAGCCCTTCCTGTTCGACGACACCATCCGGGCCAACATCGCCTACGCCCGGCCCGAGGCGACCGACGCCGAGATCGAGGAGGCGGCCCGGCGCGCCGCCGCCCACGACTTCATCCTCGAGCAGCCCGACGGTTACGACACCGTCGTGGGCGAGGCCGCCGCGCGCCTGTCCGGCGGTCAGCGGCAAAGGATCGCCATCGCCCGCGCCTTCCTCAAGAACGCGCCGATCCTGCTGCTCGACGAGGCGACCAGCGCCCTCGACACCGAGAGCGAGGCCCAGGTCCAGGCGGCGCTCGAGCGGCTGATGGCCGGCCGCACGACGATCATGATCGCCCACCGCCTGTCGACCGTGAAGCATGCCGACCGCATCTACGTCATCGACCGGGGGCGGGTGGTGGAGACCGGCGACCATGCCGCCCTGGTGCGCCGGCGCGGCCTCTACGCCCGGCTGGCCAAGGCCCAGGACCTCGACGCCTCGCCCGAAGAGGTGGGCGCGTGAAGGCCTTCTTCCGCTCGCCCGCCGTACAGAACGCGCTGGCCACGCTGTTCGCGGCCTGGCTGGGCCTCTGCTACGCGACGATGCGCTGGACGCGGGAGGGCCAGGACAAGGCGCGGCAGGTCTGGGCCATGGAGGGCGGGGCCATCCTCTGCTTCTGGCACGCCCGCATCCCCCTTTCGCCGCAGTGCTGGCCCCAGTCGCCCGAGCGCCAGGACATGCGGGCCCTGATCTCGCGATCCGCCGACGGCGAATTCATCGCCCTGACGGTGCAGAAGATCGGCTTTCCCGCCATTCGCGGCTCCTCGAAGAAGGGCAGCGATCCCGGCAAGAACAAGCACGGCGAGCAGGCCTTCCGCGACATGATCAAGTGGGTGAAGGGCGGCGGCGGCGTCGCCATCACGCCGGACGGTCCGCGCGGCCCGGCCGAGGCGATGCAGCTGGGCGCCCCCACGCTGGCCCGCGTCACCGGCGCGCCGGTGATCTTCTGCGGCCTGGCCAGCCGGCCGGCGATCCGCATCGGCAGCTGGGACCGCACCCTGATCCCGCTGCCCTTCTCCAGGGGGGCGATGGTCTGGGACGGTCCCCACTTCGCGCGGCGCGGCGACGACCTGGAGGCCCTGGCGGCGGACTGGGCGGGCCGCCTCACGGCCGCCACGCGACGGGCGGAGGCGATTGTGGACGGCGCGGGCGCGGAGTGAGACTCTGACCGTCATGGCCCACGACGCGCACGATCCGCCCGACGCGCCTGCCGGCGACCACAGCCTGCACCACGCCCACGGCGTGGCGCATCATCATGGCCACAGCCACGGCCACCACCACGGCCACCACAGCCACGCGCCCGCCGACTTCGGCCGCGCCTTCGCGTTCGGCGCGGCGCTGAACATCGCCTTCGTCGCCGCCGAGGCGGCGGGCGGGATTCTGACCGGCTCCCTGGCGCTGATCGCGGACGCCGGCCACAATCTCTCGGACGTGCTGGGCCTGCTGCTGGCCTGGGCGGCGGCGGCGCTGGCCCGTCTGGCGCCCACCGCGCGGCGGACCTACGGCCTGCGCAAGGGCACCATCCTCGCCTCCCTGGCCAACGCCGGCCTGCTGCTCGGCGCCGTCGGCGCGATCGTCTGGGAGGCCATCCGCCGGCTCGGCGCGCCCGAGCCGGTTTCGCCCGGCCCGGTCATCGCCGTGGCCGCCATCGGGGTCGTGATCAACACGGCGACGGCGCTGCTGTTCCTGCGCGGCCACCATGATCTCAATGTCCGCGGGGCCTTCCTGCACATGGCGGCCGACGCGGCGGTGTCCCTCGGCGTGGTCGCCGCCGGCGTCGCGATCTGGATCATGCCCGGCTGGCAGTGGCTCGACCCGGCGGTCAGCCTGGTCATCGCCACGGTGATCGTCGCCGGGACCTGGGGCCTGTTGCGCGATTCCCTCGACCTGGCGCTGGACGCGGCCCCGCGCGGCGTCGACCCGGAGGCGGTCAAGAACTGGCTGGCGGCGCAGCCTGGGGTCACCGAGGTGCACGATCTGCACATCTGGGCGATGAGCACCACCGAGACCGCCCTGACCGCCCACCTCATCCGGCCGGACAACGCCGACGCCGACGACTTCCTGCACGAGGTGGCGCACGGCCTGGCCGAGCGGTTCCGCATCGGCCATCCGACCCTGCAGATCGAGACCGGCGCCGGCGCCTGCCATTTCGCTCCGGCTCACGTGGTCTGACACTTGTCGCTCGCCCTCGGCCTCTACCGTCTCGGCACGACGCTGCTGGAGCCGTTCACGCCGGCGATCCTGCGCGCGCGGGCGCGGCGCGGGAAGGAAGACCCGACGCGGCTGGGCGAGCGGCTGGGCCGCGCCTCCCGGGCGCGGCCGGACGGGCCGCTGGTCTGGATCCACGCCGTCAGCGTCGGCGAAAGCCAGTCGGTGCTGCCGCTGATCGAGAGGCTGCGGGTCCGTCGGCCGGACGTGACCGTGCTGGTGACCACCGGCACCGCGACCTCGGCCGCCCTGATGGCGAAACGGCTGCCCGAGGGCGCCATCCACCAGTACGCGCCGCTCGATACCCCGGGCGCGTCGCGGCGGTTCCTCGACCATTGGCGGCCGGACGCAGGGATTTTCGTCGAAAGCGAACTCTGGCCGAACCTCATCCTCGGCGCCGATGACCGGGGCGCGAGGCTCCTGCTGCTGTCGGCGCGGGTGACCGAACGGACCGAGCGGGGCTGGGCGAAGGCGCCGGGCCTCGCGCGCCGCGTCCTGCTCGCGTTCGACGCGGTCGCGCCCCAGGACGAGGCGACCGCCGCCCGGCTGGCGCGGTACGGCGCGACGCCGGGCGCGCGGATCAATCTCAAGTATGTCGGCCGGCCGCTGGCCTGCGACGAGGCTGAACTCGCCCGCCTGCGCGAGGAAATCGCGGGCCGTCCGGTGGTGCTGGCGGCCAGCACGCATCCCGGCGAGGAGGCCTTGATCGCCGACGCCGTGCGCGCGGGCGCCCCGGCGGGGACTCTGCTCATCGTCGCGCCGCGCCACCCCGAGCGCGGCGATGACGTGGCCGCGGTGCTCGGCGCGTCCGTCGCCCGGCGCTCGCGGCGGGGAGTCGTCGATGCCGGTGCGGCCGCCTACCTCGCCGACACCCTGGGCGAGATGGGGCTCTGGTTCCGGCTGGCCGACGTGGTGATCATGGGCGGCAGCTTCGTTCCCGGCATCGGCGGCCACAACCCGCTCGAGCCCGCGCGGCTCGGGGCGGCGATCGTCACCGGCCCGCACATCGCCAACGCCCGGGACGCCTGCGACGAGATGCGGGAGCGGTCGGCGATCCTGATCGCGGACGACGCCGGGGCGCTGGGCCCTCTCGTCGGGTGGCTTCTCGCTCATCCGGAACGCCGCGCCGCCCTGGGCGAACAGGCCAGGGCCTTCGCCGACGCCAAGGCCGAGGCGCTGGAAGACGCCTGGAGGGTCGTCGAGGCCGTGCTGCCATGAAGCTCTCAACGCCCCGCTGGTGGTATGTGCGCGAAGGCGGCCCGGGCCGGCTTCGCCGGACCCTGCTGCGGCCCCTGGGCTGGATCTGGGCGGCGGCGACCGCCAACCGGATCGCGACCGCCGTTCCCGAGGACGCCGGCCTGCCGGTGATCTGCGTCGGCAACCTCACGGTCGGGGGGACCGGCAAGACGCCGGTCGTGCGCGAACTGCTGCGGTTGCTGACCGCGCGGGGCGTGGCCGCGCACGGCCTGTCGCGCGGCTACGGCGGCCGGCTGAAGGGACCGCTGCGGGTCGATCCCGCCCTCCACACCGCCGCCGACGTCGGCGACGAGCCCTTGATGCTGGCCCGCGATTTTCCCGTGTGGATCTCGCCCGATCGCCCGGCCGGGGCGCGGGCCGCCCGGGCGGCCGGGGCGGGGGTCCTGGTCATGGACGACGGCCACCAGAACCCATCGCTGAAGAAGGCGTTGTCGCTGGTCGTCGTCGACGGCGAGACGCGGGGCGGCGAATGGCCGTTCGGCGACGGCGCGGTGTTTCCCGCCGGGCCGATGCGCGAACCGCTGGCGGCGGGCCTCGCCCGGGCCGACGCGGTGGTCCTGCTGCTGCCGGCCGACATGGCCGCGCCGGACCCGGAGCTCGCGGCCCTGTTCGCGGGCAGGCCCGTCCTGATCGCGCGGCTGGAGCCGGCGAGCCCGCCGCCCGCCGGGCCCCAGGTCGGCTTCGCCGGCGTCGGCAAGCCCTGGAAGGTGGAGCGGGCGCTGGAGGCCGCCGGTTGCGACCTCAGGGACTTCGTCGCCTTCCCCGACCATCACGCCTGGCGCGCCGACGACCTGGCCCAGCTGGATCGCCTGGCCGCCGACCACGGCGCCGGCCTGGTCACCACCGAGAAGGACTGGGTCCGCCTGCCGCCCGCCTGGCGCGCCAGGGCCCTCGCCTGGCCCGTGCGGGCGCGGTTCGAGGACGAGCCGGCGCTGCTGGCCCTGCTGGGGACATGCACGTCAGGGCATGTCCCCTGACGCTTCAATCCGCGAGGGACAGGCGCCCAAGCGCATGTCCCTCTCCGCGGGCTATTCAGATTTGTAGACGACCCCGCCCTTCATCACGAAGCTGACCCGGGTCAGCACCGTGGCGTCGGCGGTCGGGTCGCCGCGGACGGCGATGAGGTCGGCCTGCTTTCCCGGGGCCAGCGAGCCGATCTGGTCGGCGAGGCCCAGGTGTTCGGCGGCCCAGACCGTCGCCGAGCGGACCGCGTCCAGCGAGCTCATTCCGGCCTTGAGCAGCAGGGCGAACTCGCCGGCGTTGTCGCCGTGCTTCGAGACGCCGGTGTCGGTGCCGAAGGCGATCCGGACGCCGCCGGCCCAGGCGCGGCGGGCCATGTCCAGCATCTGCGGACCGGCCTGCAGCGCCTTGGCCTTCTGCGAGGGCAGGAAGAAGGTGTCCGGCTTGGCCGCTTCGCGGGCCACGAAGTCGCCGGCCATCAGGGTCGGCACCAGCCAGGCGCCGCTGGCCTTGAACAGCTTGATCGACTCGCCGTCGAGGTAGGTGCCGTGCTCGATGGAATCGCCGCCGGCCCTCAGGAAGGCGTTGACGCCGTCGACGCCGTGGGCGTGGGCGGTGACCTTGCGACCCATGGAATGGGCGGTCTCGACGATGGCCTTGAGCTCCTCGTCGGAGAACTGCTTGGCCAGGCCCGCGGCGGTGGGCGACAGCACCCCGCCGGTGGCGGTGATCTTGATGACGTCGGCGCCAGCCCGCACCTGCTCCCGCACGGCCCGGCGGCAGTCGTCGGCGCCGGAACAGACCGCCGGCCCCCGATAGACCGGAACCAGCGCCTCGGGCATGCCGTTGCCGGGATCGCCGTGGCCGCCGTGCACCGACACCGCCGCGCCGGAGGCGACGATGCGCGGACCCGGGACGCGGCCGGCCCTGATGGCGTCGCGCAGGGCGAAGATCGACTCGTTCGGCGCCCCCAGGTCCGCGACCGTGGTGAAGCCCGCCTTCAGCGTCTTCATCCCGTTCCAGGCCCCGTCCAGGGCGAGGTCCGACTTCGTCTTGGTGAACTCTTCCAGCTGGGCGTTGGGGCCCTGTTCGCCGGTGAGATGGACGTGGCTGTCGATCAGGCCCGGCAGGACGAACGCATCGTGCAGGTCGACGATCCTGGCTCCTTCGGCCGAGGTGTAGCCAGCCTCGATGCGCAGCACCTTGCCGTCCTGGACGACGATCGTCTGTTCGCCGAGCACCTTTCCCGAGGCCGGATCGGCCAGCAGCCGGCCCGCCTGGACATAGGTCAGCGGCGCCGCGGCGGCGGCTCCCTGCGCCCGGGCGATGCCCAGCCCCACGCCCACGGCCAGCAGGCCGGCCGCCGCGGCGGCGGCGAGCGCCTTCTTCCCATCGATCATCTCAGGCTCCCGCCTTTTTCGCGAAATACATGGCCGCGTTGGCAAGGACCGGAACCCGGGCCTCCATGGTGCTGGCGTGGGCGCTGGCGGCGGTGCCGTCCCGCACGCGGCCGACGATGCCCTGGCAGATGCCGGCCAGCCGGAACAGGTTGTAGGCGAAGTACCAGTCGAGGTCGGGCAGGCCGTCGCGGCCGGTCAGGGCGCAGTATTGCTCGACCACCTCCGGAATGGTCGGGATGCCCCAGGCGGTCAGGTCCTCGATGGTCGCCAGCGAGGCCCGCTCGCCGCCCGGCATGACCCAGTGCATCAGGAAGTAGCTGAAATCCGCCAGGGGGTTGCCCAGGGTCGACAGCTCCCAGTCCAGCACCGCCACGACCCGGGGCTCGGTCGGATGCAGGATCATGTTGTCGAGGCGGTAGTCGCCGTGGACGATCGAGGTCTGGTCGTCGCTGGGGGTGGTCGCCGGCAGCCAGTCGATCAACCGGTCCATGACCTCGATCTTCTGCGTCTCCGACATGCGGTATTGCTTGGTCCAGCGGTCGATCTGGCGGGCGAAGTAGTTGCCGGGCTTGCCGAAGTCGGAAAGGCCAATGGCCGCGTAGTCGGTGGTGTGCAGCCGCGCCAGGGTCTCGATCTTGGCCCGGTAGATCGCCCGCCGCTCGGCCGGTTCGCTGTCGGGCAGGGTCAGGTCCCAGAGGATGCGGCCCTCGACGTTGTCCATGACGTAGAACATCGTGCCGATGACGCCCTCGTCCGCGCACAGGGCGTAGGCGTGGGCGACCGGGAAGCCCGTCCGGCCCAGGGCCGAGATCACCTTGAACTCGCGATCGACCGCGTGTGCGCTCGGCAGCAACTTGCCGGGCGGCTTGCGGCGCAGGACGTACTTCTTCGCCGGCGTGACCAGCTGATAGGTCGGGTTCGACTGGCCGCCCTTGAACTGGCGCACCTCCAGCGGCCCGGCGTAGCCCTCGACGTTCGCCTCGAGCCAGGCCGCCAGCTTCGCCTCGTCGATTCGGTGACGCTCCTCGACCGGCTTGGTGCCGGAGTTGAGGTCCTGCGCTGAGGGCTGGACGGCGGCCTCGGCCATGAGCGTTCCCCGTTTTCGTACGCTTGTTTGAAGCGCTGAGTTTAGGGGCTGGCGCGGGCCGCGCAAGAATGCCGCGAAGTCAGCGCCACTTTCGCCGATAGCCGCAGCGCACGCAGGTCGCGTACCCGCGTCTCGACTTGCTGTTGGTGATCTCGTGGCCGTTGCGCAGCAGGCAGCGCACGAACGCGACGATGCTGAATTTCATGTCTCCCCCCCCGAGAGCAGCGCTTGTTTTTGTGGAACTCTAGGAAAGACCCGGGCGAACCGCCAGGCGTTGCGCGCGAGGCGCGCAATCAAAGCGCCCGCCAGCCGATGTCGGACCGCCAGAACCCGCCGGGGAAGTCGATGGCGCCGACCGCCGCGTAGGCGATGTCGCGGGCCTCGTGCAGGGTCGCGCCGAGGGCGCAGACGTTCAGGACCCGGCCCCCGGCCGCCCGCAGGGTCCCGTCCGGATCGCGGCGGGTGCCGGCGTGGAAGACCTCGGCCTCGCCGCCGAAGTCGGCCTCGGCGCCGCGGATGACCGCGCCGGCGACCGGGCGCTCCGGATAGCCCTCGGCCGCCATCACCACGCAGATGGCGCTTTCGGCGCGCCATGCCGGCGGCGGCAGCGCGGCCAGCGACCCCTCCGCGCAGGCCTTGAGATAGGGGACGATGTCGCCGGCCAGCCGCAACATCAGCACCTGGCATTCCGGGTCGCCGTAGCGGGCGTTGAACTCGACCAGCCTGGGGCCCTCGGCGGTCAGCATGAGGCCGGCGTAGAGCACCCCGCGGTAGGGCCGGCCCTCCGCCGCCAGCGCCTTCACCGCCGGCAGCACGCAGGCGTCGAACGCCCGCTGCGCCAGTTCCGGGGTCAGCACCGGCGCCGGCGAATAGGCGCCCATGCCGCCGGTGTTGGGTCCGGCGTCGCCGTCATGGGCGCGCTTGTGGTCCTGGGCCCAGCCGAAGGGAACGGCCGTCTCGCCGTCGCAGAGGGCGAAGAGGGAGCACTCCTCGCCGAGCATGAACTCCTCGATCACCACCCGCGCGCCCGCGGCGCCGAAGCGGCCGCCCAGCATGTCGGCGACCGCCTCGTCGGCCGAGAGCCGGTCCAGGGCCACGACCACGCCCTTGCCGGCGGCCAGGCCGTCGGCCTTGATCACATAGGGCGGGGTCTGGCCGTCGAGGAAGGCCATGGCCGCCGCCGCCTCCTCGAAGACGCCGTAGGCCGCCGTGGGCAGGCCGTGGCGGGCCTGGAAATCCTTGCTGAAGGCCTTGGAGGTCTCGATCTCGGCCGCCGCCCGGGTTGGTCCGAAGCAGGGAACGCCCGCCTCGGCCAGGGCGTCGGCGACGCCGACCTCCAGCGCCGCTTCCGGCCCCACCACCACCAGGTCGGCGGCGATCTCCCGGGCCAGGGCCACCAGGCCCGGCACGTCCGTGGCCGCCACCGGGCGGGTCTCGCACAGGGTCGCGATCCCTGGATTTCCCGGCGCCGCGACCAGTCGCGTCAGCAGGGGCGACTGGGCGATCTTCCAGGCCAGCGCATGCTCGCGCCCGCCCGATCCGACGAGGAGGATGTTCATGGGCCGGGTTTTGCGCGGGCCATGCGCGGGGTCAACCCAAACTCGCCCGTCCGGCGGAGCGCCGTCGACCTATTGCTCGAGGTCCAGCGAATATCCGGCCGAGCGCACGGTGCGGATGGGGTCCTGGTCGGTCGCGCCGTTGAGCGCCTTGCGCAGGCGGCCGATGTGGACGTCGACGGTGCGGGCCTCGACATAGACGTCGCTGCCCCAGACCGCGTCCAGCAGCTGTTCGCGGCTGAACACCCGCCCGGGGTGCTGCATCAGATGGTCGAGCAGGCGGAACTCGGTGGGGCCCAGGTGGACCTCCTTGCCGGCCCGCTTCACCCGGTGGGCCACCCGGTCCATGACGATGTCGCCGCAGATCACCCGGTCGTCGGCAAGACCCGGCCGGATGCGGCGCATCACGGCGCGGATGCGGGCGGTCAGCTCGGTCATGGCGAAGGGCTTGACCACATAGTCGTCGGCGCCGGTGTCCAGGCCGCGGACCCGGTCGCTCTCCTCGCCCCGGGCGGTCAGCATGACGATCGGCAGGTTGCGGCTCTCGGTGCGCTGGCGCAGGCGGCGGCAGACCTCGATGCCGGAGACCTTGGGCAGCATCCAGTCGAGCACCACCAGATCCGGCGGCTGCTCCTGGACCAGCATCAGCGCCTCCTCGCCGTCGCCGGCGTGGACCACCCGGTAGCCTTCCTTCTCGAGGTTGTATTGCAGCAGGGTGGCGAGGGCGTCCTCGTCCTCGACCACGAGAACCGTGGGCGTCATTGGCTCAGGGCATCCACCTTCGGCCGTTCGGAGACGATCTCCTGGCCGGTGATCTCGAAATGGACGATCTCGGCGATGTTGGTGGCGTGGTCGCCGATCCGTTCCAGGTTCTTGGCCACGAACAGCAGGTGGGCGCCGGCCGTGATCGTGCGCGGGTCGCCCATCATGTAGGTCAGCAGTTCGCGGAACAGGCTCTCGTAGTGCTCGTCGACCTCGGTGTCGCGGGTCCAGACGGAGACGGCGCGGTCGACCTCGGAGGCGGTGTAGGCGTCGATGACGTCCTTCAGCCGCCCGGCCACGAGCCGGCCCATGCGCTCGATCGAGCGGGTCACCGGTCCCGCCGGCTCGGACTCGGCGAGGATCAGGGTGCGCTTGCCGATGTTCTTGGCCAGGTCGCCGCAGCGTTCCAGGTTCATGGCGATCTTCATCGCCGACATGGTGCGGCGCAGGTCGTTGGCCATGGGCTGGCGCAGGGCGATCATGCGGATCGCCGCCCGCTCGATGTCGGCCTCCAGGGCGTCCAGCTTGCCGTCGCGGCCGATGACCGCCTGGGCCAGCGGCACGTCGCGTTTGGCGAAGGCCTGGATGCTGTCGTTGACCTGGGCCTCGGCCAGGCCGCCCATGCGGACCACCTCGGCGGCCAGCTGGTTCAGTTCTTCCTCGTAGGATCGGACGATGTGTTCGTTCATGGCGCGCCTCAGCCGAACCGGCCGGTGATGTAGTCCTGGGTCCGCGTCTCGCGCGGGTTGGTGAAGATCTCTTCGGTCGCGCCCGCTTCGACCAGCCGGCCCATGTGGAAGAAGGCGGTGCGCTGCGACACCCGGGCCGCCTGGGCCATCGAGTGGGTGACGATGACGATGCAGTACTGCTGGCGCAGTTCGTCGATCAGCTCCTCGATGCGGGCGGTGGCGATCGGGTCGAGGGCCGAGCACGGCTCGTCCATCAGGATCACCTCGGGGCTGACGGCGATGGCCCGGGCGATGACCAGGCGCTGCTGCTGGCCGCCGGAGAGGCTGGCGCCCGACTGGTGCAGCCGGTCGGAGACCTCGTTCCACAGGCCGGCCTTCTTCAGCGAGGCCTCGACGATGCCCTCGATGTCGCTGCGGCTCGAGGCCAGGCCATGGATGCGCGGCCCGTAGGCGACGTTCTCGAAGATCGACTTGGGGAAGGGATTGGGCTTCTGGAACACCATCCCGACCCTGGCGCGCAGGACCACCGGGTCGACCGCGCGGTCGTTGACGTCCTGGCCGTCCAGCTCGATGCGGCCCTCGACCCGGGCGCCCGGAATGGTGTCGTTCATCCGGTTGATGCAGCGCAGGAAGGTCGACTTGCCGCAGCCCGACGGACCGATGAAGGCGGTCACGGCCTTGCCCGGGATGTCGATCGACACCGAGTCGAGCGCCTGCTTGTCGCCATAGAAGACGTTGACGTCGCGGACGACGATCTTGGGCGCCTCGAGGGCGAGGGGGCTGTGGCTGTGCGGCGCGGCGGTGCGGATCAGGGGCGGTTCGACAGTCATGGGTCCTACCATCTGCGCTCGAAGCGACGGCGCAGGATCACCGCGGCCGCGTTCATCGCGATCATGAAGGCCAGCAGCACGATGATGGCCGCGGCGGTGCGTTCGTGGAAGGCGCGCTCGGAGGCGTTCTCCCAGATGAAGACCTGCACGGGCAGCACGCTGGCCGAACTGGTGAAGGATTCCGGCAGGCCCGGATTGAAGGCGATCATGCCGATCATCAGCAGGGGCGCGGTCTCGCCCAGGGCGTGCGCCAGGGAGAGGATGACGCCGGTCAGCACGCCGGGCATGGCCTGAGGCAGGACGTGGTGGAACACCGTCTGGGTGCGCGAGGCCCCGACGCCGAGGGCGGCTTCGCGGATCGAGGGCGGCACCGCCTTCAGCGCCGAGCGGGTGGCGATGATCACGGTGGGCAGGCTCATCAGCGCCAGCACCATGCCGCCGGTCAGCGGCGCGCCCCGCGGCGCGCCCAGCCCGTTCACGAACACCGCCAGGCCGAGCAGGCCGTAGACGATCGACGGCACGGCGGCGAGGTTGTTGATGTTGACCTCGATGAGGTCGGTGAACCGGTTGCGCGGCGCGAACTCCTCGAGCCAGACCGCCGCCAGCACGCCCACCGGCACGGCGATCAGCGCGGTCACCAGCAGCATCATCGCCGAACCGATCACCGCGCCGAGGATGCCGGCCTGCTCGGGCTCGGTGGAATCGGCGTTGGTGAAGAAGGCGCGGTTGAACCCGCTGGTCACCGCGCCGTCCGCCTTCAGGCGGTCCAGCCAGTCCAGCTGGCGGTCGTTGAGCTTGCGGTCGCTCTCCGGCGTCGAACGCCTGATCTCGCCCTTGTAGTAGAGGTCGGCGTCGGCCTTGACCGGTCCGGAGACCGTGACCGTCCTGCCGATCAGCGAGCGGTCGGCCTTGACCTGGTTGAGCAGCTGGAAGCCCAGGTCGCGGCTGACCAGCGACATCGCGTCGTCGGAGGCGCCGCCGAACTCGTCCTCGGTCTCGCCCATCGCCTTCAGCAGCGAGAGGGCGACCAGGTAGTCGTAGTTCGCCCCTTCCAGGGCGGCCGGGTCGATGCGGGCCGGGTCGAGATAGACCGGCAGGGTGACGGTGTTGGTGGTGAAGGTGGTGTAGCCCTGCAGGCCGATGCGGCCCAGCAGGATCGCCAGGAAGGCCAGGGCGACGATGATGGCCGCCCGGCCATAGAGCCGGAAGCGGGCCTCGGCCGCGTAGCGCTTCTTCAGTCGGGCGGCGGCGATCTCAGTCATACTGTTCCCGGTATTTCCGGACGATGCCCAGGGCGATGATGTTGAGGACCAGGGTGACCGCGAACAGCGTCAGGCCCAGGCCGAAGGCGGCCAGGGTCTTGGGGCTGTCGAACTCCTGGTCGCCGGTCAGCAGGGTGACGATCTGGACCGTGACGGTGGTGACGGTGTCGAGCGGGTTGGCGGTCAGCTTGGCCTGCAGGCCGGCGGCCATGGTCACGATCATCGTCTCGCCGATGGCCCGCGACATGGCCAGCATCAGCGCTCCGACGACGCCGGGCAGGGCGGCGGGCAGGATCACCTTCTTGACCGTTTCCGACTTGGTCGCGCCCATGGCGTAGCTGCCGTCGCGCAGGCTCTGGGGCACGGCGTTGATGATGTCGTCCGACAGCGAGGAAACGAACGGGATCAGCATGATGCCCATCACCGCGCCGGCGGTCAGGGCCATCTGGTTCTGGACGGTGATCAGGTGCTGGCCCAGCGGGTCCAGCGGCCCCTCGACCAACCAGTCGCCGATCCAATTGAACAAAGCGCGGAACGTGGGGCCCACGGTCAGGGCGGCGAAGAAGCCGTAGACCACGGTCGGCACCCCGGCGAGGATCTCCAGCAACGGCTTGACCGTCGCCCGCACGGCGGGGCCCGCGTATTCCGACAGGTAGATGGCCGAGAACAGGCCCACGGGGGCGGCCACGGCCATGGCGATCAGCATGACCAGGAAGGTGCCCGCGAACAGGGGCACGGCCCCGAACGCGCCGCTGGCGGCGACCTGGTCGGTGCGCATGGCGATCTGCGGGTCCCATTCGGTTCCCAGCAGGAACTGGCCCACCGGCACGGCCTGGAAGAAGCGCAGGCTCTCCCAGACCAGCGACAGCACGATGCCGCCGGTGGTCAGCACGGCCACGGCCGAACAGGCCGTCAGGAACAGGCCGATCCAGCCCTCGACGCGATTGCGCGCGCGGAAATCCCTGGACAGCCGCGGATAGGCCAGCAGGAAGCCGGCGAGCGCCATGACGCCGCCCAGGGCCAGGGTGACGGCCAGGCCGTAGAGGCTGACGCGCCGGGCCTCGGCGGCCTTGGCCTCGAGCGCCGTCTTCAGGGCGCCGTCCCAGGCGACCTCGCTGGGGGTCTCGCCGCCGGCGAGGGCGGCCGCGTCGCTCCAGAACACCGCCTGGCGTTCGGCCGGCAGTTCGGCGACCGCGGCGGGAACCTCCAGCCGCAGCGCCGCCGTCTCGATCCGCTCGCCGAACACCGCGAAGGCCAGCAGAATCAGCGCCGCCGGCGCTCCGGCCCACAGCGCGACCCAGGTCCCGTGGTAGCCCGGCAGCGAATGCAGCGCGCCGGCAACGCCGCCCGCCGCCGCCACGGCCTTGCGCCTTCCGAGCAGAAAGACGCCGCCGGAGAAGGCGGTGAGCAGGGCCAGGGCGATCGGCAGGGTCATCGCGGGGTCCGGGGCGAAAGGAACGCGCCGGCTATTGCCATTGCGATGCCGCCCCTATGCGACGGTTCTACGACGTTTTTACGACAGCGTCAGGCCCGCCGCGGGCAGCCAGACGCTGAAACTCGCGCCGGAGCCCTCGGCGCTCTCCACAGCCAGGCCGCCCCGGTGACGGTTGACGATATGTTTGACGATGGCGAGGCCGAGGCCGGTGCCGGCCCGGTCGCCGCTTTTCTGGCCCTCGACGCGGTAGAATCGCTCCGTCAGCCGGGGCAGGGCGTCGCGCGGGATTCCCGGGCCGTTGTCGGTGACCCTCAGCAGGGCGTAGACCTCGCCCGGACGGTGTTCCGGGGTCAGCAGGGCCAGGCCGGCGGCGGCCGGATCGCGGACGGAGGGCGGGTCGCCCCCCGCCGGCGCGGCGACCTCGACCGTCACCACGCCCCCGGGCGGCGCGTATTTCACGGCGTTCTCGATCAGGTTCTGGACCACCTGGACGATCTGGTCGCGGTCGCCCTCCACCATCACCGGGCCGGCCGGGGGCGGCGTCCATTCGATGCGCACGCCCTTGCCGCGGGTCACCGGGGTCAGGGCGTCGGCGACATCGGCGACGGCCATGGCCAGGTCGACCCGTCCCTGGGGCGCGATGTGCTCGTTCAGCTCGATGCGCGAGAGGCTCATCAGGTCGTCGATCAGCCGGGCCATGCGTCCGGCCTGGGTCTGCATGATGTCCAGGAACCGCTCGCGGGCTTCCGGGTCGTCGCGGGCGGGACCGCGCAGGGTCTCGATGAAGCCGCTGAGCGAGGCCAGCGGCGTGCGCAGCTCGTGGCTGGCGTTGGCCAGGAAGTCGGCGCGCATGCGCTCGGCCCGGCGCAGGTCCGTCTCGTCTCTCAGGATCAGCAGCGCCAGTTCGCGGCCGCGCCGCGCGGCCAGCGGCCGGGCCGTGACCAGCCAGCTGCGGCCGTTGGGGCCGCCGGTCTCGAAGGCGACCTCGCCGGCCCGGCGGGCGAACAGCGCCTCGTCCAGCCGTTCCAGGACTTCCGGATTGCGCAGGGCGGTGATCAGGCGCGAGCCGCTCGACTGGATGCGGAACAGGCCGCGGGCGGCGGCGTTGGCGAAGGCCAGGCGATGGCCGGCGACCTCGCCCGGCTCGCCCGCCTCGACCACCAGCACCGGATCGCCGAGACCCTCGAGAATGGCGGCGTAGGGCAGGGGCTCGGCGGGGACCGCTTCCGTCTCCGCGCCCGGGCCGGACGCCGCCGGCGACTCCGCGCGGGCGGCCAGGACCAGGGCCGCCGCCCCGACCAAGATCGCGGCGCCGACCGCGGGCCAGGGCGAGGCGACGCCGGCGACCGCCAGGCCCGCCAGGGCCGCGGCGCCGGCCAGGCCCGCCAGCAGGGTCGGTCTGTGCGGTCCGGGCCGCTCGGCGGGCGCCATGGCGCGAAAGCCTCGATTCATTTTTTTCGGACGGCTAAGGTGGGTGCAGATATGGCGCCCTTGCAGGCCTTGCGATAGACGAGGTGGCGCCCTTGGGGATGGATATGACGGCTGACGCAATTTCGCCGCATCGACAGGGGACGAAGCTGTCGCCGTCGAAGGTCCGGGGTAATCAGTTCATGTTCCGCAAGCGTCTGGTCGCCTCCGTCGCCGCCATGCCGTTGCTGCTCTGCGCCGGCCAGGCCTGGGCTGAAACCACGATTTCCGACACGCGCAACGCGCCGGTGGTCACCAGCGTCATCAATGACGACGTCAAGGTGGCGACGGGCGGCAAGATCAAGCCGACCGCCACGCCGGCCGGCGGCTCGCTGGTCGTCGACAGCAGCCACGACGTCATCAACGAAGGCGAGATCTCCACCCGCGACGTCGACAACACGGCCGGGATCCTGGTCAACGGCGGCGTGACCGCCAACATCACCAACCGGGGCCTGATCCAGGTCGACGACACCTACAATCCGAAGGACACGGACGGCGATGGCGACCTCGACGGCGAGTTCGCCGAGGGCACGGGCCGCTACGGCATCCGGGTGACCGGGGCGGGAACCTTCACCGGCGACATCCTCAACGACTACGCCGGCAGCATCGTCGTCGACGGCAACGACTCCTTCGGCATCAGCGTCGAAAGCACGATGGTCGGCGATTTCATCAATCGCGGCTCCGTCTCGATCATCGGCGACGACACCTACGGCATCCGGATCACCGCGCCGATCACCGGCGATGTCGAGGTGCGCGGCTCGGTCAGCGCGATCGGCGAGAACGCCATTGGCGTGGCGCTCGACGGCGACATCGACGGCGACGTCCTGATCCAGGGCACGCTCACGGCCCGCGGGTTCCGCTATTCCCAGCGGCCGACCTTCGCGGCCGGCCGCGAAGGGCTCGAGGATGACGACAAGCTGCCCGGCGGTCCGGCGCTGCAGATCGCCGGCAACGTCACCGGCGGGGTCCTGCTCGGCATCGCCCCGACGGCCGACAACGACCTCGACAACGACGGCTGGGTCGACAGCGCCGACACCGACGACGACAACGACGGCATCCTCGACGCCAACGACACCGACGACGACGGCGACGGCATCACCGACGACGACTACGACGACGACGGCACGTCCAACGCCAACGACAACGACGATGACAACGACGGCGTTCTCGACGCCGACGACGATGACGACGATGGCGACGGCCTGATCGACGGCGACTCCGACGGCGACGGCATCGTCGACACCCAGGAGACCGCCTCCACCATCGCCTCGTTCGGCGCCGCGCCGGCCATGCTGGTCGGCTCGACCAGCCGCGACATCACGCTCGGCGCCGTGGGGACCGGCGACGACGCCTACGGCCTGATCGTGGAAGGCTCGATCGCCGGCGCCGGCCTGCTGGACGACGTCAGCGCCACGGGCCTGCGCATCGGCGCGAGCGGGGCGTTCGACACGGTCCTGGCCGGCGGCCTGCGGGTCGACGGCGCCATCACCGCGCAGACGTTCAACGGCGGGGCCCAGGCCATCCACATCGCCGCCGGCGCCGACGTGCCGGCGATCGTCATCAACGGGGCGGTGGCGGCCGGCACGACGACGACCTCGACGCCGCTGGCGAGCGAGGACACCGTCAACGTCTTCGGCATCCGCATCGACGCCGGCTCGACGGTGAACTCGGTCCTCGTGACCGGCGCCGTCACGGCCACCATCTCCGGCGAGCGCGGCAACGCCGTCGCCATCTGGGACAACGCCGGGGGCGTGACCTCGGTGGTCAACCAGGGGACCATCGCCGCGCTGATCAACGCCAACGACGACGCCTTCGACACCGACGACGACGACATCGACCCGTCGAACGAGACCATCCTGGGCCAGTCGATCGCGCTGGACCTGCGCAACGCCACCGCCGGCGTGACCATCGTCCAGTTCGCGCCCACCGGCGACACCGACGGCGACGGCGTGCCCGACGCAACGGACGCCGACATCGACGGCGACGGCGTCGTCAACGCGGACGACGACGATTCCGACAACGACGGCATCAAGGACTCCGAGGACGACGAGAACGGCCTCGACCTCGACAACGACGGCCTGGTCGACAGCCAGGAGCCCTCGATCATCGGCAGCATCATCCTGGGATCGGGGGCGGACCTCCTCGATATCCAGAACGGGGTCGTGTTCGGCGACGTCTCCTTCGGCGCCGGCGCGGACGTCATGAACGTCGGCACGACGGCCTGGGCGGCGGCCTTCGCGGGCGAGATCGCCGACAGCGACGGCCAGCTGACCATCAATCTGAACAACGGTTTCCTGCAGATCGACAACACCGGCGTCGTCGACGCCACGGCGCTGAACGTCGCCGACGACGGCACGCTGGTGGTCACGGCCGACCCGGATTCCGACAGCGCCACCCAGATCCAGGTGGCCACCGCCAACATCGAGACGGGCGCCCAGCTGGGGCTGCAGCTGACCAGCCTCGTCGACGGCCCGGTGCGCTACACCATCATCAAGACCGACACCCCGGCGGGACTCACCGCCGGCACGATCGACGCCAGCCTGCTGGGTGACGCGCCCTATCTGGTGGTCGCCGAGGCCTCCAGCAGCGCGGCGGCGGGCGAGGTCTACCTCGACCTGCGGCGCCGCACCTCGGCCGAGATCGGACTGACCGGCAACAACGAACTGGCCTTCGACGCCTTCTACGCCGCCCTCAGCGGCGACGAACAGGTCCTCGACGCCTTCCTGGCGGTCACCGATCGCGAGGACTTCATGGACCTGTACGAGCAGATGCTGCCCGACCAGGGCGAAGGCGCCTTCTCGGCCGTGGATTCGATCACCCGCACGATCTCGCGCCTGACCGCAACGCGGCCGGATCTGCGCCAGCGCTACGGCCCCGACAGCTTCTGGATGCAGGAGGTGAACGTCCAGGTGATGCGCGAGTCCGGCGTCAACGTCGGCTCGGAGACCCAGGCGTTCGGCTTCGTCGGCGGCTACGAGAGCATGGGCGCCGACGGCGGGGCCCTGGGCGCGACTCTGGCCTTCATCAGCGCCGAGGAGAAGGACGACGTCGCCCAGATCGGCGAGGAAACCACCATCTCCATGCTCGAGGCGGGGGTCTACTGGCGGCGGACGATCGGCGGCTGGACGTTCAACGCCCGCGGGGCCGGCGGCTACGCCTGGTTCGACGGCGACCGGGTGTTCATCTCGCCGGACGACAGCCTGATCCGCCAGGCCGACTCCGGCTGGAACGGCCTGACGGGCGTCGCCAGCGCCAGCGTGGCCTACGAGGCGACCCTGGGCCGCTTCTTCATCCTGCCGATGATCAGCGCCGACTACCTCTACATGAAGGAGGACGGCCGTCAGGAATCCGGCGGCGGCGACGCCTTCAACCTGACGATCAGCGAGCGCACCAGCACCCGGCTGTCGGGCACGGCCCAGATCGGCTTCGGCGCCACCTTCGGACGCGAGCTGTGGTGGCGGCCGGAGCTGCGCCTCGGCTTCCGCCAGCACCTGGCCGGCGACATGGGCGACACCGTGTTCGCCTTCAAGAACGGCCAGCTGGTGACCCTGCCGGCGTCCACGCCGGGCGACGGATCGGTGATCGTGGGCCTGTCGCTGAAGGCGGGCACGCCGATGTCCTACGTGGCCATCGAGGGCGAGTACGAGGCCACCGACGGCGAGGACCAGTACAACCTCCAGATGGCCGGCCGGGTGATGTTCTAGTTCGGCCTGTTCCGGCCGGTGGAAACCGGCCGCCGGAACCGCCGCGCGACAACAGGGCCAGCTTCGGCCGGCGATGGATTCCATCGGATCGCGCCCTGCGCCCGCGCCGGACGGGTCAGGATCGACGCGATCCCGACCGCGGGCCATCGGCGGGATGACCGCGTCGGCCCCGCATCGCGTCCCGCGCTCCGCCGTGCGGAGGCGACGGGCCCCGCTCCCCATGAAGTCGGCCGCATGGCGGCGTTACGCGAGGAACCAGCCGGCGCTTCCTTCGTTGCAGCCCGGCGGGTGAAACGACCACCGGAGCCGCGGCGGCATGACGCGCTTCACATCGAACGGCTGCGCGGCGGCCCAGTCCCTCTCTCGGCGCGGCCCGCCGGCGGGCGGCGACACGGACCTGGCGGACGCCCTTCGCCAGAAGACCGCCCTGCTCCACGAGGTCGACCACCGGGTCAAGAACAACCTCCAGCTCGTCTCCTCCCTGCTGTTGCTCCAGGCCCGCCGCGCCGACGATCCGGTCGCCCGGCGGGCGCTGGGCGACGCCCAGTCGCGGGTCAATTCCGTCGCCACGGTCCACCGGCGCCTGTTCCAGGGCGACGACGTCGAGCGCTTCGACGTCTCGGCGTTCATCGCCGATCTCGCCTTCGACGCCGTGGGCGACGCCCGCCGGCCCGACATCGCGCTGCGGCTCGAGCTCGAGCCGGCGCACCTGGACATCGCCCGCGCCGCGCCGCTGGCGTTGCTGGTCGGCGAGCTGCTGGCCAACGTCGTCCGCCACGCCTTCCCGCGAGGGCGGCCGGGGACCATCCGCATCGCCGCCGGCCGCGCGGGCCCTGGTCGGCTGCGGATCGAGATCGCCGACGACGGGGTCGGCGGCCAGGCCTGCGAGGCCGGCTTCGGCCAGACCCTGGTCGGCCTGCTCTGCGGTCAGCTGAAGGCGGAATGCACGACGACCGACACGAAACCCGGCACGCGGACGGTGATCCGCCTGCCGACGGAACCGGAGGCGTGAGCGCCGTTGATGGCGAAGCCTGAGCCGATGCGCGTCCTCGTCGTCGAGGACGAAATCCTGGTGGCGATCGAACTGGGCTTTCTCATCGTCGAGGCGGGGCTGGCGGAGGCGGGCCACGCCATGAGTTCGGGCGAGGCCGTCGCCCAGGTCGCCGCGGAGAAACCCGATCTGGTCCTGGTCGACGTGCATCTGCGCGACGGACCGACCGGCGTCGAGGTGGTGCGGCGGATCGTCGGCGAGGGCGGGCCGCCCGCCCTGTTCATGACGGCCAACGTCCGGCGGCTGCCGCCCGACTTCGCCGGCGCCTGCGGGGTCATCGGCAAGCCCTATTCGGAACACGGGGTGAAGCGGGCCCTGCGCTATCTCGCGGTCTGCCTGCGCGAGGGCCGGGCCCCGGGCCCCCCGCCCGCCGGCCTGCAGCTGGCCCCGGCCTGGGCCGAACGCTGGGGCCTGCCGGCGACCGTCTGAGCGCAGGCGCGGCAACGGCGGCTTAACCACGCGTCCTAACGGTTCCTGCATGGGCCGGCGCTACAAGGGCGGCATGGACCTGACCACGCCCGCGCTGCGCCTCCACCTGCTGGGAGGCGACGTCGACCCGGTGACCCCCGCCGAGATGCTGGCGGCGACGGAGGCGTTCGTGGCCGGCGGCGGCACCGCCGTCATCGCCAACCACAACAGCCACAGCCTGTTCCTGCTGCAGCGCTCGCCGGCGCTCAGGGCCTTCTTCGAGGACGCGGACCTGGTCCAGATCGACAGCCTGCCGATGATCCTGTGGGGCCGGCTGCTGGGGCTGAAGGTCGGCCGGGAGCACCGCTCGACCTACCTCGACTGGCGGTCCGACTTCTGGGCCCTGGTCCGCGCGCAGGGCTGGCGCGTCTTCCACGTCGGCGGCGCGCCGGGCGTGGGCGAGGCCGCGGCCGCCGAGATCCGCCGGGCCTTCCCGGGCGTGAACCTGGCGGTCCGCAACGGCTATTTCGACATCGACCCGCAGAGCGCCGAGAGCCGGGCCCTGCGCCGCGACATCGCCGCCTTCGACCCCGACATCGTCCTGGTCGGCATGGGCATGCCCCGGCAGGAAGCCTGGATCGCCGCCAACCGCCCGCTGATCGCGCGCGGGGTCTTCTTCTCCGTCGGCGCCGCCTTCGACTACGAGGCCGGCGTGCAGAGCGCCGCCCCCCGCTGGATGGGCCGGCTGGGCGTCGAATGGCTCTACCGGCTGGTCTCCCAGCCCCGGCGGCTGGCCTTCCGCTATCTGGTCGAGCCCTGGTTCCTGGCCCCGGCCGCCGCCGCGGACCTCGGCGCGCGGTTCGCGCGGCGGGCTTGATCGGCGCCTGACGCCTCGTCCATCGTGCGCCCCGGAGAGGGGACAGGCATGATCGAACGCCAGCTGGACATCGCGACGCGCGACGGGGCGAGCACGACCTTCGTCGTCCATCCCGAGCGGGGCGGCCCGCACCCGGTCGTGCTGTTCCTGATGGACGCCCCGGCCATCCGCGAGGAGCTGCGCGACATGGCCCGGCGGCTGGCGACCTGCGGCTACTACGTGATGCTGCCCAACCTCTACTATCGGGCCGGGGTGATGGAGCTGGGCCCGATGACGGCCGACCCGGCCGATCCCGTCCGCGCGCGGATGTTCGCCCTGATGCAGGGGCTCGACCGCGGGAAGGTGATGGCCGACTGCGACGCCATGCTGGCCTTCGCCGCCGCCGATCCCGCGGCCGGCAAGGGCCCGGCGGGGGTGGTCGGCTACTGCATGAGCGGGCCCTACGCCATCCAGGCCGCCCGGTTCCACCGCGACCGCATCGGGGCCGCCGCCTCGATCCACGGCGTCTCGCTGATGACCGACGCCCCCGACAGCCCGCACCTCTGCGCCCGCGAGACGGACGCCGAGCTCTATTTCGGCTGCGCCCAGATCGACCGCTGGTTCCCCGAGGCCATGATCGCCCCGCTGCGCGAGGACCTGGAGGCGCACGGGGTCAGGGCGGAGGTCGAACTCTGCCCCGGCGTCGAGCACGGCTACGTCTTCCCCGGCCGCGCCGCCTACGACAAGGCCGCCGCCGAACGGCACTGGGAGCGGATCCTGGCGTTGTTCGCCCGCAACCTCTGACGCTTTTCCCGTGCCGGATGTCGGAACGGCGTCGCGGCGTTCGTCATCCTGTCGAACGCGATCCTGACGGAGACGAGACCATGCGCTTCATGCTGCTGATGCTGCCGGGCCCCTACGACAACCTCGATCTCGACCCGGCCGCGGTCGAGAAGATGATGGCCTTCAACCAGTCGATGGTCGACGCCGGCGTGCTGCGCGCGGCCGAGGGCCTGCACCCCCCGACCCAGGCCCGGCGGGTCACCTTCGAAACGGGAAAGGCCGTGGTCCACGACGGGCCCTTCGCCGAGACCAAGGAAGTGCTCGGCGGCTTCTGGATCATCGAGGTCGGCTCGGAGGCCGAAGCGGTCGCCTGGGCGACGAAATGCCCGGGCCAGCCGAACGAGACCATCGAGATCCGCCGCATCCAGGAGCTGGAGGACTTCACCCCCGAGGTCCAGGCCCTCGCCGAGGGTTTCGAGGCCGACAGCGGCTGGTCGCCCGAGGGCGTGCGTCGATAACCCGGCCGGCCGGTCCGGGATCGCCGGGTTGGCTGTCGGATCCGCGCCGAGGCGCGACCGGTCGAGGCAAATCGCGGACCAGGAAAAAATGGCGCCCCAGCGTTGATGAAACTGATAACTACGTTTCCGCTGGAGCACTATGAAATGGAGCGTTGTTCTACGCCAGCACCGCCTGCAGCGGGGCGGAACCCGCCGCTGCGCTACGATTTGCCATGAAGCGGTGATGAACACGCGAAGGTGCCTTTCGCCTTTCGACTGCCAAGTCGAAAGCGCAAGCTCTTACCGCAGCCGATGTTGTTCCAGGCGTCGTTGGCAAACCGTGTTTGCCATGCGGTCCCCTCGCACAGTCCTGGTTAGGTTGATAGGAACCGACTCATCGGCGGCTCTAGGTGTGTGGTCCCGGAATGAGCTGGTGCGGGTCGATCTTGAAGATTGACGGGTCCTTGGTCCAGGCCTCGCAGATCACCTGATAGGGCGTTCGCCATCGCAGGGCCTTGAGGTGCTTGGCGAAGTTGTAGGCGGTGACGAAGGCCAGGACATGGGCCTTCAGGCTTTCCAGATCGTCGTAGTGATAGACCTTGACCGTGGCGTCCTTGATGGTGCGGTTCATCCGCTCGGCCTGGCCGTTGGTCCACGGGTGATAGGGCTTGGTCAGCCGGTGCTCGATGCCGTTTTCGATGCAGACTCGGTCGAAGATGTGCGGACCGAGGAAGCGGCGGCTGGGGCCATCCCGGTTCTTGGGCAGGTCGGCGAACGCCACGCCGTTGTCGGTGAGCACGATGTGGATCTGGTAGGGGAAGACTTCGACCACGTTCCTGAGGAAGGCTGAGCCTTCCATCTTGCCGGCGCTGTCGTGGAACTCGACGTAGGTGAACTTGGACACCCGATCGATGGCCAGGAACATGATCAGCTTGCCGTCGGCGTGGCGCAGCTCGCAGCTGTCGATGTGGACGTAGCCGATCTCGTAGGTCTTGAACCGTTTGCGCTTCTCGGCGCTCTCCTCGACCGGCAACCGGGAGATGCCGTGGCGCTGCAGGCAGCGGTGCAAGGCGCTGCGGCTGAGGTTGGGGATGGTGTCCCGCAGGCAGCCCAGCAGGTCATCCAGCGGCAGCATCGTCTTCTGGCGGAAGGCCACCACGATGGCTTCCTCGGCCGGCGTCAGCACAGTGCTCTTCGGCGCCTTCGGCCCCATGGGGGCGTCGGCCGTCGTGGTCCGCCCGCGCCACTTACGCACGGTCTTGGGGTTCAGGCTGTAGCGGGCGGCAAGGGCCCGGCTGCTCTCTTGCGACGCTTGGAGCTCGGCTCGAATACGCGGCGTCGTGCGGGCGCTGCCGTGAAGAACGCTTCCCATAACGCATCCTCCTCCTGACGACTCAGGATCGATAATGCACCATCAGAGTCCGGGACTGCACACCACCGGTAGGCCAGGTTGAGGCGGACCTCCTCGCACAGCCGCCGCTCCGGGCGAATGCCGAAGCAGTAGCCCACCAGCAACATGCGGATCAGCAGCTCGGGATCAATCGAAGGCCGGCCGATCGGGCTGTAGAACGGCGCCAGTCCGGCCCGCAGATCCGCCAGATCCACGAAGCGGTCGATGGACCGCAGCATGTGGTCCGACGGGACGTGCCGCTCCAGCGAGAACTCGTAGAACAGCGCCACCTGATCGACTTGCCGCTCGCCCATCATCGCCGCATCTCCCGCTGCCAGGAGAAGTGAATCAGGCCCGAGTCATCGCCTCAAGAGGCCTTTTTCAACAAGTTCCACCGGGAGCGGACTAAGAAATCGGTCCCCTCGAAGTGGCCGTGAACGAAGCAGTGCGGCCGAGAGCCCGGCGGTGTTCGTCGAGGTCGAGACCTGCTTGCCGAAGAAGGCGTCGTCCGACCAGCCGCGCGGGCGGCGGCGCCCAGCAGCGGCGCGATCGCCGGAAACAGCAGCAGGCGGCGGGAGACGACCATCGAGGTCCCCGCCTCCTACCGCCTACCAGGCCTTGCGGAACTGCAGGCCGTAGAGCCGGGGCTGGCTCCAGCGCTTGTTGGTGGCGCTGGCGAAGTTGACGTACATCTCGTTGGTGGCGTTGTCGGCGAAGGCCGCGACCTGCCAGCCGCCGAAGTCGAAGACGATCCGCGCGTCGATGACGTCGTATTCCGACAGCAGAGGCGTGCCGGCGATCTCCTGGACGCCGCCGCGCTGGCCGCGATAGGCGAGGTTGAAGGCCACTGTCGAGGCGCCCACGAAGGGGTGGCGGAAGTTGACCGAGGCCGAGGTCACCCATTCCGGCACCTGCGGCATGGTCGACCCCTGGAACGCCCCGGAGACGATCTCGCCCTCCTGGCGCGAGGCGCCCAGGCTGACCCGCAGGTCGCCGGCCCCGACCTGGAAGCGGCCGTCGATCACCCCCTCGATGCCCCAGGCCTCGCCTTCGCCGGCGTTGACCATGAAGGATGTGGCCGCCACCGGGCAGGTGGGGTTGGTGATCCGGCAGCCGTTGTCCAGCTGGACCAACAGGTCCTCGGTCTTGGTTTGGTAGCCGGCCAGCTCGACGTAGATGTTGCGGCCGATGTTGCCCTTGAAGCCGACCTCGTAGGTGGTCGACTGCTCGTCGCCGAAGCCGGCGATGACCGGCGTCGGCGCGCGCGGATCGCCGAGGTCGCGGTTGTAGCCGCCCGTGCGATAGGCGGTCCCGACCTTGCCGTAGGCCAGCCAGTCGAAGGGCAGCCTGTAGGAGGCGATCAGGTTGTAGCTGACGTTCTCAGATTCCAGGGTGTCGTCGATCCGGAACCGGGCGCCAGAGGAGGTGTTGGTCCGGAGGTCGAACCGCTCGGTGTAGAAGTCCTTGGAGTCGGAGGCGAAGCGCAGCTCGGCGCCGACGTTGAACGCCGGGGTGATGTCGTAGTTGAGCGTGCCGTAGAGCGCCCTGGAGTCGATCTGCATCCGCGCCGGCTGCCGGGTGCCAGTCGAGGGTTGGGCCAGGGTCGGGGTGCGAGTGTTGTACTGCCTGTAGTCGTCCTTCACCCGCAGCAGTTCGAACCCGATCATCCAGTCGAAGCCGCTGGTCTTGTTCCCGAGCAGGTGCAGGTCCTGGTAGAGGGTCTCGACCCGGTCGTCGGACCGCTGGGCGGTGTTGACGTCGACCGTCAGGCCGCCGCCGGTGGCGCGGATCGCCGCCAGGGTCGGCGGATCGACGCCGTCGCCGTCGAAGGCGTTCTGGGTGTAGCGGGTGCGACCGGCGGACACCGAGACCAGTTCGCCCCAACCGAAGTCGTAGTTCACCGACAACACTGTCCCGGTGATCTGCTGCTTGGCCCGCGAGGGTGAGTTCCAGTGGTAGGTCCGCTTCTGCTCGGTGAAGCCGACCGGGAAGGTGGCCTGCGGCGGGATGTCCAGCTGCCAGTTCAGGGCCGGAAGCGAGGCGACCTGATTCTCGATCAGCAAGTTGACGTCCAGCGGACCGCTGGCGAAGCGCATCTGGCCGCGGACGATGTTGCCTTCCTCATGGTCGAAATACTCGTCGCGGGTGGCGTTGTAGAAGAAGCCGCCCTCCTGGTCGAAATACTGCCCGCCCAGTCGGATCGCGAAATTCTCGTTGACCTGTTGGTTGTAGGCGCCCTGGACCAGGGCGTTCTCGTTGTTGATCCCATATTTCAGGTCAATGAAGCCGCTGGTCTCGAACTTCGGCCTCTGGGAGATGATGTTGATCGCGCCGCCGACCGCGTTGCGGCCGTAGAGGGCGCTCTGGGTGCCGCGCACCACCTCGGCCCGCTGCACGTCGAACAGGTCGATCCGGGCGAAGTTGCGCCCCCCCAGCAGGCCGCCGCCGACATAGACCCCGTCGCGATACAGGCCGATGCCCGATTCCGCGAACGTCCCGCGGCTGGTGCCCGAGGCCCGCACCGAGGTCTCGGCCGTGGTCGGCGAACTGGTGTTCAGGTAGCGGACCCCCGGGATGCCCGCGAGCAGCTTCTCGGGATCGGAAACGCCGCCCCGGGCTAGCAGGGCCTCCTGGTCGATCACGCTGGCGGCGGCCGGCAGGTCCTTCAGCCGCTCGCTGCGGCGGCGGGCGCTGACCAGCACCTCGCCGACCATGGTCGGCTCATCCGCCTGCGCTCCCCCAGCCGGCGTCGTCTGGGCCCGGGCTTCCACCGCGGTCATCGCCGCCGCCATGGCCGCACCCGCGAGCAATATCTTCCGCATCACGCTTCCCCCTGTGCCTAGCGCCCGTTCGCGCATGCCGCCGCCTTGTGGCGCCCGGCCCTGGCGGGGATGTCGTCCCGCCCTGCCTTGACGATTTATTCTATTCAATCGCCTTTGTATAGACTGAAAGATTGAATAAATAGACAACCCGGGATTTCGCGGGGGGTCAGGGTGGCTTGCGGAGGCAAAAGGGCCGCCCGGCGCTGCGGCGCCGGGCGGCAGGGTGAAGCGCGACCCGATGTCAAAAGCGCGCCTCAGGGAGGTCGGGCGACGGCCTCCGCGGCAATGCCGCCCGGGACCTGCATAGCCCGCCCCCTTCGCGACTACAATAAGTAGAATGATAACCGACTAATAGTTTGACAAAATAAGAAGGGCGCGACAGGGTCCCCGTCGCCGCGAGCGCACCAAGAGGCGCCGGGCTCAGGAGGAAACATCATGAGCGTCACAGCCAATCTCTCGATCACCGATGTCGGGCGGATGTACACCTACGTCGCGGGCGGCACGCCGATCACCGCCGAGCGAACCATTGAGTTCGACGTCTTCGCGCCCAACACGCCGGGAAATTACCCGGTCATCTTCTGGAGTCACGGCCACCGCGCCCCGACGTCGGGCGACTATTTCGACCTCCCGCAGGCCTGGGCCGACGCCGGCTACATCGTGGTCGTGCCGACCCACCTCGACAGCTTCGACAATCCCCAGCAGGGCGGCTTCTTCGACGACCGCTTTCCGCTCGAGCAGCCGGAATGGTCGGTGCACCGGGCCCAGGATATGTCCTTCGCCTTCGACGAGTTCGCGACCATCCTGGCCGACCTCAACGCCACCACCGGCGGCGGCTACACGGCCGATCTCTCCGACGCCACCGTGGCCGGCCACAGCCATGGCGCCTTCACCGCCGCCATCCTGACGGGCGCCCAGAGCACCCATGCGGAATTCGCGAGCCTCGCCGATCCCGATTTCAAGCAGGCTGTGCTGATGTCGCCGCAGGGCGCGGTCGGGGCCAGCAGCTGGCACGGCTTCTACTACAACTCGCCGACCGACAACTCCTGGGTCAATGTCACGACTCCGACCCTGATCCTGACCGGCACGGCCGACAACGGCACCGACGACCAGACCTACCAGGACCGGCTGGACGGCTTCGAATACGCCCCGACCACGGCCCACTACGCCATGGTCATCAACGGCGCCAACCACCTCGACATGGGCGGCGGCGCCGACCCCGCGGTCCTGGCCGAGGTCCTGGCGGCGGCCACCACCTTCACCGACGCCTACGTCAAGAACAACGCCACCGCCAAGGCGGCGCTCAACGACGTCGAGACCTGGCAGACGACCCACCCGCTGGTTCGCGAGGTCTACGAGAAGGCCGGGACCGCCAACGGCGGAACCGCCAATGGCAAGGGCTTCCTGTCCGGCGGGTCCAGCGCGGACACCCTCACCGGCTCGGTCACCGCCGACAAGATCTACGGCATGAGCGGCAAGGACACGATCAACGGCGGTTCCGGCGATGACTTCCTGCTCGGCGGAGCGGGGGCGGACTCGCTCACCGGCGGCGTCGGCAACGACATCTTCGACTACAACGCCACCAGCGAGACCGGCACGGGCGCGACCACGCGGGACAAGATCATCGATTTTCGCGATTCGGGCGCCGACAAGATCGATCTGTCAGGCATTGACGCCATCGTCGGCGGGGCCAACGATGCCTTTACATGGATCGGGACGGCGGCCTTCACGGCGGCCGGGCAGGCACGCTATCTGGTGTCCGGGGGCAGCGTGATTATCCAGCTGAACACCTCCGGAACCTCCGGCGCCGAGGCGACCATCGAACTCGTGGACACCACCGTCGGTGGCGGCGTTGGACAGGTGAACAGCAACGGTTCGGACTTCTTCCTCTAGCCGGAACGGGCGCCCCCGCACGGTCGCGGGGGCCTCCCATTCCGGCTTCGGCATTGCGTAAGGCTTGGAGAAACCGCGGTGATTGAACAGACGGGACTGAACCGCCGAAGGGCCCTGGGATCGGGCCTGGCGAGCTGGGCGATCGCCGCCGCGCCGGCCTGCGCCTCGACGCCGTCGGCCCGGGGCGCGGTCGAGATCCTCGACCGGATCGAGCTGGTCGATCCTGGCCGCAGGACCATCCCGACCCGCGTCTACCTGCCGGGCGGGGCGGGGCCCTTCCCCGTGGTGATCTTTAGCCACGGCTTCGGCGGCGACCTCGGGGCGTTCGCCAACACGGCGCGCGCCTGGGCCGAGGCGGGCTATGTGGTTATCAATCCCACCCACGCCGACTCGGTGCGCGATCCCGACCCGTCGGTCCCGGCCGACGACCGCGTGACCATGGGCGCCATCGTCGCCGCTCGCGCCGGCGGCGGCGGCCGCGAGGGCTTGGTCCAGCTGCTCGAAAAGCCCTTCTACCTGGCCAGCCGCCTGGCCGACGTCGCCTTCCTGGCGGGCCGTCTGGCGGCCGGGGAGGGGATCCATCCGGCCCTGCACGCCAAGGCCCGGCCCGGCCCGTTGGGCATGGCGGGACACTCCTACGGCGCCTACACCACCCAGGTGATCGCCGGCGCCCGGCTGGCGACCGCCTCACGCAATCCGGACCCCGCCCTCAGAGCCCGCTTCGCCGCCTGCATGGCGATCAGCGGCCAGGGCGCCGGCCGCATGGACCTGACCTCGGAGAGCTTCGCCGGCGTCTCCGGCCCGCTGTTCTCGATCACCGGCGGCCGCGACCTCGGCGCCGCTGGCGAGACGCCGCAGTGGCGGCTGGAGCCCTTCTTCCAGAGCCCGGCGGGACGCAAGTACGCGGCCCTCGTCCAGGACTTCACCCACGCCGGCTTCGACCCGACCGCCGGGTCCGAGCCGGGCGATACCTTGCGCCGCCATCAGCTGGCCTTCTGGGACGGCTGGCTGCGCGGCGACGCCGCCGCGCAGGGCCGGCTGGCCCAGGCCGCCGCCGCCTCGACCGAGGCCGACCCGGTCTGGCTGCGCACGCGCTAGGAGCCCGCCCATGCCTTATTTCATGGCGCGCACCTTCGACAACGGCGGCTATTATGAGACCCGCCTGATCCTGGCGGCCGGAGTCATGGGCCTCGCCCTGTGGATGTGGCGGCGTGGCGGCGACCGCCGCTACCTGATCGCCTTCCTGTTCGGCGGCCTGTTCCAGGGCGTCATGGAATTCCTCATCGCCCAGGGCGGGCTGCGCGGCGCCGGCTATGGCCTGCAGCTGTTCGGCCAGGCCGTGCCCAGGCCCTGGGCCTTCCTGCTCCAGGGCGTGGTCGAGGGCGGACCGCTGGCGGTCATGGCCTTCTGGTTCGCCGACCTGCTGGGCGACCGCGCGCCGGCCCGTCGCTGGGCGCCCTACCTGGCCGCCCTGGCGGGGGTGGTCATCCTGTCGATCGTCGTGGTCGCCACGGGCGGCGGCGACACGCCGACCTCGATGCGGCCAATCTTCCGCTGGGACTGGATCTGGTTCAGCCTGGTGGCCGGCTCCATCGTGCTGACCGCCGTCTTCCGCCGCCTGGCGGGCCTGCGCCGGCTGGCGCTGTTCGCCGCGGGCGTGGTGATCTATCTCGTCGCCACCTACGAGCCGATGCACGTCGCCGGGGTGCGGCTGATCGTCGAGAAGACCGCCGCCGGCGCCCACCCGGCCGGCCTCTGGCCGCAGATCTGGGTGATGGCCTACTCCCACCTGGTCGAGGTGACCGGCAGCAAGCTGCACTACTTCGCCATCCCCCTGCTGCTGGGCCTGCTCGACCGGCGGGAGCGGACATGATCGTCTTCCTGCACGGCTGGCTGATGGATCCGTCGATGTGGGTCCCGGTCATGGGACGTCTCGGTCCGGCTCACCGCACCCTGGCCTTGCGCCAGCCGGCCCACGGCGGCGAGCCCGGTCCGGCCGCGCCCTGGTCGATGGCCGACTGGGCAGCCTGGGCCGAGCACCGCATCAGCGCCGCCGGCGACGAGCCGCTGATTCTGGTCGGCCATTCGATGGGCGGCATGCTGGCCCAGGCCCTGGCCGCCCGCCGCAAGCCGGCCGGCCTGGTGCTGGTCGGCACCACCGCGGAGGCCTGGCCGCCCGAAGTGCATCAGGCCTGGCTCGGCCTGGTCGCCGCCGCCGAGCACGCCTGGTCGCCGGACCTCGCCGAGCAGATCGCCCCGATGCTGATGGGCCAGGCCTTCCTGAGCGACCGGCCCGACTGGCGCGCCCGTTGGGCCGGCGAGGTCCAGGGCTGGGACCGCACGGGCATGTCCAACCTCGCCGCCGCCGTCGCCGGCCGACCCGATATGAGGGAGGCCACGGGCAGCCTCGGCGTCCCGACCCTCGTCGTCCACGGCGAGGCCGACGTCGCCATCCCCCTCGCCGCCGGTCGCGACCTCGCCGACCTCACCGGCGGCGACTTCCTCGCCCTTCCCGGCGTCGGCCACTGCCCGCCGCTGGAGGCGCCCGACGCCTTCGCCGAGGCCCTCGCCGCCTTCGTGGCCCGCACAACCCGAGACCCGCATGTTCGATAGCCCGCACATCTCCCTGGTCGACATCGTCGCCATCCACGCCCGCTTCCGGGGCGGCCGGACGGCCGTGATCTGCGGCGATAGGTCGATCAACTGGCGCACTCTCGATGCCAACATCGACCGGACCGCCGCCGCTTTCGCCCGCGCCGGCGTGACCGATGGCGACCGCGTCGCCCTGCTGCTGCCCAACAGCATCGCCGCCGTCGAGGCCATGCTCGGCGTTCTGCGCTGCGGCGGGGTGGTCGTGCCGCTGTCGGCCTTCCTCAAGCCCGACGCCCTGGCCGCGATGATCGAGGACAGCGGCGCCAGGCTGTTCGTTTCGGCGGGGGCGCTGGAGCCCCTGGCCCGCGCCGCCGCCGGCCAGACCCGGAACCTTGAGGCCCTGGTCGGTCTCGACTTCGCCGGCGATGGCTGGGTCCCGCTCGATGAGGTGGCGGAGGGCGCCCCGCCGCTGCCGCCGCTGGCCCTCGGCGCCGGCGCGCCGATGAACATCATCTATTCCTCGGGCACCACCGGGATCCCCAAGGGCATTGTCCACAGCCACCAGACCCGCATCCACGGGGCGCTGGGCCTTGGCATGGAGTTCCGCGTCGACAGCACCTCGGTCACCCTGCTGGCGACGCCGCTCTACACCAACGGCACCTGGATGACCTGGCTGCCGACCCTGATCGCCGGCGGGGTCTGCGTGATCCTGGAGCGCTACACGGCGGAGGATTTCCTTGATGCCGTCGCCGCCCACGGAGGCAGCCACGCCTTCCTGGTCCCGACCCAGATCCGCGGCATCCTCGACCTCCAGGCCCGCACCCCTCGCGACCTTTCGTCCTTGCGGATGATCGTCAGCGCCGGCAGCCCGATGCCCCGACCGTGGAAGGAGGAGGCGCTCGCCGTCTTCGGCGGCCGGCTGATGGAACTGTACGGCCTGACCGAAGGCATTGGCACGACCCTTAGGCCCGAGGACATGCTGGCCAAGCCGGACTCGGTCGGCACCCCCATCGGCTCGACCGACATCCGCATCCTGACCGACGACGACCAGGTCGCCCCCGCCGGGCAGATCGGCGAGATCGTCGGCTACGGGGCCGGGCTGATGATCGGCTACCACAACCGCCCCGACGCCACCGAGGAGGCCATCTGGCGCGACGAGCGCGGCCGCACCTTCCTGCGCACCGGCGACATCGGCCGGTTCGACGAGGACGGCTTCCTCTACATCCTTGACCGCAAGAAGGACATGATCGTCAGCGGCGGGGTCAACGTCTTCGCCAGCGACATCGAGAAGGTGTTCCACGACCATCCGCATGTCGCCGACGTCGCCGTTGTCGGCGCGCCGCATCCCAAATGGGTCGAAGCGCCGGTGGCCGTGGTCATCCCGGTCGCCGGCGAGGTGATCGATCCGGAAGCGCTCCGGGCCTGGGCCAACGCCCGGCTCGCCAAGCACCAGCAGCTCGACCGGGTGCTGCTTCGCACCGCCGACTTCCCGCGCAACGCGCTCGGCAAGGTGCTCAAGCGCGACCTTCGCGTCGCCCTCGCCTGACAGTGTCTTCAGAGTTGCAAATGTCCCGATCAGTATGGATCATCGGCGCCTTCTCCACGCCGTTCGGCAAGGCGCCGCAGACCTCCTACAAGGCCTTCACCCGCCAGGCCTACGAGGGGGTGCTGGGCGACGCGCGCATGGAGGATGGCCGCGACATCGACGGCGCCTGGTTCGGCAACGCCGCGATGGGGGCGGTCGGCCAGTCGTCGATCCGCGGCCAGGTCTGCTTCATCCCCCTGGTCCGCGACGGCGGCTTTCCCGAGCGGGTCCCGGTGGTCAATGTCGAGAACGCCTGCGCCACCGGCTCGGCCGCCATCCAGGGGGCCCGCAACAGCATCCTGGCCGGCGAGAGCCGCATCGCCCTGGCGCTCGGCGTCGAGAAGCTGACCGACCCCAAGGCCTCCGGCCCGCCCAGCCTGGGCGGCGGTTCCGACATGCTCGATCCCGAGGAGATGATCGCCTATTTCGCCGCCCTGGCCGAGCGCTCCGGCAAGACCTTCGCCCCCGGTCTCGGCCGGTCGCTGTTCATGGACACCTACGCCATGCAGGCGGCCTTCCACATGGCCCGCTGGGGCACGACCCAGGCGCAGATCGCCGCCGCCGCCGCCAAGACCCACAATTTCGGCGCCCTCAACCCTCTGGCCCAGTACCGGTTCGAGACCACGGTCGAACAGGTGCTGGCCGACCGCCCGGTGAGCTATCCCCTGACCCGTTCGATGTGCGCGCCGATCGGCGACGGGGCGGCGGCCGTGCTGCTCTGTTCCGACGACGTCCTGGCCGGGCTCGATCCGGAGGTGCGCGATCGGGCCGTGCGCGTCCGCTCCATCGGCGTCTCCGGCGGCAAGTACCGTGACCCGGAGGAGCCTTCGCTCAGCCGCTTCGCCGCCGACCGCGCCTACCGCGCCGCCGGGTTGAAGGCCGCCGACATCGATGTCGCCGAGGTCCACGACGCCACCTCGTTTTCCGAACTCTATCAGTCCGAGATGCTCGGCTTCTGCCCCGAGGGCGGGGGCGGCCGGTTCATCGAGGACGGCGGCGGCGCCCTGGACAGCCCGGTGGCGATCAATACCTCCGGCGGCCTGGTCTCCAAGGGCCATCCGATCGGCGCCACCGGCTGCTCGATGACCTGCGAGCTGGTCACCCAGCTGCGCGGCGAGGCGGGCCCGCGTCAGAAGCCCGGCGCCCGCCTGGGCCTGGCCGAGAACGGTGGCGGCGCCATCGGGTTCGACGAGGCGGTCTGCTACGTCTCGATCCTGGAGAAACCTTGATCGCGCGGGATCAGCCCGTTGACGAACAGGTCCGAAAAGGCCGCCGAGATCTCGGCCGGACTGTGCCGGCCGGACGGCGAGTACCATTTGGGCACCCAGTTGATCGCGCTGATCAGCGCCAGCCGCGCGATCCGTACGTCCAGCGGCCGGATCGACCCGTCGGCGATGCCCAGCCGCAGGATGTCGGCCCCGAACCGCTGCAGCGCCTGGCTCCGCCGATGCACCTCGTCCTGGTGCTCGGGGGTTAGCGACTTCAGCCTGGCGAAATTGGCCAGCGGGCCCAGCGGCCCGGCGTGCAGCGCGATCATCGAGCCGATGTAACGGGCGAACTTGGCCACCCCGTCGCCCGGCTCCCGCTCTATGGTCTGCAGCACCTGCTCGATCAGGTCGAGCGAACGGGAGTAGCAGCCGTAGAGCAGCTCCTCCTTGCTGCTGACGTAGTGGTAGAGGGCGCCCTTGCTGACCCCCAGGTGGTCGACGATCTTGTCGAGGTTGCTGTTGTCGTAGCCGTTCTGGTTGAAGAACAGCGAGGCGGCCTTGAACAGCGCCTCGCGCCGCAGGCCGGCCTGGAAGCTGCGGCTGAAGACGTCCTGGGTCTCGGGGGCCGCCGTCGAGATCATCACCGGCGCCGGCCAGTCCCGGGCCGCCGGGCCCGCCGGCCGGATGCCGTGCAGGAAGAGGTCGGTGTAGGCCTGGCCGAGCTGGTTGGCGGTCAGCGGCCCGCGGCTGGGCCGCCACCAGACCAGGGTCCAGTTGAGCACCCCGATGATGCCCAGGCTAGTCAGGTGGGAATTGGTCGGCCGCAGGCTGCCGTCCTTCGCGCCTTCCTCGAGGATGGCGCGGACGAAGGCGTCGTGTTCTCGGGCCAGCCGCAGGATCTCGATCTTGTGGGGATCCGACAGCAGGGTGACGTCACTGACGAAGGTCACCATTGGCCCGTTGTCGTCGAGCTGCAGGGCTATGTATTTTTCGAGCTTGGCGCGGCCGTCGCCGGCCGAATTGACCGCCTGTTCGGCGTGTCCGCGGCCGATTTCACAGGCCCGCTGGTAGCATTTGTAGACCAGCTCTTCCTTGTTCTTGAAGTAGTAGTAGAGCGAGGTCTTGTTCAACGAGAGCTTGGAGGCGACGATCTCCAGCGAGGCGTTGGTCAGACCGTCCTCGTTGATGGTGTCGGCCGCCGCGGCCAGCACATCCAGCCGCCGATCGTCGAACTGCGAAGGCCGCCCCCGACCCCGGTGGCCAGTGGGCGCTTCGCTGATTTCGGACTTCAGGGTGGACTTTCGCAACGCGCGGGGGCCTCGGGTTCGACGATGGACGGACATCGCATCGGGCGCGCCGTGGAGACCGATCATGGATAGCCGGTCCCGCCCTCCATAGTCCAACAATCGGCCGCTGGAAATTATTCAATTAGTGGGAATGTTTTTATCTTGAACGGACGATAATTCGAGGTCAGGGTCGTCGGCGGAGGATCTTGAGAGTGAACCGACGCGGCGCGCTTCTGGGCATGGCGGGGGCAGGGCTGGTCCCGGCCGGTTGCGGGCGCGCCGTTGTGCGCGACGGCGAGGAGACCTGGAGCGAGTCGGCGATGGTGCTCTGCTTCACCCCCGACCTCGCCAACGGTCTCAGCCTGCGGATCTCGCGCTATCCCGACATCGGCGTCACCTGGCTGTGGTGCCATCTGCTGGTCCACGGCAAGCTGTTCAGCTTCACCGAGCGCCGGCTGGCCTGCCGGCCAAATCACAACCGCCCCGAACAGGTCCGCGCCTCCTACGCCGTGCCCGGCATGGACGTCGCCTTCGACCGGACCGGGCCCTCGAACCGCCTGGGCGGCATGACCTTCAAGGCCTCGCTGAACGCCCACGCCGGCGGGGGCTCCGGCGACGGTCCGGGCGGCGTCCCGATCACCCTGGAGGGCCGGTTCGAGCCGGCCCTGCTGCGGGCCAATTCGCCGAAAGGCCGCTTCGAGCACAACGGCCGGCTCGAGGCGAAGCTGTCGGCCGGCGGAGCCTCGGTCACCCTCTCGGAAGTCGCCAAGGCGCACGAGCAGACCCAGACCAGACCCCGGTTCGGCCCCTCGTTCACCTACGCCATGCTGTGGGGCCCGACCGCCTCGATGGTCGCCCTGATGAGCAAGGATCGCCGCTACGGCGACTTCGAGGCCGGCGGCGTCTCCGCCGACATCGACCGCTTCCGGATCGAGTCCTGGGCTCCGCGCCGCCGCTTTATCGCCGACCTGGCCGGCGGGCGGCGGGTCGGCGGAGAGGCGCAGACCGTCCACCGCTATTCCGTACCGATCTTCGGCCGCCACTGGCAGGGTCGCATCGTCCGGGCGCGGGCCGAGGGCCACCGGATGGTCGGGATGATCAACGACTGGCGGGGCGAGGAACAGCCCTACGGCCTGACGGCCTGAAACGAAAAGGAAGACGGGCATGATGCTGGATCGGCGGGGCTTGCTGGCCGGCATCGGCGCGCTTGGGCTGACGGCGCCTGGCGCCTGGGCCGCTTCTCCGTCCCTGCGCGAGGCGGCCAGGCGCGCCGCCCTCTACGGCCTGCCGCTGATCGAGATGGCGACCACCCGCCGCCGCACGCTGGGCCGCGCGGCGGTCAACCGCTTCAATCATGTCCGCACCCTGCGCACCGCCAAGGACCGCGGCGTCACCCGGCCCAACAACGATACCCTCTATTCCAGCGCCTGGATCGACCTGTCCCAAGGGCCGGTGCGGATCGTCCTGCCGCCGACTGGGGACCGCTATTTCTCGCTGGCCCTGATGGACATGTATACCAACAACTTCGCCGTGCTCGGCACGCGGGCGACCGGAACCGACGGCGGCGAGTTCCTGCTGGTCGGGCCCGCCGCGCCGCTGCCGGCCGGGGCCGCCATCCGTTCGCCAACCGACTGGGTCTGGGCCCTGGGCCGCACCCTGATCGTCGGCGAGAGCGACCTTCCCGCCGCCCACGCGGTGCAGGACGCCCTCCGCCTTGAGGGCCCGGAAGGCCGCAAGCCGTCGCCCTTCGCCCCGCGCGAGTCCCCCTGGCCCGAGTATTTCGCCGCCGTCCAGGCCCTGCTCAACGAGAGCCCGCCGCCGGCCACCGACGCCCGGCTGTTCCATGACATCCAGGCGCTGGGCCTGGGTTCCGTCGCCGGCTTTGACCCGGCCCGCTTCTCCGCCGCCCAGGGCGCCGAGATCGCCGCCGGCCTCGCGGAAGCGCTGGAGGCGGCCAAGGGTGGCGGCGAGTCCGGCGAGGTCCGGGCCGGCTGGGTCTATCCGCGCGCCAATATCGGCGACTACGGCCAGGACTACCACTACCGCGCCCAGGTGGCGCTCGGCGGGCTCGCCGCCCTGCCGATCGCCGAAGCCCTCTACATGGCCCCCCACGACCCCGACGGCCGCACCATCCTCGATAGTCGTCAGAGCTGGACCCTGCGTTTTCCCGGCAACGCGCTACCACCCGTCGATGCCTTCTGGTCGATGACCCTCTATGAGATGACACCGGCCGGCCAGGGCTTCTTCATCGACAACCCGCTGAACCGCTATTCGATTGGCGACCGCACGCACGGCCTGCTCCGGACGGCCGATGGCTCCATCGACATCTGGATATCCTCGACCGACCCAGGCCCGGCCCGGCGGACCAACTGGCTGCCGGCCCCGACCAACGGTGCCTCCATGGCCCTGTCGCTTCGCGCCTACCTACCGCGCCCCGAACTGGCGACGGGGCAGTACCGGCTGCCCGGCCTGCATCGCGTGTGACGACGCTGGAGCCGGGCGGGTCTCGTTCGACCCGATGGCGAAGTGACTGCCCTGTGTGGTCCCGGAATGAGCTGGTGCGGGTCGATCTTGAAGATTGACGGGTCCTTGGTCCAGGCCTCGCAGATCACCTGATAGGGCGTTCGCCATCGCAGGGCCTTGAGGTGCTTGGCGAAGTTGTAGGCGGTGACGAAGGCCAGGACCGTTGGGCGGCGACCGGCGGTCTGGCCGGATCGAGCAGCAGGCCGAGGTGATCCTGGGCCTGCTGGAGAGCAAGCCTGACATCACGCTTGCGGAGATCGAGGCGGCGCTGGCCGAGCGCGGCGTGGTGGTGAGCAGCACCTCGATCTGGCGGTTCTTCGACCGTCGCAGGATCACGCTCAAAAAAAGTCGGCGCACGCGGACGAACAGAGCCGTCCCGACGTCCTGAAGCGGCGCGAGGACTGGTTCGAGGGCCAGCTCGACCTGGACCCGAGCCGGCTGGTGTTCCTCGACGAGACCGGCGCCACCACCAAGATGGCCCGCCGCCATGGCCGGGCTCCACGCGGCCAGCGGCTGCGCTGTAGCGTTCCTCATGGACACTGGAAAACGACGACATTCATAGGCGGCCTGAGGCTGGGCGGCATGACCGCGCCGATGGTCTTGGACGGCCCGATGACCGGCGTCTGGTTCCAGGCCTACGTCGAGCAGGTGCTGGTTCCGACGCTGCGGCCCGGCGACATCGTCATCCTCGACAATCTGGCCGCCCACAAGAACGCCGCCGCCCGCCGTGCCATCGAGGCCGTCGGCGCCAAGCTTCTGTTCCTGCCGCCCTACAGCCCAGACCTCAACCCGATCGAGAACGCCTTCTCAAAGCTCAAGGCCATGCTCCGCAAGGCCGCCGCCCGCACCAGAGACCACCTCTGGAAGGCCATCGCCCAGATCATCGACACCTTCACACCCACCGAATGCGCCAACTACTTCACTGCGGCAGGATATGATGCAGACTGATCGGAAAATGCTCTAGCCCCCACCCGGAACGCTCAGCACGAATCCCTCATAGTCATTGGCGGCACTCGCTTCGCACATCCGCAGGTACAGGGGTACGCCGCCTGGGTAATTTAGAAACTCGCGCGGCTTACCTGGGATATTAGCGCCCATGTACCAGGAGTCTGCGAGGGGAAAGAGGGTCATGGCGCCAACCTCGTTGACATGTGTTCGCCAAGCATCCTCGGCCTCCCTGGTGGCTTCGAAGCGTGCGCCTCCCCTCTCCCGCATCTGTTCGAGAAAGGCGACTACCCAGTCGCCCTGCAACTCAGCGCAGGTTGGTCCGTTGCAGAAGCCTGAGGGGCTCTGCGGACCGTAGAGGAACACTAGATTGGGGAAGCCCGCGCTGGCGATGCCCAGGTGGGTGCGTGCGCCGGCCGCCCAGTGTTCCTTCAGTGAGACGCCCTGGGTCCCCGTGATGTCGATCTGGGTAAGGCCGCCGGTCACGGCATCGAAGCCAGTGGCAAGAACCAGAATGTCGAATTCGTACTCGTCCTCGCCGGTCCGTACCCCCGTCGGAGTGATCTCCTGGATCGGCGTTTCCTTGAGATCCACCAGTCTGACGTTGTTCTGATTGAAGACATCATAGTAGTTCTGTTCAAGGGACGGTCGCTTCACCCCGAATGGATGCGGCGGGTCTTTGGGCGCGAGCTTCTCCGCCAAAGCGGGATCGTCTAGGCGCGCCTGGACCTTTTCGCGCCAGAAATCATAGGCCGTGCGATTGGCCTCCAGATTCATCATAATGTCATAAAAGGTGGACGCCCAAAAGCTGAAGCCCCCCGCAGCCCAGGCCGCTTCATAGACTTCGCGCCGTTCTTCGGGGGAAACCTCCAGCGCCGACTTCCCGCTGGCGTGGAAATCAAACCCGCCGAAGCTCTCCCGCCGCCGTACATACCGGGCGGGGTAGTCTCGCTTCATCTCATTTTGGGTTCCCTCGTCTAGCGTGCATTGCTGCATCGCCAACGCCAAAATCGGCGTGCGCTGGAATACCGTCAACTGCGAGGCGACCGCGGCGGCTTCCTGGACGACCTGGACGCCGCTGGCTCCGGTGCCGATGACCCCGATACGCTTGCCCGCCATGTCGAGGCCTTCCTGGGGCCACCATGCGGTGTGGTGCTTCGCACCGGCAAACAGACTCAGCCCCTTGAGGTCCGGGGTGTAGGGCTTGGCGGCGAAGCCTGTACACATGACCAGATACCGCGCCCGAACGATGCTGCCGTCCTGCGCGCGCACGACCCACTGGTTGCGTTCAAGGTCGAATTCCGCTCCTTCGACACGCGTGTTGAAACGTATGTCGCGACTGAGATCAAGCTTCTTGTCCACATAGTGGAAGTAGCGGCGCAACTCGTCCCAGGCCGGGAATCGCTCTGTCCAGGTCCAGTCCCGCCAAAGTTCTTCAAGGGAGAACTCGTACATCGGAACGTGAGTGTCCACCCGGGCGCCCGGATAGCAGTTCCAGTACCAGATACCACCCAGGTCGGCCGCCGCCTCGAACAGTCGCACCGAAAAGCCCAGTTCCCGCAGGCGGTGCAGCTGATAGAGGCCCGTGAACCCGGCGCCGACCACCAGGACATCCAGTTCTTCGACCGGCCGGATATCCGGCACGATGGCTGCTTGCGCTAAACTCATGGATTATTGCCCTGTTCACGGCGCTGCGGCCGACGTTGAATGGATCGTCAGGTTCTGTTCACTTGATCAGCAAGCCCGATGGGGCTTCTCAATGTCTCTTCAAATCAGCCCAAGATTTCTGCGGGCAAAGTCCGTGACCGCCTTGTAGTCAGCCTTGCCATTTGAAGCCCGCAGCGGAACCTCGGCCAGCAGGACGCGCTTGGGGGTCTTGTAGCCGGCCAAGGCGGCGCGCACGTGCCGCCTAAGTTCGTCCTCGTCAAACGAGGCGCCCTTGGCCAGCACGACGACGGCCGTCACGGACTGGCCCCACTTGTCGTCCGGCACGCCGACCACCAGGGCGTCATCGACGCCCGCGTGAGTCTTCAGGGCCTCTTCGACCTCCTCCGGGTAAACCTTCTCGCCCGCGGTGTTGATACAGGCGCTGCCGCGGCCCAGCAGGGTCATGGCGCCGCTGGCATCCACCGTGCACCAGTCGCCTGGGATGGAGTATCGCTGGCCTCCGATGGTGCGGAAGGTCTCGGCCGTCTTCTTCGGATCCTTGTAATAGCCCACGGGAATTGGGCCGCCGATGGCGATGATCCCGGACTTGCCGCTCCCGGGCTCCACCGGCACATCGCTCTCGTCGAAGACCTTGCACCGCTCGCCGATCTGGAAGGTCGCCGTTCGGACCTCCCCGTCCTTGGTCATCGCCGAGGACCCGAAGCCTAGGGCTTCGGAAGCGCCGAAAGAATCCATCAGGACCACCTGCGGAATGTGGCGCAACAGACCCGCCTTGACCTCGCGGCTCCACATCACCCCGGAGGAGACGATCGAGATCAGGCTTGAGGCGTCGTACAGTCCAGGTCTCTCGTCGAGCGCCTTGAGCATGGGCTTGGCGAAGGCGTCGCCGACGATGGCGATCGACTGCACCTTGCGGTTCGACACAGTCGACCAGAGCTCATCGGCGTCGAACGAGGGGCTTGGCAGGGTGACCACGCAACCGCCGCTCATCATGCAGCCGATGGCGGTGATCAGGCCAGTTCCGTGCATCATCGGACAGGCGGGCAAGGTGCGATTGCCGGGTCCGTTGATCCTGATGAATTCTAGGTGTTCGCTCAGGGTCTCCGGCGCGGGGCCGAGCCGGCGAACCGCGTCAAGTTGAGCTTCGCGGAGGTCTTGATGGCGCCACATAACCCCCTTCGGCATTCCGGTTGTCCCGCCGGTGTAGATGAACAGCAGATCGTCGGGCGAACGCTCGATCTCCAGCGGCGCTCCGTCCCCCTCCATGGCGAGGGCTTCATAGAACTCCGCGAACGGTGCGGTCGTTCCGTCCTCGCTGATCTCGATGAAGGTCCGGACCTTGGACAGACCATTCTTGATCTGGACGATGGTGTCCCGAAACTCGGAGCCGTAGACTACTGTTTGCGCATCAGAGTCGTCGAAGATGTAGAACACCTCGTTCGGCTTGTAGCGATAGTTCACGTTGACGTGGATCAGTCGGCCCTTGAAACAAGCCGCCAGGGTCTCGCCGTACTCTGGACGGTTGCGCATGTAGAAAGCGACCTTGTCGCCGGGCCTTGCACCCAGATCGAGTATCGCGCGCGCCAGATTGTTGGACCTGCGAGTTGTCTCCCCCCACGTAATCGTCCGGCCCTCGTGGAGGAAGGCTGGCGCCTCGGACGGGATGACCTGCGGCAGTGCGTCGAGAATATCGCCGAAGTTCCAGGCCATTTATATTCTCCCAAGACAGTGCGGCGGCGCTGACATCCCCGACCAAAAGTCAGAGGCTTGATGAGTCGGGTCGCCGCTAGGCGGCGACCCAGCCTTGCAGCCTGGCGGCCTCGTGGCGCACGCGTTCAGGCCCGCCGAGGAGTTGGCGATCTGCGCCGATCCGCTTGAACCAAAAGTGCAGCCCGGCCAAATCTGTGAAGCCCATTCCGCCATGTACTTCTGTCGAGGTGCGCGCGACGAACCGACCGACCTCGGAGAGATGGGATTTCGCGTGGCAGGCCATCAACGACGCCTCATCCGGCAGCTGGTCGAAGGCGTGGGCCGCGTACCAGACAAGGGACCGGCAAGGCTCAAGCGCCGCCGCCATCTCGGCGCACATATGTTTCACCGCTTGGAATGATCCAATCGGCCGACCGAACTGGACGCGCTGACCGGCGTAGATCACGGCCTGTTCAATCATGGCCGTACTGGCGCCGAGGATATCGGCGGCTAGCATGATCCGCCCGGCATCGATTACCCGGCGAGTCCGGTCTGAGCCTCCATGCGGCAAGGCGTCGGCGGTGACTCCAGAAAGGTGTAACTCGCCAACCGACCGCGTCTTGTCGATCGTTGCCAGGGGGATCATTTCGAGACCCGGCGCGTCGGCCCCCACGAGGTGAATCAACCCGCTTCGGTCAGCGACGAGAAAGACATCGGCGTCCGCCGCGTCCAGAACGAAGAGCGATGTGCCCTCAAGACGCCCGTTCCTGGCGACGACGCCCGCGCCGTCGCGGGCGGCGATGCATTCCGTAACGGCAACGGCCGCCCGCGCCTCGCCGCTCGCCAATTTAGGCAGCCATGTCAGCTGCTGATCGTACGTTCCGCCAAGCATGATCGCCAACGGGGCCATGACATGGGCCGCCGCGAAGTGAACAGGCGCGACGCCGAAGCCCAACGCCTCGGCGACAAGGGCGGCGTCCAGCAAGCCCAGCCCCATTCCACCAAACGCCTCGGGAATGATCATACCGGGGACGCCTAGTTCGGCCAGGGCCTCGGCGACGCGAGGACTGTAAGGCTTCTCGGCGCCGACGGTGTCCCGCACCTGCTGCAATGGACAAACATTCGCAAGGCGCCGCCGGACGCTCTCCTGCAGCATGCGCTGCTCGCTCGAAAGTCCAAAATCCATCAGACGCCAGCCTCCGCAATCCGGAGCTTTGGCTCGCGGGGCATGCCGAGCCCTCTCTCCGCGATGATGTTCTTTTGGATCTGAGCGGTACCACCACCGATGATCAGGCCAAGCTGGAACATGTAGGCCTGCTGCCAATTGCCATGCGACCGGAGGTGAGGGCTGTCGTCGTAGAGCACCCCCAGTTCCCCAAGGGCGTCTATCGCCAGCGCGGAGATCTGGTGCGCCAGTTCGCAGGACTGAAGTTTGACGATCAGGCGCGCGAGGCCGGCGTCACTGCCGTTTGAGGATGCGCTGAGGATTCTCAGGCCATTAAACTTCATCGCGGCGAGCTCGGCCTGCAGCCGGAGCAGACGATCGCGCAGAACTGGATTATCCATGATCCTGGCGCCATCCGCTGTCTCGTTGCGCATCAGGTCCGTCAGGGCCAGGAAACGGGCCTCAAGTTGTCCGGGGTCCCCCAGCATTCCGCGTTCGTGCTTGAGGGTCGCGTTGGCGACGAACCAGCCTTGGCCGCGCTCCCCCACGATTTGGGTTTTCGGCACGCGGACATCAGTGAAGAAGGTTTCGTTGAATTCGGCATGCCCAGTCATGGTCACCAGGGGCCGCACCTCGATGCCCGGGGTGTCCATGGCGAAGATCAGATAGCTGATCCCCTGGTGCGCCGGCCTGTCGGACTCGGTGCGCACCAGGCAGAAGATCATGTCTGCCTCTCGCGCCGTGCTGGTCCAGATTTTCTGACCGTTGATGATGAAGTCGTCGCCATCCTCGATCGCCCGCGTCTGCAGGCTGGCTAGGTCGGAACCCGACCCGGGCTCCGAATATCCCTGACACCAGACCACTTCGCCCCGAATGGTGGGCCCTACCCATTGCCTTTTCTGGCCTTCGGTTCCCAACTCCAACAGCGTCGGAACGAGCATCGAAATGCCCTGGTTCTGCAGCCCAGGCTGCATCCCCGCCCGCGTAAACTCCTCGGAGATGATACGGGACTCGAGGATGTCGGGTTCGGCGCCAAAGCCCCCATAATCTCGCGGAATGGTGCGCGCGGCATACCCGTGCCGGATCAGTTTCGTCTGCCAGGCCACCGCCTCTGGAGACGGGCGCTGAGCCGCGCCGCGCGATTTTGGCGCCTCGTCTCGATGCGCCTCGAGAAAGTCGATGACTTCCTTGCGGAAGGCCTGGTGTTCGGCGCTGTAGGTCAGATCCATCAACTTGCTCCCTAGACCGACGCGCTGGGACGAAAGCGTGGCAATCGGAAATCGGCGCTGATCTCGCGAAAGACCAGTTCGACCCGCATACCCAGCTTGAGGGCTGTCCGGTCGCAATCAAGCAGACGCGTGGCCATCCTTACGCCCTCATCGAGCTCCACTAAGGCGGCGACGTAAGGAATTTCCGCCGCGAAGGCCGGGTGGAACGCCTGATGGGTGACCGTCCAGGAATAAAGGCTGCCTGTACCCCTCGTGGCCGCCCATTCAAATTCAGGCGACCCGCACCGGGCGCACATGTAGCGTGGCAGAAACCGCCACGCGTGACAGTTTTCGCAGCGCTGAAAGCGCAGGCGCCCATCCTGGCACCGCCGCCAGAACTCGTCGTCCATCGGGTCCTGGGTCTTGGGGAGGGGTGCGGGAACCATCGTTGGCTGCATCGGTCCTATTTCCTGAGTATTGCCAAGCTGCCGTCGCCAAGGTCGCCCCAGCCGCTGACGAGGCCAATGCTGGCGTTGGGAACTTGGCGGGCGCCCGCGTCTCCGCGCAGTTGACGGACCGCTTCCAGGACGTGATTCAAACCCCAGACATGGGCCTCGCTGAGTAGGCCGCCGTGGGTGTTCAGCGGGTAGCGTCCGCCGTGCTGAATCTGGCCATCCTTGACGAAGTCATAGATGCCCCCCGGCTCGCTGAAGCCCAGCGCCTCTAGTTGCAACAGGACCACGTAACTGAAGCAGTCATAGATCTGCAGGAAGTCCATGTCCCGGGCGCTCACCCCCGCCATCTCGAAGGCCCGGGGCGCGGCGTAGGCTAATCCAATCTTGAGCATATCCGGTCGCGAAGGGATGTCGTCGGCAGGATAGGGGTGCCCCTCGGCCGCGCCGGCGATCAGCACCGGCGTGTGCGGCATGTCGCGGGCGCGCTCGGCGCTCGTCACCACCACAGCGCAGGCGCCGTCGGTTTCCAGGCAGCAGTCGTAGAGACGGAAAGGCTCGGAGATCCATCGCGCGGCCATGTACCCTTCCATGTCGAGCGGCCGGCCATAGGTCATGGCGCGCGGGTTCAGCTGCGCATGGGCCCGGCAGGCCAGCGCGACTTCCGCCATCGCCTCGTGGGGGACGCCGTAGATTTCTTTGTGGCGCATGGCGATCCAGGAATACATCTGCACCGGCAGCATCACCCCGTAGGGCAGGTAGAAGCCCTGGATTGTTCGGGTGAGTGTGTTCATGTTCATGGCCCGCTGGGGCGGCCGGCCAGGTTTCGGGCGCAGGGCGGAATAGCCATTCCAGCCCAATACGACGAGCACGTTGTCGGCGACTCCGGCGGCGATCGCGGTCGCGGCGTTCTGCAGCGCCGTGGTCGGACTGGCGCCGCCCATGTGAACGGTCGAGGCGTACCGCAAGACGTCGATACCCAGATTGGCGGCCAGCTCTTCCGACGTCGTGTAGATCGGCGGCGGCACCATGCCGTCGATTTCCGAAGGCTTCAGGCCGGCGTCGGCGATAGCCTTGCGCGCCGCCTCCAGCATCATGTCCACAGCGGTCCGTTCCGAGCCCTTGACGTACTCGGTCTCGCCGATGCCAACGATGGCGGCCTTGTCGCTGAAGCGCACGATATCTCCCTGTTTTGCTGCAGTCCCCACCGAAGCCTTCGACCCCGAGCCAGTCGGTCGTCTAGGTCGGCGGAATCAGGCAGGAGTGGATGGACTCATCCCCATCGACCTGGCGTGCCAGGGTACGGATCGCCAGTTCCGCGTCCTTGAGGTCGAAATCGTGGGTATGCATGAGCTCCAGCGGGAGCGTGCGCGCCTCGATCAGGTCGATCGCCTTGCGATACCCGGAAGAGGTGACGCCGATCGCGCCCTTGATGGTGATTTCCTTGAAGACGATCAGGTCTGAGACGAATTCGGGAATGGGTTTGAACCCCTTCACCCCGGCCAGCACGATCGTCCCGCCCGCACGGACATAGCCAAGGGCCTCACGAACGGGGTCGGTGGCGTAGGATGTCACCTCCACCACGACGTCCGCCCCCCGCCCTCCGGTCAGTTCCTTGATGCGCTCGGCGGCGTTTTCATTCTGAACATCGATGGTATGGTGAGCTCCGAAGGCTCGCGCGATCTCAAGTTTCCTGGCGTCCGCCGCCATACCGGTGACGATGATCTTGCCTGCTCCGGCCTGGCGCGCGGCGATCACGCTGGCCAGTCCCCGCTGCCCGGGGCCCAGGATAACGATCGTGTCCCCGATCTGGGTCTGCGGAATCTCCACCGCCCAGCGGAATCCCGCGCCCAGGGGGTTGAACATCACCGCGATTTCAGGGGGCAGGCTCTTGTCGATCTTGTGAACGATCGTCTCGGGCGCGAGGAACATGTACTGGGCGTAGGCGCCCCAGAGACCCGGCGCGTCCGATAGCGGCATATAGGAATAAATCTGCCGCTCGGGGCACAGATGATAACGCCCGCCCCGACAGGTGTCGCAGGAATGGCAGGACAGCATGGTCTCGACAGCCACGCGATCCCCGACGTCGACGCCCCATCGGCGAGCAGCCTTGTCGCCTATAGCCTCGATGACGCCCAACGGTTCGTGGCCGGGGATCACAGGCATCGGCGTGTTCAGCACCCCTTCGTACTGTTCGTAGTCGCTTCCGCAAATGCCGCAGGCCTCGATCCGCAGGATCGCCGTGTCGTCGCTGATGTCAGGTATCGGAAGGTCGCGCATTTCCAGCTTCCGCGGTGCGGTCTGGATCATCGCGAAGGTGGTGGCCGGCATCATCGGCGTTTTCTCCGAGAACGGCTGAATCCGCTTTTGGTAACAGATACATGTAGCGCAGTACGCATATCTGTTATACGGACGGGAAAAGCAAGCGCCACGAAATTCCGGGGGCGGGCCATGAGATCGGGGTCGGACGCGCCGAGAAGTGACGGCGTCCGAATTCCGGGCGGAGGGAACTTGATGGTCGTTGACAGCCCAAGGATCGCGTTGCTGACGCTGGACGAGGCGAGCAGCGCGGCGAAAGCCGCTGGCGTTTCCGAACAGATGGCGCCCTTGAGCGTGTTTCGGGTGCTCCTGCGTCACCCGGTCGTGGCAGAGGAGCTGGCCTCGACGCTGACAACGCTTCTATTCCGCGGCAACAGGCTGGATGCCAGGCTTCGCGAACTGATTATCATGCGTATCGGCTGGAGGACGGCCTCGGCCTATGAGTGGACCCAGCACTGGCGCGTGGCGCGGGGGCTTGAGATTCCGGAGGCCGATCTGGCGGCCACGCGCGATTGGCGCGGTTCCACGATCCTGTCGGACGCCGACAAGGCCGTGCTGCAGGCCACGGACGATACCTTGGACAATGGGATGATCAGCGATACGACTTGGGGGGCCTGTTGTCGGCATTTGCCGACAGAGGCCGAGCGGATTGAACTCGTGATCGCCATCGGCAACTGGACCATGTTCTCCCAACTTCTCAAGAGCCTGCGCATCCCGCTTGAAGACGGCGTTGCGGCCTGGCCGCCGGATGGAAAGCACCCGCAGGCCTGCCCCCCCCCCCGATCCGACGAGGCGTCTATGTCACGAAAGCCGATTTCCTCTGACCTGATTGGGTTGGAATTCCCCGTCAGCACCCAGACGTGGTCCGCCAAGGACACCATGCTCTACGCCCTCGGCGTCGGAGGACGTCCTGCCGACGACCTAGACTTCATCTATGAAGGCCGGGGCCCCAAGGTGCTCCCGACTTTTGCGGTCATCCCCGGGTCAACAGCATTGAGCGGGCTTATGAGCGCCGTCGAGATGCGCCTGGAGATGTTGCTCCATGGCGAACAATCCATCGAGCTATTCAGGCCTCTTCCCCCGCAAGCCAACGTGCAGGTGAGCGGCAAGATTACCGAGGTATGGGATAAGGGAAAGGCTGCGGTGCTCGCAGTAGAAGGCCTGGCGCGAGATGATGAGGGTGATCTCTTCAAAACACGCGCCACCCTTTTTGTGAGAGGCGCGGGTGGTTTTGGCGGCGATCGGGGCCCTTCGGGCGGCGGAATGAACGCTCCGCCGGATCGTGATCCCGACATCGTGGTCTGTCGCGAGAGCCGTCCGGAACAGGGGGCGATCTATCGGCTTTCCGGCGACCGCAATCCAATACACATCGATCCTGATTTCGCCAAACTGGGTGGCTTCGACAAGCCCTTCATGCATGGCTTGTGCACCTACGGATTTGTTGGGCGTGAGATCCTGCGAGAACTTTGCGGCGACGATCCTGCCGCCTTCCGTTCATTCGAGGGGCGCTTCGCCGATAGGGTCTTCTACGGAGACACGATCATCACCAAGATATGGCGGAGCGGAGAAGGCGAAGCCATTGTACAGGGGGAAACGGGGGATGGCCGCGTCGTGATAGCCGCAGCCAAAGCCACGTTCATGGCCTGATATTGAGCGCGCCGCACTATCCTCACCTCCTGTCGCCGCTGGACCTGGGCTCCTTGACCCTGCCCAACCGGACGTTGATGGGTTCCATGCACACGGGGCTCGAAGAAGCGTCCGACGGTTACGAGCGACAGGCACGATTTTTCGCCCGGCGAGCACAGGGCGGGGCTGGTCTGATCGTAACGGGCGGTGTCGCTCCGAACACGGCGGGGCGGCTTGGGCGCAATGGTGCGATGATGTCGGAGGCCGCCGTGGCGGGCCACGGCGTTATCACGCGGGCCGTGCATGAGGCCGGTGGCCGCATCGTGCTCCAGCTTCTACATGCCGGCCGCTATGCCCGCCATGAGGGCCTTGTCGCCCCCTCCGCGATACGCTCGCGGATCAATCCCCTGGTCCCGCGGGAGCTAACCGAGGACGATATCTATTCCACCATTGAGGACTTCGCCTCGGCGGCGAAGCTTGCCCAGGCGGCCGGCTACGACGGGGTAGAGATCATGGCGTCGGAGGGCTACCTTTTGAACCAGTTCCTCGCCCCGCGCTCCAACCAGCGCAGCGACGACTGGGGCGGTTCGGCCAGCAATCGATCGCGGATGCCCACCGAGGTTGTGCGCGCTGTCCGCGAACGGTGCGGTAAGGATTTCATTCTGGTCTATCGCCTGTCGGTGATGGATCTCGTGGAAGGTGGCAGCACCTTCGAGGAGGTCGTTGGTCAAGCCCGGGCCATCGAGGCAGCCGGGGTGAACCTGGTGAACACGGGTGTGGGTTGGCACGAAGCCCGCATTCCCACCATAGCTCATATGGTGCCGCGCGGCGCCTTTGCGTGGGCCGCCGCACGGCTGAAGGAGCACCTCGGCGTGCCGGTTATCGCGTCGAACCGGATCAATACGCCTGAATTGGCCGAGCGGCTGATCGCGGAGGGTTCCGCTGACATGGTCTCCATGGCGCGCCCATTTCTGTCGGACCCGGATTTCGTCACCAAAGCGCGAGAGGGACGGCGCGCCGCGATAAATGTATGCATTGGCTGCAACCAAGCCTGTCTGGACAACGCCTTCACGGGCAAACTCACGACTTGCATGGTCAATCCAGCGGCCTGCCGCGAGGCGGATTTTGCCGGCGAGGCTGTTACCCTGCCAAGGCGGGTCGCCGTCGTTGGTGGCGGGCCCGCCGGCCTTGCGGCGGCGGTCACCGCTGCCGAGAGAGGACATCAAGTAACGCTGTTCGAGGCCTCGGCGCGCCTGGGCGGGCAGTTCAAGCTCGCCTGCCAGATCCCCGGCAAGGAGGACTATGCCGAAACCATTCGTTACTATGAAGCCCGGCTGACGGAACTGGCCGTGGATGTCCGTCTCGGAGCCCCGGCGGGGCCAGACGATCTTCTCTGCGCCGCCTATGATCACGTCATTGTCGCGACCGGCGTGCAGCCGCGAAGCCTTGAGGGCGCGGCTCCGCTAGACTCGCGGGTCATGACTTACGCGGAGGCCATCGAGACGCCTGCGCGTGTTGGCGACACGGTAGCGATACTAGGCGCGGGGGGGATCGGGTTCGACGTGGCCCAGCGGCTGGCCCACCCGGTCGGGCCTGCGGACCCCGAGACGCCGGACATCGAGGGCTTCTCCCGTGACTGGGGGATAGACATGAGCTTCGCTGAGCGGGGGGCGTTAGGCCCCTCTCTGTCTGCCTGGCCCGCGGCGCGACGGATCACCCTCTATCAGCGAAAGCCGGACACCACATTCGGCGTTGGTCTTAGCAAGACGCGGGGCTGGGCGAATGTTCTGGAGATCAAGCAGCGAGGGGTCGCCATGATCGGCGGTGTTGTATATGGCCACTTCAGTCCTGAGGGGCTGCACGCCATAGTCGCTGGCGAGCCGCGCGTGATCCAAGCCGACACCTATGTGTCGTGTGTCGGCCAGGAGTCGGACGCCCGGCTCGCCGGCCCTCTGGCGGTTGCGGGTGTCTCGTTCTCGGTCGTCGGAGGCGCGCGGGATGCTTCGGGCCTGGACGCGGTACGGGCGATCGAAGAGGGAACGTTGGCAGCGCTTGCGATATAGTCGCGGGCCCAGAGAACATGGCGCACGCATGCAGAAACAAGATCAGTCGATTGTAAAATCCGCCGCCAGAACACTGGAAATCTTCGAGTATTTCGATGAGGTGCGCAAACCGGCGCATATCCAGGATGTCGCCTTGGCGCTTGGCTACCCGCATTCCAGCACCGCAGCCCTGCTTCGCAGCCTTGCGGACCTCGGCTATCTGGACTTCTCGGCTGAAGACAGAACATTCTTCCCTTCGATACGTGTGTCTCTGCTCGGTCATTGGGTGGGCGAGGAAATTTTGCCTCTGCGGCGGATTCAGCAGCACATGCGCGAGATCGCCGATCAGACGCAGATGACAGTTGTCCTTGGCGCGACCAGTGGCGCCTATTGCCAATACGTGCGCGTCATCCAGGGGGGGGCTCCCATCCGCTACCATGTCGACCCAGGCGCCCGGCGCTGTCTCGCGCGCTCCACTTTGGGGCGAGTTCTGCTGGCGCAGGAAGCTGTCGATCGACGACCAAGCCTCATCTCGACCGCCTTGGCCGCGTGGGACGGCGAAGAAGTTCCGGCCAACCTGGCGGAGATTATCAGAGACGTGGCCCAGGTCGCGGCGCGCGGATACGCATTCAATTCCGGACTCGTCACACCGAACGCTGCAATGCTCGCCGTTCCTCTGACGACCAGCCTGCCGGCACGTTCCCTTGCCGTGGGCGTCGCGGCCCCCAAGGATCAGTTCCAGGGCCGCAGGCCCGAACTGCTTCAAATCATGCGCAAGATCCTTGGAGGCCTTGGCTCGCCCGACGTGAACGCCGTGCAGGCCACGGCCTGATCAATGTCCGTCGCCGGATTGCCCCCGCACTCGTATCAGGCGGGCCTCGGATCTTGGATCAGGACAGTGCCCTGCGCCGAGCAGCACAGTCGCCCCTCGTTCTCCATCTCGATCCTGACCACGGCGGTCTGTTTGGTCATCGAGATGATCTCGGCATGCGCCGTGACGATGCCGCGGCTGACGGGCGCCAGAAGGTTGATCTTGAATTCGGTCGTCGCGGCCCATTGGCCGGGCTGCATGTGAGGATAGCAAACGCAGCCCAGGACATGATCGCAAGCGGCTGACAGGACGCCGCCATGCATGTTGCCAAATCCGGTCAGGAGTTTCGGATCAACAGGCAACTCCGCCGTCAACCGGCCAGGCGCCATCGCGACGATGCGAAGGCCGAGAAACTCCGGCAAACCGGTCATGCTATTACTCGAGGCCATGAAGGCCTCGACCATCTCGGGTCGAAAGTCTGGCATTCTGCGGGGGATCATCGATCGCTCCTTTCGCGGTTCAGCGGTAGAAATCAGCGCTGCCGAGCGCCGATTCCGCACCGCTCACCAAGTCTTCCAGAACTTCACGGGCCGGCCGAATCGCTTTGATCAAGCCTATCCCCTGCCCCGCGAACCCGGGCGCGATGTCCTTGCGCTGGTCACGTGTCGCCGCCGCCAACACGGGCCCCGCGACCGCGGACTGGAAGGGCATCGGCAGCGGCTGCTTGTCAGCGTTGATCCAGGCCTGGGCCCATTTGTTGCGAATGATGCGCGCCGGCTTGCCCGTGACGGATTTCGACACGACGGTGTCACCATCCCCGTACTCCACCAAGACCTCCTTCTGGAACTGCTCAATCCCGGCTTCCTCCGTGGCCAGAAACGCCGTTCCCACCCAGGCCCCCTCAGCGCCAAGCATCATGGCCGCCGCGACGCCACGACCGTCGGTGATGCCGCCAGCGCCCAACACTGGAATCCGGCCACCCATCGCATCCACGACCTGGGGAATGAGCGCCATGGTTCCGATCGGCGAATTGTGCCCGCCACCGTCGTGACCTTGCGCGACCACCACGTCGATGCCCGACGCCGCCACCTGCAGGGCGTGCTTCACCGAGCCGATCACCGCCATGACCTTGGTTCCATTGCCGTGAAGGCGCTCCATCCACGGGCCGGGGTTGCCGAGACCCGCAGCGTAGACTGGCACCTTTTCCTCGACGATGACCTCCATCTGTTCCTCGAAGAATTCCTTGGAGAAGAGCGAGAGGCCACCAAGCGCGTCTGGCTTGGCGCTGTCGCGCGACCTGGTGACCGTCTCGAGACCTTCCTGGCGCATGAACTCCGCAGCAAACGCCTTGTAGTCGCTCAGCGCTTCCATCGGTGACGGATTGTCGCCCGCCCCCCGAGCCGTCGCCGCATCGACCACCTCGCGGCGAACCGAGGCCGGCAGCAGGGTGTCCACGCCGAATGGTTTGTCGGTGAGGGACCGCATCTCGCGGATCCATTCGCGCAGCTGTTCGGGTGAGCATGCTGCGGCGCCCAGGATGCCCAATCCTCCGGCGTTAGAGACCGCCGCCGCCAGCCGGGGGACGCTGGCGCCTCCCATTCCGGCGAGCACGATTGGATATTGAATTCCGAAAATCTCACAGATGCGACTGTGCAGCGCCATCGGGTGTTCCTTGTTCTAACGCGATGAAATGGCCAGACGAAGTAGGCTCAACGGCCGTGAAAGATGGGTTTGCGTTTCTGCATGAAGGCAAGCGGACCTTCCCGCGCGTCCTCGGTGCGGAAGACTGGAGCGGCCATTTCGGACTCGATCCGCATGGCTTCGCTTTCCGGCCTCCCGAGGCAAGCGCGCGCAGAACGACGAATAGCCTGAACCGCGATCGGGCCATTGGCGGCGATGCGCCCCGCCAGCTCCAGCGCCACGGGCAACACCTCAGCCTGGGGGACGACGCGGTTCAGGAAACCCCAGTCAAGCAACTCGCTCGCGCTCACAAGATCGCCGGTCAACAAGAGCTCCATCGCCCGAGCGTAGGGCACCTGCCGGGGCAGGCGGACCGTCGACCCACCGCCTGGGAAGATCGCCCATTTCACTTCCTGCACCCCGAGCTTGGCCGATTCCGAGGCAATCCGAAGGTCGGTTCCCTGGACGAGTTCCATGCCGCCAGCGATCGCGTGGCCGTTGATGGCTGCAATGACGGGTTTGCCGACGTCGAAGGTGCGCAGAAGCGCCGTACCGAGGATTTCGCCATCCGCCAAAATTTGCCTGTCCCATTCGTCCTCCGGCGCTCTCGCCCGACTGATCAGGGGAATCAGTCGGCCAAGGTCGGCCCCGGAACAGAATGCCTTATCGCCGGCGCCGGTGATCACGGCGACACGGACTTGAGGATCGTCACGCACGGTCATCCAGGCGTCAGCCAGCCGGACCAGCATTTCTGGCGAGAAGGCGTTTCGGGCCTCTGGCCTGTTCATCGTCACGAGGGCGACATGGTCTCGCCGCTCGAACTCGACCACTTCCTGCACGATCCCTCCGTCATATATCTATGTTTTTGATTGACAAGAATACGCTACTCCGGCGCGACATCGAAGAAAAGCCTCCTTCCCGCGGGCGCATCAAGCGCCAAGGCGGTACACTTAAACCAGAGCCATGCAGCGGCATGCCGGCAACAAGAAGGGTAGGGTAGGGTAGGGTGTGCCGCGGATGCGAGTAGGTCGCGGCCGGGACGAGCCTGCCTCTGGTCCGGCGACGACGATCAGCCAGGCGAGAACATCGGAATTGCGTAGCCGTCCGCCGCCTCGACAAAACGGACACGCACGCTTTGTCCAATCCACACAAGGTCGGGGTCGCAGTCGATAATATTCGTCAACATGGTCACACCTTCCACCAATGTCACATAGGCGATGACATGGGGCGGGTTCGCCTGACGTGTAACGGAGTAACTATAGATTACTCCATCGCCAGAGGCCTCTTTGAGCCTGGTGTCGCCTGAATAACAAAGTGGGCATATCGACCGCGGATAGTAGTGGCTTTTTCCGCAAGCATTGCAGCAGCCGATCATAAGCCGGCCTTGTCCCGCGGCCTCCCAGAATGGCTTGTTCTCAGCGTTCACAATGACGCGTCGGCCGGTCGCCTTCAGATCACTCATGCGTCCTGGTTCCCGAGAATGAGGGTCGCGCTTCCCATTCGGGAGCCAAGAAGCCCCCCTGTCCCATGCGCCAGGACGACATCACAGTCGGGCACCTGAACACGGGGATGGGCCTCGCCCCGAACCTGACGCACAGCCTCGATGATCTTCGTCATGCCGCCGCGATTGCCGGGGTGATTGTTGCAAAGGCCGCCGCCGTCAGTGTTGAACGGCAAGGCGCCCACGCCGGAAATGAGGTTGCCGTCGGATACGAACCGACCTCCCTTTCCCTTCTCGCAGAATCCCAGGTCCTCAAGGCTCTCCAGTACGGTGATGGTGAACGAGTCATAGATCGAGGCATATTTGATATCCCCTGGCGTCACGCGCGCCTCTTCAAAGGCCCTTGCCCCCGACCAGCGAGCACCCGAGAACGTTAGATCCACCCGCCCCGCCGAAAGATGCTTGGGCGCCTCGCCGGCGCCGAGAACTTTGACTTGCGGGCGTCGCAATGATCGGGCAACGGCTTCGCTGACAACGACCAAGCCACCGCCGCCGTCTGTAATGACGCAACAATCCAGTCTGTGAAGCGGATCAGCGATCATCGGTGAAGCCAGCACCTCCTCGACCGTGACCACGTTTTGCAGCCTGGCGCTCCTGTTATGTTGGGCGTGATGGGAAGCCGCGACCTTGATCCATGCCAGCTGCTCGGGCGTTGTTCCGAACTCGTGCATGTGGCGCATGGCGCACATCGCATACATGTTCGCAACATTGACTCCGAACGGCGCTTCGAACGGAAAATCCGGCGCCTCGGCGTTGTGAAGTCGGCCTGACTTCCCCTCTTTTGCGTCCGCCAGGGGACGGCCCGCCAGGGTGATGAGCGCGATATTGCAATGGCCGGCCGCGATCGCCTGCGCCGCATGATTGACATGGACCAGATAGGATGAGCCGCCGGTCTCGGTGCTGTCCATGTGCCGTATGTTCTGCAGGCCAAGGTATTCGATCATGTTGAGCGGGCCCAGGCCGGGCGCGTCGCCGGCGCAGAAGTAGGCGTCCACGTCGTTCATGCTCAGCCCGGCGTCGGCGAGCGCGCCCTGCGCGATCTCTGCATGCAGTTGCGCCAGCGTCTTGGTCGCCGCCGCCCTGCAAGGATGCTCATGGATTCCCGCGACGTAGGCCTTGTCCCGAATGCTCACGCCTTGCCCCCAATTCAGTAGCCCCGAATGTCACGGTACAACGGGCCGAGGCATGACCCGCCCCTGGAATCTTGGATCACGAAAGCCTGCCCCCATGCGTGCTAAAGCAGCGGCAGTGGCGAATTTCGTAGCCCAACCCAGAGATCCATGCATAACAGATATGATGCGGTCGAAAACACATATCTGCCATTGCCGTCTCTCGTCACAAGGCCCGGGGCAATTATGACACCCCGCGGAGCAGAGCGGCGTTGCGCCTCGAACCCCCGCCGGAGGAGGACTAGATGCAAGTTGAGCTTTCCCTGGAAGACCTGGCCTTCAAGCAGGAGGTTCGCGCCTTTCTGACGGAAAATCTGACGCGCGATCTCTCGGAACGCATAACGGTCGGCGCGGCCGCATCGCGAAACGTGTTGTCGGCCTGGCACAAGGCGCTTCACCGGCAGGGCTGGGTCGCCGTCAATTGGCCAATGGGGTACGGCGGGACGGGCTGGACGCCGATGCAGAAGTACATCTTCAACGAGGAAATGGCGCTGGCCAACGCCCCCCGGCTCTCCCCGTTTGGATTGTCGATGGTCGGCCCGGTCATCTACACTTTCGGCAACGACGAACAGAAGGCGCGGCACCTGCCGGGAATTCTGTCGGGCGAAGTCTGGTGGTGCCAAGGCTATTCAGAGCCAGGTTCGGGTTCGGATCTGGCGTCTCTCAAGACGCGGGCCATCAGGCAGGACGACCACTACATCGTAAACGGACAGAAGATCTGGACGTCCTACGCGCATGAAGCGGACTGGATATTCTGCCTTGTTCGCACGAGCGAAGCCGGCAAGCCGCAGGAAGGCATCTCTTTTCTGCTTATCGACATGAAGACTCCGGGCATTCGCGTCAGGCCGATCATATCCATCGACGGCTTGCACCACCTGAACGAGGTCTTCTTCACCGACGTCAAGGTGCCTGTCACAAACAGGATCGGCGAGGAAAACAAGGGCTGGACCTACGCGAAATTTCTCTTGGTCAACGAGCGAACCGGCATCGCCGGCGTTGCCGAGTCGCGAAAGAAGGTTGCGACGCTGAAGGAGATCGCCCGCAAGGAGGGCGGCCAAGACGGCGCTCCCCTCTATGATGACCCGTCGTTCCGCCACAAGGTCGCCGAGCTTGAGATCAAACTTTCTTCGCTGGAGTATACAAACCTGAGAATCCTGGCCGACGAAGCGGCCGGCCGGATGGCTGGTCCCTCTTCGTCCATCCTCAAAATTCTGGGCACCGAAGTCCAACAGACACTTTCGGAACTCGCGGTCGAGGCCGTCGCCCACTACGCCGCGCCATTTCAAATGGCCCAGTTGCTTGGGACCGCCAACGAGCATCCAGTCGGGCCCGACTACGCTGTCGCCGTCACCAGTTCCTACAATTTTGGCCGAGCGGCCTCCATCTATGGCGGCTCAAACGAGATTCAGCGGAATGTCATTTCGAAAGCCGTCCTAGGGCTTTGATCGCCCCTTACAACTTGAGGCGGTTCGGGGCGAACCAAGTGGCGATCAGATGTCACGCGATTTTCGCGTCGGCGGCGATTCCCATCGCTCCGCGCACGAGTTGATCGATGAATATTTCGAGGTCTTCCGACGATGAATCAGCGGTCAATTGCATGAGAGCCACGGCGTGGCCGCCGCTTAGACAGATGCGGGCGGCGGCTTTGACATTCAAGCATTCCGGGACAATTCCCTGCCGCTTTCCGTCGATCAGGATTTGCTCGGCGGCGCGTTGGAATTGATCGAGAGCTTGCAGGTACGTCGGCCACGATTCCAAGCCGACTCCCGTGCTCCAGTCCAGCCAGACCCTGATCACATCGGGATTGGCTTGCGCGCCCAAGGCAAAGGCGCGACCAAGATCGATGAGCGCGTCGAAGGGAGGGAGGCCCTTCTCAAGCGTGCCGTCGAGGATTTCGCGGAGATAGCGCGCCACTTCGGCCAATGTCGCGGAGACCAGGTCCCCGCGGGTGCGAAAGTAGGAATACACAGCGGCCACGGATACGCCGGCCTTCTCGGCGACCTGGGAATGAGTCGCTCTTGCGATGCCATGTTCTGCGAACACCGCGACTGAGCACACAAGGAGCTGCGACCGCCGCGTTTCCGGGGAGAGCCGCGCCCGCCGCCCTTCGTTAGCAAGATTCAATGCCCGACCTCGCAGATGTCCGCCGAAACTCCCGGACCTCAGCTTGTGTCACAGGTCGGACGATCACCCAATCGAGACGTTAATTGATAGAATACATAATTATTATTGACAACTCACGCACTACGACGGATCGTCCCGTGACGCGCATAGGCCTCGCGGCTGGCGTTTCGTGGATCGAGGAACTGGCTCATGACGCTCGCCGACCTAGTGGATGCCCCGCACGAGATCCCTCTCGACCAGCTCGACGTGAGCGATCCCGTCTTGTTCCAACAGGATGTCGTTGGGGAGCATTTTGCCCGGCTTCGGCGCGAGGATCCGGTGCATTATTGCGCCACCAGCCGCTACGGTCCCTATTGGTCGGTGACCAAGTTCAACGACATCATGCGTGTGGATACGGATCACAAGACGTTCTCCTCCGAAGCCAAGCTCGGCGGCATAGCCATTCAGGACATGCAGGGCGGCGAGGGCGCGCTTGAACTTGAGATGTTCATCGCCATGGACCCGCCCAAGCATGACGCGCAAAGGAAGGTCGTCAGCCCGATCGTGGCGCCGGCCAATCTCACGCTCCTCGAACCGATCATCCGGGAGCGGGCGGGAACGATCCTCGACTCCCTTCCCATCGGTGAAGAGTTCGACCTGGTCGATAAAGTGTCCATCGAGCTCACGACCATGACGCTCGCGACCCTGTTTGATTTTCCATGGGAAGAGCGGCGAAAGCTCACCCGATGGTCAGACGTGGCGACCGCGACACCGGAAACCGGCCTGATTTCGTCATTCGATCAGAGAAGAGACGAACTCATGGAGTGCGCCTATTACTTCAAGGGCCTGTGGGACCAGCGGATAAATAGTGAGCCCAAACCGGACCTGATCTCGATGCTGGCACACTCCCCCACGACCCGCGACATGCCCTTCATGGAGTTTCTCGGCAATCTCATGCTCTTGATCGTTGGCGGCAACGACACGACGCGAAACTCGATCAGTGGCGGAGTTCTGGCGCTCAATCAGAACCCAGACGAGTATCGCAAGCTGATGGCCGACCCCGGCCTGCTCCCGAAAATGATCCCCGAAATCATTCGCTGGCAGACACCGCTTACCCATATGCGACGCACGGCGCTCGCCGACGCCGAGATTGGCGGAAAGCAGATCGCCAAGGGCGACAAGGTCGTGATGTGGTACCTGTCGGGCAATCGCGATGAAGACGTGATCGATCGACCGGACGAATTCATCATCGACCGCCTCAATCCGCGCCAGCATCTCTCGTTCGGCTTCGGGATCCATCGCTGCGTTGGCAACCGCCTCGCGGAGATGCAGTTGCGGATCATCTGGGAAGAGATCCTCAAGCGATTCAGCAGAGTGGAAGTCGTCGGCGAGCCTGAGCGATCACTGTCCAACTTGATCCGCGGTTTCACGTATTTGCCCGTCAAACTTCACGCTTAAAAGCGTTCCAATCGCATCCAAGCAATGAACGAGTACAAAATGCCCACGGTGACGTACATCGAGGCCGACGGCCGGGAACACGTCGTGACGGTCAAGAGTGGAACGTCCGCTAGAGACGCCGCATTGAACAACAACGTTCCAAACCTGGACGGCGATTGCGGGGGTGTCTGCGCCTGCGCGACTTGTCACGTCTATGTTGACGAGCGCTGGATAAAGCAAATCGGCGCCGCCCCGCCCGAAAGCTCTGAGGAGGGTCTGCTGCAGTTCGTCGAAGATTGGCGCGACAGCAGTCGCCTGGCCTGCCAAATCGCGATTACCGATGACTTGGACGGCTTGGTGCTTCGGTTGCCTGTAAGGCAACACTAGCAGGCTGAGGAAGAACTCGCTCGCTTGGGTGCGCGACGCATGATTCAACCGTTGGGCGGGGATGTCCATCGGGAGCGGGCGATGCGGGGTCGGGATCAGCGTTCGGGAGCGTTGTTTTCGTATGTGGACCTGGAGAGCCGGGTTCGGCGCGACCAGCCGCCAGCAGTTTGGCCAGTTCCGCAGGGTGGGTCAGCAGCAGCTGCACGCCATCGCTGTTCAGGTCGGTCGTGGTGAGATTGCCGCCAACAAGCAGGGCCGAAAGACTGATGCGCAACTCCTCGTCGTTCAACTGCAGGCCTTCGGCCTGCTGCCGCGCCATGTCGCGGAACAGGTCATCCCGGGGGCGCGGCGCTCGGCCAGGGCCTTTGTGAAATAGCCCCCAACAGACGCAAGGCGCGACGCCGCTGCGCCGGACTCGACCTGAAACAACCGGCCTCAGCGCCGTCACATCTCCAGCGATCCACCGGGCGAAAGGTCCCCATTCTCGTTGGCCGAACGCTCAAAAAACTCGAGCACGGCATCAAGAAAGGCGTCGTTTCGGTCGCCCGCCACCATGTGCGAAGCGCCTGCGACATCGGTGAACGCGCCGTTCGGCAACTGGGTGACAAAGGCCTCGGCCGCTTCACGCGACACCAGTTCGCTGAGCCGGCCGCGAATAAGATGCACCGGTAGCGACAGCTTCGACGCCGCCGCCGCAAACAGATCCGCATCGCCGGCGGTTCGACCACTGTGTATGCCGGTAACAAAGCGGGGGTCCCAATGCCAACGGTATCTGCCGTTCGCATCGCGCCGTAGATTCTTGCCGAGACCGGACCTGTCCGTCCGCTTCGGACGGTGGGGAAGATAGGCGGCGATGGCGTCCGCCGCCTCCTCCAGCGTGCCAAACCCCTCCTCCAGGTGAGCGCCCATGAAACCCATGATCTTCGCGACGCCTGACGGATCCATATTCGGCACGATATCGACCAAGGTGATCGAACTGAAGGTGCCGGGCGCGATCTCGGCTTCGGCAAAGAGGCCCGCCAGTCCGCCGAGCGAGGCGCCGATCAGCGCGGGTCGCCCGCCGAGAATCCGGCCGACCGCGAGGATGTCTTCGGCGAAGCATTGCATCCGGTAGTCGCCGACAGACGACCAGTCACTGTCTCCGTGGCCCCGCAGGTCGAGAGATGTGGCCTGCCAACCCCGCTTGGCCAAGGCGCTCGCCGTCGATGTCCATGAGTGTCGGGTCTGACCTCCGCCGTGGGCGAGAAGGACTGTGCCCCGCCGTGGTTCGCCATATACGTCCGCGACCAGACGGACGCCGCCTGCGCCTTCGAAGATTCGTCTGCGCGGCTCTTCCATGCTCTCCACCTCTTTGCACTGACCTTAATTGTAAAGTATATAACAAAAGGTCATGGTCACATCAAACACTCGTCTACTGCTGGATCGGGACGCGCTGCTGAGCGGGTCCCAGACGGCTCCCAATGCCGTGGCGCTGTTCGAAGCTGGCTACCTCCTGGCAGAGGTGACGCGCTTGCTGCGCGCAGCGCTCGACGTACGGATGCGTGACCTTGGGCTTACCGGGGCGAGTTGGCGGGTGCTCGCCAACCTCGCTAGAGAGGACGGGCTGACCCAGATCGAACTGGCCCGGCGGCTGGAGGTGAGCCGTGTGGCGCTTGGCCAGATGATCGATCGGCTGGCAAAAAGCGGGCATGTTGAGCGCCGAGCCGACGCGCGCGACCGGCGTATTTGGCGAGTTCATCTGACCGCGAGCGCATGGGAAATCATTCCGGCGCTCACGGAGACGGCATCGCAACTCAGAGATCGTACCCTGGGGGTCCTCACCAACGAGGAAATGATATCGCTCACAGGCAACCTCACGCGCTTGCGCACGCACCTTCGCAGCGTCAACCGAGACCTCGACGCATCACAATGGGACGGGAGAAGCAGGGGCGAGTGACCGAGCCCTCGCGACCGCGGCCTTCGGTGATACCAGGTGGCCCCAGCTGCGTCGCGCCAGCGTCGCCAGGCCAAGTCCCAGGCGCCGGTTTTTGGGATCGCCCCAGCCAGAAGCCCCACAGTAGGAGATTTACGACTTTGCTTGGCAAAGCCCGTAAAGCTCGGCGAGTGTTAACCAAATATGGATCATGCGAAGGCAGGATCGTGTGCGACGGACCCTTTAGAGGCGACTGAACGATGCGCACGGCTTTACGGGAGTCTGATCAACAGTTCGCGGCTGTCATTTCGACCCGGCGGCGACAGATCGTCATGCGTCTGCTTCTACCGGTGATCGTCGCCCCGATCTATACAGTGTTCACCGGGTCGTTCATGGCCCCGGCGGCGTGGGTGCTCGGTTACTTCCTGTTGCAGGCGCTTGAAGTCGGGATTTTTCCCCGCGTGCTGATTGAGCGTCGGATGGAAGATGCTCGCTGGCGGAGCGCCGCCCTGGTAATTGTGGCTGCAAATGGAGTGATCTTCGGTTCGTTTGGCGTTGTCGTGGCCGTCTTCGGCGGACCTTGGGGGGTAGCCTGCGGCGCGCTGTGGGTGTCGGGCGCGATTTTGAACGCTGTCTTGACCAGCGTGGGTTGCCGCCCGGTGTTCACCGCCGCCCTCCTGCCGCAGATCGGCTACTTTGTCATTCTCGCCCTTCTCGCCATGCCCCTCGGCGCGTCGCTCGGCCAGGCGGTCGCTTTGGCCGTCACGGCGGGGTTAAACGTCACAGCTGCATTGTTGGCTTGGCAACTCTATCAGAAGGTTCTGGCGGCCGAGCGCGAGGCCAAGGCGCAGGCGCAGGCCGCCACCGCAGCGAAGTCAGCATTCGTCGCGATGGTTAGCCATGAACTCCGTACGCCGCTTAGCGCCATTCTGGCGGGCGCGGCCGCAGTCGAGGGCCGATCTCGCGACGCTTGCGATCGTTCAGGCGCGGGCCTCATCCTTGACTCCGCCCGCATGATGCAAAGCCTGCTCAACGACCTGCTGGACATGTCCAAGATCGAAGCGGGCCGCCTGACGACAGAAGATGTCCCCTACGACCTTCAAGCACTGGTGGAAGACACCGTGCGATTCTGGTCCGCCGAGGCGCACAAGAAGGGCATTTCACTCCGGCTGGAGGTCGGAGCCATGCTTGGCTGGGCTCGGGGTGACCGCACCCGACTTCGACAGATCTTCAACAACCTGCTTTCGAATGCGATCAAGTTCACCGACGATGGCGGGGTTGTGGTGCGGGTCACAACGCGCGTAGACCCCCACGGGGAACTCCTGCAGGTCGAGGTGGCTGATACAGGACCCGGAATGACCCCCGACCAGCTCGAACGCCTCTTTGTCGCGTTCGAGCAACTGGACGCGAGCACGGCCCGTACTCATGGCGGCACCGGGCTTGGACTGTGCATCAGTCGGCAGTTGGCGGAGTTGATGGGTGGGGACTTGGCGGTGTTCAGCAACGCTGGCGCAGGCACTACCTTCTCATTGAAGCTGCCGCTCGCAATGCTCGACGGGACCTTCAAGCCGGAGGGTTACGAGCAACCGGTGGCGCCCAGCATGGATCTCAGGGTCTTGATCGTCGACGATCATGAGATCAATCGCCGAGCGTTTGGTCTGATGTTGCGGCCCTACTGCAGCCAGGTCGTTGCCGCCCAAGACGGTCAGGCCGCCTTGGAACTCTTGTCGATCAGCGAATTCGATGTCGTGCTGATGGATATGAACATGCCGGTAATGGGTGGCGTGGAAGCGGTGCGGCGGCTACGAGGTTCGAACGGGATGAATCGAAACACGCCCGTTATCGCGCTGACGGCGTCTTCGTCCGCAGACCACGTCGACCAATGCCGAGCCGCGGGAATGCAGGCCTTTGTCAATAAACCGGTCGAAGCACACAAGCTGTTCGCCGCTATCGAGGCGGTCCTAGATTCAATGAACGCTGAACAGGACGCCCCCCAGACGCAGGCCCGAGTGATGAGCTCGCTGGGCAAACAAGATCATCATTGAGGCCCAGCTGAAGGCGGCGGCACCCTTCGGCCGCTGGGGCACGCAGACCTTTATCGCCGGTCTTCGATGCTCGGGCCTCGTTGCGCCCTTCGTGATCCAAGGGGCGATGGACAGACAGGCCTTCAACATCTGGGTCGAACAGGAGCTGGCGCCCGCGCTCCAGCCTGGGGACGTAGTGATCCTCGATAACCTCTCAGTCCACGAGAGCGCCAGGGCCGCCGAGGCTCTCGCTGCTCGCCGCACCGGATTCCTCTTCCTTCCGCAATACTCGCCCGATCTAAATCCGATCGAGATGGCCTTCGCCAAGCTCAAGGCCTATCTGCGCAAGGCTTCAGCCCGCGCTTTCGAGCCCCTGTGGACCGCCCTCTGCGACATCTGCGCCATGTTCGACCCGCAAGAATGCTGGAACTACTTCAAGGCCGCCGGATATGTGTACGATTAAAAGCGGAATGCTCTCAACAAAACCTAGTGTTGCCTTACAGGCAACCGAAGCACCAAGCCGTCCAAGTCATCGGTAATCGCGATTTGGCAGGCCAAGCGACTGCTGTCGCGCCAATCTTCGACGAACTGCAGCAGACCCTCCTCAGAGCTTTCGGGCGGGGCGGCGCCGATTTGCTTTATCCAGCGCTCGTCAACATAGACGTGACAAGTCGCGCAGGCACATTGTGTGTTCCGTTCAACCGATCCGCGGGCCTTGGTCGAGCCATCCGAGGCCCAGCGCCTTCTGAAGCGCGACATAGTCTGCCGTCAAACCGGCCGTGGCCGCGGAGAGACCGTCCTCAGCATCGATCCGCTGCCGCTCTGCGCCGAGCGCATCGATGCGCGACACCTTGCCGGCTTGGTAGTTCTGCTGCGTCAAATTGGCTGATCGGTCGGCCGACGCCTTCGCCCGCGCGAGAATCGCGACGGTTGCACGACTGGCTCGGAACCGCGCCAAGGCGTCTTCCGTGTCTCGTAATGCCCCGAGGACCGCCGCGTCATACAGGGCTTCGGCTTCGTCTCGCGCCGATTCGCGCTGCCTGATCTGCCCTTGCACACGACCAAAATTCAGCACGCTCCACTGCAATGTCGGGGCGCCCAACGCGACGAAATCATCGAGATGCGTCAAATCGGAAGGTTGCGTACCGCCGATCCCGATGACGCCCATCCAACTGAGCCGCGGGAACCTGGCGGCTTCCGCGACCCCGATCCGAGCGGTATCGGCGGCGAGCCGGCGTTCAGCGGCGCGCACGTCGGGCCTCCGCCTGAGCATGGCTTCCGGATCGCCGATGGCAACGGCGGCGGGCGGCAGAGGCGCCGGCCAGGGCGGATCGAGCATTGCATCAAGGGCGCCCGGCTGCTCTCCGCAGAGCAAGGCGAGAGCGTTCATATAGCCCTCGGCCTGGGCCACGAGTGGCGCCATCCTGGCATTGGCGGTCTCGAACTGCATGCTGAGCCGTTCGACATCGAGCGCGGAAGCGACGCCCCTTTCGAACTGCTGGCGCGTGAGGTCGAGCATCTGCTGCTGGAGTTCCACCGACCGTCGCGCCAACGCGATCCGCGTCTGTGTGGCTCGAAGGCCGATATAGGCATGGGCGACCTCGGCGGTCAGGCTCACCTGCGCGTCAGCCAAAGTGGCCTCTGCGGCTTGCGCGGTCGCTGTCGCGGCTTCGCTGCTGCGCCGCCTCCCGCCGAACAGGTCGATCTCCCAGCTGGCGTCGAAGGCGGCGGTATATAGATCAAAGGAACTCTCCTCGGTTCCGACCAGAGCCGGGATCATGGCGCCGGCAGCGCCGGAGCCGCTCTCTGGAACGCGGCCATGGCCAGCCAGCGCACCGGCAACGACGTTCGGCGCCGCGTTGGCTCGCTCGATGCGCAGCATGGCGCGCGCTTGACGCAAGCGGGCCTGGGAAGCCGCCATGTTCGGATTTGCACGCAGCGCCCGCTCTTCAATTCCGTCAAGGATAGGGTCATCCAGCGTCTCCCACCACCGGGCAACGAGAGGCGTTGCGATGACGGCGGTGTCCCCCATGCGCACGAAGCGGGATGAAATCCCCTTGTCCGGTGGGCCGACATAGTCGGGACCGACCGTGCAGGCGGACAGCACAGGAAGCAAGGCGAAGAGCCAATAGGTGCGCATGGGCATCTCTTTGCTTGGCGACCGCACACTTGCGCGCGAGGTCCGCTGAACGGCGTCACATCCCGGCTTCGGTTCGGCTCGGGACCGCCAGCCAATCTGACGACACCGAATCTGCGGCCTAGACAACGCTGTGACGGGCAGATAGTTATCGACTTAACGGCCGTTCAACAAGGGGATGTCGGATTGACCGACACGCGTACCGCAATTCTCGATGCGGCCGCTCGGCTCTATGCGGCGGACGGTTATTCCGCCGTCTCCATGCGAGACGTCGCCGCCGAAGTCTCGATGACCCAGGCTAACCTATACTATCATTTTCGAGACAAGGCGCAGCTGGTCGAGGATACGCTCGCGCATGTTCTGGTTACAAGAATGTCCCCTCTGGATGATCTGTTCAAAACGACTTCTTCTCTGGAATATAAGTTGCAGGTTTTTGTCGAGTGGTTCGTGACGCTGTTGTTTAATGATCTGATATTTACGCAACTGATGCTGCGCGAGTTGATCGACGGCGATATGGAAAGAGTCGCGCGCCTCTCGAGAGCGGTCTTCGACAAGCCGTTCTCGCTGATTGACGGGATCGTCTCAGCCTATTCGCCTGGCAAGAACTCAGCCCTGACGACGGCGTCCGTCATCGCCCTCATCATCGGGCACGTCCAGATGGCGCGCATTCTTCCATATCTGTCCAGCGGCCACGCTGATCACGCCGATCCGAAAATCATCGCCGCACATGTTCTTTCCACCCTGCAGCGCGCGCTCAAGGACCAATCCGATGCCCTTTAGGGATCACGCGAAGAGGCGGACCTTGCCGGCGCTTGGCCTGGCGCTGACGATGCTGGCCGGTTGCGGAGAACACGGGAAAACAGTCGATCGGGAACCGCCGGCGGTGCGTCTGCCGACCACAGTGGTCCAGCGCGCCGATCTGCCCGATTTCGACGCCATTCCCGGCACCGTCACATCGGACGACAGGGTCGATATTTCCTCGCGCGTCACCGGTTATGTGCTCCTGATCGCCGTTCATGAAGGCCAATCCGTCCGGCGAGGCCAGGTGCTGGCGCGGATCGACGCCAGAGAGATCGATGAAGCGATACGACAAGCGCGCGCCGGTCTTTCAGCCGCCCAGGCCGACCTTGCCCACGCCGAAGAGGATGTCGTCGCTCAGGAACCGCTGGCGCAGACGGGTGCGATATCGAGAGATGTGTTCCGTGGCGCCAGCTTGCGGCGTGACGTCGCGCGCTCGACGGTCGCCAGGGCGCAGGCCGCGCTTGGCGCCGCCGAGGCCCAGCGGTCTTATGTCACGATCGCCAGCCCGATCGACGGGGTTATTGTCGCCCGGTCCGGACAGGCCGGAGAGTTGGCGACGCCCGGGCGCACGCTCGTCACCGTGGAGGCGCGTCGCCGCCTGCTGTTCAAGATGTTTGTGCCGGAAGCCGATGTCCGGCGCATTGCCGTCGATGCGCCGATCGAGGTGCGCCTCGACGGCCTCGGCGACCGCACCCTGAGCGGCGTCGTGCGTGGCATCGTACCGTCGGGCGATACCACAACGCGGCGCTATGAGGTGGATATCGCACTGCCGCCGGACCCAGGTCTCATGCCGGGCATGTTCGGCCGCGCCCGGCTCGTGACCGGCCGAAGGCAATCGCCCCGGGTCCCGGCCAGCGCCATCGTCGAGCGCGGGGGACTGACCGGTGTTTTCGTGGTTGGGAAGGACGGCCGCGTCGCCTTCCGGTGGTTGCGGACGGGCAAGGAGGCGGACGGATACGTCGAGATCGCCTCGGGCCTGGTGGGCGGCGAGACGATCCTGGCTCGCGCCGATGCTTCTGTGCGTGACGGCGCGAGATTGGTTCAAGGGCCGCGAACGCGATGAGCGGTCCTCGGCTGAATCTGGCGGGGCGGCTGGCCAGCAGCTTCATCACATCCAAGTTGACGATCGTCTTCATCGTCGGCGTCCTGATGGCTGGCGTCTTCGCCGTTGCGCTGACACCGCGCGAAGAGAACCCGCAAATCGTCGTCCCTGGCGCGGTTGTCACCGTCGCGCTGCCGGGTGCTTCGGCGCAAGAGGTGGATCAGCTGATTGTCGGTCCTCTCGAAGGCATTCTCAGCGAGATGTCCGGCGTGGACCATACATACGGCGTCGCGCGCAATTCGCTGGGCGCGGTGCAGGTGCAATTCAAGGTCGGGGAATCCCCGGAGGATTCCCTCGTCAAACTCTACAATCGAGTGATGGCGAACCGCGAACGCCTACCGGCGGGCGCCGGGATTCCGACGATCCGGGCGGTGGATGCTGACGACGTTCCGGTCGTCACCGTCACGCTCGCGTCCAACGCCTATGACGACTATGGGCTCAAGCGCGTCGCCGATCGCATGGCCGAGCGTCTGCGAAGCCTGCCCGATGTTTCCGTCGTCAGCGTTCGCGGAGGCCGTGACCGGGAGATCGGCGTCGCTTTCGATCCTGAACGGCTTGTCGCCTTCTCCATCGCACTGCCGCAAGCCTATGCGGCCATCACCGCCAACAACCTGTCCACACCGCTATCCGGGCCACTGCGCAACGGCAAGGTCGAGACGGTCCAGCTGCGCGGCGCGTTCGCGTCTGTCGATGACGTGCGCGATCTGGTCGTCGGGGTCCACGCCAGCCGACCGGTCTATGTGCGCGACGTCGCCATCGTCACCGACGGCCCTCCCATCGAGATCACGGCGCAGAGTCGGTTCGCCTTCGGCTCCGCCGACGCGCGCGCCCAACATGCGGGCACGGGGGAAATGCCGGCGGTGACCATCGCCGTCGCCAAGAAGGAGGGCGCCAATGCGGTTCTCGTCTCCAGGAGCGTCGTCGATCGAATAGATCGGATGCAGCAATCCTTTGTGCCGAAGGGTATCCATGTCGTCGTGACCCGCGATGACGGGAAGAAGGCCGACGCCGCCGTCAATGTTCTGATCGAGCATCTGGCCATCGCGTTGTTCACGGTGAGCCTGATCATGGTGCTGTTCCTTGGCTGGCGTGAAGCGCTGATCGTGACGCTGACCGTGCCGCTGATCTTCTCGATCACGCTCGCCGCGGACTATTTCGGCGGCGTCACCATCAACCGGGTGACTCTCTTTGCCCTCATCCTTGCCCTTGGCCTGCTGGTCGACGCGGCCATCGTCGTCATCGAGAACATTCACCGGCACTATAACTCCGCCTCATCCTTGACCAAGCAACAGGCGACGATCCTGGCCACCAACGAGATTGGCAACGCGACCAATCTAGCCACCTTGGCGGTGATGCTGGTGTTCGGGTCGCTCTTTCTCGTGACGGGCATGGCGGGGGACTATTTCTATCCCGTCGCCTACAACGTCCCCATCGCCATGGCCGGTTCGATCGTCGTGGCCTATATCGTGACGCCATGGGCGGCCAATCGCTGGCTCCGTCGTCATCCCGCCGCCGATCATGACGAGCCCGACGATGGCCACGGCCATGGTCATCGCGACTGGATGCAGCGCCTCTATCTGCGCCTGATCGGTTCGCTCCAATTCAACCGGCGCGCCCGTCGGGGGCTGGCCCTGGCCATCTTCGCCTTGATCCTCGCTTCGTCGCTCCAGGGCGCCTGGCAGTTCATCCGTCCTTCCGGCGTCAGCGGCGCGGTCTCGCCGCTCGGTGTCGCGCTCGGCTTCATGCCGAAGGACAATAAGAACACCTTCAACATCGTCATCAGCATGGCGGAAACCACCCCCGTCGAGGAAACCGACCGGATGGTCCGTGAAATCGGCCGCTTGCTCTCCACAAATCCGAACGTCTCCAACTATCAAAGCTGGATCGGACAATCGGGGGTCGTCGACTTCAACGGTCTGCTGCAGGGCACCGCCGACCGGCGGGGCGGCAACGTCGCCGAGATCCGGGTCAATCTCGTCGACAAGCATGCACGGCGCCTGAGCTCCATCGAGATCGTGCGGGCGATGCGGCCGAAGGTGGACGAGATCCGGGCCAGCTACCCTGGTGCGCGCGTCCGCCTGGTCGAGGATCCTCCAGGGCCGCCGGTGCGCGCGACGGTGCTGGCCGAGATATACGGACCAGAGTCCGAGGGACTGAGGCGCCTGTCGACCAAGGTCGAGACGGAGTTCGCCAGGACGTTCGACATGGTGGACATCTCGAACACCGAACCTGTCGACGTGGTCGAGCAGGTGCTGGTGCCCGACAGGGAAAAGGCCGCCCTCTCGGGCGTTTCTGTGGCGCAGATCGCCGAGTTGCTGCGGCTCGTCTATGGCGGTGACCTGGTCGGGCGGGCGCACCCGGCCGACGAGCGCAACCCGGTCGATATTCGCGCCTATGTCCCGCGTCGACACGCCGTCGATCCGACAAAACTGGATGGCCTGTTCGTGAACAACACGTCGGGTCAGCCCGTGGCCTTGTCCGAGCTGGTGAAAGTCTCATCTTCGACTGCCGATCGGCCGATCCAGCGCAAGGATAACGAACGCGTCGCCTTTGTCGGGGGTGAGTTGTCGCAAAGCGTACCGCTCTATGCCGTTCTCGATCTGAACCGGCGCCTTTCCGGCATCAACGGGCCTGACGGGCAGCCGCTTACGACCGGCAACCTGAGTTTCAACCCCCGGGCGCCCGACACCATCGACGGCTATCAATTGCTGTGGGATGGCGAGATGCGCATGACCCTCGATATCTATCGCGACATGATCGTCGCCCTGGGCGTCGCCCTGACGGCGGTCTATCTGTTGCTGGTGGCTTACTATCGGTCATTCCTGATTCCGATGATCGCCATGTCCTCCGTTCCGCTCGGGATCATCGGGATCTTTCCGGGCCATTGGATCCTTGGGGTCGACTTCTCGGCCACGTCCATCGTCGGCATCATAGCGTTGTCGGGTGTGGTGATCCGCAACTCGCTGCTGATTATCGACTTCATCGAGGAGAATTTGAAGCAGGGCATGGCGCTGGACGAGGCGGTCCGAATGGCCGGCGCCGTCCGGCTGCGCCCGATCATCCTGACGACCCTCGCCATCGTCCTTGGTTCGGCGATCATGGTGAGCGATCCCGTCTTCGGCGGTCTCGCCATTTCGCTGATCTTCGGAACGCTCGTGTCCACGGCCCTGACGGTGTTCGTTGTCCCCATTCTCTACCAGTTGAGTGCGACGCGAGGTCCGAAGGGTGCGGCGATCGGTGAATGAACCGTGGGCGGGTAAGACGCCCCGTCTCAGCCCGATTTGTTTTGGCGCAAAGACCACGACGACGAAACCTGTCACGAAAAAAACTGAACTCATTGAGGATACTGACCCATGACGCTCAAGAAGCTGCTGTTCGTTTCAGCGATGTCTGGCGTGTTCGCAAGCGCCGGTTGCCAAGCCCAAAATCCCGAGGAGTCCGCCAAGCAGGCGGCGGACGCCGCGAGAGGCGAGGTCCAGGACGCGGCGGCGACCGCTAGGGTGGCTGTGGAGGAGGCGCGAACGGCGGCGCAGGCGGCTGTTGAGACAGCGACACGCAATGCCGAAAGGACGCGCAAGGCGGTCAGCGAAGCTTCCTCGGAAGCATGGGCCGCGGCGGTGCAGGCGGCCCAGGAAGCGCAGACCGCCGCCGCGCTTGCCGCCCGTCAGTCGGAAGAAGCCCACCGCCAGGCGGGCGCGGAGTCCAAAGTCGCCGCGCAAGCCGCATCCGAGGCGGCGGGGAGAGCGGCGATCGCGGCTCAGGAAGCTTCCGCCCGGACGGCGGACGCGGCCAGGACAGCGGCTGAGGCCCGGCTGAACGCCTCAGCCCAGACTGTGGCCGCGGCAAGGGAGGCCGCCCGAAAGGCCGTCGAAGCCGCCGATGAGGCGGCCCTGGCCGCCGGGGAAGCGGCTCGGAAGGCCGAGGAAGCCGCCAAAGAGGAACCGGCCAAGGCTGGGTGAAGAGGCCACGTAGAAATCCATACTTTTCCTTAAATCGTTGATCGAGAGGTTTCCCATGTCTGAATCCAACCGGCCCACCACGATCCAAGATAAACTGATCGCTGATGTGAAGCTCATCGTCGCCGATGCCGAGGCGCTTGTGCACGCCACCGCCGATCAGGCGGAAGAGAAGGTCGCAGACTTGCGCGCCCGCCTTCAGGCAAACCTGAAGGCGGCCCAGGATCGACTTGCCGAGGCGGAAACGACGCTTGTGGACGCGACTACAGAAACCTTCCGCGCAGCCGTGGTTGCGTCAGCGTTGGTGACCTCGGAAGCCGCCAACAAAGCTTCTGAAGCTGCCGGGGAGGCGGCGCAGAAGGCCGAGGAAGCAGTCCAAAAGGCGGCCGAGTTTGGCAAGGACGCCGCGAAGCACGCTGCTGAAGCCGCGAGAGATGCGGCTCAGAAAGCGGCGGCGGCAGCCAGAGAGACGGCTGTCAAAGCATTGGATGCAGTGGGAGAAATGGCGAGGAAGGCCAAAGATCTTATCAACGAGTAGCTTGAAAAACCCCGGTCCGGTCGCCGCCTTCAGTGTCTCCTCGCCTTCTGGGGCGTATCCAGTCCACCTCCGGCAAGTGGCGGAAGCCCATGGGCCCGTATGCATCTGATCGGCCGTCACGATCGCCGGCTGCTGGAACAGCGGATGGAACGGATAGGCGGCCTCCACCTCCTGCCCCAGACTCCGGGCATCATGAGGTCGCGTCGGACCGCGGCGGCCAGCGTGCGGCGACCATGTACAGCCTGATCGCCACGGCCAGGATGAACGACGTCGATCCTCAGGCATGGCTCGCCGACGTCCTGGCCCGCATCAACGACCTGCCCAGCAACCGGATCGATGAGCTGCTGCCGTGGAACTGGAGCGACTCCCCGCCGCCACTCACTGTCGCGGTTCGATGAGCGGGCTCACAGAGTCTGAGAAGGCGCACATCACCGCCGCCTGTGAGCGGTTCATCACCGATGTACTGAAGCCACGGTTCCTGCCGGTCGTGCGTCCCACCGAGTTCAACTACCCGGTCGATATTCAGGGCAAATGGCACGGGACCCGCTATCGATTCCTTCAACGGTACCGCTCAGGCTTCGCGGATAATCGCGGGGAAGAGTTCGACGCGCCATTCGTGCGCCTGGACTGGGTCGCTCCGGATCGCTTCCACGTCCAATGGCATCGCCACACCGGCGCCTGGTTCTGCCTGCACCGCAGCAAGACCCTCGCTCAAGCCCTGAAGCTGATCGAGAGCGACGGAATCCTCCACCCGCACTAAACGAACGTCGCTGCGGCCTTCGCCGGATGCTTACGATGATGCGTAAGCGCTGTCCCGAGGCCCTCTACCTGGCCTGAGCGGGATATTCCCAAGGCATGAGCTGATCGATCTGGCTCTGCGGGTGGCCTTGGACGATCCGGGTGATGACCTCGTTGAGGTAGCTAGCAG